>JAYTOI010000040.1:0-2212 GCA_043747875.1 Pseudomonadota bacterium | reverse complement strand
TTTTTGAGGTGCGGGCGATGAAGCAGACGACGTTCGAGTCTCTGGCCTGGGCGAACAAGAAGAAGTTCACGCGCCGGGAGCGGTTTTTGACCGAGATGGGCGCGGTAATCCCGTGGACGCGGTTGGTGTTGTTGATCGCACCCCACTACCCGAAGGCCGGCAACGGCACTCAGCCGATGCCGCTGGAACGGATGCTGCGGATTTACTTCATGCAGCAGTGGTTCAACCTGTCGGATCCGGCGATGGAAGATGCGCTATACGACTCGAGCTCGATGCGGGCCTTTGCCGGCATTGAACTGGCCGACGAGAGCGTACCCGATGAGTCGACGATCCTGCGCTTCCGGCACCTGCTGGAGAAGCACAAGTTGACCGAAGCGATCTTCGCCGAGGTTCGCACGCTGCTTGATGAGAAGCGGCTGTTGCTGAAGTCCGGGACGATCGTCGATGCCACGATCATCGAGGCGCCGACCTCGACCAAGAACGCAGAGAAAGAGCGCGATCCTGAGATGCATCAGACCAAGAAGGGTGGCAGCTGGCACTTTGGGATGAAGGCGCACATCGGCACCGACCAACGCGGCATCGTTCACAGCCTCACGGCCACCGCCGCCAACGTGCATGACCTCACCGAGATGCCCAGGCTGCTGCATGGACAGGAGCGAGCGGTGTTCGGCGATCAGATGTACTGGAACAAAGCCCACCGCCAAAGCGCCCTCGAGCGTGGCATCCGCTACTGCGTCAACCGACGCCGCACGCACATCCCATTGAGCGAGTACGACCGATACTTAAACCGCATCCGTTCTCGCACGCGGGCACGCGGCGAACATGCGTTCCGCGTGGTCAAGCAGCTCTGGGGCTTCACCAAGGTGCGTTATCGCGGCATCGCCAAGAACGCGGCGCGCTTGTTCACGGCCTTTGCGCTGGCGAACCTGTATCTGTTGAGGCGGCGACTGTTGCCACGGCAGTGGTCTGTCTACTCGACGGCCAGAACAGCCTGATAGGCGAAAAAGAAGGGCTCAGAAGCGCGCTAGCGCCGCTAAGCCCGGTTCTTGCCGTCAAATCATGAACACCAAAACCCGGATCGAAGCTCGAACAACTACCTGTTCAGAGCTTCCCTAGCAAAAGGGGCCGGACCTCGTTGGTGAATGGTCGAGCGACGCGTATCCATGCAGGCGCAAGGCGCGCTTTTCGCCGGGGCCCACATCTTCGACTCCTTCCCGTTTGCTAGACTCGCGCGAATGCAGACGATTCACGACGCCATCGCGCACCATCAGCAGGGGCGGTTGACCGAAGCGGAATCCGCCTACCTGCAGTTGCTGCAGAAGCAGCCGAACGATGTCGACGCCCTGCACTACCTTGGCGTCCTCCGCATGCGGCAGGGCCGGCGCGACGAAGCCATCGAGCTCATCAAGCGTTCGTTGAACATCTCGCCGCGCAACCCCGACGCTTGGAACAACCTCGGCAACGTCCTTCTGGCAGGCAACGACGAAAAGGCCGCGGAGCTTGCCTACACCAACGCGACGAACCAGAAGCCGGACTATGCGGAAGCCTGGTACAACCTCGCGAACCTGTTCCGTCGCGCACGCAAGCGCGATGACGCGGTCCGCTGCTACCGCCGCGTACTCGACCTGAATCCGCGATTCGCCGGCGCGTACGAAAACATCGCAATGCTGTTCCTTCGCATCGGTCGGCCCGACCTGACCGCCGATGTGTACCAACGCTGGCTCGCCGTGGAACCTGACAACCCCATCGCGCGCCACATGGCCGCCGCATATGCAAACGCGAATGCGCCCCCGCGCGCGGACGATGCCTACGTCGCGAAGATATTCGATCGTTTCGCGGATACCTTCGACGAGTCGCTCGCCAACCTTCACTACGCGGCGCCCGGCCTTTTGACTGCCGCGCTGACAGAAGTCATATCGTTTGCCGAACGCCGGCTCGTCGTCCTCGACGCCGGCTGCGGCACGGGCTTGTGCGGCCCATTGCTTCGGTCGAGCTCGCGGCAACTCGTGGGCGTCGATCTGTCGGCGGGCATGCTTGCGAAAGCACGCGCGCGAAACGTGTACGACGAACTGCACGAATCCGAACTGGTCGCGTTCATGTGCGCGCATCCAGCGACTTATGACGTCGTGATCTCCGCCGACACGCTGGTGTACTTTGGCGCGCTCGAAGATGCGATGAACGCCGCGGCGCGCGCGCTCAAGCCCGGGGGAGT
>JAYTOI010000039.1:0-40980 GCA_043747875.1 Pseudomonadota bacterium | reverse complement strand
TCTTCACGTTCTCCGGCGTCGCCAGCGTGGCCTTGCCTTTCGGCAGGAGGAAGTTGCGGCCATAGCCGGACTTCACGTTCACGCGATCGCCGATGTTTCCAAGGTTTGCCACCTTGGTGAGCAGTATGACGTCCATGGTTTATCTCAATGCTGGTCGGTGTAAGGCAGCAACGCGAGGTAGCGCGCACGCTTGATCGCGGCGGCGAGCTGGCGCTGATAGAAGGCCTTGGTGCCCGTGATGCGGCTCGGCACGATCTTGCCGGTCTCGGTGATGTACTGCTTGAGCGTGGCGAGATCTTTGTAGTCGATCTGCTTGACGCCCTCGGCCGTGAAACGGCAGAACTTGCGACGGCGCGAGAACGAGCGGTTGCCACCACCGGCACCACCGCCACCCGGGCCACTGCGACGCGGTTTGTCGTCTTTCATCAGGCGTTTACTCCCATGTCATCATCGTCGCCGCCGAACGGCGAGTCGTCACGACGCTCGCGGCGCGGCCCGCCTTCCTTCTCTTCCTGCGCGGCCTTCGCCATCGGCGAGGGTTCGACCACGGCCTCGTCCATGCTGACGACGAGATGCCGCAGCACGGCGTCCGAGAAACGGAACGCACCCGTGAGCTCTTCGAGGATTTTCTGATCGCATTCCACGTTCAGCAGCACGTAGTGCGCCTTGTGAACCTTTGTGATCGGGAAAGTGAGTTGGCGCCGACCCCAGTCTTCGAGGCGGTGCACGGTGCCGCCACCGCCGGAGATCATTCCGCGGTAACGCTCGATCATGGCAGGGACCTGTTCGCTCTGGTCTGGATGGACCAGGAACACGATTTCGTAATGCCTCATGTTTACTCCTTACGGTTATGAAGCCGCCCGATTGAGGTAATCGGTACGGCAAGGAGAACCGGGCTGAGCCTTGCGACTCAGCCCGGGTCAAAACGGTCGCGAAGAATACTGAAGGCGTGGCGGGATGGCAACCGGCGCGTACGCGCCGGTTGCCCAATTACCGCGACTGGGCGACGCGCAGGGGCCCGCCGGAGTGCTGCATCGGCACCCGAACCCGTACCCGTACCCACTGCATGCCCTGTTCGGTGAGCACCAGCCGCAGTTCAGGCAGCCCGAGCGAGTGGTTATCGTATTGCGCCGTGCTCGACGCGCAGCCACTGCCACCACCACTGCCCGCGCCGGAGTCCGGAGCGCCTTCTGTGCTTTCGCCACTGTCGTCGTCCTGCTGATCGCGCGGCAGGCAGATGGGCGGGTTCACCGTGCCGAACAGACTGATATTCGGATCGAACGACGCCCAGTCGACGTAGAGCGCGCCTTCACCCTGATTGCTCGCCGCGTCGCTCGCGTTCGACAGTGAGTTCTGGTTGATGTTGCCCAGCACCGCCGTGCCGCGTCCCGACGTCAGGAAATCGAGGTTGTTGAAATTGATTTCTTCGCCGATCCCAGCGGTGCGGTCCGAGAAGCGCGTCGTGAGATATCCATCCACCGTCTGAAGGGCCGGATTCAACGTCACCGTCGCAATTTCGAATTGGCCGGCGACCATCTCCACCTGGTTCGGCTGCGCGGCCACGTTCGGATCCGCTGCGCTCTGATTCTGAATGAGCACCACGCTCGGCACGTCGCTGTCATCGCTTCCGGCCACAAACTGGGGTGCGTTGATGCGCAGGATGTTGCCCGCACCCGCTCGGCCGCCCGTGGTGTCGAGACCACCGGCACGCAACTCCACATCCTGCGCGGTGATGTGCGTACCCGCGCCGACCGAGAAGATATCGCTGCCGGCGGCCAGCAACACGCGCCCGTCGCCGTTGGAGCCATCGACCATGATGCGCGCCACCGTGATGTCGCCAATAGCTCCGATCACGATGTCCTGGTTCGTCGCCGCGGTGAGATCCGTCAGTAGGATGTCGTTCGCTTCGCGAATGTACGTGCTGCCGGCCGTCGACGCGGACGTCAACGAGGTCACAGACGTATTGAACGGGTTCGCCGTGGTTCCGATCGACGCCGCGCTGAGGGTCGTCGTGCCCGCGGAGAGCGCCGTGACGGTTCCACCATCGTTCAGCGCGCCCACGGCCGTCAAACTCGCCGAGCCGGCGCCGACACCCAGTGTGCCAATCGTCAGAGCCGCGCCCGAATTGAGCGTCGCACTGCCCCCGGAGCCTGTAGTTAGATTGAGCGCGCCCGTCGAGGTCATGTTGAGCGCGCCGGAGCCGGCGTTCACCGTGTTGGCCGTCAGCACCGCGCCTGAATTGAGCGTTGCGCCGGTGCTGGTGGCCGACGTGAGATTGAGCGCGCCTGTGGCGGTCATGTTCAACGCGCCGGTGCCGGAGTTCACGGTACCGGCCGTCAGCACCGCGCCCGAGGTGAGCGTCACGCCCGTGCCGGTGGCCGTCGTCACTTGCAGATCGCCCGCCGCAGTGACCGTCGCTACGCCGGTGCCGGCATTGACCGTGCCGACCGTGGCCGTGCTGCCCGTGAGCGTCGCGCCCGCGGCGCCGGATGCAGTTGTCACGGTGAGCGCATTGCCGCCACCGGCCGCGAGCGTCATTGCGCCGCCCGAGCTGGTGGCGTTCGCAACCGTCAGTGCGCCGCCGACCGTGGAGACATTGACCGCTCCGGCAGCGTTCGCATTGGCGACCGCGAGCGCGCCGGTCTGCTCGCGCACCGCGAGCGTGCCCGTCACGCCGGTGGCGTTGAGCGTGTTGATGTTCGTGTCGAGATCGACCGAGCCCGCGCCGGCGATGGTGAGCTGATTTGCAAGGATCGAAGCAGTGGCGTTCGCCGCGTCGGCGATGGCTCCGGTGGCGGTGAGCGTGACCGTGCCACCGGCCACATTGATTCCGCCCAGCGTCATGGCGCCGCCCGTGAGCGTGGCGCCTGTGCCCGCCAACGCGGCGACGCTGAGCGCGCCTCCGCCACCGGCGGCGGCCGTTACCGTGCCCGCCGTGCTGGTCGCGCTGGTAACCGTCAGCGCGCCGTTGATGGTGGAGACGTTGATGGCGCCGTTCGCATTGGCGCTGGCGACCGTCAGCGCGCCAGTCTGCTCGCGCACCGTCAGTGCACCTGCCACACCGCTGGCGACGAGCGAATTGACGTTGGTATCGAGGTCCGCCGAGCCGGCCGCATTGATCGTGAGCTGATTTGCGACCACCGATGCGGTGGGCCCCGCGGCGTCGGTGATGGCACCCGCCGCGTTCAGCGTGGTGGTGCCACCCGTGGTGGTCACCGTGCCGAGTGTGATCGCCCCGCTCGAAGTGAGCGTGGCACCCGTGCCGGCGCCTGTGCCCACGGTGAGCGCGCCTCCGTTGGACGCGAGCGTGAGTGCGCCACCCGTGCTCGTGGCATTGGTGACGTTCAACGCGCCGTTGACGGTGGAGAGGGAAACCGTGCCGGCCGCGTTTGCATTCGCGACCGCGAGCGCGTTCAGTTCGCGAATCGTGAGCGTACCCGTCACCCCGGTGGCGTTGAGCGTGCCAACGTTGGTGTCGAGGTCTACAGACGTCGCCGACGTGATCGTCAGCTGGTTCGCCGCCACCGAGGGCGTGGTGCCCGCGGCATCCGTGATGGCGCCGGCCGCGGTCAACGTCGCGGTGCCCGCGTTGGCGTTCACAGTGCCGAGCGCGAGTGCGGCGCCGGAAGTGAGGTTGGCGCCCACGCCCGTTACGCTGTTGAACGTGAGCGCGTTCGCGCCGCCAGCGGTCAGAGTGACCGCGGCCCCGGAGCTGGTGACAGCATTGATCACGTTCAACGTGCCGTTGGCGGTGGTAGCCGTGATCGCGCCGAGCGCGTTCGCGGTGCCGATGGTGAGTGCGCCGGTGCCGCCCGCAGTGAGCGAGAGCGGTCCGCCCGAGCTCGACACGGTGGTCGCCGTCAACGCGCCGTCGACGGTCGAGGCCGTCAGCCCGCTTGCGCCGCTGGCGTTCGTGATCGAGAGCGGGCCCGTGCCGCCCGCCGTGAGCGTGGTCGTGCCGGCCGTGCTGGTAACAGCAGTGGTTACGTTCAACGCGCCATTGGCCGTGGTGGCCGTTATCGCGCCGACCGCGTTTGCGGTGCCGATGGTGAGTGCGCCGGTGCCGCCCGCAGTGAGCGAGAGCGGTCCGCCCGAGCTCGACACGGCGGTCGCCGTCAACGCGCCGTCGACGGTCGAAGCCGTCAACCCGCTTGCGCCGCTGGCGTTCGTGATCGAGAGCGGGCCCGTGCCGCCCGCCGTGAGCGTAGTCGTGCCGCCGCTGCTGGCTGCGTCCATCACGTTCAACGCGCCGTTGGCTGTGGTGGCCGTGATCGCGCCGACCGCATTTGCGCTGCCGATAGTGAGCGCGCCCGTGCCGCCTGCCGTGAGCGAGAGCGGTCCGCCCGAGCTCGATACGGCGGTCGCCGTCAACGTGCCGTCGACGGTCGAAGCCGTCAGGCCGCCCGCGCCGCTCGCGTTCGCGATCGTGAGCGCCGCGCCCGTGCCGCTCGCTGCGAGCGTGACCGCGCCGCCGGTGCTCGTAACAGCATTGGTCACGTTCAACGCGCCATTGGCCGTGGTGCCCGTGATCGCGCCGAGCGCGGTCGCGGTGCCAATCGTCAGGGTGCCCGCGCCGCCCGCGGCGAGCGAGAGCGGTCCACCGGAGCTCGACACGGTGGTCGCTGTCAACGCGCCGTTGACTGTCGACGCCGTGAGCCCGCCAGTGCCGCTCGCGTTGGTGATCGACAGAGCGCCCGTGCCGCCCGCCGTGAGCGTAGTCGCACCGCCGCTGCTGGCGGCGCTCGTCACGGTCAAGGCGCCGTCCGTCGTCGCCACGTTGACCGCGCCCGTCGCGCTGGCATTGGCGACCGTCAGCGGTCCAGTGGCTTCAGTCAAGGAGAGCGGGCCGGTGACACTGCTCGCATTGAGGGTGTTGATGTTGGTGCCGTTGAGATTGATGGCACTCGCGGCAATGACGACGAGCTGATCGGCGTTCACGACCCGATCCGTAACAGCCGCGGCGTCCGTGACGATCTGGCCCGCCGTAGTCACCGTGACGGTGTCGCCCACGGCCTGCAGGATCTGCGCGCTGACATCGCCCACGGCACGAATGGTGAGATCGCCATTGCCCGCCAATGTGTCGTCGACGCTTGCTCCCACGTAAAAGGCCGTCGACCCGGTGCGCACACTGTTGATCACAACGTCGCCGCCGGTCCCAAAGCTGGCGGCGAAGAGACTCGGCGTATCCACATCGATCGCGTCTTCCGGCGTCGCATTGCTGCCGACCGAGCCGCCGGCAGAGAGCCGGATGCTCGATCCGGCGAGCACCGTCGTGTCGTCACCGTCATCGAGGATGGCGCCGTTGGCAACCTGCGTGTCCACGTCGAGCGACTGAGAGACGATGCGGCCCAGCGTAAGGTCGCCGGCGCCGCCGATCTGGTCGACGTTCAGCGCAACCGCGCCCACGTCGGCATTCAGGAAGTTGACGTCCGTGTTGAGCTGGAAACCGCCGGCCGCAGCCGAAGCATTGAAGTTGAGTGTGCCAGCCGTGAGCGCGATGGTACGCGGCGTCATGCTGTCAGAGACGATGTCCGCGCCGCTCACCAGCAGGTTCAGCGGAGCGGCGTCCGTGACGGAGCCAGTACTGCGCAACGTCAGCAGACCGCCCGATACGTAACCGACGCTGGCGGTGTTGCCGGCGCCGATGCTGATGGCGTTATCGATGAGACCGCCGAGGTCCAGAGCCGCGCCGGATTGCAGTACCACTGTGCCGGTGGACACGCCCGGATCCGAGCCCAGCGTGATTCCGCCAGCCGCGATCGCAGGCGCACCCGAGATGTTCAGGTTGATGGCCCCACTGTTCGAAGCGACGGTGGCCGACAGCGCGCCAGGCGCGGCGAAATTGACGTCGACCGACGAGCCCGCGCCCGTGGTGAAATCCGTCACCGAGCCGATGCCGGTGGCCGCCGTGAGCGCCACGGACGAACCGGAGATCGTCGTCGCGTTGCTCGTGCCGCCGTCGTCGTCGAGGATCGCACCGGCATTGGAGGTCAGCGCCACCGCGCCGCCGGCAGTCACCGTCTCGATGGTGATGTTGTTGGCATCGGCGACGGTCAGGTCGCCGACGACACCGATCGCGTTGAGGGTGTTGACGCTCGTCTCGACGTTCACCGACGCCGCCTGGGTGACCGACAGCCGGTTGCCCGCGACCGCGCCAGGACCACCCGTGATGGCGCCCGTGGCCGACAGCGTCGCGGTGCCGCCATTCGCGTTCACTGTGGTCAGTGCCATCGCGCCCGCGCCCGCGGTCAGCGTGACGCCGTTGCCATTTGCATTCGTGACGGTGAGACCGCCGGTGGTCGCCGTTACGTCGACCGCGCCGGTAGAGGTGGCATTCGTGACCGTCAAGGAGCCGGCCTGATCGCGGATCGCCAGGCCGCCCGCACCGACTGAGCCGGCGTTCAACACATTGACGTCCGTGTCGAGATTGACGGATCCGGCGTTCGTGATGGCGAGCTGATTCGCGGTTACGGACTGGGTGGCGGCCCCGTCGGCGATCGCGCCGGTGCCCGCTGCGAGCGTCACGGTCGTGCCGCTCACGGTGGTGAGGTTCAGTGCCGCGTTGTTCGTCGATACGCTGACCGTGCCGCTCGCGACCGCATTCGTGACGCCGAGGCTGCCGGTCTGCTCGCGGATGGCCAGCGTGCTCAGGCCAGTCGCGTCGAGCGTGGTTACATTCGTGTCGAGGTCGACGGAGCCCGGGCCCGCGATCGTGAGCTCGTCGCCGATGACCGAAGCCGCTGCGCTTACGCCATCGTCGATCAATCCAGTGGCCGTGAGCGAGATGTCCCCGGCGCCGGCGCCGGAAGTCACCGTGCCCAGGGTCATACCACCGCCCGCGGCGTTCAGCGTGATGCCATTGCCCGACAAAGTGGTGACGTTCAACGCGCCTGCCGTGGTGGAGAGATCGACCGCGCCGGTCACGTTGACTGTCCCGACGGCCAAGTCGCCGGCCTGCTCGCGAACCGTGAGCGGACCCGTGACGCCGCTGGCGTTCAACGTGTTCACGTTTGTGTCGACATCGACCGAGGTCGCGCGGGTGACGCTCAAGGTGCCCGCGACGACGGCCGCGGTTCCGACGGTCGCGTTGTCCGTGATCGTTCCACCGGCTCGCAACTGGACGGTCCCGGCGGTGCCGCCGACGTTGTTCACCACGAGATTGCCGGTGCCGACCGAGGCGCCGGCTTCGAGATCCGCGCCGTTCGAAACCACGGTGCCGATAGTTAGATCACCGCCGGCACGCACGATGACGTTGCCGGGTCCGGTGGTGCGGCCCAGCGTGATGGCGCCGTAGTTGACGTTCACTCCCGTGCCGTTCGAGATGAGCTCGAGGTTGCCGCTGTTCGGACGAATGTTGATTGCCGACGTCAACGCACCATTTTCGGTCTGGATACGCGACAGCGTGCCCGTGCCCGCGGACATGAAATTCGTGATGGCCGCGCCCGTCTGCTCGAGCACGTACATGTCGCCGGTCGAGGCATTCAACGAAAGGTTCTGTGCGTTGGTGTCGATTTCGGCGTTGGCCGCCGCACCGCCGATGCTGGTGCCCGCGAGCGCGACCGTGCCGGCCGTGGCGGTGATGCGCGTGCGGCCAGAGCTGTCGCCATCGTCGCTGATGGTGCCCGCGGCCGTGAGGCTGACGTCCTCGGTCGTCGAAGTCACGACGCCGACCGTGATGGCGCCACCCGCATCCACGCGTACCGTGCCCGGCGCCACGACGTCCACGAGATTGATCGCGTTCGTTTCATTGACAGTGAGCTCGGCGGTGCCGCCGAGCGCCGCGCGCAGCTGCCCGACGTTCACCGACAACGTCGTGTCGCCGCCGCCCGAACCGGAATCGAAAATCAGGCTGCCGACGTTGATGTTGTCGACGTCACGCGGACTGGCGTCATTCTGGAGAATGTCGACCAGGCCCGTGTATGCCAGCGTCCCTGGACTGTCATTGTTGGAGAAGAGATCGGCTACGTCGTCCCCCACCGTGAGGGTGAGGTTGGAGCGGAAGCCCACCTGCGCGGTGTTCGTGCCGTTGAAATCGAAGGAATCGTCGACAAACAGGCTCGAATTGATGTCCTGCGCCGACTGCAGCAGGACGATGTTCCCGGCCGTGCCGGCATTCTTGCCCGCGTCGATGGCGTTCGCTGCCATGTTTATGGCGGTCGGACTCTGGAAGAAATTCAGGTTGATCTCACCGTTGAGCTCACTGACGTCCACCGTGATGCTGCCGGCCGATTGCACGTCGATGGACGAGCCGGTGCCGAGCCGCAGGTCCGCGACGCTACCGACACCGGTCGCGCCATCGAGCGCGATCGTCGAGCCGACGATTCGCGTGGTCGCATCCGTGCCCTCGTCGTCATCGAGGATCGCGCCGGCATCCGCGAAGATGCTCACGGTGCCGGTCGACCGCACGTCTTCGACGGTCACGTTGCCGGTGATTTGATGAAACAGGAAGGCGCCGGTGACGCCCTGGGCATCCAGGGTGCCGACGTTCGCATGCAGATCCACCTGATTTGCGCCGTTGATGACCAGCCTCGGGGCGGTGATCGACGCGGCCATGCCGTCCTCGATGAGGCCGTCGGCCACGAGGGTTACCGTGCCGGTCGAATTGACCGTGCCCATGAGCAAGTTGATGTCGTCTTCACTGTCCATCGAGATCGAAGGCGCGGTCACGCCCGATCCGGTGTTGAACGTGATGTCCCGAGTTCCAGTCTGCGATACGGGGGTCGCGCCGCCGGTGATGAGCGAAATGGGACCGCCCGTGACGATGTTCATGTTCGTAGTGAAAATGACGTCGTCACCGGCCTGCAGCGTCAAGGTGTTGGCGAGCGGTGACCCGGCGGCGTTGACGTCGGCATTCACGGTGATGTCGTCCGTGGCCTGCAGCAGGACTGAACCTGTCCCGAGTGCCGAGATGATCGAGGCCGGTGTCACATTCGCATTCGTGGGCCCATCGGCGAAATTGAGATTCGGCGTCGCGTTGCCGGCGTTGGTCTGGATGCTGATGTTTTCCGGATCGAGCAGCAGGCTGCCGAAGGAACCATTGGCCGCGCTCAGATCGGTGGTGCCTTCGAACACCAGCCCCTTCTTGCCCGAGACTTCGGCGAACCCGCCGTCGCCAGAAAGGCTGCCGCCGCGCGCGGACAGGCTGCCGTAGTAGCTAGTTCCCTCGTCCGCCCAGACGATCACGCGTCCGCCGTCACCGGCAGTGCGCGCGTCCGCGACGATGCTCGCGCCCGGCGCGACGATCGTCGCGCGAGCGTTGATGACGTCCGGATTGCTGCCCTGGAAATCTCCGCCGATCAGCGCGACTCCGCCGCCGGCGTCACCAGAGACGTCGACCACCGCGTTGCCGAACAATCCGACGTACTGACCGAGCACCTGTACGGTGCCGCCGCTCGAATCGGCGCCCACGCCCGATGCGTCGAGTTCGCCGCTGCTGACTACCGTGCCGCCCGCGCCGACCAGTCGGATCGCGCCGCCGGTGTTGTCGATGCGGTTGGCGCGCACCAGGCCGTCGTTGTTGACGGCCCGGTCGAATACATTCTGTGCGGCGCTCGTCGTGAGCAGCACCTGGCCGCCGTCGGCGCGGATCTGTCCCGCATTGTCGACGCCCGCGGCCGCGCCGCCGTTGGAAGTGAGCGCGGAGTCGGCGTCGAAACGCAGCAGTCCGCCGCCATAGAAGTCGAGTGTCGCAGCGCGCCCGGCGGCAAGATTCACGGTGCCGTACTCGGCCACGATGAGGCCGTTGTTGGCCACGGTGCCGCCAACCAGGCTTACCGAGCCATGGGGAGCGGCGGAAATCGTGCCGTTGTTGATGATGGCGCCCGGCGTGCCGGCGGCCGACAGACTCAGGTGCCCGGTCGATTCGTCGAAAGAAATGACATTCAGCGAGGTCGCGAGCAGCGAGCCTACGTTGAGCTGGGCGTTCTGCCCGAACATGATGCCGTTGGAATTCAGCAGCACGACTTTGCCGTTGGAGTCGATGCGGCCGAAGACCTCGCTCGGCTTCTGGTCGAGGATGCGATTGAGCGCGACCGCATTCGAGGACGGTTGGACGAAGCTGACGGATTCGTTAGATGCAACGTCGAACGACTGCCAGTTGATAGACAGCGAATTGCTGGACTGATTGATGACCGTAGAGGTGCTGGTCGGCGTCGCGATCGACCCCTGACCCGCGGTGACGACACCGCCTTCCGGCCCGGCCGTCGCGATGCCGGGCGCCCCGACGATGCCGCACGTCGTACCGATGAGCAGCGCCCGCGCTGTATTGCCCCGGTCGGAGGCGGAATTCGGAGGAGTTTTTTGTGTCATTCGTGTGCTCTCCAGCTGATCCGATCAGAAGTGAACGCCGAAGCGGAAGTACGCCTGAACGTCGTCGCTCTCGGGGTTGTCGTTCTCGAACGGCTTCGAAACGTCGACTCGCGCAAAGACGCGATTGGGAATGTTGAATTGGATCGAGCCGCCCCAGCCGGCGACATCGAATTCCGGATCCTCACTGAGGGCTGGGTCGTTGAGCTCACCGTGCGCGTAGTCCGTGAACAACGAGAACTGCAGCACCTGTCCCCAGGTGCGGTTGCCGAACGCCGGACGGTCGGCGAGCCCGGGTATCGAGAATACGTACTCGAGCGTGGTGATGATGGCCGTGTCCGCGAGCGAGCTGTCGAAGTTGTCCGCAGCGAAGCTTCCCGCGCGCTCTGTCACCCGGAACGCGCGCACCGCATCCGCACCGCTCAGCGAGGCCTGCTCGAGCGACAAGAGCGCGTCGCTGCTGTACTGGCCGCGCACGTTCAGGATCAGCGACGAACCCTTGGTCAGGCGCTGCATGCGCGCCATCGCGAAGGTGAATTTGTCGAACTTGCCCGTGGCGCCCGCCTGGCTCGCGCCGCCGGTCGTGGCGTTGTACTCGCCGAGCGAGCCCAGAAAATCCTCGAATCCATGCGAGTACCCGAACGAAATCTGGTTGACGCCGCGGAAGCGCTGATCGACACGGCTCCAATCGTACGTGGCGTTCAAGACCGTGAGCTTGTCCTGGAACTGCAGGGAACCGTTCGACTCGAATTCGGAACGCTTCGACTGCAGTTGAACGGCGAAGTTGCTGTTCGCGACGCGCGTCGGCGCGAACGCATGCCGGAAGCCCAGTTGCACCTCGAGCGCTTCGCCTTGCGGCCTGCCCTGCGTGAACGTGGTGTCGATGTTGCCGATGTCGTACGTGTTGGTCGCGGCGCCGGCGAAGAGGAAATTGCGACTATCGTGTATGGGCAGCGAGTACTGGAACCCGCCGTACAGGCCGCTGGCATTGCTGTCGCTGCGATCGAAGCCGTACACCGCGTAGGTGCGCAGCTGATCCGCCTGCCCGAACAGGTTGTTCACGGTCACCGCGGCCTGCGCGCGGTTCTCGCCCGACAGGCGCGAGCCCTGATTGTCGACGGCGAAGTCGTAGCCGATCCGTTCTTCTTTCTGCACGCGCAGCACCAGTTTCGTGGTGCCGACGTCCTGGCCCGCGCTCAGCACGCCGAACGCGCTCAGGCCGGGGTAGTTAGTGAGCGTGAGCAGCGCCGATTCGATCTGATCCTTGGTGACCGGAGCGCCGAGCAGCGCATCGAACGGCCGCAGCAGCGTCTTCGCGCTGTACGCCTTGTTCTGCTCGACGATGATCGCAGACAGCTTGCCCTCGAGCACGCGCACCGTGACCTTGCCGCCGCGCACGTCCTGCGCGGGGATGAAGGCCTTCGCCACGACGAGGCCGCTGGCGCGGTAGTAGTCGGTGACCTTGTCCGCGACCGCTTCGAGGTCGGCGATGGTGTATCCGGTCTCGGGTTGCGCGCGTACCGCCTCATCGAGGATGGCGCGGATGGCGCTGAGCTTGAGGCCGACGTCGGGATGTTCGACCGCGCCGGACAACTCGAATGTGGTGACCCGGATGCGCGGACTCTCCTCGGCGGTGAGCGGACGTTCGGCCACGCGCGGAATAGTTAGAGGGCTGTCGGGGGTCTGCAGACGGGCCTGTGCATTTGGGACCGGCGCGCTCGGAGTGGCTCCGGCGCCAGACTGCACCTGTTGCGCCCACGCACTGGCGGACAGGAGCGCTGTCGCCACCGTGACCATGGTGGGCGCCGCGACGCGGGCAGTTCCTTTGCGGCGATACGCGTACATCTCACTCACGTGAATCCTCCAGCCAAAAATTCTCTATTTATTTCGAAGACTTCAGCTGATTAGTTGTTCTAGTTCGCTGGGCCCCGAGAAAATACTGGGGTGAATGTGACAATGCAACCTCGCGCGACGCGACGTTATGCAGTTTGAGAACTCGGCACGCAGCGTATTTACGACACTTGGCTCGTCATAATTCGCGCACTACGCGAAACCCGGTGATCAAATCCCGGGTTGTTGCGTCCACGCCCTCGCGCGTGGTGAAACGCAGTTTGGCCGCGGCGTCCGTATATGCACCACCGCGGACCACGCGCTGCGCCGCATCGCCGGCTGCGCGCGCCGATCCGTCGCTCGGCGCGCCCGCGAAACTCGGCAACCAGGCGTCGTCTACCCACTCGCGCACGTTTCCGATGCTGTGATACAGGCGGAACGCGTTCGCGTTGATCCTCTGACTGCGCGGCCACGGAGCGCCGAGCTTGTCGGTGACGGAAAAGACGGCATCGGTCTGTGACAACGCGTCACCGGACGGGAACAATCCGCTGCTGCCGCCACGGGCGGCGTATTCCCATTCCGCTTCTGTAGCTAGACGGTAGCTCTTGCCGCTGACTTCGGACAGCCAGGCCGCGTAGTCGCGCGCATCCCGCCAGTTGACGCGCACCATCGGGAAGTCCCCGCCCTGCCAGTGCGCCTCGCAGGCGCGCTTGGTGTGCGAGCAGAAGAGCTGGAATTCGGCCTGGGAGGTTTCGAACTCGGCGATCGCGAACGGCTTCGCGATCGTCACCCGATGCACCGGCTGCTCCTGCGCGACCTGCTTGCTGCCCATGTCGAATCCGCCCGCCGGGATCATGGCCAGGAACGGCCCGAAGCCGCCCACGTTCAGCGCGTCGCGACACCGTGGCTTGCGCGAGCCGACGAGCTCGACGCGGCATTTGTCCGGGTTGGCCACATCGGCGGTGTTCACCAGCGCGGCGTGCTTCGCCGCGCTCGCCGGCTGCGTCGCAGCCGCGGCTGATTTGGTCGCGCCCGGCGTGGCGGCGGGCGTGGATGCGGCGGTGGTCGCAGGCGGAGCGTCGGAGTCCTTCGGTCGCTCCGCCGACGCGGTGGAATTCGCGGGCTGCAGGCCCGTGGCCCGCGTCGAGCCCGACGGGTCGGAAGCGGCGGCGTTCGGACGAATGCGACTGCGCACCACGACTGCGTCGGGCGAGGAGACGTCGATCCCCAAACTGCTCGCAAGCGCGGACAACGGTCCGTCGACGGTGCCGACACTGTCGGCGGTCGCCATGAGCGCGCGCCGCTCTTTCACCTGTGATCGCACGCGGCCGACGAACTCCTGGTACCAAGTCTCCTCGATTGCCGCATTGCGCATGTCGTCGGGCAACGTGGACCAGCGTGAATTGAAGTTTGCGATCTGTTCGTCGCTCCAATCTTCTCCCGCGAGAAAATCGTTGATCGCGCGATAACTCTCGGCCGTGGGAACCGCCTGCTCCGTGTCGGCCGATGCGGATGCGGCCGGACGTAGTTTGAAGTACCAGAACGCACCCGCGCCAATGGCGGCGACGATCACCAGCACGACGACGAACTTGCCGCCGCCACCGCTACGCGCGGGTGCGGCTGCGGATGCCGTCGGTGGCGGCGTTGGATCTGGCGCGGGCGTTGCGGAACGCGGCGCCGTGGCGGGCTGCACCCGCGGCGGTTGCGGAGCCGGTGCGCGGGTCGCGGGCTTCGCGGGAGCAACAGGAACAATCACGGCAACGGGAGCCGCAATTGCAGGAGTCGCGGAAGTCACGGGCGCAGGCATGGCCGGAGCGGCCAGCATCGCGGGCTCGGAGGATGAGGAAGGCAGCACCGCCGGCGGGCGCGGATACTTCGGCAGCGTCACGCTCGACTCGTCGACGCTGGCGACCGTGCCCGCGTTCGCACCCGCACTTGCGTCGGCGCTCGTGAGCCGATCGAGTAGTTCGGCACGCAGGCGGCGATAATTCTGCAGATTGAGCTCGCCACCGTGGTACTGGGTCGCCAGCTGTCGCAATCGTGTCGATGCCGATGCACTCATCGCCGGGCTCCGCTCAGAATTCCCTGATCAAGCGGATTCCGGTCTTGCCATCCGGTGTTCCGCTGTGGGCACGACCGACCGAGACCGCGCAGTTCGATGTGTTGTCCGAGAAGGCACCGCCGCGCGCTACCCAGCCACCAGGTGCGCGCGCCCATTCCTGCGCGTTTCCGACCATATTGTAGATGCCCCACTTGCTCGGCGACCCATTGTTGCGTTCCGCGAGCGCAAAGCCTTTTATTTTCTGGCCATTGACATCCATGCTGCAATTGAAATCTCCGCTATCGGAAACGCCCGTAGCGACGTACGACCACTCCGCATCGGTGGGCAGTCGATAGACCTTTCCGCTGGCCTCGGACAACCAGGCGGCGTAACGCTCGCCCTCGGCAACGGTGATCGCGACGATCGGCAGACGCGCGCCGCCGCTGACTGACTTGCACCGCGCGGTGGTCGCGCAATAGAAATTGTAATCCTCGTTCGTCAGCTCGTAGCGCATCACGCCCACCGGAGCGTTCAGCGTACCGCCGGCGGGAATGATGACGATGTCGGGTCCTCGGCCGGCGGCAAAACTGTCGTAGCACACGGCCTGTGCGCGCCGGCCCGAACCCTGGAACTCGACGCGGCAAGGCTTGGCCGGACCCGCAGCAACCGGCGTGGCCTGGGCGGTGGCGGGTGGGGGCGGCTCGACGACGGTGACCGTCGGCGGCGGGTTGGTCGCGGGCGGCGTTGCGACTGGAGGATTTCCCGTAACCGCCGGCCGCGTGGCCGTGGTGCGCGGCTCAGCACCGAACAACTGCGCTCCGGCGGACTCGAAAGTCGCGGCGAGCGCGGGGTTGCGGCTCTTTTCCGTGCGCACGCGTGCGTCGAACGCTGCCTTGAATCGCTTCTGCACGTCGGGATGCAGCGTCGGATCGCTCTTGGCGATCGCGTCGAGTCCGGCGCGGAAGTCCCGCACCGAGATTTCGGTGCCGGTCAGGATCTGCTCGTTGAGCGCGATGAGTCGCGCGAAGCGATCGCGCATGTTGCGCAGATTCACGAGCCCCGAAGCGTTCTCGAGGCCACGATCGAGGAGCGTCACGGCCTCTTCATACGAGCCGCGGCGCGCCGCCTTCGTGGCGAGCCGCATGTACGATTCCGCGATCAGCATCGGCGCGTCATAGCGCAGGAACGTGTCGCTCTCGGGCAGCGTCTGCTTGAGCTGCCGGAGCGTCACGAGGAATTCGATGTCATCGGCCTTCGCCTGGTCGCGCAGACGTTGCTTGAACGCGTCGGTGTCCGCCGCGGCCTTGGTCTGCTGCGCCACCCGGTCCTGCTGCGCGCGCGCGTCGGCGACCAGCTTGCGTTCGTTCGCCAGGTCCGGATGCGCAGGCGAGAGCTGTGCGGCGCGCTCCAGCAAACGCTCGGCTTCGCTGAGCGACTTCGCGTCGCGGCTCTTGCGTGCCGCGGCGATGTACGAGTTCGACACATTGCGCTTCACGGTGATCACGTACGGATCGGAGTCCGGCAGATAAGCCGCCAGGCGGCGCAACTGCGCATTCACGTCGCGCCACCACTTCTCGTCGAGCTTCGGCGTCTTGAGCAGCGTGTCGATCTCGGTCCTGATGCCCGAGATCGCCGCCGAGCGTGTCTGTGCCTGCAGGTTGGTGCTGGCTTTGCGCAGCTCCACGAGCTGCGCGCTGAGCGCGGTCGCCTCGGGCATCAGTGCGCTGGCCTGCTCCGCGAAGCGGATCGCGGCGTCCGGGCCGGACTTGTCGCTGGTGGCGCGGATCTCCGCGAGCAACTGATTCTGGATCTCGCGACGCGCACCCGCGACCAGCGGGTCGGAAACATTGCGGTTCTGCAGCTTCTCGGCAAGCTGCAACGCGGAGCGCGCGGACTCGATGGTCTGATGCGGTACGCGCAGCGCGGTCGCGAGCTGCGCCTTGGAGGCGTTGTCTTCTTTCGTGCGCTGCTCGGCCATTTGCGTTCGCACCCGCTGATCCGCCGTGGCGCGCGCCAGTTTCTCCGCGTCGTCGATTTCCTGGCTCTCCTCGCGAAGAATCACCGCAACCGCGACGCCCGGACCGACCTCGAGACCCGTCGCGACCCGCTTGCGCGCGTCCTCGAACGCGCCGCGGCTGCGCAGCTCGCGCGCCTGGCGCACGAACGCGGTCGCGATCTGATCGCGCGCCGCGGAGAGCTGCTCGGCGTCGGCACCGCTGCGCTCGAGCACTAGATAGATGCTCTTCGCATTGTCGGCCGCCGGCGGCGCGAGGCGCCCGGCGATGATCGCGGCCTGCAGCGAGTCCGAGAGCCGCGCGAGACGCTCCGTGAAACCCTTGCGCGCTTCGGTCAGGTTGTCGCGACGGTCGGCGACGTACGCCGCGCTCGCGAGCTCGGCGTATTTCGCGAGCAGCGTCTCCGCGTCGGTGAACGAACGCTTGTTGGTCAATTCGTTCAGCCGGCGATCGAGTTGCGACTGCAACAGGTTCTGCCAGCGCGCCAGTCCGGAGTCTTCGGGCGCCGCGCTGCGCAGCTCGATGAGCTCCGCGCGCTTGCGATCGAATGAATCGAGCGACGGCGACGTGCCGAGCGTGGTGTCGATGTCCGCGCGCAGCGAGCTCACGCGCTGTGCCACCTGCTGACCAGTGGCGGCCGTGAGCGAACGGTCATTGAGATCTTTGAGGCCGGGATCCTGTGGGGCGAGCTTCAGACCGCCCGCGATGAGCGCGTTGGCGAGCTCCATGTTGGATCGATCGAGCGCGGCGCCGGCCTGTTCGACGTACGCGATCACCAGCCGCTTGTCGGTGAGCAGCGGATGGTTGGGCTGCACCTGCACCAGCACGGCGAGCACGCGCGAAGCGTTCTCGGAGTTCTGCTTGTCGATCAGGTAGCCGCGCGCGAGCGCGTCGTCGAAGCGGCGGCTGAGACGATTGATGAGATCGTTCTGCCGATCCTCCAGCGCCTTGTTCTTGGCCTCGACGCGCGAGGAGTCGGTGAAGATGGTCTGCGCCTGCTTGAGCAGTGCGAATGCTTTGACGTACTCGTATTTCTGCTTCGACTCGTCGGTGGCGGCATCGATCTGCCGTTCGAAGTACGACAGCAGTCCGTCGCGCGCCGTCTGGTCGGTCAGCAGCGTGCCGCGCTGCGCCGGCGTCAACGCGCCCATACGCTCGAGCGCCTCCGGAACCGCCTGATCGTTGCCGCCGCGGAATACCTGCGCGATGCCCTGCAGGCGGCGCTTTTCCAGATAGCCAGGCATGAACACCGCCACGATGACGCCGACCACCACCACCGCGGCGCCAATGGCGATCCAGCGCACCGGCGAGCTGCGACGGGGGCTGACATCGTTGAGGAACTGCATCACGGAAGGCGAGCGCTGCTCGCGGCTGAACGAGAGGCCGCGCTGCAGGCCCCGCCACTGCGCGCGCGAAAGTCCGGGCACCGGTGCCGGGGTCATCTTCGCATCGCGCGCCTGCACGGCCGATTGCTTGCCGAACGGATGCTTGCCGGTCAAGAGCTCGTAAAAAGTGCACGCCAGCGCGTAGATGTCGTCGCGCGGATCCGGCTCCTCACCCTCGATCATCTCGCAGCTCGCGTAGGCCGGCGTCAACGCACCGAGCGTGCCCGGATCGAACAGCGTCATCGAGCCGGAGACCTTGTCCGAACGCTTCGCCGCGCGCGAAATGCCGAAGTCGAAAACCTTCACAGTGCCGTCGCGCGTGATGTACGCGTTGGCCGGCTTGAAGTCGGAGTGCACGATGCCCTGCTCGTGCGCGTAGGCGAGCGCGCGCGCCATGTGCGAGGTGTACTTGAGCGCAATCTTGGGCGGGTAGCCAGTGGCGTCGCTTTGCTTGATGAAGCGATCCAGCGGCTCGCCCTCGAGCAGCTCCATCACCATGAAGACGTTCGCGCCATCGCGGTCGAACTGGTAGACGGTAACGACGTTGGGATGCGCGAGGTTCTGCGCCTTGCGCGACTCGCGCTGCAACGCCTTCAACGATTCCGGATGGCGCTTGAAGTCTTCGTTCAAGACTTTGACGGCAACGTACGGGTTGCGGTCCTGGGCTTCTTCCCAGCGCAAGTCGCGCGCACGGAACACGATGCCCATGCCGCCCTTGCCGATGATGTCTTCGAGAACGAAGCGGTCCTTGATCGTGTCGCCCGGCGCCAGCGGCGCGGTATTCGCACCGCCGGCGAGATTGGTCCAGCCCGAGCTGGCGCTGCCGGCCGAAGTGCCGGTACCCGTGCCCGTGCGGCGGCCCGTCCCGGTGGATGGCCCGGTGCCCGCGAGCCACGGACCCGTGCCGGTAGGTTGGCCGGTACCGGTCGTCGAGCCCGTGCCGGTGTTCGAAGCGGCCACGGCGCGCGGCGCGGCGGTCGCGGGCGGCGGCGCAGCGGGCACGGCGCCGGCGGACGGATCCGCCTGCGGCTCACCGGCATCCGACGTGCCTAACAAATCGGACAGCGAGCCGCCTTTGGCCGGCGCGGCGGGCGCGCGCTTCTGGCTCGTGGCTTGGGGGGCAGCTTGCGCGGGCGGCTTCGACGCTGCGGCCGGGGGCGTTGGAGGCGAGCGCCCGGTAGTTTGAGGGGTCGCGCGCAGCTGCGTCTTGTCGGCGCTGATCGGGGCGGGCACGGGCGGGGCCGGCACGGGCGGCGCCGGTGGCACCGGCCGTGGATTGGGCGGCGTCTGTGCCGCCGGTGCTCGCGGCGGGCCGGGCTTCGGCATGCGGAACTGCGTCTTGTCGGCGGACTCGGCAGCCGGCGGCGTGGGGGGCGTCGGCGGCGTGGGCGGAGCGCGGAAATGCGTCTTGTCCGCGGAATCCATCGAGGGCGGGGTCGGGGGAGACAGAGCCGTGGGCGGCGGCGGCGCGCGGAAATGAGTCTTGTCGGCCGACTCCACGGATGGTGGCGTCGGCGCGGCAGGCGGCGGCACCGGCGGCGCGGCTTGCCCCACGCTCTGCACGACCTTGTGCAGCGAGTCACGCGCCGGCGCCGTCAGGCGCTGAGAGCGGAACATCGCTTCGATGATCGCGCTGTGCGCGGCGGCGAGATGAGGCTGGCGCTGCAGGCTCGACCGCAGCGTGCCCGCCAGCGAGTCGAGGTCCGTGCGTCCGCCGAGATACGCCTCGAGTGCGGCGCGGAATTCGTTCATGCGGATCCGGTGGCGCGACTAACTATCACGCTTCCGCCTCAGACCTTCACCGGACCGCGCGCGGCCGATCCGAAGAAATGAACCACGACGACCGACACATTGTCGGAGCACGTTCCGGCCAGCGCCTGGTTCAACAATCCTTCGCACGCCTGGCGCGGTTCGGGCTTGGCCATGTGCCGCACCATGTCGCTTTCGCTGACTTCGCGATACAGGCCGTCGCTGCAGATCAGGAAGCGGTCCTTGTCGCGCAGCTCGCGCAACTCCAGATCGAGGGTCAGTTCTTCGAGGCCGCCGACGGCGCGCGTGATGATGTTCGATTGCAGGCGCGCGTCGTTGGCGTCGGGCGTGAGCGTGCCATCGTCCAGCAACTCCTGGGCTTCGCTGTGATCGCGCGAGATCTGCTTGAGCGCGCCGTCGCGATAGCGATACACGCGGCTGTCGCCGGCCCAGGCCGTGATGCAGTAGCGCCCCCAGGTGAGCAGCACCGCCACGGTGCTGCCGCTGACGCCGGTTTCGCCATTGTGCGAGCGCGCGAACAACGAGCTGTTCACGGCGCGCAGGCGGTCGTCGACTTCGTCGACGAAGCCGCTGAAACTCTGCGCTCGCGACGCCTGCTGCAACGACTCGACGATCATGCCGCTCGCCACGTCGCCGCCGAGATGCCCGCCCATGCCGTCGGCCACGCACCAGAGCCCGATGTCGGGATTGTCGAGGATGGCGTCCTCATTGTGGTCGCGAACGTTTCCCTGCGACGTCATCGCTGCCGAACGCCACGTGAACGGTGCGCGTATTTCCCTGGGTACGGATGTCATGGCCACCGTGTTCTTTGTTCTCGTCGCCCGCTGCGTGTCGATCATAGTCGCGCCTCCCTACGCGGGCCAGTGCGCGCGCATCGTCGGCCGCTATCGCTTGCGCGCCCGAGCGGTAGTCGCGAGCTTCTGGAGCTGCTCGAAATAGGCTTTGGCGAAATCTTCGCCAAACAGACTCTGAAAAGTGGACTCCGCGTCCTTGTCGTACTCCTCGAACTGCTCACAGTACAAATCCCAGTACTTGAGCTTGTTCGCCACTCCGAGCAGCAGCGACCGCTTGAGTTTGCGCTCATAGGTCTCTTCCAGCCCCGTGGGGTCAAAGCGCGCATACAGCGAATTGAAGGCCGAGCGAATCCCGGTCAGCATCGCCACCTGGTGAAACGCCACGTCGCGGAATCCTTCGCGAAAGGCGTCCACGGGTTGAAGATATCCCGGGTTCCGTTTCACGAACAGATTGTGGATGGCGTCGTCGACGTTCAGTGAAAACTTCAACGGGTTGTTTTCCACCGGCCGCATCGTCGTCATCGGGACGCGGAAGTTGTTCTTCACTTCAGTGCGCGACTGCAGCACGTCGATCAAGCCCTGCACCACGATGCGGATGATCTCGCCGAGCTCGGCAAAAGTCTCCGGGCTCACGCGGTCGGCATCGACGCCGAGACCGTTGAACAACGCGACGAACCGCTCGTCCATGGCGCCGGGCGCGGAAGGACGCACCGGAGCGGCGGTCGGCGCCGCCCGTGGACCGGGAGGCAGCGTGGCCGCAAGGGTGTGTGGCGCGGGAGCCGGCTGGCGCGGCGGCGGCGCGGGTGTTTCCGCCGCGACGCTGCGTTCTGGTGCGCGCGGCCGCGGCGCGGACACGGGCAGGGGCACGGACATCGGGGGCGGTGCAGGTAACGGCGCTGGCGCTGGCGCTGGCGCTGGCGCCGGCTCCGGCGGCGGCGCGGACGGCAAATCGAAGCCTGTCAGATGCCAGTCGTCGGGAATGGCTCCTGATTCGATGGGCGCTTCGGGCGGGATCGGCGGTGCGGACGGTACCACCAGCGGCGCCGCGGACACGAGTGGCGCCGGCGCCTGCCGCATCGGCGGCGGCGGCGGCGACGGCGGCGGCGGCGGCGGCGGCGGCGGCGGCGTAAGCAGGTCCGCGCGTGGAGCGGGCGAGCGCGGCGCAGCGCCGCCTCCTAACAACAACAGTGGGTCGGCGATCTCGGGCGCTTCGTCGCCCAGGAGCGGGGCGTCGGGCGCGGAGATCGGCCACGCGGCGGCGGCCGGCGGCGACAGCGGCGGCGATCGCACCGGTGCAGCAATCGGCGCGGCGCTCGGCGGCGGCACTGGAGCCGGCATGAGCGCAGGCATGGGTGCGGGCATGGGTGCGGGCATAGGTGCGGGCATAGATGCGGGCATAGATGCGGGCATAGGTGCGGGCGCAGGCATGGGCATTGGCTCGGGAGCCGCGGCCGAACCGTCGTCGATGAGCTGCACGAGAATCTCGTAGTCGCCGATCAGGATGCGGTCACCGTCGCCCAGCACCGTCAGATCAGTTTTGGAAACCGGTGAATCGGTCGAATTGAGAAACGTGCCATTGGTGCTGATGTCCTGAAGATAGAACACGTTGTTGTGGCAGCGAATGCGAGCGTGATGGCTCGACACGAATTTGGCCGGATCGGGCAACACCCAGTCATTCGCGTCCACTCTGCCGATGGTCCCGCCCTGCGCGTCGAAGACTCGATACGCGCTGCTGCCGAGGCCGGCGCCTTGCGAGCTGATGACGCTCAGTGTCAAAAGCATGGGTGCGCGATGCTCCCTCTAAACCTCATCGCCCGACCTCCACCATCATGAGCGGCGGTGGACGTCCAATCGCGGCGGAAAACTCGCGCACGACGCGATCCATCGACGCGCCGGCGTCTGCGCCGCTGCTGAACACGGCGGTGGCCGCATTCGACGCGTCGCGACTGCCGCCGAGCAGCCAGATGTCGCCCGCCGCCGCGCGGTCGTAGACCACGGGCAGGTGATCGAGATCGCTCGAGCCGCAGGGATCCGGCGTGCCCGAGGGCGCCGAAGCAATCAGCGAGATAAGGTCCGCGCGCGAATGCGCGGCGGCGCCCGGGTCGCTGATCATCGGCAGCGTGATGCCATCGCGAACGCGCAACACCTGCGCGTCGCCCGCGCTGATGTACGCGCATTCGGCCTCGGATTTCACCATCGCGAGCACGTTCGCGAGACCGACCGGCTTGAGCGGATTGCGCGCCGACTCCTCCGCCAGCCGCTGGCTGACGCGCAACAGGATCTGCCGCACGCTCTCGGCCAGCAAGGTGAGCGTCGCGGCGGGGCCGACGTCCTGCAAGGCGTCGGCGACGCTGCGCGTGGCGTTGACGGGCGTATCGCCATTCGGCGCGATGACGGCCCAGAGTCCGATCTCCGGGCGGACCACGAACGCGGCGAGGTTGCCCTCCACGTCCGAGGGCCTGTTCGTCGGCAGACGCGTGCGCGCATCCAGCGACTGTGAGAAAGCGGGCGCCGCATGCGCAGCGGGAGCCACCGGATCCGAGTAGATAGGCATGGGCGGCGGCGGCGCTGTGAACAGCGGCGCGCCAGGCGCGGCCAGGTGGGACGGGGGCGCGACGAACATGGGCGCCGCCTGCGCCGCGGCCATTGGCGCCGCGCTGGACGTCATTGCGGACGGGTTTGCCTGCACCCAGTCGGTACCGCGCCACTTTCCATCGAGCATCGCCGCGAAACTGCGCGGCGCGGGAAGTCCGCGCGACAGCAACCACGACGGCTGAACGCGCGACGCACCCGAGGTCCACCACAACGTGACGGGCCGCAGCTGACGGTAGATTTCTCGATATGCGAGCACCGCGAGATCGAGCTGCAGGTGATCCGCGGACTGCAGGCCGATCTGCCATTGCGCGCTCGCGGACGGAAAACCCGCGTTCTGGAACAGCTCGCTGCCGATGTGTGTGGGCACGGCGAGCGCCAGAGGATCCTCGATGCGGTTGATCTGCCCGATGAAATCGTCGAGCCGCAGGTCGTGCTGATCGAGCGCGCCGCAGGCGACCTGCTCGAGCGCCTCGAACCACGCGGGCCAGCACACCGCGACATCGAGCGGGTTCCAGCCCGAGTCGAGCTGGCGCACGAGAGTCAGGGGAAAATAACGTCCGACGCGGTCCACGCTCGGTACGATGATGCCCGCATACGCGCCGCTGCCACAGGCGCCCTCGCTCAGCACGAAGCGCCAGATCGGGCCGGCTAGATAGGCATCCAGCCACTCCCCCTGCAGCGCGCCGCGGCTCTCGAAGATGCAGGACTGCTGCCAGTGATCCCAGACGTCCAGCCATTCCTGCGAGACGTTGTGTTGGATGAAGTCGCCGTTGCACGGCAACTTTCCAAAAAAACCTGGTGGAAATTGCGCGCTCATCGCTCACATCGCACAGCGGAAGCGCTGCAGGTCCGTGCGCCCGAACGGATTGCGCACGGAGTTCGCTTCGATGTCGATTTCCACATTGCGGCCATCGACCACGAACGAGAAGGAGAACGCGGTGTCGGACACGCGCTGCATCTTTGCCTGATCCAGCAGTCGAAACAGCGCCCACGGTCCCTTGTAGCGCAGCGACGGGCCGGTGCCGGCGCGGTCCTCGAAAGTCACGGACGCCTGGCCTACGCCGTTGTTACCGGGCCAGATGATGGAGCGGCTCTGCTGCGGGCCGTGCCGGTATTCGAACAGCTGGCCGTCGACGTCCATAGCGAAACGGACCACGGATTCGTCCAGCGTGCTCGGGGCGATGTTGAAGCGCACCTCGGGAGTCTGGCTGCCCGGGCGGAAATACACCTCGCGGATGCGTTCGACCAGCTGGAACTGCCGCAGCATCGCCGCCGATCCGGACGGCGCACCATCGCGCCATTTCCACGGCTGGCGCGTGGTGTCGACCAGCGACTTCAGGTTGTCGCGGAAAAAGGTGTCGAAGATGCCGCCGCCACCGAACACCTGGCCGAAGTCCCCGAGCGGCACGTCGACGCTGCCACGCGCGAACGGATAGCGGTTTTCGATGAGCTCGCGGCACTGACGCAACACCAGTTGGTTGTAGCGCTGCACGAGCTCGTCGCGCGCCGCCACTTCGACCACGCCTTCGCTCTGTCCGCCGATCTTCTCCATCATCTCGCCGAGCGGCGGCGGAAGTTGTTTGGCTTCGAGCCGGATGGCATCCAGCGTGTTGGTGCCGCCACCGGCGAGGATGTCGAGCGGGTTGGTATCACCGACGGCCGTGCCGGTCGACTTCAGCTTGGTATGCATCTCGCGCAGCACGCCCTGTACGCGGTCGAGCTGCGAACCGCCGGGCGGGCCTTCGACCAGCTTGCGGATCGCTTCGAAGTGCGCGGTGGACGCGGCGCCCGGCTTCGCCGCGCCCGCGGGCTCCTTGATGTCGAGCGTCTGCGCGAGCTTGTCGGCGCCCTGCTTCGCCAGCTTGTCCGAGGCCTTGTCGAGCGCATCCGTCGTTTGCGGGTCCACCTTCAAAAGGTTGGTGTTGTCGGCAACGATCTCGAAGAAGCGCTTCAGTGGCGACGACGGGCTCGCGAGAATGCCGAGCACGTCGGTGAGCTCCTGCGGGTTCGACGTGGGCAGAATCTGCACATCCGCGATCTGGCGGTCCCAGAACGCGATGTAATCCTGCTCGTAGACCCGCATGACGTCGAAGGCGTACCGCCCCGATTCCGAGAGCTCGAAGACCTT
Source organism: Pseudomonadota bacterium (assembly GCA_043747875.1). Taxonomy (GTDB): domain Bacteria; phylum Pseudomonadota; class Gammaproteobacteria; order Steroidobacterales; family Steroidobacteraceae; genus CADEED01. Next base: position 16,117 of record JAYTOI010000039.1, on the reverse strand, counting down.
CTCGCCGAACACCCACTGGTCTTCCGCAAAATCTTTGACCACACCGTACTTGCCGCTGCGGTTGACGTCCTGGAAAACGCCGCGCGTGTAGATGGCCGGGATGGTGGCACCTAACTTCTCGCCGCTCTTGCGCGACAGTGCGGATTCCGCGCCCGCGCCGAGCTCGACGCCGAGCCGGATCGACTCCTTCTCGTCGTCCCGATGGGTCAGCTTGAGCCGGCTGTACATGAGCACCGGCAGCGACGCGGTGCGCAGCGAGTAACGCGCCTGGTCGACGGCGTCCTTGTTCACCACCGAGCCGTGGATGCGATCGTCGTCCGCGAGCAGCACATCGAAGTGGCGCTCCACTTCCTCGCGCGCCTGGGGATCGCGGCTGAGGACCTGGCCGAACACCAGACCGGAGAGCGCCTTGAGATGCCCCAGGTCGCGATGCGATGCATCGCCGAGCATGAGATACCCCTTGAGGTACTCGTACAGGCGGTCCGGCGCGTCGGCGGTGCCGCGCAGCCGCTCCTCCAGCTGCCGCGCGAGCAGTGGCACGAGGATGCCGTTGAGCTCGCGCACGTACGCATCCTCGGCGGCCTCCGTCAACGAACTACCGCGGTATAAACCGAAGCGCATCGACCACGGAACATCTTCCTGGTACTTGCCCGCGGTTCCGACCACGCTGCGCAGCGCACCCAGGTGCGGCAGGAATGTCTCGACCGGTGCCGCCTCGCCGCGCGCCGGCGCGAATTCATCGAGCGACTCCGCCGCCTTCTGCACTTCCGCGACGTGGCTCGAATTGCGGCTGAAACTCACGAACAGAGCGATCATGCCGAGCACCAGCACCACCAGGCAGGCGATGTATGCGGCCGACTGCATGAAGATCTTCTGGATCTGCAGCCGGCGGTTGATCCCGGCGAGACCCGATTCCGAGAAGATGACGTTCTTGAGCAGCCGCTGGAGGAAATAGGACTTGCCCTGTCCCGGCGCGGCGCTGCTCACCGCCGAAGTGAAACCGAACGAACGTGCGATGGCGCCGAGCATGCGGTCGATCGGCGTGCCTTCCTGCGTGCCGCTGGTGAAATAAACACCGCGCAGCAATACCTTGCTGTCGAAGCCGGAGGCACCGAACACTTTTGTCAGCAGGTCGCCGAGCAGCGGCTTCAGCATCGCGGTCTGCTGCGGGAATGCCAGCATCGAAGCGCGGCGGCGCGTGTCGCGGTCCGCCTCGATGCGCGTGAGCACGCGGCTCTGCAGCCTCTCCATCAGTGCGTCGAATTCCACGTTGAAGGATTCGACCGCCTTGCCGGACTCGGATGCCTCGATCGGGAACGTGGTGCCCCAGACCTGCGCGCGCTGCTCGGTGTTGAAATCGTCGAAGAACTCGGAGAACCCGGCGATGAGGTCGCACTTCGTCACGAGGAAGTACACCGGCGCAGAGATCTTGAGATGACGATTGAGTTCTTCGAGGCGCTCGCGGATCGCGACGACGTGCTTCTCGCGCTCCTGCGCATTCAGCGTCAGCAGATCGGAGGCGCTGATGGCGACCAGCACGCCGTTGATCGGCTGGCGGCTGCGGTATTTGCGCAGCAGCTGCAGGAAGGAAGTCCAGCCGGCCGCATCCGCGCTTTCGTTCGAATCCTGCGTGGTGTAGCGGCCCGCGGTGTCGAGCAGGATGGCCTCATCCGTGAACCACCAGTCGCAGTTGCGCGTGCCGCCGACGCCGCGCAGCGCTTCTTTGCCGAACTTCTGTGCCAGCGGGAAATTGAGACCGGAGTTGACCAGCGCGGTGGTCTTGCCCGAACCCGGCGGGCCGATGATGATGTACCACGGCAGGTCGTAGAGATTCTTCGCGCCACGCGTGCGCGATTTCTTCAGCGCACCGATGGCCTCTTCGAAGCGCTTGCGCAACTGCGCCGCGTCCGCGCCGCCCTTGCCGCCGCCTTCCTGACCCGCGACTTCGGTCGCCAGCTTGCTGCTGGCGCGATTCGACTTCAGCGCCTTGAGCAGCAGCAAGACGCCCCAGATCGCGAACACGAGGAAGATCGCGAACACGCGCGCCAGCACCGACTCCAGCGGATGGTAGTCGGCGAACGCGAAGTACGGTCCCGCGAACCAGATCAGCAGCGCGAGGATGAGGAGCCCGACGAGCACCAGGAACGACCGGCTCTTGAGAAATGCGAGCATCTGCGTCAGCTCCCGCGGCGATAGACGATTTCGACGCGCCGATTGCGCGCCTGATTCTCGGGCTCGCCTTCCGGCGTATAGCGCGGCTGAGACGGACCGAGTCCGCGCGAGTCGAGACGCGCGGCATTGCCAAGATCCAGACTCATGAGGTCGACCACGTTCTCGGCGCGCGCGCGTGAGAGCTCGAAGTTGTCCTTGAACTGAAACGAGCGGATGCCCTGATTGTCGGTGTGGCCGACTACGGTGATCTGCCCCGGCAGGCGCGCCAGTGCCTGCGCGACCTTGTGCACCAGCGCCTCGTATTTCGGATTCAATGTGGCGGTACCCGAGCCGAACAAATTCGGCACGGTGATGATGACCACCGCGCCCGCGTCGTGCTCCTGCACGCTGACGAGCTTCGCGGAGATCTGCTCCGCGAGGAAATCGCTGAGACCCAGCGGCTGCGCCGGCGGCGGCGACGCCGCCACGGCCATCACATCCTGGTTGCCGATCTTCGCCAGCCTGGTGTTCACGGGCTCGGTGCGCGAGCTCAGCCGCGCATTCAGGACGATCACCGTGATCACCAGCAACGCGACACAGACCGTGGCGACCACCCACAGCGGCACCAGCCGGATGATGCCGTTGCGTTTGTCCTGCACGCCCTGCCAGCGCGGCGACAAATCGTTCGAGACCGCGCCGCGCAACGACTGGATGCGGCGGAATAGATCGAGCCGGACATCCGCGAGCTGCGCCTGGCCGCGGTCGTCGAGGCGATATCGGCCTTCGAACCCGAGCGCGAGACAAAGATAGAGCAGCTCGAGCAGCGAGAGATAACGCCCCGCCTCCGAGGAGACGCGTTCGAGGATCTGGAAGAACTTCTCACCGCCGAACGCCTCGCGATGGAACGTCACGAGCAACGACTGCGACGACCAGCCGCTCTGCGATCCCCAGGGCGTGTTGAGCACCGCCTCGTCGATGACCGTACACAGCGCGTAACGCGCCGCCATGGTGTCCTCGGCCGCGATGCCCGCCTGTCGGGCGCGCTCCTCGAACGAGCGCACCTCTTGAATGGTCTGGCGCCGCAACGCCTCGACGTCGGCCTGCGCGACCTGGCCGCGCAGGCGACCCGCCAGTATCAGCAGCGGAATCGCCGCCTGCACCAGCGGATTGATGCCGGTGAGCAGAAATTCATTGAAGCCGGGCGCGCCGCCCGCGGCGGGCGCGGGCGCGCCGGACGTGCGCTGCGGCATCGGCGGCGTCGGTTGATAGCTAGGCGGCGGCGCCTGGAAGCCAGGGGGTGGCGGCGGCGCGGCGGCGGGTGCGCCACCCGCAGCGGGCGCCGGACTCGGCCGCCGCGCCCCGGGCCGCGGCCGCAGGATCGTGGCGTCGCTCGGCGCGAACGGATCGTCGCTGTTGTTGTTGCTCATGAGTCAGCTTCCAGTGCCCCGGCTTCCCGGTTTCAACTACCCGTTCTTCAACTACCCACTCTTCAACTGCGAATGGCCCAGAACTCCATCGCCAGACCGGGAAATTCCCCGGCCTGGTGAAACGCGACTCCGCCGGAGGTCTTGAGCGCGCGCCACAGTTCGTTGGACTTGTCGAGCTCGAAATAGACGAAACCGGCGTGATACGGAATCTGTCGCGGCGCGACCGCCATCGGCTGCAGGCCGATGCCCGGCAATTGCAGCATCACGAGATCGCGGATCTTCTCGACGGTGCCGATCTTGAGCTGCGCGGGGAAACGGCGTCGGAAGTCTTCCTGCGCGATATCCGCGCGCGCCGCGATCACGAAGCTCGCGGTGTCGAACAGAGTCTTGTCCGCCACCGTTGCGACGCTTATGCCGTACTTCTTCTGCGCCAGCGGGATCGGCGTCGCGTTCGATTCGAGCACCACGTTCAGGCAGGCGCGCAGCGCGTTGATGACGGGCTCGAAGCTCGCGCGCAACGCATCGTGACGATAGGACGGGAACTGCGGCGGCCGGCGCGAGGTCGCGGTCAGAGTCGACAGCTCGCCAGTGATCTGCAGCGCGAGGCAGAACAGGTCCTCGGGATGACAGATGCCGGTGGTGGCGTAGTGCGCAACCAGCGGCTCGTAACGATTGACCGCCTGCAACATCAGGAAATCCGCGATCTCCGCGGCACCACCGCGGCCGGTCGCCACCGCGCGCGCGGCGAGCGCTTCGGCACGCTGATGCAGCAGCCCCTGCATCTCCTGCAGGAACGTGGCGAGCCGTGCCGCCGCGTTCGCGCGCAGCACCGTCGGAATGAAGCGATCGTCGAGCACCACTTGTTTGTCCGCGCGGCACTCGATGACCTGCGCGACGGGAATGCGCGCGAAATCCTCACCGGGCTCGTTCTGCGTGAGCAGCCGCGCCTTCAGCTCGGCCACTTCGAGTTCGGCCGCGACACCGCTGTCGCTGGTGACGTCGCGTGCGTCGAAGTCCCGGGCTCGAAAGCGCGTGATGCCCGCGGCGCCGAGGCCACGGTCCACCTGGGTTGCGCCTGCCTTGCGTATCGGCAGCGCGAGGAAGATCGTCTGGTCGCGCGTCTGTTGCGTCACCTCGAGCGGCGTCGGCGCGGAGTCGTTGTCCGGAATGGAAAACGGAGTGCCATCTGGAAACACACCGCGCGCGCGGCGCAGGCCGAGCTTGCCGATGGCGAGCAGATCGCGCTCGATCTCCAGCTCCGTAAAGCCCCAGGAGTTGGTATGAAGCGCCGCGGTGCGGCCCTCGATATAGGCCTCGAGGAAGCGCTCCTGCTGCTGAAAATGCTGGGGCCGAAGGAACAACCCTTCCGACCAGATCACGCGATTGCTGTCCGACATGAGTCCTGTACTTCCGGGTTATCAGTCTTTGATGGCGAGCGACACGGCGTTCTTGCCGAGCGTGATCGTGAGACGGTCTTTCTTGACGAGATCGGCGAGGCCCTTCTCCGGCGCCGGCGACAGCGCGCGCCAGTGCGCGGACGGATCGCGATAGGCGGCGAGCACTGCGAGGAAGCGCGAATCACGCGCCACTTCGAACTTGAGCTCCTGGTTGTCGCCGGGCGCGAGCGTGTACTCCTCGCGCGAGATCAGGCTGGGTCCGAGCACTTCTTTCTCGCGATCGTAAATGGCGAAAAAGTCCGCCTTCGCGAATTCCGCTTCGGTCTTGAGCTGATAGATACGCACGACGATGGGCGATGGACGCCCCTTGCCGTCGGGATTCACGTCGGGAGTTGCGACGAGCCACATCTTGGCCTCGGCCGGTTTCGGCGGTGCCGCCGCACAACCGCTCACGATCGCCACGACCAGCAGTCCAACCAGCACACGAATCGTCTGCGCTCTCATGTCGCCTTCCCCTGTTGCGTGCCCATCCGCAGATGCGGCGGCTCACTCGAATGTAAGTGTGAATGCGGCGCGCGGCGCGCGCCGCGCGATCTATCGCTTGCGGTCGCGACCTCTCTTTAGCTTATCCAGCTGAGTTTCGTATGCCGTGCCGAATTCTTCACCGAACAGCCGGCAAAAAGTCGACTCGCGATCCGTGCCCAGCTCCCGGCAGTATTCCTCGAACAGATCCCAATAGCGTGACTTTGACGCAATGCTCAGCAATCCGCCGCGCTTGATCTGCTTGTCGAACTGCTCCTGCAGCGTGGCGGCATCCAGACTATCGAGGACTCCGTTGAAACCCGCCCGCATGCCCGCGAGCATCGCAAGCTGGTGATTGCGGATGTCATCGAACGCATCCTGAAATGCTTCGAGCGGCTGCAGATAGGCGGGATTGCGCCGGCTCAACAACGAGGCCATCGCGTCGTCCGCGTTGACCGAGAACTTGAGCGGATTGTTCTCCGAACCCTTGAGCCGCGTCACCTGCAGACGGAATTCGTTCTTGATCTCGGCGCGCGCGCGAAGCACGTCGATGGTGCCCTGGACCACGAGCCGCAAAATCTGGCCGAGCAACTGCGCGGTCTCGGGCGGAACTGAGCCCGGATCGATGCCGGCGCCGCGCAGGAAGCTGTCGACATCGAAGTTTCCTCCGCTGGCGGACGGCGCTGCCGCGGGTGACGCAGCTTGCGCGGCCGGCGCGGCCGGCGCGGCAATAGGCCAGGCGGGCGCCGCCGCGGGCGGCGCCGCAGCCGGCGGCAGCGCCTGGCGTAACGGCGCAGGCTGTGGCGCGGCAACCGCGGCGCGCGGTTGCGGCACCCGTGGCGCCGGAGGTGGCTGCGCCGCAGGCTGGGGGGTCGAGGCCGGCAAGTTCCAGCGCGTCTTGTCCCAGTCGGCGGGTATTGCATTGCCGCCGGAGGCGACCGCGGGCGCCACCTGCGAGGGCGGCGTGAAGTGATCCGACAGTCCCGAGGTGTGCGTCCACTGCATGTTCTGATTGGGATCGACCGCGGGCCGGGCCGGCCGGCCGCCGGGCAGCTGTTTCAATGGATCCAGCTCATCGGCCTCGAACGGATCGCTGCCCATGATGGGACTATTGGACCCCCGCGGCGCGCCGAGCAGCGAATCGAGATCTCCGCCGTCCATGGGCATGCCCAAGTTGCCCATCTGCGGCGCGGCGTCGTAGCGCGGCTGCATCTGCGCGCCCACCACGACGACGCCGATCTCGTACTCGTCCAGGAAAATCTTGTCGCCCGACTTCAGCACTTGGCGTTCCATCGGCCCCAGCACCGGGGATGCCGCGTTCACGCTGATGCCGTTCTCGCCGACGCTTTCTATATAAAACGAGCCGGCGATGAACCGCACGGTGGCGTGATGGCGCGATATGTACGGATTCGGAAGCACCCACTCGCATTCCGGGGCGCGGCCAATCTTGCCGCCCTGCTCGTCGAAAACCCGACGTCGCGATGCGCCCAGGCCCTCGCCGTTCTGGCTGACCACTTCGAGAGTGACTTGCATGCTCCTGATGGGCTCGTCGGTTCGCGGTGAATCGTCCGTACTGTACCGTCCCGGGGCTTAAACCTCCAATGAGCCCTACGGCTTAGGCTGTTTTCTGCAGGCGAAATCGTGACGCTGTTAGACCCCTTGAAACGTCAGGCCAACATAATGGCAGCATCGCATTGACGCCCCTTGGGGGGTGTTATTGAATGCCTCAAAGGCCAATCGCCCAACCCGAAAAGAGTCAGAGGCCACAGCATGAAACGGAAGGAAGCCCAGTTTGCGCACCTGAACCAGCCGGCCGGTCAGGAAGACCTGGCACGGGCCGCGCGGATCGGAAGAATCATGTCCATCGACGATGAAGGCGTCGTCACGGTATGGGTTTTCGGAGAGCCACGCCCGGTGCGCGCGCGCCTCGCGGTGGCGGTCACGGTGGAGCAGATCGAGCAAGCCATCCAGGTTGCCCAGCCAACCCTGATGCTCATGGAAGGCGGAGACCCGGCTCGGCCGATCATCGTGGGCTTCGTGGAAGGCAAAGTCACCAAGCGTTCGGCTGCGCCGACCGTTGTCGAAGCCGACGTGGACGGCAAGCGCGTTCGAGTCGTCGGCAAGGATGAAATCGTCCTCGAATGCGGCAGCGCGTCCATCACTCTGCGCCGTAACGGCCGTGTGGTGATCAAAGGCACGTACGTCGAAACCCAATCCGAAGGCACCAACCGGATCAAAGGGGGACAGGTGCGCATCAACTGAAGAATCGCTTCGCGCGCCATGTCTACTTCAAAACCCAGTATCGATCCGCTGCCGGACCTGATCGACGAGAGCGTCGATGAGGCCGCTTTCCTTTGGCAACGCTGGGAGCAGGACCTCGCCAGCGCCAGCCGCAATCTCGATGACGTCTGGACCTGGACCGAAGATCGCCTGAACGGCTCGCTCGACGGCGTCCGCATCGCAGGCGACGGGATGTTCGAGTCCGTGCTCGCGGGCGCAATGGCTTCCGACAATTCATTCCGGCAAACAGCAGTCGCGAGCGCGCTCGCGACTGCGCCGACGCGCAATGCGCGCCATTTGCTGGCGGACGCGGTGCGCGACGCAGCAGGGCCGCAGCTCGCCGCATGCATGCGTGGCATCGAGGTCGCGAACCTCGATGGCAGCTTCGCGCCGGTCAACAAAGTGCTGGCGAGCGGTGGTCCGGAGCACAGCGCCGCGTTGTGCCGGCTGAAAGCATTTCGCCGCGCGACACTCGGCCCTGAGCTCGCAACCGCGTTCGAATCGCGAGTGACCTCACTGCAAGTGGAAGTGATGCGCGCGGCGCGCCATCTGCCACCTGAATATGTGGGTGGCTGGGTCGCCACCGGACTCAAACACGAACATGCCGCGGTGCGCGCCGCGGCGATAGAGAGCGGCATCAGCCGGCGCGTGCCGAACGCGTGGGCGGCGGCACTCGAATACGTTCGTCAGCCGCGCACGGAGACCAGCCGATTGCTGCCGATGGTCGCGATGCTCGGCGCCGCGGCAGAGCACCGGCTCATCCTCGACTCGGTCACCGATGCGAGCCTGCAGCGCGCCGCCCTCTGGTCGCTGGGGCACATCGGCACGACGGAAGCCGTCGACGTGTGCCTGCTGGCAATGAAGAATCCGAAACTCGCGCGCATGGGGGGCGAAGCCTATTGCACGATCACGGGCGCGGACATCGAGCGCGACAATCTCGCCGCGCCCGAACCCGAAGATCCGCCGATGCCCTCTTTCGGCGAGGAGGACCTGGACGCCAATCTCGTGCCGCGTCCCGAAGAGCTCTGGCCGCTGCCCGATGCGCATCTGGTGCGCCAGCACTGGGCACAGGCTTCGCCGCGCTTCCAGCGCGGTCGCCGCTATCTGCGCGGCATGCCGCACGACGGACAGTCGATGCTGTTCGCCATCGTGTATGGCCCGATGCTGCGCCGCCCGGATCACATCTTCGAGATGTTCGTGCGCTCAGAGGGACGCTTCGACGTGGAACCGCGCGCCTCCGCGCCGGTGCAAAAGAACATGATCGTGTCCGGGCAGACACGCCTGAGCACTTCCACGGCGGCCTGATCCATGCTCCAGCTCGAAAACCAGACTCCTTTCGCACCGAGCATCGCGGTGTTCCCCGATCGCCACGCCATCGACACGCTATACGTCGTGGTCAAGGCGACGGTGAACCTGCGGCCGCGCATCGGCCTGGCGGCCGCCCAACTACCGGTGACGATTTCCGACGAGTACTACGAGGACCCGCTGAGCTCGAGCCTCAAGCAGGTCTCCGACATGCACATCGGCAAGCCCGGTACCGACGTGCTGCTCATCGGCCACGCCTGGGGTCCGAATGGCGCCGCGACGACAGAGACCGACGTCACCGTGTCGGTGGCGGAGCGCCGCAAGACCGTACGCGTGATCGGCGATCGCACCTGGCGCGATAACGGCACGCCTTCGGCGCCTGCTCCGTTTCAATCGATCCCGCTGGTCTGGGAACGCGCCTTCGGCGGCGTGCACAAGATCGAAGACCGCGTATTCGCCGAGGAGCGCAATCCCATCGGCTGCGGCTTCCGCGGCAAGCGCAGCGTTCAGGACTTCGAAGGACAACCGGTGCCCAATCTCGAGGACCCTTCGGCTCCGCTGCAGTCGCTGGGAGAGACCCCGTCGCCGGCCTGCTTCGCGCCCGTGTCACCTGCGTGGCTGCCGCGCCGCGCGTTCGCGGGCACGTACGACGCACCGTGGCAGAAGAACCGCGCTCCCTATCTACCAGACGACTTCGATCCACGCTTCCTGCAATGCGCCGCGCCGGAGCTGACGTTCGACCGCTATCTCGAAGGCAACGAACCGGTCGAGATCCACGGCGCGAGCTCGACGGGGCCGATCGGGTTCACCATCCCGACGGTGAGGCCCATCATCGAGGTGCGTATCGCGGGCCACGCCCAGGAGCCTTGGGCGAACCTGGAAACACTGCTGCTCGAGCCCGACGAGAATCGCGCGACCCTCACGTGGCGCGCCGCCGTACCCTGCGACCGGCAAGTGCTCAAGGTGGAGAAGATCATCGTGAAGCTGCGGCGCTCCGGAGGCCCGGAGTGAAGCCCGCCGCCATCACGTCCACGTGCGTGCTGTGTTCGGGCGGCCGCGGCACCGAGCAGGCTTGGGCCTCGACGCGCGCCGGCGTGAGCCGCGTCGGCAATTCGGGCGTGATGGACAAGCACTACGAAGCGATCCAGATGAGCCTCGTCCCCGAGGATGCGTTGCCTGCTCTGCCGCCCGAAATCGACACACTCGGGCTGCCTTCGCGCGCACGCCGCCTGCTGCGCCTCGCCGCACCGGTGCTGAAAGCGGTGGCGGCCGACGCCGGCGATGGACCGCACACGGTCTTCACGGGGCTGCCGCAGCTCAGTCCGGCGGAGGCGCCGTGGCTCACGAGCTTCCACAAGTTGTTAGGCGAGTTCGCCGGCGTGCAGATGAACCTGGCGACCAGCCGCGTAGTGCCGCTCGGCCGCGCCGCGGCGCTGCTGGCGCTCGAGGCGGGCCTCAAGGCGCTCGAGCAAGGCGAAGTGCCCGCCGTGATCGTCGGCGGTGTCGACACCTTTTTCGACCTCAAACTACTGGCGGAGCTCGACTCCGAGAACCGGATTCTCGGCCCGCACGTCATGGACGGATTCATTCCCGGGGAGGGCGCCGGCTTTCTCGTGCTCAAGGCGCAGGGCCAGGCTGCCGCGGGAACCTCGGTCCTGGCACTGGGCGCCGCCTCACTGCCCGACCCAGGCCACCGCTACGGAACGGAACCCGCCAAGGGCGAGGGGCTGGCGAAGGCGATGGATCAGTTGCGCGCGACGCTCGGCGCGCCGACCGCGCCCGTCGGAACCACGTTCGCCGGATTCAACGGCGAGAACTTCGACGCAAAATTGTGGGGCGTCGCACGCCTGCGGCACACCGATTTCTTCTCCCCGACGATGTCGATGCAACATCCAGCGAGTACGATTGGCGATACCGGTGCCGCAGCGGGGGCCATTATGTCCGCGCTCGCGGCCACGGCCTTGTCGCAGGGGCACCGCGCCGGTCCCGCGCTGGTGTGGGCGGCGTCGGATCGCGAGGCGCGCGCCTGCGCGCTGATCGGGAAGGGTTGAGGTAGATAGGAGCAATACATGCCGACAGTGTTCGCGAATTCGCGTGGCGTCGCCCACAAGGGCAGCGGCGGCCAGAGCCCGATCTTTCCGGATGTCTGCAAAACGCCGACGCCCGCCGGTCCCGTGCCGATTCCCTATCCGAACATCGGCAAGTCCGCGGACACCAGCTCCGGCCCGACGACCGTCAAGACCGATGGCAAGATGCCCATGACGAAGAGCGCCAAGTACATGATGTCCACGGGCGATGAAGCCGGCTCGGCCATGGGCGTCATGAGCAACAAGATCAAGGGCGCCTGCGAATACATGATGTATTCGTTCGACGTGAAGTTCGAAGGCAAGGAAGTGTGCCGCCTCGGCGATCCGTTGTTCCACAATGAAAAGAACGGGATGGGTTGAGAGATGGAAATCGGAGAATCGATCGCGGTCAGTGTAGCGACGTCCGACAAGGACGATTGCTGGGCCTGCAAGGAAGAGCCGCCCGAGAAGAAAAAGAACATTCTCACCGAGAGCCCAAGCTCCGTAGGCGCGCCGTTACCGGAAAACGATCTCCACAACGACTCGAGCACGCTCGGTACGAACCTCGGCTTCCGGCCCACGTGGCGCATCTCGGTGAAGGACCGTCACGAAGGCGCCGAGATAATCCGCAACTGCGAAGTGACGCCCGGTGCGCATCACCTCATTCCAGGTAACGCGTCGTTGGCCCAGGTTCCATCCATCCTGAATCTCATGGAGGAATCTCGCGGCAAGATTCGGGGCGACATCGGCTATGACGTCAACTCGCAGCAGAATGGTATCTGGCTGCCGGCCAACTACGGTGTGCGCGTGGACTCCGAATTCGACAAGAAGTGGAGCAAATATTCCTTTCAAGACGAGTACGCCATCGCCGCCATGAAACGCGCGGGAGCGCAGTTCCATGACTCTCATCCCACGTACAGCGGCAAGGTGAAGACCACGCTCCGTGCGCTCGCCGACAAGATCAATCTCAAGAAGCCGGAGAAATGCGCGATCTGCGATTCGGAGATCTCCGACAAGGCGCGCCCGCCCTACGGCCTGGTCGGCAGGCTGAACGCAGTGTCGCGCCAGCATCGCGGGTTCCTGAGCGGACCGGTGCGCAAGTGGCCGATTGGCTCGGGCTACTTCACATCCAGCCGATCCGCCCTCATGCTCGCCTTCCTCAAGAAGTGACCGGTCACTGACCAGCGGAGAGACCATGTATTTTCAGCTCGGTTATGACTACCCGAAGGATGAGCAGGACGGGCACTACATGATCGAGGACGGGATCGATTTCGATGGTGTAAAGAGCTGGGCGCTGGGCAAGCCGTTCAATGCACAGCTGCCAAACCCGATCAGCGTGACACTGGCACCGATCGGCGGCTTCTCCGGCAAGCCGCCCGAAATGTTCGATGAGTACATGTGCCTGATGTCGGCCAAGATGATCGATGTGCTCAAGAAGAGCGGCGTCGACAACATCGAGGTTTTTCCCGCCAAGCTCGTCGATGGCCCGAATAGCCGCACCTTCGACTACTTCGCCGTCAACATCATCGGCATGGTGGCCGCGGCCGACCTCGGCAAATCCGAATGGGAGAATCTCGACGGCGAGCCGAAGATCGACACTGCGTTCACCACGCTGGTGGTCAATCCGGACAAGGCGCGTGGGCTGCCTATCTTTCGGCTTGCCGAGAGCACGGGGACCATTCTCGTGCACGAGCGCATCAAGTCGGCGCTCGAGGCCAGCGGACTCGAAACCCTCAGATTTTCCGAAACCAGCGGCTGAACCGCCGCGATCAGGTCGTCTCGATTTCAGTCGCCTCGAAGCCCCACCCATTCGGCGGACGCCTGGCCTTGATGTGCGCCAGCACGTGATCGTGGATCAGCAGGATGCTGGGGCTCTCGGCAAGGCGGAACATCGGCATGTTGCGCGCCCTCTTCTTCTCGAGCACGAGCTCCTTGAAGCCCAGCAACGGCGCGGACACGCCCTGCGGATCGCCGCCTAAAATCGTGTCTGCATTGGACTTCTCGAGGTCCGCCGCGACGAGTACCCCGATCACGTTGAAGGCCCAGTAGCCGCCCCACTCTGCTCCGATGGCCGGATTGCGCAATACCGCCGGGAAAACCTGAAAGTTCTCCACACCAGCGGAGCGAAATGTCTCGACGAGGCTGGTGCTGAATACCGGGATCGTGATGCCGACGAAGTGTGGCAGCGCTTCCCTGGATGGGTAGTCGACTTCGAACACCAGCGGGTCGGACAACACCGCGCCGATGTGTGCACCCTTGATGAAGCTGATCTCGCCGGGCAGCGCCGGCTCCCCGGTGACGGAATGCTCGTCGGATTTCGAAGAATCGATGTGGTGATACAGCATCGCCGTGGCCGGCCGGGTGGCCGCGCTCCGCGTCAGTTCTGCGTGATCTTGCTGCCCTTGACGATGACGTCGCCCGAGGCCTTCACGTTGACCTTGCCGCTGCCGTCGAGCGTGATGTCCTTGCCCTTGATGGTGATGGTGCCGTCCTTCTTCATCGTGATCGAGGCGGAGCCCGTCTTCAGCGTGATCTCGTCACCCGCGTCGATGAGCAATTTCTTGGCCACGGTCAGCACGTCGTTGTTGCCGACGTCGTGCTTGCGGTCCTTGGAGACCGTGATCGTTTCGTTCTTGTCGACCTTCTCGGTGCGATTGCCGCCGACGGTCACATCCTCGTTCTTGCCGACGCTCAGCGTGCGGTTGTCGCCGATCGACTCTGACTGATTCTTGCCGACACTGAGATCTTCGTTTTCGCCGACCGACTCGTTGCGATTCTTGGTGATCGTGATCGACTCGTCCTTGCCGACGGTCTCGGTCCGGTTGTTGCCAACCGTCGTGGTCTCGTCGTGTCCGATATCTTTCTTGCGGTCGTTGCCGACGCTGTACGTCTTGTCGTGGCCAACGGTATGCGTCTCGTCGTTCTCGACCTCGACCAGCTGATCCTTCTCGGCATGGACGGTCAGCAACTCCTCGCCCTTCTTGTCCTCGAAACGGATCTCGTTGAAGTTCGCGGGCGAGCCGTCTTTCGAGCTGCGCGACTTGATGCCGCTCTGCGTCTTGTTCGCCGGCAGGTCGTACGGCGGCATGTTCGCGCCGTTGTAGACACGGCCCGTGATGATGGGTTTGTCCGGATCGCCCTCGAGGAAGTCGACGATGACTTCCTGGCCGATGCGCGGGATGTGGATCGCGCCCCACTGCTTGCCGGCCCAGGTCTGCGCGACGCGAATCCAGCAGCCGCTGTTCTCGTCGTTCTTGCCCTGACGGTCCCAGTGGAACTGCACCTTCACGCGCGCGTGCTCGTCGGTATAGATCTCTTCGCCGGCCTTACCGACGACGATGGCGGTTTGCGACCCGTGCACCACGGGTTTGGGCGTTATGCGCGCCGCCCGGAACGGCGTGCGCGCGTCGATCGCGTCGATGGACACCGTGCACTCGACGCCCGGGTCTGCGGCGCCGGACGCCGCGGCGTCGGAGGTGATGAGGTATTTCGCGCCCGTCACCAGGTATTCGATGTTGAGATCTTTGCGCGGGAACTGATCGAGCTTGAACTTGTTTCCGGTCGCCAGACCGACGGCATCGCCCTTGCCGTGTCCGACCATCTGTGCTGCCTGCAGCTCCTGGACGCGGATCTTCGCGACACGGCTGGTCTCACCCGACTCGAACTTGGCGAGATCGGCCGGATAGTCGAAGACCTCGAAACTCGAATGCGCGTGCGGCTTGCTGATGGACGAATTGCCGGCCAGCGACTTCTTCGGCGCCGTGAAATCGTAATCGGTCGTGGCGAAAGTGCCGGGCAACACCGACTTGGTGAAGCTCCAGGCATTCAGGTGATCGCGCGTGCGCTGCGCGGCCGGCGCGCCCGGCGGGAAGTACGGCACCGTCTCGTAGTTAGCCGCCTTCTCGTGCGCAGAGCTGTCGTTCGCCAGGATCATCGTGTGGCGGCCGTCGGCGTGCTGGAAGTAGTAGTAGATGCCTTCCTGCTCGAGCAGGCGGCTGATGAAGTTGAAGTCCGTCTCACGATACTGGACGCAGTAGTCCATCTTGTTGGCTGCGCCGGTGAGCTTGAGCTTGTAGTCGGTGAACCCGTAGGGCTTGACGACCTCTTCGAAAATGTCCGCCACAGACTTCTGCTGGAAGATGCGGCAGTCGGCGCTACGCGTCAGGAACCACAGCCACGGCCGTACCGTCGCCTGGTAGCGGTGGTAGCGGTTGTCGTAGTCCACCTGGGAAAAATCGGTGACGAAGCCGTGAAAGAACCGCTTGCCGCCATCGGGAAGGTCGAACTTCACGGTGACGTCCTTGCCGAGGATGGCATCCGCGGACAAGTCGCCCTTTTCGCTGTAGAGCGAGAGATCGTATTGGAACAGCGCCCCCATCTGCTCAATGGCGGAAAACTGCGCGACCAGCAAGGCATCCTTGCCGAGAGGCGTGGTGATCTGAATGTTCCGTTTCGCTTGCGTCGTCGCCATGTTCCCTAGCTTGTTATTTGACTTATCAACAAAAGGGTTACCGTGGTGGTCTCGCGCTCTGCGAAACCACGGCCGACTTTACCAGCAATCGATTGCTCGACCTATCGAGCCCAATGCGATGTACTTCACTCTATTCGAGTGGTACCAGGCGGAGGGCCGCCTCTTCGTTGGTCGAATAGAAATACAGGCCGTCGCTCTCCTTGCCTTCGGCAATGATGACCGGAATGACCTTCTCGAACTTCTGGCGCGCAATCGCAGTCGCAGCGATCTCGTTGATCGCCTTGTCCTTGATGTAATCGGACCAGCGCGAATCGGCCTTGTCGACGCGCGCGCCGATGTCCGTGGCGCGTCGCAATACCTTCAAGAATTCGTAGTAGTCATATTCGACTACCTTCGCGCGAGCCATTTTACGTTTGTCCTAATCTGGAGAGGTGCAGTAATAGCAAAAAACTACTGTCCTTATCAATAGTTGCGTCACTTTCTTGAGTAACCATTCCC
>JAYTOI010000038.1:0-12367 GCA_043747875.1 Pseudomonadota bacterium | reverse complement strand
CGCCTTCATCCACTCGAAGAACCCCTTGAGCTCGAGCAGCGACTTGACGGACTTCGTATAGCCGAGGTCTTTGGCGACGTCGCGCATGCCGTCCTGAATGCGCGCCACTTCGTCGAGTCCGATCTGATGCACGCGCGCGGGCGTCATCGAGCGCGTGGTGTTGTCGCGCACGTCGTGCTCGTACCAGGCGGCGCCGTCCGGCAGCGCGCCGATGCCGAACGTCTCGCGGCACTTCGGCAGATACTCGTCCGCGATGTACGCCCGCATGCGGCGCAGCGACGGATTGAGTTGCTTGACGATCAGATCGCGGAACGCCGCCGTGAGGCGCGCGCGGTCCACCGCCGGGAAATCCTTGGGCATGTTCGTGACGGGACCCCAGTAGATGCTCTTCTCCACCTCGTCCGTGGTGTTCGCATCGAGCTGCGGCAGCACTTTCTCCATCAGCACCTTCGGCTGCGTCAGCCCGGCCTTCAAGCCCTCGCGCATGTTGACGACGGCCTGGTCGAAGATCATCGGTGCGCGCGCGGCGCGCTTCAGCCAATCGTCGTAGTCCTTGACGGTCTTGAAGGGCTGCGCGCTGGTACCCGAACCGAGCTGCGCGAAGCTGTTCGAGAAGTTGTAGAACTGATTGACCGGCAGCAGGCGGCCGGGAAATTTCAGGTCTTCGAGCTCGGATTCGCGGTTGAGCGTGAAGATGTCGTAGGAGAGACGATCCTGCCCGGAGAGTGCATCGGCACCCTTGGCTCCGACGATGGCATGCGCGCGATCGAGATATCTCCGGTTGAGCGCCCGCGTCTGCTCTTCGTACTCGTGCGCGTAGAAATTCGGCATCTCGGCGTTGTACCGCGCGTCGCCCACGAACGTGGCACCGAGCGGATCGAGCTTGAGGTTCTCTTCCCAGTACTCCGCGTACATCGAGTCGAGCTTCGCCGCCTGGGCAGCGGGCTCGGCGGCGCCGATCGTGGAGGTGAGCATCAAGAGCGAGGCAAGAAGACCGGTGCGCGTCATAACTATCTACTCCGAAAATGTTTCTCGTGAACGCCGCCGCTCGGTGGCGTTGATTGAGGTTGGGCGGATTGTGGAAGCAGTGTGGGAGCAGCGTCAAGGCGCTATACGGGCGGCGCAATCCCGTGACGATCGATCAGTACAATTTCAGCTCCTGCGGCGCGCTCTCTTGGGGCAACGCGCGTTGCCAGCCTTAGAGTTTCCCCCGCTTGCTAGGAAACGAGGAATGTCCCCATTAATCGACCAGAGCCTGGTAAATCGACGCCTTGAACTTGTCGGTGAGATCCGTGCCGTTCGGCATGAGCTGGTACATCAGAACCGTGGTGAGCCGCTCCGCCGGATCTACGCGGTAGTAAGACCCGTACGCGCCGCCCCAGCCCCACGAGCCCACAGACTCCATGCCGCTCACGCCATATTTGTCGTGGATCTCGAAGCCGTAACCGAATCCCAGGCCATTCGAGTTCTTGAGATCGCCGATCTGATTGGTGGTCATCAGCTGCACCGCATGCGGCGACAGGATGCGCGTCTTGCCGAGCGCGCCGCCGAGGCGCAGTGCCTCGAGGAATGTCGCGTAGTCGCGCGCGGTCGACACCAGCCCCGCGCCGCCGCCAAATGCCTTGCGCGGGCCGTCGACATACATTCCCTGGCCCTTCGGCCCGTCGTCCATGCGCACGGCCTTGCCACCCGGTCCGCTGCCGTAGACCGCGGCCAAACGCCCGCGCTCGGCGGGCGGTAGATAGAAGTGCGTGTCCTTCATGCCCAGCGGCCCGGTGATGTGCGCGCGGAAGTACGCGTCGAGCGCCTCGCCCGAGGCCTTCTCGACGATGCAGCCGAGCACGTCGGTGTTGTATCCATAGACGTATTTTTCGCCCGGCTGCGCGATGAAGGGCAGCGTGCCGAGCCGCTCCATGAGCGCGCAGACCGGCTCGTCCTTGTCGGCGAAGTACCAGCCCGATCCGGCCGCAAATCCGAGCCCCTGCGCGTGGTACAGCGGCTCGATGTACGGCTCCTGGCCGTAGGAGATGCCGGCGGTGTGAGTGAGTAGATCCTTGATCGCAATGGGCCGCTGCGCGGCCACGTTCGTGTACGTGGTGCTGTTCCCGACGCGCGCGTAGACGCTGGTGCGCTCGAACGCCGGGATCCACTTGCCGGCGCGGTCGTTCACCGTGAGATTGCCGGCCTCCATGAGCTGCAGGATGGCGACGCTGGTCAGCGCCTTGGTTTGCGAGGCGATGCGGAACTGCGTATCGAGCGTCATCTTGCGACCGGCTTCCTTGTCGCTCCACCCCACCGCGCGCTCGTAGACGGGCCTGCCGTCGCGCAGCACCAGCGCGACGACGCCCATCACGCGGCCGTCGCTCACGTACGAGTCGAGCACCGCGTCGACGCGCGCGAGCCTCTCGGTGGAAAAGCCGGCCTTGAGTGTGTCCGCGCGCGTGGGCAACGCGGCGAGGAGCGCGAGGGAGACGAGCAGGGCGAACGTGCGAGTCGTGTTCATGCGAATACCTCGGGCGCTAGTTCAACGTGGCGACGACGACTGATTTCGCCGGCAGAGTTGCGACGACAGTCGCGACGAATGTCGCGCTCGAAAATTTCAGCGGCATTTCGATCCCCCCGCGCCGGCGGACTCCGGCCGGGCGAGAGCCTAACGGATTTGCCCGCTCACAGCAGCCCGTGCAAATGGAATGGCACGACGACGAATGCGGTATCGATCGCGCGAGCGCTACGAGGCGCGGAGGTCTTCGCGGATGTCGGCCAGCGCGCGCGTCTCGTCGTCGTGCCCGGCATCGCGCCAGGTTTCGGCCAGCGCCGCCGCGTACCACTCGCGCATCGACGTCAGTGCCAGCAATTGCCCTGTGTAGCGGCGCGACTTCTCATTCACGTCGAGGCCGTAGGTCTGGATGCGAAAGGCCACGGGCGCGAAGAACGCATCCGCCGCGCAGAATCGCGCGCCCGTGAGGAATGGGCCGCCGAAGCGGTCGAGGCCGTCCGCCCAGAGCGCCTCGATGCGCGCGAGGTCGCGGCGCAGCGCCGCGTCCGGCGCGCGCAGGCGCGCGCGCATGCCGCAGTTCATCGCACAATGACTGCGCAGGGCCTGGAATCCGGAGTGCATCTCCGCGGCCGCCGAGCGCGCCCACGCGCGCGCATGTCGTTCGGCGGGCCACACGCCGGCATGGCGCTCGCCCAGGTACTCGGTGATGGCGAGCGAATCCCACACGGTGATGTCGGCATCGACGAGGCAGGGCACCTTGCCCGTGGGCGAGAACACGCGAAACTTGTCGGGGTCCGCGGCGCCGCCGAACGGCACCACCGTCTCGCGAAACGGAATGGCGAGCTCGCGCATCAGCACCCAGGGGCGCAGCGACCAGGACGAGTAGTTCTTGTTGGCGATGAAGAGGGTGTACATCGGCGGATCGTCTCACATCGTGCCGGTGCAGCACCCGTTCACAACATCTTGCTCACGAGCTCATAGCCCGCGCGATCCTGGAACCCATGGCCGCGATAGAAGTGGCGCGCGGCTTCATTCGCGCGCCCGATCTGCAGCGACACATTCGTGCAGCCCGCGGTGCGGAACTCCTCCTCGGCCGCGGTCAGCATCCGCGCGCCGACGCCGTAGCCGCGATATTTGGGCAGCAGGTAGAACTCGTCGATCTCGGCCGTGATGCCCTGGTACTCGAGGCTGAACACGAACACCGCGAGCAGATAGCCCACGTCCACGCCGTCATAGGTGGCGATCCACACGCGGCCGAGGCGTATGTCTTCCGTCACGCGCGTGAGCAGATTCGTGATGTCGGCGGCGTTGAACCCTTCGATGGCCTCGAAGCGCCAGTACTCGGCGACCAACGGGACGATGCGCGGCACGTCGGCGCGCGTCGCGGGGTGGATCTCGGTGTGGGAATCGTGCGTGTCCATGGGCCGCAGTGTACCGCGTGCTAACTACCGTCCGGCAACCATAGCGTGACCATGGCGCCACCGCCATCGCGATTGGCGAGCCGCAGGCGCCCCCCGTGCGCCTCGACGATCTCGCGGCACAGGGTCAGCCCGAGGCCCGTGCCCGACTCCTTGGTGGAATAGAACGGCACCAGAGCGTTCTCGAGCGCGGCCGACGTGAAACCCGGTCCCCGATCGCGCACTTCGATGGTGAAACCATGCGCCGACGGCGCGACCGCGAGCTCGATGGCTTCGCAGTCGGATCCTGACTCGCGCGCGTTCTTGAGCAGGTTGATCAGCGCCTGCTCGATCTGCGCCGTGTCGAAGCTGGCCTCGCGCCGCGGCAGGTCGCCCACGAGGCGGAACACGGCTACGATGCGCAGCCGCTCGAGGAGCACCGGCCAGGACACCGGCGCGAGGCGTGGCCGCGGCAGCTTGGCGAACTGCGCATAGCCGTCGATGAACCCGGCGAGGTGCCGCGCGCGCTCCTCGATGGTGGCGAACACGCGCCCGAGTTGTTCGGGGTCGGGCGGTGCGCGCGCCAGAATCTGACCGGAGTGCGCGAGCGAGGAGATCGGCGCGAGGGAGTTGTTCAACTCGTGCGCGATGACGCGGATGACCTTCTTCCAGGTCGCCACTTCCTGCGAGTTGATCTCGCGCGTGAGCTGTTTGAGCAGCAGCAGCCGGTGCGGCAGCGAGTTCAACAGAAACTGCCGCTGCGACACGTGGAACACTTCGGGCTCTCCGGCGAGCTCGAGCGTGAAGAGATTGTCCCCGCCGCGCTGGATGGCCTCCTGCAACGGCGCGGGCGCGACGGCGAGGTAGCGAGCGAAGCGCTCACCCTCCAGCTTGCGTCCCGCGGCGAACAACTGGCGCGCGGCGGCGTTGCTGTAGAGCACGGCGTCGCCGTCGTTGGTGAGCACCAGCGCCAGCGGCGTGGTCTGGATCACCGTGTCGAGCATGAGCTCGCGTTGATACAGGCTCTGGCGCTCGATGCGCAGCAGGTCGCCGAGGCTGTTGTACGTGGTGACGAGCTCTCCCATCTCGTCGCGCGTGGTGCGTGTCACGCTCACGCTGAAGTCGCGATCGCGCAGGCTCGCGAGGCCGTCGGCGAGCGCACGGGTGGTGCGGCTCCAGGGCGCGGTGAGGCGCGTGGCGCACCAGGCTATGACGGGGACCAGCACCAGCGCCGCCAGCAGCACCGCGATCCACGGCGGCTCGATGAAGCGCAGCGCCACGAGGGTGGCGGCGACCGCGACGATGGCCACGGCCGCGATCGACAGCGCGGCCCAGCCGGCCATGGAGTGACGCCAGCGCATGCGAATCAGGAGGTACCTAACGCCTCGGGGAGTCCTTGATACCGAGTTTTTCCATCCGGCGGTAGAGGGCCTGCCGGCTCATCCCGAGCTGGCGCGCGGCCTGCGCGACGACATAGCCGCATTCGACCAGCACGCGTTCGATGGTGGCGCGGTCGAGCAATGGCTCGTCCGAGCGCGCGGGTAAAACAGCCGGGAGATTCAGCGCAGCGGCACTGATGGCCGCTGCGCCCGCGAGCAAGGCAGCGCGTTGCAGCACGTTGCGCAGCTCACGCACATTTCCCGGCCAGGAGTAAAGAAGCAGGGCGCGTTCCGCATCGCTGGTCAGCCGCGCGCCGGGCGCGAGGAAATTGCGAGCCAACGGCAGCACGTCGTCGCGCCGTTCGGCGAGCGGCGGCACGGCGAGTTCGATGACGGAGATTCGGTAGTAGAGGTCTTCGCGGAACCGGCCTTCGCGCATCGCGTCGCGCAGCGGCAGGTTGGTGGCGGCGACGATGCGCACGTTGGAGCGCCGCGTGGTATTGCTGCCGAGGCGTTCATATTCGCCGGTCTGAAGCACGCGCAGCAGCTTCGACTGACCCGCGAGCGGCAGATTGCCGATCTCGTCGAGGAACAGCGTGCCGCCATCGGCGGCCTCGAAGCGTCCGGCGCGCGCCTTTGCGCCCGTGAAGGCGCCGGCCTCGGTGCCGAACAATTCGGCTTCGATGAGTTGCTCCGGCAGCGCGCCCGCATTGACCTTGATGTAGGGCTGAGTCTTGCGCGCCGAGTTGGCGTGGACGATGTCGGCCAGTACTTCCTTGCCGGCGCCGTTCGGGCCCGTGATCAACACCGGCACGTCGGCATGCGCCACCTGCGCCGCCATCGATGCGACGGTGTGCAGCGCCTCGCTCTCGTAGATGAGGCCCGCGAGGTCGTAGCGCTCGGCGAGCTGCGCGCGCGCCTCGGCACGATGCGCCCGCGTCATGACGTTCTCTTCCACCGCGGCGCGCAGCTCGAGCAGATTCCGCACGGTAGTGAGCAGTCGCGCGTCGTCCCAGGGCTTGGCGATGTAATCGGCGGCGCCCGCCTTCACGAGGTCAACGGCGGTTTCCAGATGCGTCCATGCCGTGAGCAGGATGACCGGCACGTCGGGATGCAGCGCGCGCAGTTCTCTGAACAATGCGATGCCTTCCTCGCCCGAAGTCGCCTCGCGGCGGAAGTTCATGTCCTGGATCACCAGATCGACTTCCTGGGAACGCACGGTCGCGAGGGCCTCGGCCGGAGATGAAGCGCCGAGAACCCGCGCGCCGTGCAGGGACAACAGGATCTGAAAGGCCGTGCGTACGGCCTCACTATCATCGGCAACCAATACGGTACGGTGTGCCAGGCGGTCCTCGACGTTCGACGTGAATGAGGTCATGCGTAAGACGCTCGAGGCTGGCTTGCGGTTGCAAGATGCTTCCATATTTGCGGCCATTCATTCATGAGGGGCTTCAAACCGTGCGCGTGGCCATCGCCGGGGACACTTTGGCGGCCTTCAGCGAGGGGTGCCAGGCCGCGAGCTGGCCGACGGCCCACAGGCCCGCGACGCCGCCAACGAGGTAATAGAGATCCAGGCGGTCGAGGCCATACTGGCTCGACAGCCAGTGACCGGCCGCGAGCGCCAGCGCGCAGCCCACCACGACGCCGGCCGTCGTCACCAGCCAGTTCTCCACGAGGAAATAACGCACGATGTCGATGCGGCGCGCGCCGATCGCGCGGCGCGTGCCGATCTGCCGCGTGCGCGTGTTCACGTTGAACGTTGCCAGGCCGAAGATGCCGAGCGCGCTGAAGAGCACTACGAGGCTGGTCGTGATGCCGAGAATTACGACCATTATCGTGTCACCCGAGTAACTGCGCTCTTTCATCTCTGATACCCGTTGCAACTCGCCGACGACGCGATCCTTGCGGGCGCTCTTGAGCGCGAGCTCGACGTCGGCCATCACGCGTTCGATCTGTCCCGGCTCCGCGCGGACCAGGTATTGGGTGCCCGGTCCGCGATTCACGAGGGGCTTGAGCATCACGTTGTCGAAGTCGTCCCAGCCCACCCAGGCGCCCTGCATGTGGCCGATGATGCCGACGATCTTGTCCGGCTGACTCTGATTGTCGTAGATCGTCTTGCCGAGCGCGTTCTCGCCCGGAAAGAGTTGCTCTGCGAACCGCTTCGTGACGATCACCTGGCCGGATTTTGTCGTTGCCTGCGACTCGGTCAGACGATACTCGACGGCCTCGGCGGTGAATGGATTGCCGCTCTCGAGCGTGGCGCCGAGCGCCGCGAGCCCTTGCTGATCCTGATCGTAATAGGCGACCGGGGCGTGCTTGCCCTTCTCGTTCGGCTCCGAGAAGTACTGCGACGAGCTGCCGCTACCCGACAGCGGCACCTGGTTGGTGGGCGTCGCCGCCACGACGCCCGGCATGCGCCGGAGCATCTCCATGTCTTCGCGCACCATGGTATGGAAGTTGAAATTTTCGCCGAAGCCGCTGATCCGCATCGCGAACATATTGTATTCGTCGATGCCGGTGGGACGGCTCACCTGCGCGATGCGCTGCGAGACCAGGAACACCGCATTGACGACGATGGCGAGCGTGATGGCGATCTGCACCGCGACCAGCAGTGCTCCCGCGCCATTGCGCATGAGCGAAGAAAGAATGGGTCGGACTTCCATGATTACTGCACCTTGAGGTAAGAGGCTGGCGCCGAGCGCCCGATGCGCCAAGCCGGATACATGCCCGCGAGCAACCCGGCGACGATGGAAATGGCAATCGCCAGCAACAGGCTGCCCGCTTCGAAGGGCAACACGCGGCCGAATTCATCGATGATGCGGCCGTACCAGGCGCGCAGCGCCCATACGCCGCCGAGGCCGAACAGCGCGCCCACGATGCCGCCTGCGATGGACACCACGCCGGCTTCGACGAGATGCTGCCAGAAGATGTCGCGTCGGCTCGCGCCGAGCGCGCGGCGCACGCCGGCCATCGGCGCGGCGTTCATGAACTTCGCCAGCAGCAGGCCCACCGTGTTGATGAGGCACACGGCGAGGAATGCGAACGCCAGCAGCAGCATCGCCTTGCGGTCGTCGCCCACGACATTGTTGAACTCGAGCCACTGTTCGACGTTGTACAGCCCGTTGTTGAGCGGGCGCCCAAATCGGCCCAGCTTCTTCTGCGCCACGACGTAGTTGTCGAGCCATTCACGATAGGCGCGCACCTTCGCGGGCGTACGCAGCTCCACCCAGGTCTCGATCCAGACGCATTCCGACTGCAAGAAGCGCGCGAAGCTGTCGATGTCCTCGGTCTTCCAGCAGTTGGTGTTGCCGGCCGCGCCCATCTCGAACACGCGTCCGAACTGGAATGGAATGTATGCGAGCTCGGGGTCGTCGAACGCGCCGTTGGATACATCGTAGAACTTCGGTGCCGGCGCCCAGTCGTTCAGCACGCCGATGACGCGGAACTCGTGGTCGTGCCAGCTCACGGTCTTGCCGACGCTGTTGGCGCCTTTGAATGCGCGCTCGTTGAGCTCCTTGCTGAGTACGATGACGGGCTCGGGGCCTGCGTCTGCTTTTTTGTCCCAGCCGCCTCCGAAGAGGAACGGCGTGTCGAACATCACGAAGAAATCCGCCGTCGTGGCCCGTACCAGGATGCCCTCGGGTTCCATCGCCCCGCCGTCGCGGGCGACCACGCCCCCCAGCTTGTACATGATGACATTGCGATCCGGGATGCCGGAGGACACCAGCGCCTGCGCGTCGCGGTACGTGAGCAGGTCCGGCTGGCGAGACGGCTTGTCGCGGTCGTACGGCTTGTTAGGGTCCCAGCTGTCGATCGCCGGCGCGAACAACACGTCGTTCTTGTGGGCGATGGGGTTGTTGGCCGCGGCACGATAGCCGGTGAGCGTGATGAGACACACCGCGATACCGAGCGCGATGGCCAGCACCATGAGCGCCGTGAGGCCCGGATTGCGACGGAAGCTGCGCAGGGCGAGCGAGAGGTAGTAGGCGAACATCTCAGGCTCCTGCAGGCGCGATCGCCGGCAGCGGCACGGGCGCCTGAGCGGGCATCGCGTGCGGCTCGTAGGGCTTGAAGTCCGAGATCTGGCCGTCGACCACCTGCACGTTGCGATGCGCGCGCCGTGCGAGCTCGGGGTCGTGCGTGACCATGATGATGGTCGTGCCCTGCTCGTTGATCTTTTCGAGCAGGTCCATGACCTGCCGTGCCATCAGCGAATCGAGATTGCCCGTCGGCTCGTCGGCGAGCACGAGCTTGGGGTCGCCGGCAATCGCGCGCGCGATGGCCACGCGCTGCTGCTGTCCGCCGGAGAGCTGCGCCGGCACGTGCTTCATGCGCGAGCCGAGGCCGACGGTCTCGAGCGCGTTCTTGATGCGCCGGTCGCGCTCGGCGGATTTCATGCGCCGGTAGCGCAGTGGCACGTCGATGTTGTCGTAGACGTTGAGGTCCGGCATCAGATTGAAGCTCTGGAAGATGAAGCCGATCTTCTCGTTGCGCAGGCGCGAGCGCGCGTCGTCCGACAGCGCCGTCACCTCGATGTCGTCGAGCTTGTAGCTGCCGGTGTCGTAGCCCTCGAGCAGCCCCGCGATGTTGAGAAAGGTGGTCTTGCCCGATCCGGACGGACCCGTGACCGCGAGGAACTCCCCGGCGAGCACGTCGAGCGAGAAATGCCGCAGCGCGTGTGTCTCGATCAGTTCCGTGCGGAATATCTTGCTGACGTTCTTCATGGAGAGCATGGAGAGGATCCTCGTTAGTTGTTGATATGGACGCTGGGCGCGTCCTTGAAGTCACGCATGTCCGAAAGCACCAGCAGGTCGCCCGCCTCGAGTCCGCTGCGCACTTCGATCTCGCCGATGGCGGCGGCGCCGTACTCCACCGGCACGCGCACGGCGTCGTCGTCGCGGACCACGTACGCGAAACGCGTGTCCGAATCCTGGAACGGGCTGCGCGCCACCTTGAGCACGTCAGCGCGCTCGTCGAGCACGATGCGCACGGCGGAGCGCTGGTTCTGCCGCAGGCCTTTGGGCTGCTCGGCAAATCGCACGCGTCCCGTCACTTGCGAGTTGCGCACGTCCGGCGAGATGCCGACGACGATGCCCGCGAGCTTGCGGCCATCGAGCGTGATGTCGGCGTTCATGCCCGGACGGATCTCGTTGGCGTAGGTCTCGGCGACCTGGAATTCGATCTCGAGTGCCGACAGATCGACGACGGTCACGAGCGGCGCGTTCTCAGCCACCTGGGCACGCTCGGCCTGAGCCAGCGTCGCGACGATGCCACCCACCGGCGAGGCGAGCGTCAGCGCGGAGACGCGCTGGCGCAGCCGCGCCACCAGAAGCGCCTGCGCATCGCGCTGCGCGCGCTGACTGCGCAGCTCGAGGTGCAGGCTGTCCTTCTCGAGCAGGCCGGTCGCCACCGCGTGCGCGAAGTTGAGCTTGGCGGTTTCGAGATCGTCGCGGGCGCGCAGGAAGTCGCGCTCGGGAACCACCTGGATGTCCCAGGCTTCCTGAGCGCGCTTGAATTCGCGCTCGGCCGCCGTGATCTGCACCTTGGCGAGGTCGCTGTCCTGGCTGCTCTTGAGGATCTGACGCCGCACTTCGATGATCTGGCGATTGAGTGCGGCATCGGCGCTCGCGAGCCCGGCACGCTCGCGCTCGTACTCATTGGTGAGAGATGCGCTCTCGACGATTCCCAGCGTGTCTCCCGCCTGCACGACATCGCCCGCGCGCACCTTATAGATGACCGTGCCCGGCGCCTCTGCAAACAAGGTGGGGCTGACCGCGGCTACGACGATGCCGGTCGCGGCCACGTCGCGCACGAACGGTCCGCGCTCGACGGCCGCGGTTCGCAGGCGATCGGACGAGATCATCTTTCCCGACACCAGCCAGGCGCGCGCGCTCCAGATCGCGAACAGCAGGAATGCGATGCCCGCACCGCCGAGCAGTGCGTAGCGACGAAGAGGGGGTTGCTTCGCGGTGGTGGCGCCGACGGCGCGATCCTGCGACTCGGTGCCGCGCATGGCGATATGGGGAAACGACAGCGTCATGCACGGGATAAAGCACGTAGCGTGCCAACCGCGCGCCGCGCGCCTAACTGCTTGAATTTCTCAGCGAGTTTTGCGCTGCGGTGGAGGTGCGCGCAGTGTCATCGGTGTCCGCTTGCGGACAGCGGACAGGCGCGCGGACGTACGCCCATACGCCCACTGACTTCAGAAGCTTCGAATGCCGCCGGGGCCACCGAGAATGACGAGATCGGCGGGCCGCGCCGCGAACAGGCCCACGGTGACGACGCCCACGATCTGATTGATCGCGCCTTCCATCGCGACCGGGTCTGCGATGCGCAGGTCGTGCACGTCGAGGATGTGATTGCCGTTGTCAGTGACGATCTTCTGGCGCCACACCGGTCGGCCGCCGAGCCGCTCGAGCGCGCGCGCGACGTATGCGCGCGACATCGGGATCACTTCCACCGGCAATGGGAACGTGCCGAGCGTATCCACGAGCTTGCTTTCGTCGGCGATGCATACGAAGCGGCGCGCGGCGGCGGCGATGATCTTCTCGCGCGTCAGCGCGGCGCCGCCTCCCTTGATGAGCTGGCGGCGGTGATTGGTCTCATCGGCGCCATCGATGTAGGTATCGATCTCGCCGACGTCGTTCAGATCGAGTACCGCGATGCCGGCGGCCTTCAGGCGATCGGTGGAGCCGGTGGAGCTCGACACCGCGCCGGCGAGCGCGATGCGCCGCGCCGCGAGCTCATCGATGAGGAAGTTCACCGTGGATCCGGTGCCGACTCCGAGCACCTTGCCCGGCGTGACGAATTCCAGCGCCGCACGCGCGGCGGCTTGTTTTCCAGTGTTTTCGCTCATCGCTCGCGTCTCGCTGATCCTATCTAACCCCTGAAACGACAATGCCCGCTTTACGCGGGCACTGTCTTCGAATTTAGTGGCGAGCGAGAAATGATCTCGCTCGCCGTATCGACCAAGGCCGAAGAATTACTTCTTCTTGGCTTTCTTCTTGGCCTTCTTCTTGGCTTTCGCCATGGCTCATCTCCAGTAGTTACGGGTTAGTCCGAGGGCGAGTATACGCAGGCGTTGACAAATTTCA
>JAYTOI010000037.1:0-64088 GCA_043747875.1 Pseudomonadota bacterium | reverse complement strand
TTCACGATCTTGGCACGACGTTTCTCGCGCTCGACCATGTTTGTCTTGGCCATACCCTATGGTTCCTTACTTGCGGAACGGGAAATTGAAGGCGCTGAGCAGAGCACGACCCTGCTTGTCATCCTTCGCCGTCGTCGTAATCGTGATGTCCATTCCCCGGAGCTGATCGATCTGGTCGTACTGGATTTCCGGGAAAATGATCTGTTCTTTGATGCCGAGGCTGAAATTGCCGCGGCCGTCGAAAGAGCGCGGGTTGATGCCGCGGAAGTCACGGATGCGCGGAATCGCGATCGTGATCAGGCGATCGAAGAACTCCCACATGCGCTCGCCGCGCAGTGTGACCATCGTGCCGATGGCCAGGTTCTCGCGCACTTTGAACGACGCGATCGACTTCTTCGACATGCAGAGCTTGGGCTTCTGGCCCGTGATCTTGGTGAGGTCGGCGACGGCTGCGTCCATGACCTTGCGGTCGGCCACTGCTTCGCCCACGCCCATGTTCACCGTGATCTTGGTGATCTTCGGGATCTGCATGACGTTCGAGAGCCCCAAGTCCTGCTTGAGCTTCGGGACGATCGTCTTCTGATAGATGTCTTTTAACCTGGCCATTGCTGCCTATTCCTTACGAACGAGACCACGCCCCTCAGGCGTCGATCACTTCGCCGTTGGACTTGAAGAAGCGAACGCGCTTTCCGTCCTTCAGCTGCTTGATACCCACGCGGTCGGCTTTCTTCGCGCCCGCGTTCCAGATCGCCACTTTCGAGATGTGCAGCGGCATCGACTTTTCGACGATACCGCCCGGGATCGGAGCGCCCTTGCCCTGGCGGGGCTTCTGGTGCTTCTTCACCTTGTTGATGTTCTCGACCGTGATCTTCTCGCCGTCGATCACGAGAACGGCGCCCTGACGGCCCTTGTCCTTGCCCGACAGCACGACCACGTTGTCGCCTTTGCGAATCTTGTTCATCTACCTACCTCAGAGCACTTCAGGCGCGAGCGAGACGATCTTCATGAACCGCTCGGTGCGCAGCTCGCGCGTGACGGGTCCGAAGATGCGCGTGCCAACCGGCTCGAGCTTGTTGGTCAGGAGCACCGCGGCGTTCGTATCGAAACGCAGCAGCGAACCATCGGCGCGACGCACGCCACGCTTGGTGCGCACGACGACGGCGTCCCACACCTCGCCCTTCTTGACCTTGCCGCGCGGAATCGCGTCCTTGATGGACACCTTGATGACGTCGCCGACCTGCGCGTAGCGCCGGCGGGTACCGCCGAGCACCTTGATGCACATCAGCGTACGGGCACCGCTGTTGTCAGCGGCATTGAGCATGGTTTGTAACTGGATCATTAGGCGCTCGCCTTCTGAACGACCGAGACCAGCTTGTACGACTTGCGACGCGACAAGGGACGGCACGGCGCGATCGACACGGTGTCGCCTTCGCGGGCTTCCTTGTTCTCGTCGTGCGCCAGCAGCTTGGTGGTGCGGCGGATGAACTTGCCGTAACGCGGATGCTTGATGAGGCGCTCGATCTCGACAGCGATGGTCTTGTCCATCTTGTTCGAGACGACCTTGCCTACCAGCGCACGGCTCGGCTTCTTGCCTTCGACTTGATTCACTTCCGGGGAATTCATTTCTTGGCTCCTGCGCGCCCTGTCTTCGAAAGACGAGCCTCGTTCATCACGGTCTTCACGCGCGCGATGCTCTTCTTGACCTTGCTGAAATCCGACGGCTTCACCGTCTGGCCGCTCGCCGCCTGCATGCGCAGCGAGAACTGCTCGCGGCGCAGCTTGATGACCTCGGCCTGCAGATCCTTGGGATCCTTGCCACGTAAATCTTTGGCGCTCATCAACGCACCTGCCGTTTCACGAACATGGTGGACACCGAGAGCTTGGCGCTCGCGAGGCGGAACGCTTCGCGAGCGGTCGCTTCGTCGACGCCTTCGATCTCGAACAACACTTTGCCGGGCTGCACCTTGGCCACCCAGAACTCGATATTGCCCTTGCCCGAGCCCATGCGGACTTCGAGAGGCTTCTTGCTGACGGGCACATCGGGGAACACGCGGTTCCACACCTGGCCGCCACGCTTCACGTAGCGCGTCATGGCGCGGCGCGCCGCTTCGATCTCGCGCGCGGTCATACGCGCACGGCTGGTCGCCTTGAGACCGAACTCACCGAACGAAACCGAGCTGCCGCGATGGGCGAAACCCGTGTTCGTTCCCTTGAACATCTTGCGGTATTTGGTGCGCTTGGGCTGGAGCATGGACATAGTCGTTGTACCTTGTTAGGCAGCCGGCGGCGTCGGAGCGGCGGCGGCCGCTGCGGCGGCAGCGTTCGCGGCGGCGCCCTGCGCGGCCTGTGCTGCTTGGGCGGCTTCGACGTTTTCGGCCTGCTGCGCGAGCTCGGCCTTGTCGAATACCTCGCCCTTGAAGATCCACACCTTGACGCCGATGACGCCGTAGGTGGTGCGGGCTTCGCCGAGGCCGTAGTCGATGTCGGCGCGGAATGTGTGCAGCGGCACGCGACCTTCGCGCGCCCATTCGGTGCGCGCGATTTCCGAGCCGTTGAGACGGCCGGACAGACGCACCTTCACGCCGAGCGCGCCCGAACGCATGGTGCTCATCACGGCGCGCTTCATGGCGCGGCGGAACATCACGCGCTTCTCGATCTGCTGCGCGATACCGTCGGCGACGAGCTGCGCATCGAGCTCGGGCTTTCTGATCTCGGCGATGTTGAGGCGCACGTCGGTGGGCGGAAGCTTGAGCATCTTGGCCGTCTCGGCGCGCAGCTTCTCGATGTCTTCGCCCTTCTTGCCGATGACGATGCCCGGACGCGCGGTCTGGATCGTGATGTTGACGCGCTTGGCGGCGCGATCGATGAGGATGCGGCTGACCGAGGCATCGGCGAGCTTGGTCTTGAGGAACTCGCGCACGCGGAAATCCGTGTGCACATGCTGCGGGAAGAGCTTCTTGCCGGCGTACCACTTGGACACCCATTCACGGGTGATGCCGAGCCGGATCGCTATCGGATTGACCTTTTGACCCATGGCTACTCGTCCTTCTTGCCATCGCCGACGAAGACGGTGATGTGACTGTTGCGTTTGATGATCTGCGTGCCGCGGCCCTTGGCCTTCGCGCCGAAGCGCTTAAGCACCGGAGCGGCATCGACCATGATGCGCGTGACCTTGAGGTCGTCGACGTCCAGGCCCTGGTTGTTCTGCGCGTTCTCGACGGCGGACCAGAGCACCTTGTGCACGAGGTCGGCGCCTTTCTTCGGCATGAACTTGAGTGTGTTGAGCGCCTTCGACACTTCGGCGCCACGCACGATGTCCGCGACGAGGCGGCACTTCTGCGGGGAGATGCGCGCGTAGCGCAGGATGGCTTTCGCTTCCATGTTAGGACGAAGCCTCCACTTTCTTGTCGCCCGAGTGCGCCTTGAAGGTGCGCGTCGGCGAGAACTCGCCCAGCTTGTGGCCGACCATGTTCTCGGTGATGAGCACCGGGATGTGCTGACGGCCGTTATGCACGGCGATCGTGAGACCGACCATGTCGGGAATGACCATCGAGCGGCGCGACCAGGTCTTGATCGGCTTGCGATCGCTCTTGGCGGCGGCAACTTCGACTTTCTTCAGCAGGTGAAGATCGACGAACGGGCCCTTTTTCAGTGAACGAGGCATGGCGGATCCTTGTTAACGAATGCGGTTCTGACGGCGCTGCACGATCATGCTGGTCGTGCGCTTGTTGCGCCTTGTCTTGAGGCCTTTCGCGTTCTGGCCCCATGGGCTCACCGGGTGCGGGTTGCCCTGTCCCGACTTGCCTTCACCGCCACCGTGCGGATGGTCGACCGGGTTCATGGCCTGACCACGCACCGTCGGGCGGATGCCCAGCCAGCGCTTCGCACCAGCTTTGCCGTAGACGCGCAGGTTGTGCTCGTCGTTCGACACTTCGCCGATGGTGGCGCGGCAGTCGACGTGAACCTTGCGGCTCTCACCCGACTTCAGGCGCAGCGTGGCGTAGATGCCTTCGCGCGCGGTGAAGCTGGCCGAGGCGCCGGCGCTGCGCGCCATCTGGCCACCCTTGCCGGGTTTGAGCTCGACGTTGTGCACGATCGAACCCACGGGAATGTGGCGCAACTGCATCGCATTGCCCGACTTGATCGGGGAATCCGCGCCGGAGCGAATCTCGTCGCCGGGGGCCATGCCCTTGGCGGCGAGGATGTAGCGGCGCTCGCCGTCCGAATACTTGACCAGCGCGATGTGGCAGGTGCGGTTCGGATCGTGCTCGATGCGCTCGATGACACCCTTCACGCCGTCCTTGTCGCGCTTGAAGTCTATGAGGCGGTACTTGTGGTACTGCCCGCTGCCCTGATGGCGCGTGGTGATGCGGCCGACGTTGTTGCGGCCGGAGTGGCGCGTCTTCTTGACGGTCAGCGGCTCGTGCGGACCGCCCTTCCACAGGTGCGACTTGTCGAGCTTGACGCGGAAGCGCGTGCCCGGCGAAGTCGGTTTCATCTTGATGACTGGCATGTCTAACTACCTTCAGGCCTTGAGCTTGGCTTCGTAGTCGATCGTCTGGCCCGGGGCGAGACGAACGTAGGCTTTCTTGATGTCCTGCGTGCGGCCCTGGACCTTGCCGAGGCGGCGCGTCTTGCCCGTCTCGTTCACTACGTTCACCTTGGCCACCTTCACGCCGAACATCAGCTCGACCGCGGCCTTGATGTCGGGCTTGCTCGAGTCGCGCAGCACGCGGAACGAATAGGTGTTCGCGTTCTGCATCGCCAGCGAGGTCTTCTCCGTGATGTGCGGAGTGACCAGCAAATTGATGAGCCTTTCCTGACTGGCAACCTTCGGGGCGTCCTTGATGTCGACGACCTTCTTGCCTTTCGTGGCAGTCTTGGCCTTGGCGACCTTCGGGGCCTTCACGGCGGCTTCTTTTTCAGACTCGGCTTTTTCAGGCTTGGCTTTGTCGGACTTGGCGGCGCTCATTGCAGGCGCTCCTCGATGAGTTTCACGGCGCCGACGGTCACGAGCACCTTGTCGTAGCTCGCAAGCGAGAGCGGATTCAGATGCGCCACCGGCAGCACTTCGACGTGCATGAGGTTGCGCGCCGCGAGGGTCAGCTTCTCGTCGATGCCTTCGACGACGATGAGCACGTGGTCGAGCTTGAGCTGCTTGAGCTTCTCGGCGACCTGCTTCGTCTTCGGCGCGTCGACCGTGAAGTCCTGCGTGACGATCAGGCGGTCCTGGCGAACCAGCTCCGACAACATCGACTGCAGCGCGCCGCGGTACATCTTCTTGTTCACTTTCTGTGCGAAATCGCGCGGCTTGGCGGCAAAGGCGCGACCGCCGCCGACCCAGATGGGCGAGCGGGTCGAGCCGGCGCGCGAGGTGCCGCCACCTTTCTGCGGACGCGGCTTGCGTCCGCCACCGCGCACTTCGGCCTTCGTGAGCTGCGCCTTGGTACCGGCACGGCCCGCGTTGCGATACGCCGTCACCACCTGGTGTACGAGCGCTTCGTTGAATTCCCTGCCGAAGGTCGCGTCGGAAACCGCGAGCTCCGCGCCACCATTGATGACTTTGAGTTTCATGTGGCCCCGATTATTTCTTCGCCGCAGCGGCCTTAGCCGCAGAGGCCTTCGCTGCTGACGGCATCTTGGCGGGAGCGATGTACTTGCGATTCTTCTGACGAGCAGCCTTGGTCGACGGACGGACGATGACCTGGCCACCTTCAGCGCCCGGAACGGCGCCGCGAATCAGCAGCAGGTTGCGCTCGATGTCGATCTCGACGACTTTCAGATTCTCGATCGTGCGGCGCACGACGCCCATGTGGCCCGACATGCGCTTGCCCTGGAACACGCGGCCCGGCGTCTGGCGCTGGCCAATCGAGCCCGGGGTACGGTGCGACACGGAGACACCGTGCGAGGCATGGTGGCCGGCGAAGTTGTGACGCTTCATCGTGCCCGCGAAGCCTTTGCCGATCGTCGTGCCCGTGACATCGACGAGGGCACCGAGCTCGAAGAGGCTGGCCTTGATTTCGCCGCCGACGGCGAGATCTGCGCCTTCCTTCTCGGTGAGACGGAATTCGACCATCGACTTGCCGGGCTCGACATTCGCTTTCGCGTAGTGACCCGCGGCGGCCTTCGACAGAAGCTGCGGACGCTTCTTGCCGAATGACACCTGAATAGCGCGGTAGCCGTCTTTGTCGACGGATTTCACCTGGGTGATCCGATTCGGCAGCACCTCGATGACGGTTACCGGAACCGTCTCGCCCGCATCCGTGAAGATGCGAGTCATGCCGGCCTTGCGGCCGATTAGAGCAACGCTCATGACTATCCTCTCATTCGTCGCGCGCGAATCATCGCGCGCTGTTCGCGCGCCACTGCAATTGGCGGAGCGCGGAGTAGCTAGACCAGGAGGGGTGGACCAATGAGAACGCGGCACGACGAACGTGTGCCGCGAAGCCCGAGTGGTCTTGGTAACCGAAGGTCGGTACCAACCTCGCCCGATTTCGCTGTAAATCAATCGCTTGAGTCCTGCGCGACGCGTGGGACCCCGGCGAAAGGGCGCGCAGTATATGCAGCGACCTATTGCACCGCAAGCGGCCTGGAAGGGGCCCGGCGTGGCGTCCGCGGGGGCCGGGCGTCCAGTGGCCGGTTTATGTCAAATAAACAGTTGCCGGCCATATATATGAGTGGGCAACGGACACCTGCCGTACCCTCGCCCGCCATGAAAAGGACTTTCGCCCCCCTGTTGCTGGCGCTGGCCGCCGCCGTCCCGCTTTACGCCAACCCGGGCCTCGCGCCCGACAAGCAGTCTTTGCAGTTGGTCGCCGCCCTGCGCATCTCGGACGCCGTCATCCAGACATCCAGCGCCGGCATCACGGATGCACACAAGCGCGGCACCGCATCCGCCGAAGCAACCGAGTGCGTGGCCCGCGCCCTCGTCGCGAATCTCGGCAGCGAGCTGGCGATGCAGGTGCCGAAGATCCTGACACGCGAGGAGATCGCCGCGGCGGTGAAATTCTTCGAATCTCCGACCGGCAGAAAGCTCATGGCCCACAACCTTGCCATGCTGCAGCAACAGCGCGATGGCCGGCCGGACACTAAGTATCCGGATCCGGCGCCCAGCGCCGAAGACACCAAGCTTGCCAAAGCGTTTCTCGCCACTTCGGCCGGCAAGAAGATCAATCAGACCGGATATCTTCTGGAGGCGCCCGAAACGCTGCAGCTCCTGAAAGCCAAGCGGGACATGGCGACCGGGCTGTGCGCGAAATCCAAACCCGGCACAAAGTAGCTAGGTCGGCAAAATGGGGCGTCCTCTCCGAGCTTTCCTCAGCCGCAATTCGGATCACCAGACGAATTCGAGCTGCGCCCACAGCTTGCTGGTGGTGCGTGCCGAGACCAACTCACCCTGCAGGTAATCCGCGTACTTGAGCAGCAGGTTGAATCGTTTGTGTTTGGCCGAGATCGACGCGTTCCACTCGCTGCCGTAGTCGGCCGGGCCACGCTCGGCGTCGTAGTCGTGATAGGTCACGATGAAACCGAGCGTATCGAGCGGCCCCAAACCTTTTAGCGTCACGCTGCCGGTCGCGTAGCGGTCCTGAATGCCCATCGCCGGCGTGGTGAGGAATTTGTCGGCCCAGCCCTGGAACTTGTGCAGCGTTGCCAGCGGCGTAGTGAAACCCTTGCCGGCCGCGCCCGCCAGGCCGTTGCCCTCCATGATCTCCGTGCCGGCCCCGAACCCGAACTGGCGGAATGTTGCCGTGACTTCCGCGAACTGATACGCCAGATCGAAATCGAGCGGATTGTCGCCGTAGTCGGATTGCGTGGCGTACGTCGCGGCATAGGCGAGCTTGATCTTGCCCAGCGGCTTCTCGCCCGCGAAGCGCAGCCCGTATGTCGACGTCGAATCGCGCACCGGATTGATGCCCACCGGGATGTTCGTGATCGGCTCGAAGTCGAGTAGATAGCCAAAGGCGCTGACTTTGCCGATCTTGGTCTGGTACCCGGCGTTCAACAGCACGCCGTCGCCCTGGTAGTCGCCCTGCGGCGAGTCCGGGCCGTTGACGCGATTGACGCGGTTCAGGTACGTGGCGTCGAGCACCAGGCTTGCGACGCTGCGATTCACCGCGCGGAAGGCGTCGAAGGTCTGCTCGTTCTGACGCCAGCCCGAATTGCCGATGAAGCGCTGGTCGTCGAGCAGGATTCGCTGGCGACCCAGCGTCAGCGTGGTGCCCGGCAGGCTGGTGTTGGTCAACTGAAAACGATTGATCTCGTAGGTCTCATCGTCGGCCACCACCGGAAATGCAGCCATGGTCGGCACGGCCGGATCCGGCCGATAGTCGTCCTGGAAAGGCACGATCGCATCGCCGTCGACGAGCAGCGCGGTATTCCACGCCTTGCCCGTCTCGAAGCCCAGCCGGGCGCGCAGCGTGAGGGCATGCGCGTCCTCGGCGAGACCGTCCTGGTCCACGTTTTCCGTGCGCAGACGCAGGTCGAACAGCGGCTTGGTCTCTCCAATTGCGCCCTTGATGGGCGCGAGCCCGTCCGCCTGCGCCGTGGCGCCTGCGAGATAGATGCCGAGCGCGGCGAAGCGCAGTGAATCGCGGATCGTCATCGATTTCTCCCCATGCACATTCTTATTAGGCGGCACGGGCGCCCGCGCCGTGTTCGTACTCTTCCAGAAAGCTCAATAGCTCTTCCCTATAGGCGTAGTAACGCGGATGCTCGAGCAGCATCTTGCGCGTGCGCGGCCGCGGCAGATCGACGTGCATGATCTTGCCGATCCGGGCGCACGGACCATTCGTCATCATCACCACCCGGTCCGCGACCAGGATGGCCTCGTCGACGTCGTGCGTGACGCAAATGGCCGTGATCTTCGTGCGCTTGAGGATGTCCATGAGGACTTCCTGCAGATCCCAACGCGTCAGCGCGTCCAACATGCCGAACGGTTCGTCGAGCAGCAGCAGCTTGGGCGACAGCGCGAACGCGCGCGCCAGGCCCACGCGCTGGCGCATGCCGTTCGACATATCGCGCGCGAGTTTGTCGAGCGAGTCGGCGAGGCCGACACGCGTGAGGTAGTAATCGACGATGTCGCAGCGCTCCGCCTCGCTCACGTGTGGATAGACACGGTCGACGCCCAGCGCCACGTTCTGCCGCGCCGTCAGCCACGCCAGCAGGTTCGGCGCCTGGAACACGACGCCCCGATCGGGGCCGGCGCCGGTCACTTCGCGGCCGTCGAGCGTGATGCCGCCGTCGGATACGTCGGTGAGACCCGCGCACATCGACAACGCGGTCGACTTGCCGCAGCCAGAATGCCCGATCAACGAGACGCACTCGCCGCGTCTGATGTCGAGGTCGAATCCTTCGACCACGGTCAGTGGGCCCTTGGGCGTCGGATACACCTTGTGGACGTTGTAGAACTCGACGTACTTGTCCGGGTTCGCCAGCGGCTTCGGCTTGTTGGCGGCCCGCACCGCCTTGGGCACGAAGTCCGCCGAGGTGATGGGCACAACGTCCGGTAGTTTGATGGCGCTGTCCGTCGACGCCGGCTTCTCCGCGTCGACGTCGAGCAGATACTGAGTGATCCGCGCGCGCAGGTCGCGGTATTGCGGATCGTGGTTCATGTCCTTGCGATTGCGCGGGCGCGCGAGATTCACGCGGAACTCGGGGCCCAGGGTGGCGCGCGGCCCGGGGTTCAGCGGGATGATGCGATCGGCGAGCAGCAGCGCCTCGTCGACGTCGTTGGTGACCAGCACCACCGTCTTGCGCTCCTCGCGCCAGATCGATTCGATCTCGTCCTGCAGCTTCGCGCGCGTCAACGCGTCCAACGCCGACAGCGGCTCGTCCAACAACAGGAAATCCGGATTCATCGAGAGCGCGCGCGCAACCGCGACGCGCTGACGCATGCCGCCCGACAGCTCCGCGGGACGGCGGTCCATGGCGTGCGACAGCCCGACCATCGAGACGTATTTGTCCGTGCGCGCGCGCCGCTGCGACCGCGACTCGCTCCCGAACACGGTGTCGACGGCCAGCGCGACGTTTTCGAACACCGTGAGCCACGGCATCAGCGAATAGCTCTGGAACACCACGCCGCGATCCGGACCCGCGGGGCCGGCCGCCACGCCGCGCAGGCGCACGTCGCCCGCGTCGGGCTCTATCAACCCGGCGAGGATCGACATGAGCGTCGTCTTGCCCGAGCCCGAGAAGCCGATCAGCGCCACGAACTCGCCCTCCTCGATCGAGAGGTTGATGTCGGCGAGCACTTCGATGTCGCCGTAGCGCTTCGAGACGTTGCGCAGCTCCAGCGAAAAGGGGACAGATCTGTTTTCCAACGAGGTCTCGCTCATCGGGTCGGGCCGTAGCTGAACGCGCTCTGCAGCGCCAGCATGACGCGATCGAGCAGGAAGCCGATGATGCCGATGGTGAACACCGCCACCATGATGCGGCTCAGCGATTCGGAGCTGCCGTTCTGGAATTCGTCCCAGACGAATTTTCCGAGGCCGGGGTTCTGCGCCAGCATCTCGGCCGCGATCAGCACCATCCAACCCACCCCCAGCGACAGCCGCATGCCGGTGAAGATGTAAGGCAGCGACGACGGCAGCACGAGCTTCGTGAGCTGCGTGAATTTCTGGAGCCGCAGCACGCGCGCGACGTTCAGCAGATCGCGGTCGATCGACGCGACGCCGACCGCGGTGTTGATGACCGTGGGCCACAGCGAGCACAGCGTCACCGTCACCGCCGAGTTGATGAACGACTTGTCGAACATCGGATCCGCCGTCACATACACCGCGCTCACGATCATCGTGACGATGGGCAGCCACGCCAGCGGCGAGACGGGCTTGAACAACTGGATCAGCGGATTGAACATCGCGTTGAACGTCCTGCTCGCGCCGCACAGGATGCCGAGCGGCACCGCGATGAGCGTCGCCAGCAGGAAGCCCGCGAACACGGTCTTCAAACTAGTGAAGATCTGATCGATGTAGGTAGGCTTGCCGGTGTATCCGGCGGTGCTGATCTGCGCACCCGGATCTTCCACGCGCTTCTCCGCGTTGCGCTTTTCCTGCCGCTCGTAGAACGCCGTGGCCTTCTCGCGCTGCACGAGATGGTCGGCCCACAGCGATTTCGTCTGCACCCACACCGCGACCGGCCCGGGGATCTGACCGAGGCTGGTGTGAATGCTCGACGACACGTGGCTCCACACGAACAGGAACGCGACGATTGCGAGCACCGGCGCGCCGAGGTCCAGCCAGAGTTGGCGCATGTGCGCGCGCGGATCCTCGCCGCGGCAGATCGCCATCACCGGCTTGAGGAAACCGAGACCGATCAGCGAGAGCGCACGGATGGTGGCATCGATGCCGGCGTTCAAGCGTGGGAAGCGCGCCTTGGGCGGTCCACTACTGCGCGCGGCGGGCGCGCCCGGCGGGGCGGGCGCGACCTCCACCGGCGCGACCGGCGGCGGTCGCTTTCCGGCGCTACTGGCCGACGACATTGCCGTTCTCGATCTTCTGTTGGCCCTTCAGTCCGACAGTCAGCTTCTCGATGTACGCATTCGGCTTGCGGCCATCGAATTCGATGCCGTCGATGAACTCCTTGGTCGGCGCGCGGAATCCGTCGCTCGCGAAATCGAAGTCCGCGGCGTTCGCCTTCTTCTCCGCCATCAACTGCTTCGCGGCTTCGACGAACACGTCGGGGCGGTAGATTTTCTTCGCGGTGTCGAGATACCAGGCATCCGGCTTCGCGTCCGGGATCTGGCCCCAGCGGCGCATCTGCGTGAGGTACCAGACCGCGTCCGAATAGAACGGGTAGTTAGCGTGGTACCTGAAGAACACGTTGAAGTCCGGCAGCGCACGCTTGTCGCCGCGACTGTATTCGAACGTCCCCGTCATGCTGTTCGCGATGACGCGATAGTCCGCGCCCACGTATTCGGGACGCGAGAGGATTTGCGCGGCTTCCTTGCGGTTCGCGCCATTCTTGTCGTCCAGCCACATCGCGGCACGCAGCAATGCCTTCACGACGGCGATGTGCGTGCGCGGATTCTTCTCAGCCCAGGCCTTCGTGACGCCGAACACCTTCTCCGGATTGTTCTTCCAGATCTCGTAGTCGGTGATCACCGGCACGCCGACGCCCTTGAAGATGGCCTGCTGGTTCCACGGCTCGCCGACGCAGTAGCCGTTGATCGTGCCCGCCTCCAGCGTCGCCGGCATCTGCGGCGGCGGCGTCACCGACAACAAGACGTCGGCACGCGTGTTGCCGTTCACGTCCGATGGCGAATAGAACCCGGGATGGACGCCGCCCGCGGCGAGCCAGTAGCGCAACTCGTAGTTGTGCGTCGACACCGGGAAGACCATCGCCATCTTGAACGGCTTGCCGGCCGCCTTGAGTTTCTCGATCGCCGGCTTCAGCGCGCCGGCGGTGATCGGATGTTTGGGCAGCCCCTTTTCGTCGGCGGGCAGCGCGGGCTTCATCAGTGCCCACACCTCGTTCGAGACCGTGATCGCGTTGCCGTTCAAGTCCATGCTGAAGCCGGTGACGATGTCGGCCTTCGTGCCGATGCCCACCGACGCACCGATGGGTTGCCCCGCCAGCATGTGCGCCCCATCCAGCTCGCCCGTGATCACACGGTCGAGGATCACTTTCCAGTTCGCCTGCGGCTCGAGCGTGACGTACAGCCCTTCGTCTTCGAAGTATCCCTTCTCGTATGCGATGGCGAGCGGCGCCATGTCGGTGAGCTTGATGAAGCCGAGCTTGATCTGTTCTTTTTCCGGGCCCTTGCCCGCCGCGTGCGCGCTCGCCGCGCCCAGCAGACTCAGGACGATACTCGCGAGTACCGCGCGCGCGATGGCGAACGAACGACTGATTTGCACTCCTAACATCCTCCGCATTCCGAGCGCGATTGCGCACAGGCGAGCAAAGCAATCCCTGTGCCAGGTGCTTGCGAGGGGCATTTCGCGCGTGTGGGCCTCCGCTTTGCGTGCACCGCACCGAAAAGCGGCGCGGGGGTGCACGCGCGCTTTCAACGCGGTGCAGCGGCGCGGGGTCGAATCGCCTCTAGTGGAGATGCGCGAGCGCGATCATCAACGCCACGAACAACAGCGCCGCGACGAGCTGCCAGAAGCGCAGCGGGTTGCGCTCATAGAACGAAGGGCGCGTCAGTGTGAGCGGCACCGCGCGCAGCGCGCCGTGCTCGAGCTCGAATGCGAACTCGATGGCGTCGGCGTAGCGCTCGCGCCATTCCACCGCGATGGCGCGCGCGATCGCACGTTCGAGCCATGCCGGCAGATCCGGCCGCAGTTTCGCGAGCGCCACCGGCTGGTCCAGCCGCGGCTGCGCGAAGGCTTCGATCTCACCGTAGGGATACGCGCCTGCCGTGAACATGCGATAGATCGTGACGCCGAGCGCGAAGATGTCCGTGCTCTCGTCGGCGTTCGTGCCGGCAAACAACTCGGGCGCCATGTAGCTGCGCGTGCCGGGCACCTCGACGCTCTCGGTGTCATCCGACTGACGCAGCCGCGCGACGCCGAGGTCGATGAGCTTCAAGCCCCCGCCGCGCTCGAGCAGGATGTTGTCGGGCTTGATGTCGCGATGGATGATGCCCGCGCGATGCAGCGCCGCGAGCGCTTTCGCCAGTTTCACCGCGATGTCGAGCCCCACGGAAAGCGTGAGCGATGGCCGGCGCATCAGTCGCCGCTCGAGCGTCTCGCCGTGGTAGTAAGGCAGCACGCCGTAGAGACACGTGCGCCGCTCGGGTGGCGGCTCGCAGGTCTCGGTGATGAACGGACTGCGCACGTGGCCGGCGATCCACATCTCGCGCAACATCGCGGTGCGCAGCAGCGGCTCGAGACCGGGTCGCGGCTTCGGGAATTTGATCACCACCTCGCGCGACATCGGCAGATCGGTGGCTCGGAACACACGCGTGTACGGCCCGTCTGCCAGCATCTCGCCGAGCGCGAATCCATCGACGACCTCGCCGCTCGCGGGCGGCTGGCGCAACGGCAGCTCCGCCAGCGCGAGCTCCAGGTCCGCGAGCTGCGTCTCCGGCAACGCCAGGACGTCGAGCACGATCGCGGTGGCATTGTCCGATTCGG
Organism: Pseudomonadota bacterium; assembly: GCA_043747875.1. GTDB lineage: Bacteria > Pseudomonadota > Gammaproteobacteria > Steroidobacterales > Steroidobacteraceae > CADEED01. Next base: position 50,016 of record JAYTOI010000037.1, on the reverse strand, counting down.
CAGGCGTCGTCGCCTGCTCCACGAGTTGCTGTGCGGTTTCCTGTGGCGAGGCGCGACGCGCGAGCGACGCTTGAATCTCGCGGCGCGACAAAACTCCATGCACGCCGTCGCTGCACAGCAGATAGCGATCGTGCACGTGCACGGTTTCCTTGAGATGCTCGACGCGCACGTCGCTCTGCGCGCCGACGGCGCGCGTGAGCGCATTGGACGTTCCCGGCGCCCCCAAAGTGTGGTCGGTGGTGAGCAGCGACAGCGTGTTGTCGCGCAAACGGTACACACGCGAGTCCCCAACATGGACCAGGTGGGTACTCCGTCCGCACAGAACCAGTGCGCTCAGGGTGCACGCCATGCCATTGAGCGCGGAATCGCTGCGACTGAGTGTGTGGAGCCACCGATTCACGGCATCCACGGCGCGCGCGCCAACGCGTGCCACACCGATGGCCGCCGGCTGGCCGAAACAACCGTCGATGAAGCCGCGCACTGCGACCTCCGCGGCCACACGCCCGCCCTTGGCGCCTCCCACGCCGTCCGCGACGGCCGCCACGAGTCCGATAGTTAGCCGCGAGCGCACCGGGCTGACATAACACGCACCGTAGTCCTGATTGTCCGGGCGGCCACCGCGCTCGCTTGCATACCCGACGCCGACATGCAGACCGCCCGCCGCGCTCTGGTCCGCTACTTGCATGCTTGCACGGGTCTGACTCGACATGTGGGGGTAACGTGATCAATCGCGAGTTCTTGAAAGCGGGCCATCTTCCCACTTTGCTGTCGGCGTTTTTCTACTTTGACATGAGCTTCATGGTGTGGGTGCTGCTCGGCGCGCTGGGCGTCCAGATATCCGCGGACCTCGGGCTCAACCCGGCGCAGAAGGGCTTCATGGTCGCGCTGCCGGTCCTCGCGGGTGCGTTGCTGCGTGTCGTGTTCGGCGTGCTGGTCGACCGTCTCGGTCCCAAGCGTACCGGCGTCATCGGCCAGCTCATCGTCATCGCGGGCCTCACCGCCGCATGGCTCCTGCACGTGGACAGCTATGGCGGCGCGCTGGCGACCGGCGTCGTGCTGGGTGTCGCGGGCGCGTCGTTCGCCGTCGCGTTGCCGCTCGCGTCGCGGTGGTATCCACCGCAATATCAGGGCATCGCGCTCGGCATCGCCGGCGCGGGCAACTCCGGCACTGTGTTCGCATCGCTGTTCGCGCCTGGCCTCGCGAAGATGCTCGGCTGGAACAACGTGCTCGGTCTGGCCGTGCTGCCGCTGTCGCTCGCATTCTTCGTGTACATCTTTGCCGCGAAGGACAGCCCCAATCCGCCGCCGCCGAAGAGACTGCCGGAATACCTCGCCGTGCTGCGCATGAGCGATGCGTGGTGGTTCATGTTCTTCTACGCCGTGACGTTCGGCGGCTTCGTCGGCCTCGCGTCGGCGCTGGCTATCTACTTCAGCACCGACTACGGCCTCGACGCGGTAACCGCGGGCTATTTCACCGCCGCCTGCGTATTCGTAGGTTCGCTCGTGCGACCCATCGGCGGTGCGCTCGCCGACCGCATCGGCGGCATCAAGACGCTGAGTGTCATGTACGCGATTGCCGCGTGCGCGCTGGTGATCGTCAGCTTCCGTCCAGTCAGCGTGTACACTGCGCTCGCGCTGTTCGCGATGGGCATGCTGGCCTTCGGCATGGGCAACGGCTCGGTGTTCCAACTCGTACCGCAGCGCTTTCGCCACGAAATTGGCGTCATGACGGGTCTGGTCGGAATGACGGGCGGCGTCGGCGGGTTCTTTCTCGCCTCGGGTCTCGGCATTTCCAAGCAGGTCACCGGCACCTATCAAGCGGGCCTGCTCGGTTTCGCGTCGCTGGCGGTGCTCGCGCTGGTCGGTTTGACGATCATCAAGCATCGCTGGCGCACGACTTGGGGCGCGATTGGCGTGGCGGGCGCGAGAATCTAGTATGCGAGACCCACCAACGGGCCCTGCCCACACGCCGAGCGTACGACTTCATGGCACCACCGGCGCAGATCGACTGGAACCTCAAGGGCAAACGCATCGCCGTGCCCGAGATGCGCGAGCTGGAGGTCTTCAGCGGGCTGCTCGAACGGCGCGGCGCCGAGGTGTTGCGCTGTCCGCTCGTGACGATCTACGACACACCGAACAGCGCTCAGGTGCTGGCGTTCGCCGTGCAGCTCATCGATGGCGGCTTCGACGATTTCGTGTTGATCACGGGCGAAGGGCTCACCCGGATCCTGAACTGCATAGACAAGCACGAGCCGTCGCTGCGCGCGGGATTCGTCGCGGCGCTCGGCACAGTGCGCACCATCACGCGCGGGCCAAAGCCGGCGCGTGCGCTGCGCGCGCTGGGCATGAAGACGCATCTCGAAGCCATCGAGCCGACCACTGACGGCGTGATTCGCGCACTGACGCCGATGGATCTCACGGGTCGACGCATGGCGGTGCAGCTGTATGGCAATGATCCAAACCTCACGCTCATGAGATTCCTCAATGCGCGCGGCGCGGTGGTGTCGACTGTCGCGCCCTACGTGTACGGCAACGCGGCGGACGATGCGACGGTGAAGGCGCTGCTCGAGCGCATGGCGGCCGGTGAAGTGGATGCGATCGCGTTCACGAGCAAGCTGCAGATCGAAAGACTGGTGACGCAGCAGCCCGCGGCGCTGGTACGGCGCGCTTTGACGCTGACGAAAATAGCCGCGGTGGGGCCGATCGTGGCGGAAGCCATTCGCGCGGCGGGATTCGAAGTGGCGTCGAGCCCGGAGCATTCGTGGTTCATGAAGCCACTGGTCGTCGTGCTCAGCGAGACGCTGCAGTCGAAGAAAGACAAAGACCACACCGGCCTTACCTGAAGGGAAACAATTCAGTCGGTTTTTCGCGCACCGACTTTGCGATGTCGACGCGAACCTCGATCCACAACCCTGATTTCGCGGCTGACCCCCTAACAACCGGCCGGCGACGCTGGCGCGCCTTCCAGGCAAGGCGGCCAAATCCCTCGTCTTCCGGCTCTCCCTCGCTCACTCATGCATCTCCTCTGTCCTTGAAGGCTTGGTATAAGCCACATAGGTGAGTGCGGCGAGTTCCTCAAAAAGCTGCATATCAATCGTCTTGAAGTTGAAGCATGACTTGCCTTGCATGCGTTTGCGCAACTCCGGCGATATGGCTTCCAACAACGCCGGATTCACGTACACGGGCATCAGGTGGAAGCTCACGTGGTTCTTCTTCACTTGGACGGCAACGAAGAAGACCGGCTTGCCTTTAGGATCGGGATACTTTCCGTTGCTATAGAGTTCGGCGGGCGAGTCCTTGAGGCACGTGAGCCCGCCTGCGTACGGGAGCAGGATTTATCGTAGCGCGAGCGAAACATCGGCGAATGTAGTCATGGAATAAATTTCCTAAAAATAATGTCGAGCACGCAAGCCGGACTGCGAGCACCCGATCGCGCTTGTCGCATGTCGATCGGATGCCACGCCCTCGGTGCTCGAAAACCGAACATTGACGCGCCGTGATTCAACTGGCTGCGATAGATGGGCGCGGGCTGTGTGGCTACGCTGTGCGTCAGCCGAGCGCGGCTTGTTGCCGTCGTGGCTCATCTGCCCCTACCTGACTTTGCCGACAAACTCAAAACTCAAACTTCGCGCGGTCCATAGCCTGGGCTTCAAAAACGAGGCGCCCGCAATATCGATGCGGGCGCCTGTACGAGACTCTCTAGTAGTTGGCTTGCACGCCCGCCCTGATCAGCCGGCCAAACACCTCGTCTTCGACGAAGAAGTTTTCGCTGCCGATAAAACGGCGGTCATGCACATTTCCGACGTTCTGTCCTTCGACGAATACTGAAAAATGCTCATTGAAGTCATATCCCACGCGAGCATCCACTTGTCCGTGATCGTCAGTGTAGACGTCCGAAACGGTCCCAGTGCCGATGACGTCCAGGTACTTGGAGCGATACGAGTACGCGACACGCGCCAGAAAACCGCGTTTCTCAAAGTACAGCTGTGCGTTGGCGATACGGTCCGATTGCAGGAAGAGCGGCAGCTCATCCGCCCGGCCCGGGATCCGCGTATCGCCGGACAACAGCGTCAGGTTCGTATTGATGCCGAATCCATTCCACGGCGACGGCAGGAAATCGAAGGGCATTTGGACGCTGAGCTCGAAGCCCGACACCTCGGATTCTTCACCGTTGCGGGGCTGGGTAATCACGGCATTTACGAGCGGCACTCCTCCGTAGATCCCGCTTTCCACTCGCCCGCTCACAAAAATGGGGTTCGTAATGTCTTTTCGGAACAGGCCGAGCGAGATGAGACCGCCATTCGAAGTGTAGTACTCGAGCGCAAGATCGTAGTTAGTGGCCCGAAGGGGCGCGAGATCTGGATTTCCGAGGGTCACCGTGTTGCCGCCCGTATCGACGATTACGTTCGGCGCAAGCCTGTTGTAATCCGGCCGGCCGATGGCGGTCGTCACCGCGGAACGCAGCATCAGATTGTCGCGCAAGTTCCACTTCAAGTTTACGCCTGGAAAGACGGTGGTGTATTCACGGCCACCAAATGAGTTGAACGGAGTGGCAAGAGTCGACGTGGGCGTGATGGTCTTCGCCGCGTAATCTCCTTCGGCCCGCTCGGCGCGCACGCCCGCGGTCAATGTGGCCTTGCTGAAACGCAAGCCGGTCATGATGTAGGCAGCAAGGATCGTCTCGTTCGCCTCGTAGTCCGCGCCGAGCGAATCGCTTAGCGATGCCGCATTGTCCGGCGTGAAAGCCGCCGGATTCGCGTCGAAAAAAGCCCGCGCGGCGGCGAAATCCACGGCCGGGCCGAATGCGTAGCGCCCGTCATACGTGGAGGGGATCGTCACCCCGGTCGCGTTCGCCAGGGTGAAGCCCATGGCGTTGTACACGAAAAAGCGTCCTTCGCGATCGTCGGACTTGTCCCGATCAAGGTACTTCGCGCCCAATTTCCAGTAGCTGTCGTTGCCGAAGGACAACGGCATCTCGAAATCGAGACGGATCTGGCTGAGGTCCTCGATGGCATCTCCTGTGCGGTCGTTGTAGGTAATTCCTGCGTTGTAGTTAGTCGCGACGAACCCCGCTGCCCCCGGCGTCAGCAGGAACACCTCATCCGAAAGGTCGTAGGTGGCCGCCACGGTGGAGCCGCCGGTCCTGAACCTCCACTCATCGCGGATGGGGTCGTTCTTGTCGGAGCGCGAATGCGTCGCCTGCACTTGCAGCCTGTTGTCACCTATCCTGAACTTGCCGCCGAGCGCGAAAGTGAAGGTTTCGTCGGTTTCGGTGCGCTTGCGAACATACCGTTCGCCGCGAGTACCGGTGATGCTGCCGGTGGTGTCCGTCTGGTTGGTGTACGAGGCCGGATTCGTCGGGAACGAAACGCGGAATCGATTGCGCGTCTCGGCATCCTTGTACTGGGCATACATTGCGCGGAAGAACATCTCGGTGTTGTCGCTCGGGCGCCAGTCGAAGTTCGCCACACCGCCGGAGCGCGATCTTTGAATCGGATCGTAGCGCCGCACGTCGAGCTGAACGGGAAGCTGGCGGATACCGACGGTCTGCCACCGCTGGTCACCCGTCAGCAGATTTTCGGAATTGATGGGACGAGTGGAATAATTGCCCGAGAGTACGATTCCAAACTTCCCGCCGGGCCCAAGTAGACGGCCCCAGGTCGCATCTCCTTCATATGGCTTACCGTCGCCGAGCTGATACTGACCCGCGATCAGGCGCGCCGAGGCGAACGTGCCGTCCTTGTCGAACGCATTCAACGTACTGATGTCCACCTGCCCGGCAATGGCATTCGCGTCGAGATCCGGTGTCAGAGACTTGATGACCGAAACGGACCCGATGAGCGAGGAAGGGATGTCGTCGAGCTTGATCTGACGCGACTCCGGTTCCGGAGCTGTCGCGGTTTGATTGTTGAGCGTGACGTTAGCCAGATTCGGCTCGAGGCCGCGTATGATGAGAAAGCGGCCTTCGCCCTTGTCGGTCGCCACCGAGATGCCCGCGAGGCGCCCAGCCGCTTCGGCGACGTTCTGATCGGGCAATTTTCCGACATCGTTGGCCTGCAGCGACTCGACGACGTTGTCGGATTTGCGCTTGGCTTCGACGGCACGCAGCTCGGCCTGACGTTGCCCGGACACCACCACTTCTTCCAACTCTTCCGGTTCCGCATTCGACGGCGATTCCTGAGCATGGACTGGAGCGGCCAGAACCGTGACCAGCGCCGCAAAGAAGCCCATCGCCGTATGCGCAAATGGCCCAGCAGATTGGATCTTCGAATTCATGATGCCTCCCATTAATTCCGTCACGGCACGCGACATTGATAAAGTCTCGTGCGCGCAAGATTCGATTTAAACCACTCACACCTTGGAATGCCGTTTCCGTCTCGGCAACCGATGAAACATATGTTCCATGACGGGCAAAGTTAGCGCTGTCGGATCAGAGAAAATGTGTTTCATGTCGCATACCGGACAGTCCACAGTGGTTTGGCGACTAACTATAGGCTTACCGGACTGTTAGGGGCAGACGCACACGGAACGTCGTTCCGCGACCCAAATCGGTGTCGAACTCGATCTGGCCTTTGTGCCCTTTAACGATGACGTCGTGGACGATCGATAGCCCCTGCCCCGAGCCGCGTCCCACGGCTTTCGTCGTAAAGAACGGATCGAATATTCGAGGACGCACCTCCTCGGGGATTCCCTTACCGGTATCACTGATCTCGATGACAGCATGCCCTTCTTCGACGCGAGTGCAGACCTTGATCATGCCGCGCTGAGCCGTACCACGGACCACGTCTTCGATCGCGTGCGCCGCGTTCACCACGATGTTGAGTATCACTTGGTTCACCTGCCCACCGTGGCAAATCACCGGCGGAAGCTCGCCGAAGTCAGTTTCCACATCGGCGACCATTTTGTATTCGCTGCGGGCAACAACCAGCGTGCTGTTGACCGCGCGGTTGAGGTCGACCGGCCCCATCTCACGTTTATCGGCATATGAAAACTCTTTCATGAAGCGCACGATCTCGGCAATCCGGTTCAGTCCTTCGGCCATACGCTCCAGCGCCGGTGGCATTTCGCAACGCAGTTCCTCCACGTTTTCATCCGGCGCCGGAGGGTCGGGCATCGAAGCGCGCAGCCCGTCGAATGCCTCGAGTAACTCCTGCAGCCCTTCGCGCAAGAACGACACGCTGTCCTTCAAATACTGAATCGGCGTGTTGATTTCATGCGCGACACCCGCGGCGAGCCGGCCGATGGACTCGAGATGTGCGCCCGCCGCCATTCGTTCCTCGGCAGCCTTTCGCTCGGTGATATCGACGCCGGTGCCTACCAAGCCGGTAAAGTTGCCGGCAGCGTCGCGCAGCGGCACTTTAGATGTGAGGATGACGCGGTTTTCGCCGCGGGTCGCGTCGAAAGAGACCTCTTCGTGATCGATGAGCGCGATGCCGGAGACGAGCAGGGCCTGCTCATCGGCAAAAAATCGTTCGGCCTGTTCGCGCGAATGAAAATCAAAGTCCGTCTTGCCGACGAGTTGCGCGGGCGTGGTGCCCATGCGATTCGCGACCAACTCATTACAGGCGGTGAAGCGACTCCTCACGTCTTTCGCGTAGATGAACGCCGGAATCAGGTCGATCATCGTTCGCAGCACGTTGCGTTCGTGCGCAAGTGCTTCCACGAGCTCACGTCGTTCCGTGCCGTCGGTCGATGGACCATGTGCCTCGAATTTCGTGCTCACCGCATACGCCTGACATCATATCGATCTGAGCGTAGCGGCAGCGTTGGCGGAAACTTCAAGAAATCGGCTAACTGTCAGCGGCTCGGCGAACTCGATCGCGCCTTGGCGAGACGCGCGTCACACCCGCGAACCGCCGCCGTGCAGCAGTGTCCGTATCATTGCGCTCGACGAATCGATGCGTGCGGCGAAGTATCGGGAATACCTCCTCGGGAATTGAGCCTGGGAGGACATATCACGCCCGACGTCAGGCGAAAGTCATCAGGCCATCTTCAGATAGTCGACGAAGTCCGCGAGCTGCTGCGCTGTCCGCCCTAACTGCTCGTCGGGGGTGACGCGAGCTAAAGCCGAAGTTTCCGTACTCCGACAGGTAGGTAGTGCGAAAAGTAGACGGCACAGCACGCCGCCCCCACGAGATGCGCACGCGATTTTCCGGCGGCACATACAGCGTCTCTTCGGGCCCCGCACCGATGGCCGCATACCACTCGTCGATGTTCTGGACGACTCTGTTGACTTGAAACCGGGTCGGCGCGTGGTACCCGATCACGTGGCTTGCGAACAGGATGGCCTGGCGCTGCATCGCGGTGTCGGTGCCGAGCACGATATCCGATTCGTCGCCCGCGCCGCGCGCCGGCGATCCGCGTTTCCAGCACCACGACCCGCTGCGCTCGCCGTGCGGCATCGTCTATCCCCGCTTTGCCCAACAGCTTTGCGATGCACGCGCGGTATGCATCGCGCGTGTATGCGGACGACGCATCGGGTCGTAGATAGGCATCGGAATTGGGCGACATCGGCTGGTTGAGGATCTGCTGATCGAGATGGACGCGCAAACATCGTTCGGCAGAGTAGACGTTGGCGGCGACGATCGAGCTCGAAGTCGGGTGGGCCACTCACCGCGCGATCGGTGCGGGCGTCCTGCTCGCCAGGATCCGTTGCAACTCCGCACGGATGGCCGAGGGCCGAGGTACATCGACGCCACGGATTACCGCGCCAGCCGCGAGGACGAACCACCACGACACGATGCTATTGCGTCACGCGCGCGGAAGTTTGTGACGGCGCGCGCTTCGGGCCCGCCAGCAGCACCGCCGCGCCGCCCGATGGCGCCAGCTTCAGCTCGATCGAATCGCCCGCGCCCACCTCGCGCTCGGTGACGTTCACCTCCGTCGGCGCCGCGCCGTCCTGCCAGATCTTCGCCTTGAATTTTCCAGCACCGAGGAGCGCCAGCGGCAACTTGATGGTGCGCGCCTTCTCCGTGTTCATCGCGCCGATGTACCAGTCACCGCCCTTGCGGCGCGCGACGACCACGTGCTCGTCGATGTCGCCCTGCAGGAAACGGGTCTCGTCCCAGGTGGTCGGCACCATCTTCACGAAGTCGAAGCCGGCCGCGTTCTCGTAGACGTCCGGCGAATCCGCGACCATCTGGAACGGGCTCTCGTAGACCACGAACATCGCGAGGCCATGGCCCCGCGTCGTCTGCACCTGCGGCGGGCTGTTCACCACTTCGAAAGTTTCCGGCGTCCTGTTGCGGAAGCCACCCGGCGTGTAGTCCATGGGGCCCAGCAGCATGCGCGTGTAGGCGAGGCTCACGTTGTGCGTCGCCGTGACGCGCCGGCTCCACTTGTTGTACTCCGCGCCCATGATGCCTTCCTGCGTCAGGTAGTTTGGCCAGGTGCGGTTGAGGCCGGCGGGTGGATAGGCGCCGTGCATGTCGACCATGAGCTGGTGCCCGGCCGCCTTCTTCATGAGTTTGTGGAAGTAGTCGACCATCTGCTGATCGCTGCGATCCATGAAGTCGACCTTGATGCCCTTGATGCCCCATTTGCGGTACTGCGCCAGCGCGGCATCCATCTGCCGGTCGAGCAGCGACCACTGCACCCACAGCCAGATGCCCACCTTGCGCTCGGCGCCATAGGCCACCAGCGCCGGCATGTCGATCTCGGGCTTGGCCTTCGTCACGTCCGCATCGGGCCGGGCGAGTCCGGCGCCGCCCGAGTTCAGGCACCAGCCCTCGTCGATCATCATGTATTCGAACCCGGATTTGCCGGCGAAATCGATGTAGCGCCGGATGGTCGGCATGTCGGTGCCGCCCTTGTCGGGCGGCGGTAGATAGGGCCCGGACCACCAGTCCCATGCCGTCTTGCCGGCCTTGATCCACGAAGTATCGAACGACGGGTCGGGGTTGAGATTGCCGATGAGATTCGAGTCGATCAGTGAACCGAGCCTGTCGCCGAGCATCACGACGCGCCACGGCGAGCCCGCGCCGTTCGGCCCGATATCGACGCGCGCGATCAGCGCCTTGTCGTCGAGCCTGCGCGCGACGCGCGAAACGACACCCGGGTAGCCGCTGCCCTGCCCGCCGAGATACATGCCGCCGTAGTCGGCGACATTCGCCTCGGCGATGGCGAACGCGCTCGTGCCCGTGCGGCACACCAGCGGCAGGTCGTAGTTGGTGTGCTCGCGGATGTACTGCGCCCGTACCGGGTCGAATTCGCCTTCGTGACTGGTGTCGACGCGCCACACATTGAAACCGTGGCAGGCATAGTCGCCGCCGAACAAGAACTGGGATTCTTCGTTGCGCACCGCCAGCGTCCTGATGCCCGCATCGTTCGGCACCACGTACCTGAACGCCACGCCGTCGTTGTAGGCACGGAAGATCCACTGATACGCGCGCAGCGTGCGCGCCAACGGCCGCACGGTGATCGTGAGCTCGTTGAAGTTGTCCGCGGCTTCGGCGGCCTTCGTCGCGACGAGCTTGCGCACCTGTCGTACGGAACGCAGATTTGTCTGCTGGATCTCCACGGCCGCGAGATCGCCCTCCGCCAGCGTGACGCGCAATGCCGACGGCGTGACGATTCTTTCGCCGTTGCGCTCGATGGAATACGTAAGCTGCTGTTCGCCGTTATGACCGAAGCCCACGGTGATCTTGCCGTCGGGCGAGCTCAGCGGTGAGCGCGCCTCCTGCGACAGGGCAGGTGCGGCGGCCAATGCGGCCAGGGCCGCGATGAGTAGTTTGTTCACTGTTTTCCCCTCGAGAGAATCGTTACGGCCGGGCTACGGGTCGCCTCACGGCACGATCTTCCGCGCCTGCATCCATTCGACCAACTGGGTCGGCCAGCGCGTGACGGGCCCGGTATTGGTCGCGCGGATGCCGAAGCCATGCTGCACGCCGTCGTAGAAGTGCAGCTCCGCGGGCACCTTCGCCTCGCGCAGCGCGTGATAGATCTGCGTCATGCCGGCCAGCACCTGCGGCCGGTCGTCGCTGCCGCACAGCAGGAACATCGGCGGCGTTTCGGCGGTGATCTTGGGATCCGGCCATGTGCCGGGATACACCAGCGCGGCGAAATCCGGGCGCGCGCCCTGGCGGTCCACGGGGTCCGTCGCGGCCGCGTCGCCGGCGTCGAACTGCGTCGCGCTGAGCAGCGCGAGCTGTCCGCCCGCGGAGAAACCCATGACACCCACTTTCTTCGGATCCACGTTCCACTCCGCGGCTCGCGCCCGCACCGTGCGGATGGCGCGCTTGATGTCGTTCAGCCCATCGCGCTCGATGGTGTACGTGGAGTTCGCCGCACGCGCGAGGCGGTACTTGAGCACGAACGCGACGATGCCGCGCTGGGCGAGAAATCTCGCCACGTCGTGGCCCTCGTGATCGGTCCACAGCTCGCGATGCCCGCCGCCTGGAATTACGATGACCGCCGCACCGCCGCCCTTTGCGCCGGGTAGATAGTGGGTCAGCGACGGATCGTGCACGTTGGTGACCACATGGTCGCCCTGCTCGCCGATCCGCACCGACTCCGCGCCGCCGTTGGCCATGACACCCGGCACCCCGGCCGGCCAGAGCTTCACGAGCGGCGGATCGGCGCCCACCGGCTGGGCACCGAAGACAACCTGCGCGCAGAACACCCACGCGGCGAGCGCCGCATACATCGTTCGTCTGATCACGGGGACCCCCATCCTTGCGATGCGACGAACAATACCAGAGCTCCGCGCTCCTGCTCGGCGAGTCGTCAGGCTGCCAGGGCGCGCGTCCGGCAGTCCCGGCACCGTACTCGCGCCGACCCTCCTGGACACTCCCGAATATCGGTGATCAGCACCGCGATGCGCCAGCAGTAGAACAGGTTGCCGGCAATGAACCGAGCGTCGCGCGCCCATGTGAACCGGCTAGGTACGTCTGCGGGTCGTCACGCCACATCCGGCGACCCTCACCCAAACGCCGCGTCAAACACCTAGCAGATTGGGCCCAACACGACCAACGACGCCAATGACAACAAAGAGGTGACCACGGTGACGGCGCCGCTGCGCGAATCCGGAACAGTCGCGCCTCTGCGTATTGCGATCGTGAGGCACGCCAATGAGGTGGCGCCATTGGCCGCCGCCCATTCGAGCAGCACGTGCGAGTCGGAAAAGAGCGATGGTGGGCGGAAGGAAGCTTCGCCGCTCGGGGTATCGGGAAAAATGAGCGAGCGAAAGACCTCGATGGCTTCGGTCGAATCGGCTTTGACCTCGAGGCATCCAAACAGCGCCATCGAGGACAGCATCGCCAGAACCGCGACGATCGCCACGGCAATGCCAACCCTTGCACCCGTTGCGGTCGTCATGCACCACGGGGTGAGGGCGGCAGCGAAGTTCAAGGCAGTGTCGAACCAGGTGCGGCTCGACCGATACCCAAACGGTTGAGCCGAGCACCGCGCGCAGGCGTTTGAGCTCCGCTACGGCGATGCCGGTGACGATAAGAGCGTTGCCGTCCATTGCCGTCTGACGGTTGAGCTCAGCGCCGCGGCTGCGGTGGCTTGGGCTTGGCACATGATCGCCCACGCTTCGCCCCAGTGGTTTGTTAGGCCGTGCTACCGGCGCTGCTCCAATTCGGCTTGTTTGCGCATCAGCAACTCGAGGGCCTGCCCTTTGGTTGCGCCTGTAAAATCCAGCCTGTGTACGCGCGCATCGCCATGTTTGTCGACCACAGTGACGAAAACGCTGCCAGCGTCGTCCTGGTACGCAAGGCTTGCGGTGTTTTTGGAGCTGAGCTGGCCGACGGTGCCGAGGGTCAAGGTTGGAGCGAGCGGCTCTCGTGCACAGCCGGCGCCACCCAGGGAGAACACCAGGCAAGCAGCAAAACGGGCGGCGATCCGTGCTGACATATCGCGTCTAATTCTCAATTTGACGTCCCAACGACGTCGCATTTCAGCACAAACTGCATGAATGACAAGCCTGCACTCCCGTCGAACTACTCCGCGAACGGGAGCGTGGCGGCGACACCATCTCCACGACAATCGGTACAGCGGGTGGTGCGCGACGCGGTGCGCAGGGCGGCAAGGCGCGCCGCCCCCTGCCACGCGTTGCTCGATCGTCACGGCCTCGGCACACGCCGCCCACTCGATCGGCTCGACTAACCACTCGTCGACGCCAGCCCTCCCGCATGTGCCCGTGCCTCGTCCGCGATGATCCGCTGGATCTCCGGCACGCAGGACCCGCAGTTCGTGCCGCATTTCAAGCGCATTCCGATCTCGACCGCGGTCGCGGCGGCGCCGAGCTGCCGCGCGCACGCGACGATCGGATTGCGGCCCACGCCGAAGCATGAGCACACCGGCACGCCCTGATCCGCGCCTTCGATGGCACGGCCAGCCAGCAGCGCGTCGCGCATCGCATCGTTGAATTTGCCCACCGTGAACAGCCGCGACAGCCACGCCCGCTCGGGCAGCGCCGGGCGCGCGTCGAAATACACACAGCCTTCCAGCCGGTCGTCGACCAGGTAGGCGGCGCGGTACACGCGCCGGCCGGCATCCGCGTATTCCATCCAATCCACCTCGGCATCGCCCACGCCTAACAATGTGCGCGCGAACCGCGTCCAGTCGGCGGGCGCACGCCCGGCGAGCTCATAGCGCACGAACTCCGCGCCCTGCACCTTCGTCCACCAGTCGAGCGCGGGCGGCGGTGGCGGCGCGCGCGCCAGCATGACTCCATACCAGTCGGCGGCATATGCCTCGATGGACACCGGCGTGTGCTTGAGCTCGGGCTCGCCCGAGATCGGATCGACGACCGGGTTCGTCAGCGCGCCGACGCGCGCATCGGAGGCGAACGCCCGATTCCAGTGGATAGGCGCGAACACCATGCCGGCCGGCACCTCGCCGCCGGTGTGCACCCGCACCACCATCGAGCCCCAGCTCGAGCGCAGCGTAGCCAACTCGCCGGCGCGCACCGCGTACCGCAGCGCATCGGCATTGTTGACGTCGACGTATGGCTCCGCCGTGTGTCCCGACAGCCGCGCGGACTTGCCGGTGCGCGTCATGGTGTGCCAGTGATCGCGAACGCGGCCGGTGTTGAGCACCAGCGGCATTTCGCTCGAGGTCGCGTTCTCGGGCAGCCGCGGCGCCAGCGCCACGAAGCGCGCGCGTCCGTCCGCGTGTTGATAGCGGCCGTCGCCGAACATCGGCCCGCGCGCGCTCTCGCGCGAGGTCTTCATGGGCCACGCGGCGGGTTGCCAATCCTCATACTCATCCCGGCTGATGTCGGCCCATGCGCCGATGTGCAGCGCGCGGCGGCCGTCGTTCTCGTGCGCCGTGAGGCGCACGTGCTCGCGAAACACCTCGTGGACACCGGCGAAGTCGAAGCCGGAAAATCCCATTGCGCGCGCGACCTCGCAGACGATGCGCCAGTCGGCGCGCGTCTCGCCGGGGGCGGGCAGGAACGGTCGCTGGCGCGAGATGGTGCGCTCGGAGTTCGTGACGGTGCCGTCCTTCTCGCCCCACGCCAGCGCGGGCAGCAACACGTGTGCGAACGCCGCAGTATCGGTGTTGGCCATGACGTCCGACACCACCACGAACTCGCAGCGCTCGAGCGCGGCTCGCACTTTGTCGGCATCGGGCAGGCTGACCACCGGATTCGTTGCCATGATCCACACCGCCTTGATGCGGCCGTCGTGGATGCGGTCGAACATCTCGACCGCTTTCGGACCTTGTTTGTCGGCGATGGCGGGGCTGTCCCAAAAGCGCCGCACGGCCGCGCGGCCCGCTGCGTCGTTCAGGTCGATGTGCGCCGCCAGCGTGTTCGCGAAGCCGCCGACTTCGCGCCCGCCCATCGCATTGGGCTGGCCGGTCACCGAGAACGGACCGGCGCCGGGTTTGCCGATGCGCCCGGTCGCCAGGTGGCAATTGATGATCGCGTTCACCTTGTCCGTGCCGGCCGAGCTCTGGTTCACGCCCTGCGAGAACGCCGTGATCACGGCCGGGTGCTCCGCGAACCATTCGTAGAACTGCCGCAGCAGCGCCTCGTCGAGCCCGCAGGCGCGCGCGGTGGATGGCAGGTCGCCGCCCACGCGCGCGGCAGCCAGCGCTTCGTCGTATCCGTTGGTGTGCGCCGCGACGAAACCGCTATCTACCGCGCCAAGCCCGGCCAGCCACACCAGCAAGCCGTTGAACAGATGTACGTCGGTGCCTGGCGCCAGCGCCAGGTGCAGGTCTGCGAGCTCGGTGGTGGCGGTTCGCCGCGGATCGAGCGCGACGATCTTGAGCTGCGGCCGCTGCTCGCGCGCCGCCAAGATGCGCTGCAGGATGATGGGGTGACACCACGCGGTGTTCGAGCCCACGAGCACGATGAGGTCTGCGACGTCGAGGTCGTCGTAGCTGACCGGCACCACGTCCTCGCCGAACGCGCGTTTGTAGCCGGCCACTGCCGAGGCCATGCACAGGCGCGAATTGGTGTCGATGTTCGCCGTGCCGAGGTAACCCTTCACGAGCTTGTTGGCGACGTAATAGTCCTCGGTCAGGAACTGACCCGACACGTAGAACGCCACGGACTCGGGTCCATGTTGCTCGATGCAGCGCTCGAACCCTGCGGCGACCGTGGCGATGGCCGTATCCCATTCCGCGCGCCGCCCGCGGATCTGGGGAAACAACAGGCGGTCTTCGAGCCCGACGGTCTCGCCGAGCGCGCTGCCCTTCACGCACAGCTTGCCGCGGTTCGCCGGATGCGCAGGATCGCCGCGCACCTCGACGCCGTCCTCGCTCGCCGTGGCCAGCACACCGCAACCCACGCCGCAGTACGGGCAGGTGGTTCGAGTGGGACTGGGCGCATCCATGGCCTGGGGCCTCTTATGCGGCGGCAGGTGAATCGAACAGCAGTTGGTCCCGAATCGCGCTCACATCCGTCCCGTCGGCGATCAGCTCGCGTAGTTTGGCGGCTTCGCGCGTGTCGCCAAACAGCACGGCGCCACAGATGCGATTGCCGTCGAGCACGATGCGCTTGTAGATCCCGCGGCGCTTGTCCGACAGGACCAGCGATTCGCGGTCCGGCTTATCGGAGAAATCTCCGGCCGAAAACACCTCGATGCCCGAGACCTTGAGCTGGGTCGAGTTGAGCGCGCCGGAAAATCGCGACACGCCGATCTCGGCGATGTGCTGCGCGCAGATGCGCGCCTGCTCCCACAGCGGCGCCAAGAGACCGAATGTCTGCCGCCGGTGCTGCACGCACTCGCCCACCGCGTAGATAGCCGGGTCGTAGGTCTGCAGCGTGTCGTCCACGAGGATGCCGCGGTCGCAAGCGAGATAGGCGCGCTTGGCGAGCTCGATGTTGGGCCGCACGCCGACCGCCATCACCACCAGGTCCGCCGGCACGGTCTCGCCGGTATCGAACTTCACTGCGCTCACGTGCCCGTCGCCGATGATTTCCGAGGTCTTCGCGCGCATGCGGAAGTCGATGCCGCGCTTCTCCAGCGCCTCCTTGAGCAAGGCGCCTGCGGGCACGTCGAGCTGGCGCTCCATCAAGGTTTCCAGCAGATGGACCACCGTGACGTGCATGCCGCGCAGTTGCAGGCCGTGCGCGGCCTCGAGTCCCAACAAGCCACCGCCGATGACCACGGCGCGCTTGTCGGGGCCCGACGCCTCCAGCATGCGATTCACGTCGTCCAGGTCGCGGAAGGTGACGACGCCCGGCAGTTGTTTGCCCGGCAGCGGCAGCACGATGGGATCTGACCCGGTCGCGATCAGCAGCCGGTCGTACGACGCGACCACCGAACCCCTCGAGCGCACGATGCGGCGCTTGCGGTCGATGTCGACTATGGGGTCGCCGGAGTGCAGCGTGATGCCGCGTTTGGCGTACCAGGCGGGCCGATGCAGCATGATGTCGTCGGCCTGCTGCTCGCCCGCGAGCACGGGCGACAGCAGGATGCGGTTGTAGTTGCCGCGCGGCTCCGCGCCGAACACGGTGATCGAGAAGCGGTCCGCGACGCCGAGCTTCAGCAGTTCCTCCACGGTGCGCATGCCCGCCATGCCGTTGCCGGCAACGACCAGCCGGATGCGGCGCAAGGTACCGGGCACCTCGACCTGCACGTGGCCGCCCACGACGCGCGCCGAATACGCGCTGACGTTGAAGGTCGGATCTTCGAGGCAGCGCCCGCTCGCGAGCACGAAGTGGTTCTTGTAGATAGGCGACGCGACCACGCGCTCGCCCTGCAGGTTGCCCGTGAGCCCGCGCGAGAGCACATTTGCGCGCGAAGCCGGGTCGAAGTTGTCCAGCGCGTAGACGCGGCCGTGCACCTGGAAAAGCGCCACCTGCCGTCCGGCCACCAATGCGCCCACGCCGGTGCCCTCGACCAGGTCCTCCAGCGCGCAGACGTCGTGCCAACGTTCGTGGATCACGCCGCGACTCCCTCTTCGGCCTGCTCCTGCGTCAGCGCGACGGTGCGCTCCTCGGGCGTCGCGGGACGGATCTGTCCGCGCTCCTCGACGAACACGACGTTGCGATCGCCCTCCTCCGAGTTCACGAAGTGGCGGAAGCGCTTGAGCGTGGCGGGGTCTTCGATGGCCACCTTCCACTCGCAGGCGTAGTTCGCGATGACGCGCGCCATGTCGGATTCGAGCTCCGCACCGATACCGAGAGAGTCGTCGCAAACAATCTTGCGCACGTAGTCGATGCCGCCCTCGAGATTCTCGAGCCAGGTCGACGTGCGCTGCAGGCGGTCGCCCGTGCGGATGTAGAACATGAGGAAGCGGTCGATGAACCGCACCAGCGTCGCGGTGTCGATGTCGCGCGCCAGCAGATCGGCGTGCCGCGGCTTCATGCCGCCGTTGCCGCAGACGTAGAGGTTCCAGCCCTTGTCCGTTGCGATGACCCCGACGTCCTTGCTCTGCGCCTCCGCGCATTCACGCGTGCAGCCGGACACGGCGAACTTGATCTTGTGCGGCGCGCGCAATCCCTTGTAGCGGCTCTCCAGATCGATGGCCAGACCCACGCTGTCCTGGACACCGTAGCGACACCAGGTGGAACCGACGCAGCTCTTCACCGTGCGCAGCGCCTTGCCGTAGGCGTGACCGGACTCGAAGCCGGCGTCGATGAGCTCGCGCCAGATGAGCGGGAGTTGGTGCACCTGCGCGCCGAACAAGTCGATGCGCTGTCCGCCGGTGATCTTGGTGTACAGCCCGTATTTCTTCGCCACCTCGCCGATGACGATGAGCTTGTCGGGCGTGATCTCGCCGCCCGGCACGCGCGGCACCACGGAGTACGTGCCGTCCTTCTGCATGTTCGCGAGGAAGTAGTCGTTCGTGTCCTGCAGGGTCGCGTGGCGGCGCTTGAGCACGAACTCGTTCCAGCACGAAGCGAGGATGGACGCGAGGGCGGGCTTGCAGATGTCGCAGCCGAGACCGCGGCCGTGTCGCGCGAGTACGTCCCCGAACTGCCTGAGCTCGCCAATGCGCACGAGATGGAACAACTGCTGACGCGTGTACGGAAAGTGCTCGCACATCGCGGCATTCACGTTGACGCCGCGCTTCTTGAGCTCGGCGTTGAGGATCTGCGTGACCAGCGGCGTGCAGCCGCCGCAGGTCGTGCCGGCCTTCGTCTTCGTCTTCAACGCGCCGACGGTGGTGCAGCCGCCGGCGATTGCCGCGCACAGCCCGCCCTTCGATATGTTGTTGCACGAACAGATTTGAGCGGTCTCGGGAAGCCCAGCCAGTCCGCTGTTCGGTGCGGCGCTGGCGGTGCCGGCGGCAGCAGCCGGAAACAGCATGGTTTCGGGGTTCTCGGGCAGCGGCATGCCGTTGCTCACCGTCTGGTGCCAGAGCGAGTAGTCGGACGTGTCGCCGACGAGCACCGCGCCGATGAGCTTCTTGCCATCGACGTCGACCACCAGCTTCTTGTAGACCTCCTTGCGCTGGTCGAAGAAGGAGTACACGCGCGCGCCCTGCGTGGTCGCGTGCGCATCGCCGATCGAACCCACCTCGACCCCGAGTAGTTTGAGCTTGGTGCTCATGTCGGCGCCGGAGAACACCTCTCCGGCGGTGCCGAGCACGCGCGCCGCCGCGATGCGCGCCATCTGGTAGCCCGGCGCCACGAGGCCGAACACGCGGCCGTCGTACGAAGCGCACTCGCCGATCGCGTAGATGAACTCGTCCGAGGTGCGGCAGTCCCCGTCGATCGCGATGCCACCGCGCGGCGCCACTTCGAGGCCGCAGGCGCGCGCCAGGTCGTCGCGCGGGCGGATGCCGGCTGAGATGACGACCACGTCGGTTTCGAGCGAGCCGCCGTCCGCGAAGTGCAGACGGTGCCGCGCCGTCTCACCGTCGTCGATCCGCGTCGTGTTCTTGCCGGTGTGTACCGCGACACCCAGCGCCTCGATGCGGGTGCGCAGCAGCCCGCCGCCGCCCTCGTCTACCTGCACGGCCATGAGCCGCGGCGCGAACTCCACCACGTTGGTCGCGAGGCCGAGGTCTTTCAATGCCTTCGCGGCCTCGAGACCTAACAACCCACCGCCGATGACGACGCCGCGCGTCGAGTTCTTGCCGGCCTCGCTGATCGCCTCGAGATCCTCGATGGTGCGGTAGACGAACACGCCGGGCCGCTCGCGTCCCGG
Organism: Pseudomonadota bacterium; assembly: GCA_043747875.1. Classification (GTDB taxonomy): domain Bacteria; phylum Pseudomonadota; class Gammaproteobacteria; order Steroidobacterales; family Steroidobacteraceae; genus CADEED01. The sequence goes on along the minus strand of JAYTOI010000037.1, from coordinate 30,457 downwards.
GATCGGCGGCACGAATGGATTCGAGCCGGTGGCGAGCACCAGCACGTCGTACTCGTATTCCGCGCCGCTCCTGGTCGTGACGCGCTTGCCGGCACGGTCGATGGCGGCGACCGGATCTCCCGAATGCAGCTCGATGCCGTGTTTGTCGAAGAAGTCGCGCGTCGTCAGCGTCAGCTCCGCGACACTCGTGCCGGAGAAGAATTTGGAGAGGTTGACGCGATCATAAGCCAATCGTGGCTCCTCCGCGAGCATCGTGATGGCCAGATCGCCCGGGGCGTCGGCCGTCAGCGTCTCGAGAAATCTCTGTCCCACCATGCCGTGACCTACAACGACGATTCTTCGACTCGGCATGGAATTTGGCATTGCTCGGGGTCCCTCTCTTCGGCGCTGACTCCTTGCCAAGCAACGTCCATGCCAAGGAAGATATCGGACGATATTTCCCAGCCGAACGCCCGTTTGGGTGTTCTTGCTTCAGGTCGGTGCAGAGGGTGCGCAGCAGCGCTTCAGGACCGGGCACGCGGCGGCCGGCCGCTCGCGGACGAGCGGCGGAACAGGGGGACTGCCAGGCCGCGTCGAAAACGGCCGGCCGCCGCGCATTCGAGGACGGCGGCGACTCCTCCCTAACTATCGCCGCCACCCGAACCACACTTTATCCGCTCAGCCGCACGCCGCCATGCACGCGTTGAACTGCGCGGTGCACTGCGCATGGCAGGCCTGGTTCCACGTGCACCACGCGTGGCAGGCGCTGGTCTGGCTGCCGCAGGCCGAATAGCAGGCCGGCGACCCGCCGCTCGCGGGCGCGATGCTCATGACGCTCGCGGCAGCCGCGAGCGTGAGCACGGACGCCAGTTTCACGATCAGTTTCTTCATCGAGATCTCCTGTTGAGTTTGGCCCCTGACAATCGGACCGACGCGCAACTCGCGGGCGTCAGAGTCGCAGCCTGCGAATCACCTCCGCCTCGCCCGCTTCGGGCAATTGCCCGACCCAGGTGTGCGCGACGGCACCGTGCGCGTCGACGAGTACGAGCGTCGGCGTGGCGCCCACGCCGATCGAGCGCAGCGAGACGCTGCGGACGGCGGTGACGGCGATGCCGAGCTCCTGCAGATATTCCTGTGAGGCGGCGACCTCATCCGGCAGCGCGGCAATCACGGGAACACCGAGTCGCGTCGTTTCCTCGAGCAGGCGCCGATAGAACCCGGCGCTCGCGGAACAAAATTGGCAATCCTTACGCAAAACCATGACTAACGTGTGCGGGCGCTCGCTCCACTGCACGTCGGGCAGCGCGAGCTTCGTTCCCTGCGGCAGCTCCGCAATCGCTTGCGGAGGAAATACATGATTGCGCAGCGCAACGGCCGCGACGATCACCGCCAGGACAATGATTGCGACATTCGAGACAACCTCGAGTCGCGCTGTGAATCGGCTCACGACGCCCCCTCCCATGCGGCGAACACAAATTCACCGCACTTTCGAATAGTTAGTTGACCCCGGTGCGGTGACTCCTGGGGTATATTCCCTCCGAGTCCAGTTCGGTTCACTTTTTCGCATGCATGGAACGCATCGAAGTCAACACGGCGTGGTCCGCGGGCGTGTCGCGGCTGAACGCGACCATGCGCACGGCGTCACCGGGCGAAGTCGCGCACGCCGCGCTCGTGGCCGACGCCGCGCGCGGCAGTGTCCGCGCGTTCGAGACGCTCTATCGCATCTATCGCCCGCGGCTCGCGCGGTTTCTCCAGCGCCTCACGCATCGGCCGCAGCTCACCGAGGAGCTGATCAACGACACCATGCTCGCCGTGTGGCACCGCGCGCACACCTACAACGGCCACTCCAAGGTCTCGACGTGGATCTTCGCGATCGGATATCGCAAGGCATTGAAGGCGCGCAAGCGCCTCGACGATCCGGTGCACGCGGACCCGGACACTGAGCCGACGAGCGCCGCGCCCGAAGGGGAGTTGCTGCAACTCGAGCGCAACGCGCGCATCGGCACCGCCATGCGCGCGCTGTCGGCTGAGCATCGCGCAGTGATCGAGCTGTCATATTTCCAGGACTTCGACTATCCGCAGATCGCGGCAATCGTCCATTGCCCGCTCGGTACCGTGAAGACCCGCATGTTCCATGCCCGGCGCAAGCTCGAACGGCTGCTCGCCGGCGAGCGAGAAAGCCTGCGGTGAGGCGCAAGGCAAGCAGGGACGCAAAGGTAGTCCGCCTCTGACCACACATCGGCCGCTCAGCCACTTCAATCGTGCGGCGCCGCGGTAAGAATTCCGGCACGGAGTCAGAATGCTGCGAGTTCTACAGGCGAGTCGTGCGCTGGCCGCCGCGGGCGTGGCCGCGTTTCATTTGTCGATCGGCATGGGTCTCGAGCGCTACGGCGGCGTGCCCGCCTTCGGCGACATCACGCGCCACGGCTTCCGTGGCGTCGACTTCTTCTTCGTTCTGTCGGGCTTCATCATCCTGTTCGCGCACGCCAAGGACATCGGCAAACCCGCGGCGTGGACGAACTATGCCCACCGGCGGTTCACGCGCGTCTTCCCAATCTACTGGCTGTACAGCGCCGGGTTCATCGGGCTGCTGTTCTTCGGCCTGGGCACCGACGCCAGGAATCCGGAATCATTGGGCGACTGGCTGACTACCTGGACGCTGATCCGCTTCACCGACGGCGTGCCCCCGCTGACCGTCGCGTGGACGCTGTTCCACGAAGTGGCGTTCTACGCTCTGTTCTCCGTACTGATCCTCAGCCGCCGCGCCGGCATCATCGTGCTCACCACCTGGGCGCTGCTGTGCCTCGCGCTCTACGACTATCCACTGCCGGCCGAGCGCACGGCGATCAACGTCTACACCGCCGCGTACAACCTGCTCTTCCTGCTCGGCATGGGCGCGTACTGGCTGTACCGGCGCGGTGGCAGCGGCTTCGTGGAATTCGGCCTCGGCCTCGTGTGCATCGTATTCGCGGCGCTGACCATGGGCCTGCCGCACAACCTCTCGCCGCTGGTGCTCGCGATCGGCTTCGCGCTGCTGGTGGCCGGTGGCACGAAAATGGAAACATGCGGCTACATCAAGGTACCGGATTTCCTGAACTTCATCGGCAATGCTTCGTACAGCATCTATCTGACCCACTCGAGCATCCAGGGCCTGCTGCTCAAGGTGGCGATGAAGAGCGGTTTGTATTCGGCCATCGGACCGCACGGCACCTACCCCGTGGTGCTCGCCGGCACGATCGGGCTTGGTTGCGTGGTGTACGTGCTGGTCGAGCGGCCGCTGATCGCGTATCTGCAGAAGCGCCACAAGGAGCGCAGGCGGCGCGCGGAAATGGCGGTGATCCCGGCCGCGGACGCGCCTCGCGCTAGTTAGAAGGCGTGGCGCCCGCCGGCGAACCGCGCCTCAGGCCGCGAGGCCGTGAAAGACCTCCGCACTCACGACGCGGCCATCGGTTCCGAAGGTCAGACTCTCGCAGACGCGCTTCGTCGTCCCGTTGATCTCGGCTAGATAGACGATGGCGGGCTCGCGCGTCGCCGCATCCCAGAGCACGCGCTGCACGGTGAATCGCAGCGACGTGATGGCGGCCAGCGCCTCGATCCAGTACGCACGCAGCGCGGCCTTGCCGCGCACCGTGCCGTCGCCGGTGACTGCCCGGGCGGTGGGACTGATGAAGACCACCTCGTCGGTGAACAGAACGAGCACCCGCTCGACGGCGCGCTCGTTCCAGGCGGCAGCCCAGTCGTGCGCGAGCTCCAGTGCATCGTCACGCGTCATGCGTCTTGACGGATTGGAGCAGCCCTGCGAATTCCGACCACTCCGGATCGTCCGCCACGAGCAGCTCGATGGGCAGCCCGGGCGAATCAGCCAGTGCCTCGTTGATGATTGAATCGAGATTGGCGGTCTCTGAGACGTAGAAGTGCCACTCGCGCGCGCCGCCATGCGTGAAGACGAACGCGAGCGTCCCGACACGCGAACCTTCGATGGCCGGCACGAGGCTGTCTTCCATGCGCGCCATGGCCAGACTGTCTTCGTTGTCGGGCATTCCCAGTTCTTTGTCATCGCCGTAGGTCCACGTGGCCTGGAGCCGCCGCGAGTAGCGCGGGTCGCCCAGAAACGCCGCGAGCCTGGGTCGAAACCGCACCATGCTCGGACGGCCACCGATCGAGCCTTCACCGATGGCCCATTCGTCCGAGTCTGCGGCGGGAATCTGCTTCGATGTCGACAACAATTCTCTCCGATTTCTCAACTAACAGTCGTGGACGAGCGTGATGTCGATGTCGTCGCGGGGCTGATGCCGTTGAAGCGGAGCTGGTCGCTTTGACCCATGCGCCTGAATCCTCTCGCGCGCCCGGCGCGGCGAGATGTTTGTTAGTCGACTACACGCGCAGGTTCGCGCCGAAGATCTGCGCTCCCGGAGCGCACCAGCCGGAGATCAGGTCCATGGCTTCGAGGATCGCGTCGTAGACGTCCTCGGCGATGCCGATCTCGTGACGGTCGCGGAAGTCGTCGAAGAACCGGTACATCTCGAGCTGCGACATGCCTTCGGTCTTCAGCGACCTGGCAAGGCTGGCCAATGCCTTCGCGGGGAATGGGTCGCGCAGGGCGCCTTCCATCCGCTGGTTGATCTCGTGTTCACGCATGCTGGCGGGCAGTATCGCCGGATCGCCGCGCTTCCGATAGATGCGCACGCGTCTCCCGACCGCGACCCGGCCCGCCCGTTAAGTCAACTGCATGCGCTCCCGCTCGGCCCAGGCATCTTCCAGGCGCCGTGCGGACACGGGGACCCGCGTCTTGAGCTGCTGCGCGAACAGCGACACCCGCAGCTCTTCCAGCAGCCAGCGGTACTCGTCCTCGCCGGGCGGCTTCATTCCGCGCTCGGCCTTCACGCGGGCGCGGTAACGGGCCTCGAGCGGCGCGATCTCGGCCGTCAATTGCGCCTCGCGCCGCGGATCCCGGCCCGCCTTCTCGAGCCGCTGCTCGACTGCCTGTAGATAGCGTCCGAACTCCAACAGCCGCGGCCACGGCGTTGTTAGGAGGAACCCGGCCGGCACCAGCCAGGAGAGCTGCGACCTTATGTCCGCGGCCGCCGGCGCCGGCGCCTTCGCGAGTGCGGTATGAATGCGGGCCAGCCGTTCCAGTGCGCCCTGTACCGCGCGGGAGATCTCCTGCGCGGGCAGCCCGATGCCGCTGCGCCGCTCCGCGATGCGCGCCTCGAAAGCCGCGCTCTCGCGCAGCGGCGCCTGCCCGTCCAGGAACACGGTCATCACGATGCGATCGAGCAGGTCTTCCCGCAGGTCGCGGCCGGCGAGCAGGTCGGGATTCAGCAGCGGATGCGGGCCGAGCGCCCGGTAGACCATCTCGCCCTGCACGGTGACGGCCAGGTCGCGACGCAGTGTTTTGAGATCGCGCGCCATGACCAGCCGCAGCAATCGCGCGCTGCCGCGCTCGTGGCTCATGCGCGCCTCGTATGGCGTGGCGTAGGCGCGCAACCCCACACTGTCCCCCTCGTCGAAGAGGGCGGGATGGCCGATCTGCCTGCGGCCCGCCGGGCCGACTTCCTGCCGCTCGGGAATCTCGCCGAAATCCCAGGCACGCGCACCGGTAGTGAGGTGCGATTGTTTGGCGTAGTCCTGCTGCGAGGCGCCGGCGTGACGCTCGCGCAAGCTGCCGAGGCTGCGCGAGCGCGCGATCACCTTGGCCGCGTCGTCGAGCAACAGAAAATTCATGCGCAGATGCGGCGGCAACACGTCCTCGCGAAATGCATCGCGCGGCACGGGCACGCCGCCGGTACGCAGCAGCGCGGCGGCGAGTTGCGCGTGCAGAGAACCGCGCCCGGGCTCGAGCAGCGGCAGCACCTTGCCCGCCGCCTCCGGCACCGGCACGAAATGCACGCGCAAGTTCTTCGGCAGCGAGCGGATCAGCGCCTCTATCTTTTCTTCGAACAGCCCCGGTACCAGCCATTCGAACGGTTCGTCCGGCAGCTGGTTCAGCACGTGCAGCGGAATGTGCGCGGAAACGCCGTCGTCCTCGTTGCCCGGCTCGAAGCGATACCGCAGCTGCACGACCAACGGCCCGGCCGACAAGTGATCGGGGAAGCGCTCGGCATCGAGCTCGGCGTCGCCGGGTGCAATATCCTTTGCGCTGAGCCACAGGACCTTCGGGTCTTCCGCCTCGGCGACGCGTCGCCACTTCTCGAAGGCCGCGCCCGTCGAGATGCCCGCCGGCACGCGTGCATCGAAGAATTCATAGAGCTGCTGCTCGTCGCCCAGCAGGTCTACGCGCCGCCCCTTCTGCTGCAGGTATTCGGTGTCTTCCAGCAGCTTGAGGTTGTGCGCGAAGAACGGCGCGCGCGAATCGTATTCCATGAGCACCAGCGCGTGACGGATGAACATCTCGCGCGCCGCCTTGGCATCGACCTGCTCGTACGGAACGCTGCGATCCGAAGACAGCGTCAACCCAAACAAAGTAGTGCGCTCGTAGATGGCCGCGCGCGCCGCGCGCCGCTCCCAATGCGGATCGTAGTGCTGGCGCTTGATGACGTGCGCGCCGACGTCTTCGACCCAACGCGGGTCGATGCGCGCGACAGTGCGCGCGTAGACCTTGGTAGTCTGGACCTGCTCGGCGCTCACCATCCACGCCGGGCGGGCCCGAAACTGCCCGGAGCCCGGGTGGATCGCGAGCTTCGTGCCATTGGCGCCGAGATATTCGCCCTGCTCGCGGCGCTCCGCCACCTGCGACAGCAGGCCCGTCAGCAGCGCACGGTGGATGGCTGCATAGTCCGCGGGCTTCGGATCGATCGGGAGCCGCAGCTCGCCTTTGACGACCTCCATGACCTGCCCGTGCACGTCGTGCCACTCGATGAGCCGTAGATAGGAGAGGAAATTCTCCTTGCACCATGCACGCAGCTTGGCGCGCGACAACTGCTCGCGCTGCTCGTTCCACGCGCGCCACAGCTTGAGCAGTGAGAGGAAATCCGACTGCTCGTCGCGGAATGGTGCGTGTTTCTGGTCGGCCTGGGTTTGCTTGTCCGCGGGGCGATCGCGCGGATCGGGCACGGACAGCGCAGAGGCGATGATCGAGACCTCTTCGAGGCAGTGCTCCGCTGCCAACAACATGCGTCCGAGCTTCGGGTCCAGCGGTAGTTTGGCGAGCCGCCGGCCGATGTCCGTGAGCACGCCTTCGCCGGCCCCTGCCTCCGATGAAAGCGCGCCGAGCTCGCGCAAGGTCCGCTGACCATCCCGGACATAGCGCCCGTCGGGCGGCTCGACGAACGGAAACGCCTCGATGTCGCCGAGCTTCAGCGCGTGCATCTGCAGGATGACCGCGGCGAGATTCGTGCGCTGGATCTCCGGCTCCGTAAACTCCGGCCGCGCCAGGAAATCCTCCTCGGAGTACAGCCGGATCGCGATGCCCGGCGCGACACGGCCGCAGCGACCCGCGCGCTGATTGGCCGACGCCCGCGATATCTTCTCGATGGGCAGGCGCTGCAGCCGGCTGCGATGGCTGTAGCGGCTGATGCGCGCGACGCCCGTGTCGATGACCGCGCGGATGCCGGGGACGGTAAGTGAGGTTTCGGCAACATTGGTCGCGAGCACGACGCGGCGCCGGCCCGCGGGCTTGAACACGCGCTGCTGCTCGTCCTGCGAGAGCCGCGAGTAGAGCGGCAACACCTCACAACCCTGCGGATGATGCTTGCGCAGCGACTCCGCGGTCTCACGGATCTCGCGCTCGCCGCTCAGGAACACCAGGATGTCGCCCGCCTGTTCGCGCCACAGCTCATCGACGGCAGAAAGAATGGCGGCCTGCTCGTCGACGGCGGTCTCGTCGTCTTCGTCGAGCTCGACGGCCCGATAGCGCATTTCCACCGGATAACTGCGTCCGGACACGTTGATGATGGGCGCGTCGCCGAAGTGCTTGGAGAAGCGCTCCGGATCGATGGTCGCAGACGTGATGACTAGTTTGAGGTCGGGACGCTTCGGCAGCAGCCACTTGAGATAGCCGAGCAGGAAGTCGATGTTGAGCGAACGCTCGTGCGCCTCGTCGACGATGATGGTGTCGTACGCGTCGAGGAAGCGGTCGCCCTGCGTCTCGGCCAGCAGGATGCCGTCCGTCATGAGCTTGATCAGCCCCTCCGGGCGGCTGCGATCCTGGAAGCGCAGCTTGTAGCCGACCAGCTGTCCGAGCGGCGTGCCTAACTCCTCCGCGATGCGCGCGCCGACCGCGCGTGCGGCGATGCGCCGCGGCTGGGTGTGCCCGATGATGCCCGCGACTCCGCGTCCCGCCTCGAGGCATATCTTCGGCAACTGCGTCGTCTTGCCCGAGCCGGTTTCGCCACAGACGATGACGACGGGATTTTGCTCGATGGCGCGGCGGATCTCGTCGCGATTCTCGGAGATCGGCAACTCCGGGTAAGTCAACTTGGGGACGCTCGCGGCTCGCGCGGCGCGCTTCGCGGTGGAAGCCGCGACCTTCGCGGCCAACCCGGCTTCCGCGGCGGCGATGTCGTTGCCGCGCAGCTTCTCCGCGCGCAGGCGATCGCGCTCGCGCCGCAGGCGATGTTGGTCGCGGCGCAGGCAGGTGTCGATCGGGAGTGGCGGTGCGGAGTCCGGGGAATTCATGGGCGGCGCTGGCGCGAGGCCGGGCGCGGGAATGGAATGCCGCGAGTTTACCGGAGCGCCGCCTGTTCGGTCACGGCCGTCTCGTCCGGGGCGCCGGCACCCGCGCGGTGGCCTGCCGGGCGGTATCGCGCGGGTACATCCGCCTGGAGCTTCGGCCGCAGTCAGAAGAACGCGCTCAGAAATCGCGCGGCCTCGACTGAGATGCCGCCGATCTTGTTGGTCGCCTGGCGGTAGAACTTGAAGTTGAGCTCCGTCTCGGGCCGGTCATCTTTCCATTCCGAGAAAGGCTCGAGCTCGGCGCGTCCGAAGCGGCGCTTCGCGCGCGCTGTGCGCTCGACGACGATGCTGACGCGCGGCGTCTGCCGCGCCACGCCAGGCTTCTTCGGAGTGGGCCGCGCCGAAGTGACGACGCCGCGCGCGATGAGTCCCGGTCCGCCCTCGTTCTCGCTGGCGAAGATGTAGAGGATGTCGCCCGCGGCAATGCGCCGCCCGCCGTACATCGTCTTCTGGCGATCGAACGCGAATTGTCTGGCGCGCACATCGCGAATCCCGGCCTTGATGAGGTACGTCGCGCCTTTGCCCGGTAGTTTGGTGGACGTGCGCATGGCTGTCGGCTCGGCAAGCCACGGCTCACTGCGTGGCGGGCTGCGCCGCATCGCCCAGGAGTTTCATGGGCACGGCCCCGAACTTGAGGATCGGTGGCCCGGAATCGAGCCAGCGGATCTCCCGCTTTTCCGTTCGATAGCCCGACGCGCGGATCTCGACTTTCACCGTGTACCCGGTCCACTCGGACTGATCCCAGAAACTCCAGGAGGTTTGACGCACGAGCGTGAAGCGGCCCTTGCGATCGGTAGTGAGGTCGTGCGCCTCGAACACCTTGCCTTGGCGCGCGAGCGACAGCCTGACCGCGGCGCCGGCTATCGGCTCGCGCCCGGGATCGGCGATTGCCATACCACTCATCGCGGGGCGTTCCGTCAGGCGATAGGGAACGCAGGCGCAGAGCAGCAGCAAGGTCGCGATCGAGAACAACATGCGCAGATGCATCGAACTCCTCCAATGAAATCTTTCCAAATTTAGCGGATCGACGACGTCTGCAACACCTCGCCCGGCGCCGCGCCCGTCTCCCTCGTGAGGTCGGTCGAATAGCTGTCTTGGCAGTGGCGGAACAGGATTCAGAACGAGTTCAGGAACCGCTTTCCCACCGGTCGCGCAGCACGGGTAACACGGGGAAGTTCAGCGACGCGGCCCGATGCGCCGCCTGCGCCACCTCGGCAGCGAGTTTGCCGATGTCGGCCACCGATTGCGCATCCTCTTCGGACATGAAGAAGAGCGCGATCTCTTCGGGCTGGTCCTCCCCTTCGAGGCCGGAGCCGTAGCGCACGTAGGAGACCGTGTCCTGGAACACGAATCCGCGCGCCCCGCCCTCGTCCATCGCCTCGCCGAGAAAGACCAGGGGCTCGACGCCCGGCATCGTGAGATCGGCATCCGCGAACGTGAGGCGGTAATACGTGTGACCGATGACGAGCGCTGACGTATCCATGGGTTTCCTATGAGCTGCTGCAGCCCGGCGGTTCAGGCCGCACCCGCGCGTTCCGGAAGATTGTTAGGGGCCATCGCATGCCGCTCGCGCATGAACAGGAAGAGCGGTAGTCCGCACGACACCCCGACCAGGCATGTTGCGATGGTCGGCAACCACAGGCCCGTCATGCGCAGGCGTCGTCCTTCGGTCCATATGAGGGCCACCACGACGGCCGCGCAGACCAGGACATCCAGTCCGAAAAACGCGCCGATGCGCGTGGAGAACAGTTCGAGCACGAACAGCCGCAAATCCGGCCCATGCGTGCCGAGCCACGGGACGAATTGACTGTACGGCAGCACGGCACCCGCAATGGCGCAGACGAGGTAAAAGGCTTTCACGAGGCGATCATACGTAATTGAGTCGGTGACGCCGGCACTGACGTGTAGCGCCGAAATCCCGGGCGGGCCGGCCTCGCCCGCGCGCCCAGAACGGGTACGATGCGGCGCAATGAAGCCGCGTATCAAGGGGCTGCCGACGCCGGGCAGCAGACCGCAGGGCCGTACCAGGTCGTAATGCATGCGCGTCCTGCTCGTCACGCCCCCGATGATCCAATTGAATACGCCCTACCCCGCGACGGCGTATCTCACCGGTTTCCTGCGCTTGCACGCGGTGGATCTCGGCCTCACGGTGATGCAAGCCGACGCATCCATCGCACTGTTTCTGCGCCTGTTCTCCGCACCGCTGCTGGCGCGCATGGCCGAAGAGCTGCGGGCCCGTGCGAAAAAGGCCGGCAAACACACACCCGTTCCACCACCCATCGCGCACTTCCTCGCGCACGCCGGGCGTTATGTCGACACGGTGGCGCCCGCGATCCGCTTCCTGCAGCGGCGCGACCCCAGCCTGGCGTTTCGCATCGTGGGGCGCGCCTTCCTGCCCGAAGGCCCGCGCTTCGAGCACGCCTTCGACGAATCGCTGCAGTCCGCCTTCGGGACACTGGGCACCACCGAGCAGGCCCGCTATCTAGCTAGTCTGTACGTCGACGACCTCGCGGACGTGTGGCGTCTCGGCATCGACCCGCGCTTCGAGCTCGCGCGTTACGGCGAGCGGCTGGCCGCCAGCGCCGCGACCTTCGACCCGCTGCACGAGGCGTTGACGGGCGCACCGACCATCGTCGACGAGACCCTCGACGGCATCACCGCGGAGCTGCTCGCGTCCAAACTACCCGACGTCGTCGCCCTGACCGCGCCGTTCCCCGGCAACGTCTACGGCGCCTTCCGCATGGCGCGCGCCATCCGCGCCGCCGCGCCCGGCACCACGCTGGTGCTCGGCGGCGGCTGGGTCAACACCGAGCTGCGCTCGCTGCGCGATCCACGGGTGTTCGACTACTTCGACTACGTCACGCTCGACGACGGCGAGCGGCCGTTGCTCAATCTCCTCACGCGTCTCACCGGGCGCGCCGCGCCGCTGGTGCGCACCTACGTGCGCAAAGACGACGCGGTCGCGCTCGAAACCGACGCGACCCAGCACGACTTCGCGGCCAAGGACACCGGCATCCCGACGTACGACGGCCTGCCGCTCGACCAGTATGTCTCCGTCATGGAGATGCTGAATCCGATGCACCGCTTCTGGTCGGACGGCCGCTGGAACAAGCTCACGCTGGCGCACGGCTGCTACTGGAAGAAGTGCTCGTTCTGCGACGTGTCGCTGGACTACATCGGCCGCTATGACGAGCCCAGCACCGACATCGTGCTGCGGCGCATCCGCGCGCTCATCGATGAGACCGGTGAGACGGGCTTTCACTTCGTCGACGAGGCCGCGCCGCCCTCGGGACTGCGCGCGCTGGCGAGGCGCCTCATCGCCGAGAAGCTCAGCATCACGTGGTGGGGCAACATCCGCTTCGAGAAGACGTTCACACCCGAGCTGTGCCAACTACTCGCCGACGCCGGTTGCGTGGCGGTCAGCGGCGGTCTCGAGGTGGCGTCGAATCGTCTGCTGCAGCTCATGCAGAAAGGCGTCACGGTCGAGCAGGTGGCGCGCGTGACGCGCGCGTTCACCGGCGCCGGCATCATGGTGCACGCCTATCTCATGTATGGCTTCCCGACGGAGACCGAGCAGGACACCATCGACGCGCTCGAGCGCGTGCGCCAGCTGTTCGCAGCCGGCTGCATCCAATCCGCGTACTGGCATCGCTTCGCCGCCACCGCGCACTCGCCCATCGGGCTGCGCCCCGAGAAGTTCGGCATCACGCTGCGGCCGCCGGCGCACATCGCGTTCGCGCACAACGACGTCGAGTTCGACGATCCCACCGGCACGGACCACGACTATCTAGGCGCCGGCCTGCGCAAGGCGCTCTACAACTACATGCATGGCATCGGCCTCGATGCCGACGTGCGCGAGTGGTTCGAGGCGCGGCCCGGCGCGCGCGCCCAACGTGCAGCGCGAAACGGCGGCCGGCGTCGCACGGTTTCGTCCGTGCCGCGCACCACGGTGCCACCCGACCTGATCGAACGCAGCCTCGGCGGAGCAGCGTGCTGATCGCCTTCAACAAGCCCTTCGGCGTCCTCTGCAAGTTCCGCCCCGAGCCGGGCCGGCCCACGCTCGCCGACTTCATCGCGATTCCGAACGTGTATCCCGCGGGCCGCCTCGACACCGACAGCGAGGGCTTGCTGCTGCTGACGGACGACGGTGTGCTGCAAACGCGCATTTCCGAGCCGAGTCACAAACTCGCAAAGGTCTATTGGGCGCAGGTGGAAGGCGCACCCACCGAGACGGCCGTGGCGCAACTGCGCAGCGGCGTGAACCTCGGCGACTTCACCACGCAACCCGCGGATGCGCGCGTAATCGACGAACCCGAGAACTTGTGGCCGCGCGATCCGCCGATCCGCCATCGCGCGAAGATCCCGACGGCGTGGATCGAGCTCACGCTGCGCGAAGGCAAGAATCGCCAGGTGCGTCGCATGACCGCGCGCGTCGGCTTCCCGACCCTGCGCCTGGTCCGCGCCGCCATCGGCCGCATCAGCGTGAACGCCATGGCGCCCGGCACGTGGCGCGAAGTGGACGCCGATGCGCCCTGGTCGGCGCCTCAGTCCACGTCGGATTCCCAGGGCCGGGTTTCGTAGACCTTCTCGACGCGCGCGCCGTAGTCGGATACGGCCGCGGCATCGAGATTGTTGTAGAGCGTGGCCACGTGGCGAACGCCCGCGCCCGCCGGTAGATTGGCGGCAATCCGCTGCAGGATCAGCGCGCCGGCACGGATGTTGTGCGCCGGCTCGCTGAGCGCCTCCCGGTCGCCGAAGGCATCGCCCCAGTACGCCACGTTGACGTTCATGGGCCGGATCGATCTGTTTGCCCCGAGCAGCTCGAGCGGGGCGTCGTAGTACCCGTGCGTCGTCTCGACGTACAGGACGGCGCGGATCAGCCGGGCGTCGACCCCCACCTCGCGCGCCGCCCGATCGATTTCCGCCGAGTGCCGCGCGACTTCGGAGAACAGCGGCAGCTCGTAAATAGGCGCCGACCCGTTGGCGCCAGGATCTTCATCGACCACGAAGCGGCAGGTAGTCAGACCCTGTTCGATGCACTGCTTGCGTGTCCCGGTCGTCATGGTACTCGCGGTATCAGACCGATTTGAGCTTCTCCGCGATCAGCGGCGCGATGGTGTCCGTGTCCTGATCGAGCATCCACAGCATCTTTTCGTAGCTGCTGAAGAGCTCGGACACGATTGCCTGCGCCAGCGCACAGTTGTGCGTCACCAGGTGTACCGCAAGCTCATACGCCATCTTCCCGCGCAATACCCCTTTGTCTTCCTTCGTCACGGCGCGATAGAGCTGACGCGCAGCCATCGGCACCGTGCCCAGGACTGGCACGGCACCAACGGCTTTGCGGTGATATTTCTGGTTCTTCTGCTCGACTGCGTACGGCAGCACGTTCGAACCGATGCGCTCGTGCGCCATCGCGTCGGCGTCGCCCTCGGTATCCGGCGGTATGAAGCAGGAGTACTCGCGGTACCGCTTGTACATCGTGTCCAGCGCGTCACGGTGACCCTTACTGCTCTTGGCGGCGACCACCGATTTTGCGGCCGCACCGAGCGTTGCGAGCCCGCCCACCACGACGATGCCGATGCCGGTGGCGGACGCCGCGGCCGCGCCGGTCGCCAACGCGATGGCGCCCGTGCCGGTGGCAGTAGTGCCTGCGCCGATGCCGGGTCCCGCCGCGTCCAATGCCTTGCTTGCGACTTTTTTGGTTCCCGACTTGAGCGCGGAGGCAGGTGCCTTCTTGTTAGCGGCAGCTTCGGGTGCGCTCTTCGGCCAGTGGGACTTCACATTCGGCGGAATGGGTCTTGCTCCTCTTTCTTGTTTGTTTGGAGCTTACACCGCGCCGCGCTCGTGACGCATGGTCTTAAGACTGTGGGCTTAGGACCACGGTGGGGCAGCGAAAACTTTCATCACGGGCGCCGCCAGCTCAGGAACAGCAGACTCCACAGCGGCCCGAAGGCGAACCACAAGATCGTCGAGCCGAACGCGATGTGAAACCACTGCCGAAGCTCCGGCGTCGCCGCGTCCTCGCCGATGAAGGCGATGAGGCTGAACAGCAATGCGATGGTGATCGCCCATGCCAGCAGCGCGCGCAGCCACAGCATCACGTCCAGACGCACGATGGCCCAGCCGTGCTTCGGTGACGGCGGCGGCGCCGGACCGCCGGCGAAGCGATGCGCGAAGCGCTGGTCGGCCCATCGAACTACGAGGGAACCGAAGGCGACGGTGAAGCCGACGTACGCGGTTGCCAGGCCATGAGCGAAGCTGGCCGGCTTGCCGCCGCGCAGATCCAGCGCGCTCAACACCAGCAGCAGGATGTCGACGCACGGCAGCGCCAGCAGCAGGCCGCGACTCAGCCTGTCGCGCCGCAATAGATAGCGCGCCGCGAGCGCGAGCAGCAGCACCACCCAGAACGCGACTTCGCAGCCGATGACGAGCCAGTACAGGTAGGTAGAACCGTCGTTGCCCACTCGCCCTCAGCTGCGCTCGCCGGTCAAACTAGCCATCGGCCAGGCGCAGCGCGCGAATCTGCTCCTCGAGCTCCGCGACCGAGCTCCACGGAAGGATGGCCGAATGCCTGCGCTCATCGGGCGGGTTGCCCGGCAGCGCATCCGACCAGCCGCCCTGGCCGACCAGCGGCAGCAACGGGCGCTTGTGCAGCCACGCCAAACAAACTTCGGAAATGGTCCCGGCGCGTCCGCCGATGACGATGCACGCGTCTCCAGCCAGCGCCATCAGCAGATTGCGCGCATCGCCCATGCCGCAGGGAATGACGACCGTCGCGGGCCAATCCGCCGCGGGCATCTGATCCGGCGGAATGATGCTGACCACCAGTCCGCCCGCGGCCATCGCGCGTTCGGCCGCGACCCGGGTGGCCGCGCTGCCACAGCCGCTGACGACCGTCACGCCCAGTCGCGCCAGCAGCGCACCGGCCTCGCCCGCCAAGTCATATGCGGCGGACCCCTCCTCTGCGCTGCCCAGGATGCATATCTGCGGACGACGGTTGGTAGTTTTCATGTAGCTCCAAGACTACGACGTCGGCTCCTGTCGCGAAATGCCTGCACCGTGTCGCGCCGGCGGACATAAACCCCGCAGAAAGCCGTGCATTCCGCGCCGCAGCCCCTACACTCTCGGCCCCGCCCGCCCTCCGAGTTTCGCCCGATGACCTCTGACAATGAAGCCGTACTTTTCAGCGATTTAGGCCTCTCGGAGGCGGTAGTCCGCGCCGTGAAGAGCATCGGCTATGAGTCCGCCTCTCCCATCCAGGCGGCCACCATTCCGGCCATGCTCGAGGGAGTCGACATCCTCGGCCAGGCGCAGACCGGAACCGGCAAGACGGCCGCGTTCGCGCTGCCGATCCTCTCGCGCCTCGACATGAAGAAACGCTCGCCGCAGGCGCTGGTGCTGGTGCCGACGCGCGAGCTCGCGATCCAGGTCGCGGAAGCCTTCCAGAAATATGCGGCCGGCACGCCCGCCTTCCACGTGCTGCCTATCTACGGCGGCCAGAGCTACGTGCCGCAGCTGAACGCGCTCAAGCGCGGACCGCAGGTGATCGTCGGCACGCCCGGTCGCCTCATGGACCACCTGGATCGTCGCACGCTGAGGCTCGATGACATCCGATGCGTGGTGCTCGACGAAGCGGACGAGATGCTGGACATGGGCTTCGCCGATGCGATGGAGGCGATCCTCTCGCAGACGCCGAAGGAGAAGCAGGTCGCGCTGTTCTCCGCCACCATGGCGCCTAACATCCGCCGCATCGCGCAGACCCATCTCAAGAACCCGCGCGAAGTCGTCATCAAGGGCAAGTCCGGTACCGCGGCAAACATCCATCAGACGTACTGGATGGTCAGCGGGCTGCACAAGCTGGACGCGCTGACGCGTATCGTCGAGGTGTCCGACTTCGACGCCATGCTGGTGTTCGTGCGCACCAAGCAATCCACCGTGGATCTGGCCGAACGCCTGCAGGCGCGCGGCTTCGCCGCCGAGGCGCTGAACGGCGACATCCAGCAATCCCAGCGCGAGAAGACGGTGGCGCGGTTGAAGGACGGGAAGATAGACATCCTGGTCGCCACCGACGTCGCGGCGCGCGGACTCGACGTCAAGCGCATCACGCACGTCGTGAACTTCGACGTGCCGTACGACACCGAGTCCTATGTGCATCGCATCGGCCGCACCGGCCGTGCCGGGCGCAGCGGCGAGGCCATCCTGTTCGTCGCGCCGCGCGAGCGCAACTTGCTGCGTCTCATCGAGCGCGCGACTCGCCAGACCATCGAGCCGCTGAGCTTGCCCACCGTCGACGACGTGAACAGCCGGCGGCTCGCCAAGTTCAAGGCGCGCATCGGCGAGGCGCTCGCGGCCGCGCCCGCAGATTTCTATCGCAGGGCGGTGCAGGAAGTGGCACTCGAGACCGGCGCCGACCTGCTGACCATCGCCGCGGCGGTGGCGTCGCTGGTGGAGGGAGGCGCGCCGGTGGCGTCGGCCGCGTCCACGCAGACCTACTCGTCCCCAAAATTTGATCGCGACGACGACGCTCCGCGAAAGCCGCGTCGCGAACACGAGCCCGCCGCGGATCTGCCGCCGGTGTCCGATGGCGGCTACGCCTTCGAAGACGACGGCAAGCAGACCACCTGGAAGCTCGCGGTCGGGCGCAACCATGGCGTCCTGCCCGGCAACATCGTCGGCGCGATCGCCAATGAGGCGCGCCTCGCCGGCCCGCAGATCAACGGCGTCGACGTGCGTCCTAACTATTCGCTCGTGCGTCTGCCCGCCAACCTGCCAAGAGCGGTGATCGACCGGTTGTCGAAGGTGCGCGTGCGTGGGCAGGCGTTGAACCTGGAAGCGAGCGATGGCCCGCCGGGGCGCGGGCCGGGGCCGGGCTCTGAGCCGGGGGCAGACCCGGCGAGTGGCAAGCCAAGGGCGTTTGGAAAGCCCAAGCCTTTCGGCAAGCAAAAGTCATACGCCAAGGGCGGAAAACGGCGCGACTGACCGGGCGCGGGTGGCGAAGCTCCTCGCCCTCGGGGCGTTCCCCCTACTTCTTCTTGCTGACCGCGCGCCTGGCCAGAGCCATCGAATTGGCGTCCACGGCGAAGCGGATCAGCTTCTTGAACGCAACCGCGTTGAGCGCCTCGCCTTCGCGGATGTCGATGGCGCGGCGCGTGTTGCCTTCGAGACTGGAGTTGAACAGCTTCTGCGGGTCCTCGAGAGCAGCGCCACGCGCAAACGTCAGCTTCACGACCTGCTTGTACGACTCTCCCGTGCAGACGATGCCGTCATGCGACCAGACCGGCGTGCTCATCCATTTCCATTCTTCCTGGACCTTCGGGTCCGCATCGTGGATGAGCTTGCGAACTCGCGCGAGCACCTCGCCGCGCCAGTCCCCGAGCTCGTCGATCTTCTTCGTGATGTTCTTCGAAGCGGCCGCGCCGCTCGGTGGAGTTTTTGCCGTCATGATGGCCCCTCGCGGTCCTGATTTGCCATGTGCGCCAACATCAGTCCTGGGGCGCGCCTGGTCGGCGCTGCGCCACGTGCCAGAGCACTCCGGCCGGGTCCACTAGATAGGCGATGCGCAATCCCCACGGCTGCAGCGCGGGCGGCTTGGGCGCCGCGACACCAAATCGTGCCGGCAGATCCAGCGCGGATATGCGCTTCCACCATGCGTCGAGGTCGTCGACCATGAGCTGCATCATGGTGTTCTCCGCCCACTGCTGCTGACAGTAGCGCTGAAGAATGAAGCCGCCGGGGCCCACGCGAAAGATTGCCACTTCTCCATCCATCACCTTCTCGAAGCCCAGCGCCTCATAGAAGGATCGCGACAGCTCGAAGTCCTTGGTGGGGAGAAACGGCCGGGCCAGCTCGGTACCGGAAGGGATTTGAGACGTCATGCTTTTCGATGGCGATGACTGCGCGCTTTGTCTTTCACGCCTGACTCTGCGCGGCTTCCGCGGAAGCGGCCACTGTCGTGTTGAAACACTTCTTCGCGATCGGCCCCCGCGAGTGGATCAAGTTCGGCATTTTCCCGAACAACAGCAATTGCGCTGGCATGTGCGAACCTCCTGACGGTTGGGCTGTGCGCCGCGGCGGCGGCGGTTTGAACCTGGCGCTTTATCTCCCACGTGTGCGCTACAGCGATTCGTCAAGCGGCAAGCTAAGAAAGTGAAATTTCATCGTCAATGACGCACCGGTGGTTCGGAAACCATCCGCACAGGGAGCGCTCCAGTACGCGCTTCGAAAGGCCGCCATGCAATATCCCGTATTTTGGACTCGTGACATTGTGGCCGTTCTTCGACAAAAGGCGCCAACAGAACCACTTCACCCAAAGCTTGTCGTTCGTCTCAGATGGTTGAAACCACTCCGCCTTCGAGAGGCTCAGGCGCAGGCTCGCGGCTCGTTTACCTCTAAGGGTAATCGCCCGCGAGACATCGCGGCGCAGTGGCGAGTCATTCGGCTCCGGATACTTGCGCGTACCCATCATGCCGCCTGACGGTTGAGCTGAGCGCCGCCGCGATTTTTTAGGTGTCACTGTCAATCGCTTCGGCATCCGCCGCGAGCATTTCGGTTTGAATGTACGCGAGGCGCGACGCCAACGCCTCGGCATTCTCCCTTGTTGGAGCGGCGGCGACCGGGATGACTTCGGCAAGGCTGCCGCCCATGCGCACTGCGCCCACCCACAAATTCATCTCTCGAACGTACGCGGCCAAAACTTCACGCCATGAAGAGTTGCCGTCGAGCATCAGGCATGCAGATGGGAGATCGCCCACCACAACCCAAAGTACCGGGTCGATCCCTGGATCGCTTGAATCAATGCGCGCGTGAAAGACGCCCACTATGCCCGCGACCGCTCAAGCCAGCTTCGTCTCGATCACGGCTCGGCACCATGAGTGAGCTTCGACAAAGGTCGCTGCTTCACTTGCCATAGCTGCGACTTCCGGATTCCGGATCTTCCGCACCGCGATGAGGCGAGCCGCGCCCAAGCGACGCTCAACGGCCGAGCTGAGCGCCGCGCGCGCTGCAGTATGGGTTTGGCACTTTATGTTGCACGCGCGCGCTCCAGAGTTTTGTTAGACGCCTGCTCCGCGTCGGCTAACCAAAGCGAGAGTGGATGTTGCTCGCCAGCATGACGTGTAACGAACGCGCGAAACTCCGAAACGTCGTCCAGATGCATGAGCATGCTCAAATCCTCTGGAAAGGGACTGTCGTGAACAAGTATCAATATAGGTGTGCCATTTCGCGTCGTGGCGACCACCCGTTTGATTTCTCGCCAGTGAACCAGACGTGTACGCAGTCCGCCACCCCGACTCGCGATAACGCCCTCGGGAGTAGCCTCGACCGGAACGGCCTTGCCGAAAAGAGCGAAAAGCCCCGCGGTTACCAACGGAATGCAGATGAGGACGAGCGCGTTTCGAACCAAAGGGAGCTCCAAGCTGCCACTGAAAAGGGCGCCAGCGCCGACCAGGCCAAGCCCGCACGCAATGGCGACGCCCCAGCGCGGACCGGGACGCCGGGTGGGAAAGAATTTGCGCACGGCCGACATCAGTCTAGTTGCCACCAACGGTGACCTGAGCGCCGCGCGCTTCGGTATGAGCTTGGCACTTTATCCCCCACGCGTCCGCTCCAGATATTTATCAGACGGCAATCTTGCCGCCAGACGCCTTGATACGCTCGAGTATGAATGCCTGCATCGAGCCTGGAAGATCTTCGAGCGGCAAGGTCACGAATTGAGATTTAGAGAAGAGAAGCAGCCACAGTGTTTCAAAGCGCCACACTTCCTTCACAAGCTCCCATTTGAGCGAGCTGGTGCCTCGATCCGACGTGATGGTGATCGCGTCCTGGTCTGCCACCAGTTCCGCGACAGGCTGAGCCATTTCCCTGAATTTTCCCATGGAGTTGCGATAGTGGACGACGTACACGGCCACCGGCATGAGCACCCCGAGCAGGACCACCGCGGCTATCAGCCCGACGACCCACGAACGATCGCCGTCAATGAGCCGCCAGGTGAGGAAGGCGATCATGAGTGCGCCAGCCACAGGAAGACCGAATCCGACCGTCTTGCGCCAATACAGGTGCACCGCCCGACCGACGAGCCGTTCCGTGTACCTTAGAGTCGTGCGGTGTTGCATTGCCGTCCAATGGTTGAGCTGAGCGTCGCGCGCGCAGATGTTTGGGCTTGGCACATTATCTTTCGCGCGTCCGCGCCAGAGATTAGTTAGACCGCGACATCATCCACGACCTCCAGTTCGGCCGGGCTTAAAGCCAGGGAATGACTTCTGTACCTCTCTTCTGACTCAGAGTGCCAGCCTTTCTCGACCCAGGGCAATCCGTGCTCATCCACTTCGTGTACTACGAAAACTTGACCAACCATCGATGTAACGTCGTCTCGTTCATCCGCTGGTAAGGAGTCCATGAAAGATTTCGAAAGCGAAAGAACGCGCACACGTGAGCCGACGCTTACTTCGCGGTCGTTTCGATCTTTGGGTAGAACGCGACTCACGAGCACGTTCTAGCGGATGAGCTGAGCGGCGCGCGCCAGGCTGCATGAACTTGGCACTTTATCTTGCACGCGTGCGTTCCAGCGCTTTGTCAGGCGCAGTCACCGCCGGTTCGAGATATTTGCCCTCGACTTTCCCCGGCCAGTCTTCAAACGCCGCCGTTAGTGCCGAGGCGATAGGCCTCCATTCATACGTGTCGTTGTACTGGTAAAGCATGATTGGGACGATGCTTGGCTCGTGATCGGCCGGGCCTTTTTCCCAGATCCTCTTATCGGCGTACACCCAGAGTCCTTTTTTGCTGCAAAGGCTCACCTCGAACAATCGGAGGCCCGCCGGCGCCATGCTTGTGTCGAAAATCTCGAGATCATGTGAGGCTGCTACTTTGATAAGGCGTGTTCGGAGCTCAGGCCACTTCGATTCGTCTCCCGCAACACGCATCTGAAATTTGAGCGGTTCGCCTTTCATGAGGTTCGCGCGAAAGTCGCCGCCATAGCAGGCCGCAATGTATCCATCCGGCGGCGGATACCCCGCTCCACAGCGGACGCAGAGAAAGCCCGCCGTGAGAGCAATTACGATAGCGCGATAAGGAGGCGTTCCCATAGCGTTTAACAGTTGAGCTGAGCAGCGCGCGCGCTGCTGAATGCGCTTGACACTTTACCCCTCCCGCGCGCGCTCCAGCGAGCTGTTAGGCCTCGGCGGCGAATGCGGCATGGTACGAAACCTCGCCAATTGGAACCAGTTCACCAAAGGGCTGCGCCATGAAGCACTCCGGCGGCGGTCCCGGGTACCTCAGGCTGGCAATTTGAACGAACCCGAATCGTCCGTAGTATTCAGGTTCTCCCAACACTACGCAGCCTGCGGCGCCGAGATCCTGAAGCTGGCCGAGTCCCGCTTTGACGAGGGCCGAGCCAATTCCAGTTCGCTGCACTGACGGCTCGACTGCAACAGGGCCGAGACCGTACCAACGCTGTGAGCGATCCGTCACTGACACCGGCGAGAAGGCAATGTGTCCCAGTAGTTGGCCGGCCTCTACGGCCACCAACGAAACCGTCAGCGCACCGGCCCTGCGCAGTTCCAGAACGATGGACTGCTCACAGCCATTGCTGTGGGGGCCGGAAGCGAACGCCCGTTCAACCAGCTCCGAGATGGCAGCAGCATCGACGGGATTCTCGGCGCGGATGTGCACGATGCAAACGGGCCGAGACCTAACAGTCGAGCTGAGCGGCGCCGCTGCGGCGATTTGGGCTTGGCACTTTATCCCCCACGCGTGCGCTCCAGCGATTTGTCATGCGGCTCGACCACCGACAAAAGCTCCGTAAAGCAGCAGTGCGCCGAGTGTGAATGACGCGACAGCGTACAGTTTGAGATGTCGAACGAGCAGCGGTAGTACCCGCTCTCCCAACCGATGGTGCCACTGCCACGGAATGCACAGCAACAGTGTCGAGCTAACGACAATGCCCCACCCAAAGAGCCAGAACATCTTCGGTTGCCACATAGTTGGCGAAAGTACGACGAGCGCCGCCCCGGCGAGCAAGCGCAAAGCCTGCTCTAGGTAGTGCGTTCGCGCTGAACTCGCGAAAGCGCTCAAAAATCGCTCGGCGGTCGCCGGCTTTGCAAAGGCCACGCCAGTGAATGCGATGAGGGAGAGGCTGAATGCGGCAACTACGACGGCCGCCACGACGCTCATGGAACGACGGCAGCGCTAGAGGGCCGCATAACGGTTGAGCTGAGCGCCGCGCGCGCCGGCGTCTGATCTTGGTACTTTGTCTTTCACGCGTTCGCTCCAGCGATTTGTTGAGTGTCAGGGCTAGCGGCACGATTGCGCTCCATTGCGACGCTCGACGGGACAAACCCCAAACGCGCAAAGAATGGCAGTTCCTCTGGACGTCCTGCGCGAAGTACCCAGGTAATGAGCTGATTGTCACCCATGACAGCACGCACTAGCGCCCGCCCCACGCCCTGGCGACGATGGGCGGGGTCGACTACGACCATCGAGAGGTACCCATTGGAGAGATCGTCGCAAATGGCGCGAGCAAAGCCTATGACCTTGCCACCTTCAACCGCGACCACTGCACGCTGCGATTTTGAGACGAGCAGGCTGAACAGCTTCGGGTCGGCCACCCTATGTCCCCAACCGTTCTCAAACAAAAGGCGACGGGCTTCTTCGATCTCTGACGTGTGAATCTCGCGAACATCCATCTGACACCTATTGGTCGAGCTGAGCGGCGCGGCTGCGGCGGGTCGGACTTGGCACTTTAACATTCACGCGTGCGCTCCAGCGAGGAGTTAGGCGGCATTGGCACCTCCCCTGATGAGGCGAGCTGCCACGAATGAAACTCCAAGCGGAAAAGCAAAGAGCACGAGGGTGACTGCGCTCACTGGCACCAAGACTGACATGACAGATGCGCGCTGAGCTTGGTCGGGTGTAGTTGGAAAGGCCACCGCCACAGCGTGAGTTTCGATAGGAATGAACGACAGCAGCGCGAGCGGGACCAAATACGCAGCTGCTGTGGCCACCATCACAGCGATTCCGACCGTCTTGCGGGCGGAAAGGCGAAACCCGAGACCGAATGCAGTGGCGAGCACCACCGCGAGCACGCCAATCACTGCCAAAGCGACAACGCAGGGCAAGACCGGCGACGCTGCGCCTGGTTGAAGCATTCCCCACAGATAGACCACGAGAAAGGGCAGAACAGTGGCACCGACCGCCCAGGCGCTACGCCACGCTGCTTGGCGATGCGAGTACATTTCTATGCCGCCTAACGGCTGAGCTGAGCGGCACGCGCGCCGATGTATGAGCTTGGCACTTTATCCCTCACGCGTCCGCTCGAGCGATGTGTTAGGCGACATGCAGGAAGACATCTCACAAACAGTCCCCAAAAGCGGAGCATACAAAGATGAGCGAGAAGATGAACAAGAACCCAGCGCAGCCGAGAGCGTAAGCAAGTAATGCCAGCGTGCGCCACCCCACGTGTGGAACTAGCTTCCAGACACAATAGGCACCAGAAACTAGCGCGACTCCAAAGCCGATGTAGTCGCTCCAAGGAGGAGGCATCCTTTGGAATGGCGCCCTGGAAGCAATGAGGTATAGGGCCATTACTGCTAAAGGGAGACCAATTGCGCCCGCAACCCGCAGGTTTCGCTGGGCGCGTGTTTTGTTGGCTACTGTGCTCATGTCGCCTAACGGTTGAGCTGAGCGGCGCGCGCGTAGCTGTATGAGCTTGGCACTTTATCCCTCACGCGTCCGCTCGAACGAGGTGTTAGGCGGCAGGCTGCGCATTCCGGCTTCGCGCATATCTTTTTAGGATGACAAAGCTTGGAAAGCTGCCAGCCGCGCGCCCTGCAACAAGGGCCCAGATCGAGGCTGCTCCGATCTTCGGTACTTCATCGCTGTACACGAGAGCAACTGATAGCGTGCCAAGCGCGGCGATACACAAATAGGCGATGAAACTTGGATCAAGCCACGACTGCCCGAGGATCTCCGCAACGTCCTCTCTATCCTTCGCCGCAAGGAGCGCATCCCGGTGCGTCAGTATTGCGCGGCCATCCCGGTAGCCGAATACCAAACCTGTAGCAAACATCAACGCGACTGGAACCCAATGATTATCACTCAATCGCATGAGCGGAAGAGCAATGCAAAGACCGACAACGGCCAGGGTGCTAAGGTTGTATCGCAGCGTCAGTGACTTTTCCACGACGGTTCTCCTCCCGCTTAACGGTTGAGCTGAGCGGCGCGCGCGCCGCGGTCTGAGCTTGGCACTTTATCCCTCACGCGCCCGCTCCAGCGAGGTGTTAGGCGGCCGCCGGTTGCGTTTTAGCCAGTAGGTCAAGACCCCCACGGTTAGAAAAAGATAGATGATTGTTGCTAGGTGCCTCGCGATTATCGAAGATGGTGCAGAGCTTTGATATGCCAGGACAGCATCGCTAAGTGGCATGACAATTCCGAGCACGGAAATCCACCGAAGAAGAGCAATCTCTTGAAGCGATAGCAAGAGTCCAAGCACCAACGCCACGAATAGCGTGCGAGAAGCGTAGATGCGCACCCACTCCGTGTCGTGGCCCAGTTTGCTGCCCCGATAGCTAGCAAACTCAATCGGGCTTGCGAAGGCAAAGCACGAATAGAACAACTGTAGGAGCGCCATCGCGAGCACCAGCCAGAATCCAACAGTTTTCCACGAAAAGGCCTGCGAAAACTTGACACTGGTGTTCATTCGGCAATCCTATGTGTTGCGGTCCAGATTTGCAGCGACGCATCCTCGCTGCGCGATTCATGGGAGAACGTAGTCATTCGACTTACGTTGCCAATGACTGCCGCCTGACGGTTGAGCTGAGCGGCGCGCGCGCCGGCGCTTGAGCTTGGCACTTTATCCTTCACGCGTCCGCTCCAGCGATTTGTTAGTCGGCTCTTTCGCATATGTCCATTCTGACATATACTGCGCCCCGTGAGCTCGAAGCACAAGCCATTGGTGTGGTTGCATGGCGAAGTTAAGTCGCCACCCTTCTCAAAAGAAGGGCGCATCGAAGCGGGGTTTCTTCTAAGGCGCCTGCAACGTGGTGATTTGCTTGAAATGCCAGCTTCGCGCCCGATGCCATCAATCGGAGCTAGGTGCCACGAGCTGCGGGTAAACGACACCACGGGCAATTGGCGGCTGGTGTTGCGGATCGATAGGGATGCCATTGTGATCGTGGAAGTCTTCGCAAAGAAGAGTCGGGCTACTCCGAAAGCGGTCATAGATACGTGTAAGAAGCGATTTAAGGAGTACGACCGTGCGCGAAAGTAGGCGAAAGAAACTGGCTGAAAAGGGTTGGCGGGTTGGCGATGCCAAGGACTTCCTAGGACTGAGTGACCAAGAGGAAGCATTCATCGACCTGCGCTTGCGACTTGCGGATGGATTGAAGTCCAGGCGCCAGTCGCGGGGAGTAACCCAAAGCCAGCTGGCACAGTCGTTGCGCTCAAGTCAGTCTCGTGTGGCCAAAATGGAAGCTGGCGATCCGACCGTGTCATTGGATCTGCTGGTGAAGTCGCTACTCGCGCTTGGCACTTCGAATCGTGAGCTGGCGAAGATCATCGCGAAACGCTGAGAGCCGTCTAACGATTGAGCTGAGCGGCGCGCGCGCCGAAGTATGGGCTTGGCACTTTATCGTTCACGCGTCCGCTCCAACGATTTGTTAGGCGACATCGCACCGGAACCTACCGTCAGCATTCATCAGGGAAAGAATACGCTTAGCCTCGGCGATTTCTACAGCCTCGACCCCAGAAACGTTTAGAGCATATATCTGTTTCGTTGCTTCTAGTCGGACCGTTTCATCTGACCAGTCTACGGTCAAAAGAAGGCGAACGACTCCTGACGTATCGCCGGAGTACGAAACGGTTACCCCACGATCCTCGTCGGCAATTAGATGCTCGAGATGGGGGCTGCGGATAAGCGTGAGTGATCTGGCGTCACTCGGTTCGAGGCCGAAAGAGACAATCAGATCGGGATCTTCGTCTATGGTGATGAACGAAGCGCGGAGCATGATCGATGTCGCCTAACGGTGGAGCTGAGCGGCGCGCGCGCCGGTGTATGAGCTTGAACGCTTTATCAATCACGCGTCCGCTCCAGCGAGGTGTTAGGCGGCCCGGCGGAGACCTTTTTCGGCGCCGCCCCGACCCACAACGCCATGACATTTATTGCGCCAGGTAGAAGTAGAACAACGACCGCGAATGGTATGACGACAACCGGGCTTGCGACTGCAAAGTACTGCCAACCGAGAAGCCCGGCGACGGCGCAGAACACAAGAAAGCCTCCTAGCAATGCCCAAAGCACGTTTGCGAGCAAGGCGGTCATTCGGAGCCAAACCGGTGCTTGTCGATAGTAGACCCAGAGCGCCAGCGTCATTGGCACCCATAGCAGCAGCTGCGACGGTCTCACTGTGCCCGAGAATCTATACGCTTGTGCGACGATCGCGCAGACAAGTAGCGCGAATACCACCCAACTGAGTATCTTTGCGAGGCGCATGAGGGCCAACTAACGGTGGAGCTGAGCGGCGCGCGCGCCGACGATTGGGCTTGGCACTTTATCTATCACGCGTCCGCTCCAGCGATTTGTTAGGTTGCTCTAGCGCGTCTTACTAAGACGGTCGGCCATGCGCGTTTGCCAGCCAGGACCAGTGGCCTTCCATCGTTCGATGACCTCGACCGGAAGACGCAATGTCAAAAGCCGTCGTGCATTGCCGGAAATTGGGCGCCCACGCTTCTTCACCACCATGCGACCGAGCATCTCGGACGTCAGGCACGGGCCGTCCACGTACTCGTGCGGCTTGATTCTGTGTTCGTCGACACGCCTGAGATCAGATCCCAAGGAGCGGCGCGAGACGCGCTTTTTCGCGGCCATTGGCTTTCCTCATACTGATGATGTGACGCCCAGCGTCACGCGACGTATAGACGATCTGCACAAGCCGGCCTCGCAACAGGCCGAAACAAATGATTCTCGTCTCTCCGTAGTCCTTGCGCGTGTCCTCCGCTTCAACCGTGATCCCATCGAATACTTCAGCGGTATCCGCGAAATCGAGCCCTCGCTCTTCCAG
Organism: Pseudomonadota bacterium; assembly: GCA_043747875.1. Classification (GTDB taxonomy): domain Bacteria; phylum Pseudomonadota; class Gammaproteobacteria; order Steroidobacterales; family Steroidobacteraceae; genus CADEED01. Next base: position 2,759 of record JAYTOI010000037.1, on the reverse strand, counting down.
AGTGGCAGCTCGCTTGGCTGGATCGAAGGTAATGCGCACGAATTAGTGTAACTACGGTAAATAGGAGATTGCAACCCCAACCGTACAGGGGAGAATTCGGAGCAACCTAACGACTGAGTTGAGCGGCGCGCACGCCGACGTATGAACTTGGCACTTTATCCCACACGCGTCTGCTCGAACGACTTGTTAGGCGCGCCGTCAAGGATGCGGGCTCAGCTCTGTAGCGAATTCCAACGTCTCACTGGACCATCCCTCCAGTAACAACCGCCCCTCTTCTAACAGATTCGGCAGGTCAGCCGCTATTTCTATAATGGGTACCGCTTCCTTAAGGAATTGCTTCCTCAAGTACCGTTTGCCGCCTCGATCCTCATGGGCACAAAGCCAAAAGCTATACGTCAGACGCACTTCATCCGCTAGGTAAATTTGGATTAGGTGCCGAATGGAGTTGCCCCAAAAGATCGACCGATCCGGCCAGCTTCTGCTATTGCTCGTGAGCGCTGCACCGTGGCGCTCCGCGAAGGATCGAAGCTCCGCGTCTAACGCTCGAAGCGGCGTCTCAAGAGATTCCCACTGTGCCTGTGGGCCGTGGAAGCCGTTGGCCATGTCGCGTACCGCCTAACGGTTGAGCTGAGCGGCGCGCACGCCGACGTCTGAGCTTGGCACTTTATCCCTCACGCGTCCGCTCCAGCGAGTTGTTAGGCGTCTCGGTCACTCGGCCCTCGCCTGCACGGCCCGTGCAGGCAACTGCCACCTGAAGAGCAAGACAATCAGAATTGCGGCCCACCCACACAAAAGTGGCAACGCCACGCCAAAAGAAAACATTCCCCAGGTGTAGTCGTGGCCATAGAACAGGTTTCCGCCGATCGTGGAGAGATGTAGTGGCGCCACAATCGTGTTCGGCGCGTAATGATAAGCAGTTGGAGTAAACACGAATGCGTACAGGGCAGAGCGAGCCAGCAACTGCCAGCGAACTTCCAAGATCTTGGCAATCTTCTTATCGAGCACTACCACAGCGAATATGAGTGTTGAGGCTGCGACTGCGATCATGAGTATCTTGAGCAAAACGTTCATGAGACTGCTCCTTCGAGACGCCTAACGGTTGAGCTGAGCGGCGCGCACGCCGATGTCTGGGCTTGGCACTTTATCCCTCACGCGTCCGCTCCGTAGAGATTTGTTAGGCGGCATTACCATGGCACACGCTCACCCTTATGCGGCTTTGCGACGACTTGCCAGCCATCCTCGAAAGGAACGATGCCAGGATCGTCGGTCTTGTGCACGTCGACAGTATGCCCATGATTTTCGAGAATCGCTTTGAGCCCCCACATTTTAGATATTGGCTTGGCTGCACCTGGCTTGAACCAAGAAATGGCACGACGTTTGCTCGGGTCGGCAAGACAGGATGGGTGGTTCAAGTTTGCGTTGAACCATGCCAATGCTTCATGGATCTCGCGATGTTCCTCGACACTCAAATCTCCGTTGTCGCGAAGTTCGTGAGCGGCAACGAGGATCCCGCGGCGGTAACCTGAGTCGCTTTCCAACACTTTGAGAACGAAACGTAAGTACATCTTGGAGCAAGCGCCAACGCCGAGTGCCGCCTAACGGTTGAGCTGAGCGGCGCGCGCGCGGGCGTCTGAGCTTGGCACTTTATCCCTCACGCGTCCGCTCCAGCGATTTGTTAGAGCGCATCTCGGCGTCGTCGGGATCAAAGGAGTGGAGCGCGTGCATGGCGCTCACAGCGTGACGTCCCCAATGAACACCGAACATGAGATTCCATGTGAAAGCCGCCGTTTCGACATGCCCACGATCATAAAGCCACAGCCCGGTTGAAAGGTCTCCGTAAATATCCTGAAAGTCATCGAACAAGTCCCCACACACCGGCTCCTTGTCTCCATCGAGGTCTGACGGAGTAAAGATTTCCCAGTAATACTGAAAGGGCAAGCTGGAGAGGTTGCGGGCGATAGCGGAGCGTTTTTCGGGCGTCATCGACGGTGGGTCGGGCGTATCTCGCGCTTCGACACCAGGGAGAGAAAGGGCGGCCGTGTAAATGACTGACAACGAGAAAAGAGCTTCATGCCGAAAAGGGCCTGGGGATTTTCCTTCATGCGAACGATCGCACCACGCGAGGAAATCGCGGGTCGATTGAGCGAAGGCGTCGACCTCGACGGGGCGCGTGCTCATGCGCTCTAACGGTTGAGCTGAGCGGCGCGCACGCCGACGTATGAACTTGGCACTTTATCTTTCACGCGTCCGCTCCAGCGATTTGTTAGAGCGCATTGCCGGCGTGCCATTTTTGGAGCAGCTCCGCAGCCCGCGCGTCGATATCATCAGTAGAAATGCCATATGACTTGACCACCGTACCCACGAGAGCCTCAAACTGCCGCATCAGGACCAAGGCCATGTCGCCAATTGCATCTATTCTATTGACCACCGAGAGACATGATTCGTCGTTGCGCACCGCACTGCGGCTGCTTGCACGTGACTCGTGGACGAGCCAGTTCCGTTCGGCCAGCAATTCCTTAACTTTTACTTCCAATTCAGGCGGCAGCTTTCCTGCTTTTGTGAGCTCGCGAATGGTAGAGCCAAATGTCTTCGATAGGGCGCTCTGCATGAGCGCATTTCCTGCCTCTTCACCCATGCCAGGCTTGGCGCGCGTTGCCAGCTGCAGGATTTCCCGCATTAGTACCACCCGGTTTCCCCGGATTGTGCCCACCTGAGTGAGCCGCTGGCGGAGCCGAAGGCGACGATTCTTAGCTGTCTTT
>JAYTOI010000036.1:0-1393 GCA_043747875.1 Pseudomonadota bacterium | reverse complement strand
CTAACAAATCGTGTATGGACTCATCCGTCAAGTAGCCTGATCCGATCTCTTCCTGCCGATGCGCGGAGTGCGGCTGCATTCGTGTATCCGTCCTGTTGATGGGCGAGCGAAGCTGCCCTGGACATCATGAGAGTCGCCGACGCGGAGCCAATCACTGAAGGGGCTTTTGAGGCCAGATTTGTTATCGGCTTATCCGCGCCGGCGGCCGTTCCGCTGAGCATGAAGGGATGAGAGCGCCGCTGGAGATGGAGATGGAGATTGGGTTAGGGGTTGCTGGTGAAATCTCGCTCGAAGCGCCAGGTTGCCCAGACGATGCGTGCAAGTTTATTGGCGAGGGCGACCGCGGCTTTGTTGTGACCGCGTCGTTCCTGAAGATCGAGTGCCCAAATGCGCAGCCGATCAAGCGATGAGCCGCGACGCTGAGCGGATCGTGCTGCGATCAGAACGGCTCTGGCGCCATGTATCAGCAGAGTTCGTAAGTACGGATCGCCCTGCTTACTGATGCGTCCGAGACGTCGGCGCTCGCCGGAGGAGTGTTCGCGCGAGGTGAGGCCTAACCAGCTGGCAAAGTGCCGGCCTGACGGAAAACGCTGAACGTCGACGACCGAAGCGCGCAAAGCGGTTGCGGTCAGAGGTCCGACGCCCGGGATCTTGAGCAGCCGCTCGACGACAGGATCGTGTTCGTTGAGCCTGGCTAGATCTCGATCGATGTGTTTGCAGCGCTGCTCGAGGGAACCGATCTCGGCGAGCAGTTCGAGCAGGCTGTGGTGCAGCAGGGCGGGTACGGGACATTGCGGGTTAGCGAGGGCGTCGCGAACGGCTTGGATCGCACGTTGCGCACCGATCGGAGCGCTGACGCCGAACTCGCGCAGACAGCTGCGAAGGAAGTTGAGGCGAGAAGTTCGCGCGCCCATCCACTGCGAGCGCAGGCGATGCAGCTGCTGCAAGGCTTGCTGATCGACCGACTTGATCGGCACCGGTCGGATGTCTGGACAGCGGGACGCTTCGATCAACGCGGCGGCGTCTGCCGCATCTGTCTTGTTGCGTCGAACGTAGGCGCGGGCATACTGCGCCGGTAGAAGCACCACGTCGTGGCCCTGACTACTCAAGCGTCGGGCGTGATGGTGGGCAGAACCGCAGGCCTCCATGACGATGCGACAGGTGGCACGGTTCACGAAGAATCGATCGAAGCGGGCTCGGCTCAGACGCTGTCGCTCGAGAATATGCCCGCGGTCATCGGCCAGGGCGAGCTCGAAGACGTTCTTTGCCAGATCGACACCGACAGTCGTAGCATTCATGGAGGACTCCTCTTGTTGGGACTAGCTGATGCACCACATCCAGCTTGGCACATTGATGCCGAATTGCTCCGGCAGGAGGAGTCCATCTCATCACT
>JAYTOI010000035.1:0-10559 GCA_043747875.1 Pseudomonadota bacterium | reverse complement strand
CCATCGCGCCGTCGCCACGGTGTTGAAGGCCGGGCAGAAGCGGGCGGTGTGGCTGGGCGCGCTCGCCATTCGTCATCCCCTGTACGCGGACCTGCGCGCACTCGCCGCCGCCATTGCAGGCGTCACCGCGGCGACGCTCGGCACGCTGGCCGAGGGCGGCAATGCCGCCGGCGCGTATCTCGCGGGCGCCGTGCCGCATCGCGACGCGGGCGGCCTCGCCGCTGCGGCCACGGGCCGCAACGCGCGCGAGATGCTGTCGGGGTCGCTCAAGGCCTATCTACTCTTCGGCGGCACGGAACCATGGGCCGATGCCCAGAACGCGACCCACAGTGCGGAGGCGCTGAGGGCGCTGCAAGGCGCGCAGTTCGTCGTGGCCGCCACGCCGTACGCCGACGACACCCTCAAGTCCGTGGCGCACGTGCTGTTGCCCGTGTCGACGTTCGTCGAGACTTCGGGGACGTACGTGAACCTCGAGGGCCTGTGGCAGAGCTTCACCGGTGCGGCGCGGCCGCTCGGCGAGGCGCGCCCCGGCTGGAAGGTGTTGCGCGTGCTCGGCAATGTCACGGGTCTCGCCGATTTCGACTACAACTCCTCGGAAGAAGTGCGCGAAGAATTGCGTGCGCGCTGCGGTGAGATCGCCGCGACGTCGTACCAGGGCACCCACGAGCCGAAGCTGGCCAGCGCCGAAGCGCGCGTCATCGACGTTCCCATGTATTCGATCGACGCGGTGTTGCGCCGCGCGCCGTCGCTGCAGCGGACCAAGGAAGGCAAGATCGCGGCCGTGGTCCATGGAGGCGCGGGCGCATGAACCCGATTACGCAGTGGATCGCCGACCTCATCCACTACCCGGCGTGGCCTCACTACTGGCAGTCGACGTTCTGGATCGGCGGCGTGACGGTGGCGCTCATCCTGTCGGTGGCGTTCACCACGCTGTGGGAGCGCAAGGTCATCGGCTGGATGCAGCTGCGCAAGGGCCCGAACCGCGTCGGCAGCATCTTCGGCTTCCTGCCCGGCATCTTTCAGCCGTTCGCCGACGTATTCAAGCTGCTCTTCAAGGAAGTGATCATCCCGAGCGCCTCGAACAAGGTGCTGTTCCGCATCGCGCCGATGATCACGCTGATCCCCGCGTTCGCCATCTGGGCCGTGATCCCGCTCGATCCGAACCTGGTCATCGCGGACGTAAACGCCGGGTTGCTCTACGTGCTCGCGCTCACGTCGGTGGGCGTGTACGGCGTCATCCTCGCCGGTTGGGCGTCCAACTCCAAGTACGCGTTCCTCGGCGCCATGCGCTCGGCCGCGCAGATCGTCGCCTACGAAATCGCCATGGGCTTCGCGCTGGTCGGCGTCATCATGGCCGCGGGTAGTTTGAACCTCGGCGACATCGTGCGTGCGCAGCAGGGCGGCTTCCTGGCGTGGAACTGGTTCTGGCTGTTCCCGCTGTTCGTCGTGTACTTCATCTCCGGCGTCGCCGAGACCAACCGCGCGCCGTTCGACGTGGCCGAGGGCGAGTCCGAGATCGTCGCGGGTTTCCACGTCGAATATTCCGGCATCGCGTTCGCGCTGTTCTTCCTGGCCGAATACGCCAACATGCTGCTGATCTCGACGCTGACGGCGGTGTTCTTCCTCGGCGGCTGGATCAGCCCGTTCGATGGCTTCATCGAGTCCGCCGACATTCCGGCGTCCATCAGCGGCATTCCGTACGTCGGCTGGCTGCCGGGCTGGTTCGTCAGCGACGGCTTCCAGTGGCTGTTCCTCAAGCTCTTCGGGTTCCTCTTCTTGTTCCTGTGGTTCCGCGCGACGTTCCCACGCTACCGCTACGACCAGATCATGCGTCTCGGCTGGAAGATCCTGATTCCGGTGACCATCGTCTGGATCGCGGTTGAAGGCGTGATGGCGTATCTCGAGGTCGGCCCCTGGAAGGCAGGTTAATCATGCGCAGCATCCTCAAGACATTCGCGCTGTGGGAATTGCTTGGTGGCCTCAGGGTCACGCTCAAGAAGCTCTTCACGCGCAAGTTCACGATCAACTACCCGGAAGAGAAGACGCCGCAATCGCCGCGCTTCCGCGGGCTGCACGCGTTGCGTCGCTATCCGAACGGCGAAGAGCGCTGCATCGCCTGCAAGCTCTGCGAGGCCGTGTGCCCCGCGCTGGCCATCACCATCGAGTCCGACGTCGCGAACGACGGCACGCGCCGCACGACGCGCTACGACATCGACCTGTTCAAGTGCATCTACTGCGGCTTCTGCGAAGAGGCCTGCCCGGTCGATGCCATCGTCGAAACGCGCATCCACGAGTACCACATGGAGCATCGCGGCGAGAACATCATGACCAAGGACAAACTACTCGCGGTCGGCGAGCGTTACGACGCGCTGATCAGCGCGGACAAGGCCGCCGACGCGGCCTATCGTTGACGGGAGCAGGGCAGCGGTGTTAGTCGAAGTTCTTTTCTGGTTGTTCGCCGCGATCCTCGTGGCGTCCGCGCTCGGCATGATCCTGGTGCGCAATCCGGTGCACGCGGCGTTGTGCCTGGTGCTGTGCTTCTTCACCAGCGCGTCCATCTGGCTGCTGATCGAAGCCGAGTTCCTCGCCGTCGTGCTCATTCTCGTCTACGTCGGCGCCGTGATGGTGCTGTTCCTGTTCGTCGTCATGATGCTCGACATCAACATCGAGGAATTGCGCGCCTGGAAGACGCGCTACGCGCTGCTCGGCGGCATCGTGGCCGGCGTGGTGGTATTCCAGATCGTCAGTGTGGTGTGGGCCAAGAGCATCGGCATCGACGTGGAGAGCGCCGCGGCGCCGATGCCGGCCGACTACAGCAACACCGCCGAACTCGGCAAGGTGCTGTACACCCAGTACGTCTATCCATTCGAGCTCGCGGCCGTGCTGCTGCTCATCGCCATAGTGGCCGCCATATCACTCACCATGCGCAAGCGCGCCAATCTCAAGCAGCAGGACATCGCCAGGCAGGTGGCCGTGCGGCGCGAAGACCGCATCCGCATCGTGAAGGTGGAAGCCGAAAGGCCTGCCGCGGAACCGGCGCCGGACGCCGCCGCTTCGGGGAAGACGCCATGATCCCGCTCAACTGGCTGTTGATGCTCTCCGGCGTGCTGTTCGCGATTTCGGTCGCCGGCATGTTCATCAACCGCAAGAATCTCATCCTGCTGCTGATGTGCGTGGAACTGCTGCTGCTGGCGGTCAATTTCAACTTCGTCGCGTTTTCCCGCTCGCTCGCCAACATCGACGGACAGATCTTCGTGTTCTTCGTGTTGACGGTGGCCGCGGCGGAGTCGGCCATCGGCCTCGCGATCCTCGTGGTGCTGTTCCGCGAACGTCGCAGCATCAACGTCGAAGACCTGAGCACCTTGAAGGGCTGAGCACGTGGAATCCCTGAATCCCAATCTGTTGCTCGCCATCCCGCTCGCGCCGCTGGTCGCGGCCATCGTCGCGGGAGTCTTCTGCAGCGTGCTGCCGCGCAAGCTGGCCGCGGGGCTGACCATCCTCGGCGTCGCGGCCTCGTGCGCGATGTCCGGCATCGTCGCGTACCAGATCTTCTGGCAGCACGCGCCGGTGTTCAACGAAACGGTTTACCAGTGGCTGGTGAGCGACGGTCTCGAGATGAAGGTCGGCTTCCTGGTCGACCAGTTGACCGCGTTGATGATGGTCGTGGTCACGTTCGTCTCGCTGTGCGTGCACGTGTACACCATCGGCTACATGAAGGACGACGACGGCTACAACCGCTTCTTCAGCTACATCTCGCTGTTCACGTTCTCGATGCTGATGCTGGTCATGGCCAACAACTTCATGCAGCTGTTCTTCGGCTGGGAAGCGGTGGGTGTCGTCAGCTATCTATTGATCGGCTTCTGGTACAAGCGGCCGACCGCCATCTTCGCGAACATGAAGGCGTTCCTCGTCAATCGCGTGGGCGACTTCGGCTTCGTGCTGGGCATCGCGGGGGTCGTGTACTACACGGCGCAGTTCGGTGGAGCTTCGCTCGACTACTCCAATGCGTTCGCGGCCGCGCCGCAGATCGCCGGCGAGACCTTCGGCCTGCCGGGCACCGGCGGCGTGAACGCCATGACGTTCATCTGCATCTGCCTATTCATAGGCGCCATGGGCAAGTCCGCGCAGGTGCCGCTGCACGTGTGGTTGCCGGATTCGATGGAAGGCCCCACGCCCATCTCCGCGTGGATCCACGCCGCCACCATGGTGACGGCCGGCATCTTCATGGTGGCGCGCATGTCGCCGCTGTTCGAACATTCCGAGTACGCGCTCAACTTCGTGCTGTTCATCGGCGCGACCACGGCGCTGTTCATGGGCTTCCTCGGCATCATCAACAACGACATCAAGCGCGTCGTCGCGTACTCGACGCTCTCGCAGCTCGGCTACATGACCGTCGCGCTGGGCGCGTCGGTATACAACGTCGCCATCTTCCACCTGATGACGCATGCGTTCTTCAAGGCGCTGCTGTTCCTCGCGGCCGGCTCCGTGATCATCGGCATGCACCACGAGCAGGACATGCGGAAGATGGGCGGCCTCGCCAAGTACATGCCCATCACAGCGATCACCTGCTGGATCGGCTCGCTCGCGCTGATCGGCACGCCGTTCTTCTCGGGCTTCTACTCGAAGGATCTGATCATCGACGCCGTGCACGAGCAGCACCTGCATCATCCGGACAACGCCATCGTCACGTACGCGTACTGGTGCGTGCTCATCGGCGTGTTCGTCACGGCGTTCTATTCGTTCCGGCTGCTGTTCATGACCTTCCATGGCAAGCCGCGCTGGGAGGCCAATGCCGCGGCGCATGGTCACGACGCGCACGCCAAACACGAGACGCATGCGGAAGAGGGCCACGGCGCGCACGACGATCATTCGCACGCACATGGCGGCGGCCCGCCGCATGAAAGCCCGTGGGTGGTTACGCTGCCGCTCATCGTTCTCGCCATTCCATCCGTGATCATCGGCGCGTTCACGGTGATGCCGCTGATCTTCGGTGGCGGGTTTGGCGCGGCGATCCAGATCGAAGAGGCCCACAACGTCATTCCGGAGCTCCACGAGGAGTTCGGCGGCGTGGTGCATTTCGCGCTCGCCGCGTTCGCGCACCCGGTGGTGTACCTGGTGATCGCCGGCGTGTTCCTCGCCTGGCTGCTGTACATCAAGAGACCGGATCTGCCGGGCAAGATCGATGCGAAGCTCGCGCCGCTGCGCTGGGTGCTCGAGCGCAAATACGGTTTCGACACCTTCAACGAAAAGGTGCTCGCCGCCGGCAGCCGGTTGTTAGGCAAGTTTTTCTGGAAGGCGGGCGACCAGGGTCTCATCGACGGCGTCATCATCAACGGCGGCACCGGCGCCATCGGCCTGGTGGCGGGCGTCGTGCGTCGTGTGCAGAACGGGCGCCTCTATTGGTACGCGTTCTCGATGGTCATCGGTCTCGCGGTGATGCTCGCCTGGTTCCTGTCGCAGAAGTGAGTACATAAGGATGCTGGGGTCATTGCTTTCCATCCTCACCTGGGCGCCGATCGCGGGCGGACTGGTCTTGCTGCTGCTCGGCGACCGTCGCATCCAGGTTGGCCGCTGGGTCGCGCTGGCCGTTGCCGTGGGCGTATTCCTCGCGTCATTGCCGCTGTACAGCGCGTTCGACGTCGGCACCGCCGACTTCCAGTTCGTCGAGAAGATGGCGTGGATTCCGGCCTTCCACTCGAACTACTACCTCGGCGTCGACGGCATATCGATGCCGCTGATCCTGCTGACCACGTTCATCACCATTCCCGTGGTCGTCGCGGCCTGGACCGTCATCGAGACGCGCCCGGCGCAGTACTACGCCGCCTTCCTCATCATGGAAGGCCTCATGGTCGGCGTGTTCTCCGCGCTCGACGGCCTGCTGTTCTACTTCTTCTGGGAAGCGATGCTCATCCCGATGTTCCTCATCATCGGCGTGTGGGGCGGCCCGCGGCGCGTGTACGCCACGCTCAAGTTCTTCCTGTACACCTTCCTCGGCTCGGTGTTCATGCTGATCGCGCTGATCTACATGCAGCTCAAGACGGGCCAGGTCTTCGGCACGGCCGACTTCAGCATCGCGGCGTTCTACAAACTACCGCTCGATGCGGTGGAGCAGCGCTACATCTTCATCGCCTTCCTGCTGGCGTTCGCGGTGAAGGTGCCCATGGTGCCGGTGCACACCTGGTTGCCGGACGCGCACGTCGAGGCGCCCACCGGCGGCTCCGTCGTGCTGGCGGCCATCATGCTGAAGATGGGCGGATACGGTTTCCTGCGCTTCAGCCTGCCCATCACTCCGGATGCTTCGCGCGAGCTCGACTGGCTGCTGATCGGCCGGTCGTTGATCGCGGTGGTCTACATCGGCTTCGTCGCGCTGGTGCAAACCGACATGAAGAAGCTCATCGCCTATTCATCCATCGCGCACATGGGCTTCGTCACGCTGGGCTCGTTCCTGGTGTACGACATCGTCGCCGGCTCGCCCACGGGCAGCACGCAGGGCGCGGGGCTCGGCATCGACGGCGCGATGATCCAGATGATTTCGCATGGCCTCATCTCCGGCGCGGTGTTCCTGTGCGTCGGCGTCATGTACGACCGCGTGCACTCGCGCGAGATCAGCGCCTACGGCGGCGTCGTCAACACCATGCCCAAGTTCGCGGCCTTCATGGTGCTGTTCGCGCTGGCGAATGCCGGCCTGCCGGGCACGTCGGGATTCGTGGGCGAGTTCATGGTCATCCTGGCCGCGTTCAAGGCTAACTTCTGGTACGCCTTCCTCGCCGGCCTCACGCTCATCCTCGGCGCCGCGTACACGCTGTGGCTGGTGAAGCGCGTCATCTTCGGCGCGGTCGCGAACCATCACGTGGCCGAGCTCACGGATCTCAACGCGCGCGAGTTCCTGATCCTCGCCGTGCTCGCCGTCGCCGTGCTGGCGCTCGGCCTGTGGCCCGCGCCCCTCACGGAAGTGATGCAGGCGACCACGCAGAACCTCGTCAAGCTGATCTCACTCAGCAAGCTGCCGCTATGATTTCAAATTCCGACCTGGCCGAAACATTCACCTGGGCCAGCCTGCAACCCGCGCTGCCGGAGATCTACCTCACCGCGGCCATCTGCGTGCTGCTGCTCGCCGACGTGTTCTTCGGCGAGAAGCGCCGCAACCTCGCGCCCACGCTGACGCTGATCCTGCTCGCCGGCGGCGCCGCCGTCACCGCGCTGTTCGGCAACGTGACCGAACGTACGCTGCTGTTCGGCGACAGCTACGTCGCCGATCCGCTCGCAGTGATGCTCAAACTATTCGCGTTCGGCGCCATCTTCGTGGCGCTGGTGTATTCGCGCGACTATCTCGAGCGCCGCGGCATGCTGAAGGGCGAATACTTCGTGCTGGCTCTGACCGCGCTGCTCGGCATCTTCGTGCTAGTGTCGGCCAACAGCCTGCTCATCGTCTACGTCGGCATCGAGCTCATGTCGCTGTCGCTGTACGCCATGGTGGCGTTCGATCGCGACTCCGGCATCGCGGCCGAATCTGCGATGAAATACTTCCTGCTCGGCGCCATCGCGTCTGGAATGATGTTGTACGGCATGTCGCTGATCTACGGCATGACGGGCACCCTCAGCCTCGAACAACTTGCCCACCTGCCGGCCGGCGAGCCCGCGCTGGGCGTGATCCTGGGCCTGGTGTTCCTGGTGGTGGCCGTCGCGTTCAAGTTCGGCGCGGTGCCGTTCCACATGTGGGTTCCTGATGTGTATTCAGGTGCCCCGACCGCAGTTACTTTGTTTCTGTCGACGGTGCCGAAGATCGCCTCGTTTGCGCTGGCGTTCCGGTTGCTGGCGCACGGACTCGGCCCCGTCGGCTCGTCGTGGCAGGACATGCTCGCGCCGCTGGCCGTGCTGTCCATGGTGTTCGGCAACCTGGTCGCCATCGCGCAGACCAACGTCAAACGACTGTTGGCGTATTCCGCCATCGGCAACGTCGGCTTCATCCTGCTCGGCTTCGTCGCCGGCAACGAGCAGGGCTACGAGGCCGCGCTGTACTACACCGTCGCCTACGTCATCATGGTGCTCGGGTCTTTCGGCGTGCTCGTCATCGCCAGTCGCTCCGGCATCGAAGTGGAGGAGTTCGACCACTTCAAGGGCTTGTTCAAGCGCGACCCCATGCTCGCCACCGTGATGATGGCGCTGATGTTCTCGACCGCCGGCGTGCCGCCGTTCGTGGGCTTCTGGGCGAAGTACAACATCCTGCAGGCGCTGTGGCTCACCGATCACCTGTGGCTGATCATCATCGCCATCCTCGCCTCCGTGGTCGGTGCGTTCTATTACCTGCGCATCGTCAAACTGATGTTCTTCGATGCGCCGACGGAGCAGGTGTGGGAGCCGGCGAACGGTGTCGTCGTGCGCTCGGTGCTCGTGCTCAATGGATTGGCGGTCCTGGCGCTCGGTGTGGTGCCCCAGGCGCTGATTCAGTTGTGTGCGAGCGTCATCTGAAGCGATTTCACGACTGCGGAAACAAAGGTTTGCAAAGCGGTCGGGGTTGCCTGAGAATGCGCGCCCCTTCGATGAGGGGGATCGGTTGCGGGGTGGAGCAGTCTGGCAGCTCGTCGGGCTCATAACCCGAAGGTCGCAGGTTCAAATCCTGCCCCCGCTACCAACTTCCTTACGGATGGTCTGATTCGCCCGACGCGCGCTGCGCTCGTCGGGCCCGGGCTTCATCAAATGGCGAAGAATGCAGGTTCAAATCCTGGGCACGCTCGCCATCGATACCGAAATCTGCCACGGCAAGCCCGTGATTCGTGGCACGCGTGTTCCCGTTGATATCGTCGTCGGCAGTTTGGCCGGCGGTATGACTTTCGAGGAAGTGCGGCGCGAATACGATCTGACGATCGAAGATATCCGCGCGGCGCTCAAATTTGCCGGCGACTTGGTTCAGCAAGAATCATTTCATCCGATTCCGACTACGTAGCGCCGCATGCGTTTTCTGGTGGATGCAAATCTGCCGCGGGTCGTTGTGCTGCGTCTGCCTGACGACGCCGTGGTGAACCAAATCTTGGCGGTCATCGATCGACTCTCGAACCATACTAGCGTCGTGGATCGGCTGACTGGCCGATTGATCATTCTTGAACTTGATCGCTTCCGCGCGCGTCCGCCGTTGGAATAGCACTGAAGGCTCGCTCCGCTGAGGTGATTCGCGCGCCTGCGGTATTCGCGTGAATCAGCGAGCAGCTTCATTCCTGGGCGACGCGGCACGTCGCTAGATGCATCTTCGTACTTCATCCCTGATTGCGAAATAGCCGCCCCATCCTCCAAATGTCTGCTGGATCTGGGAAGTGAAGTCGATGGACGAAGCGCTGGAGTGGGCGCAGGGCTGCCCGCATCCGGCACCGGACGGTCGAACCGAACACGTGACGGTCACCGTCCTGGGAAGTCGTCGCGGGTGCGTCTAACTACGAAGGGCTCCCGCGAATCTTCCAATTTCATCGGAAAACATAGCCTTTTGCGCAGCATCCGGCTGATCTCACGCGTATACTGTACGCATACACAGCACCGTAAAACCTGGAGCAGGCAATGCGTTCGATCGATGAGCTCGCGGCGGACATCTGCACACTCGCTGGCCACCTCAACGCGGCGAACCACCGCTGGTTGCTGCTGATCGCCGAGTTCGATCGGCGCGATGGCTGGTCGGACTGCGCGACGCAGTCGTGTGCCCACTGGCTGAACTGGAAGTGCGGCATCGCCATGGGCGCGGCGCGGGAGAAAGTGCGGGTGGCGCATGCGCTCGAGAATCTGCCGAAGATATCCGCGGCGATGGCGTGCGGAAAGCTGAGCTATTCCAAGGTGCGGGAGATCACGCGCGTTGCTGAGCCTGCAACCGAGGACTACCTGCTGACGATCGCCGAGCACGGCACCGCGCAGCACGTCGAGAAGCTGGTGCGTGCGTATCGCCGTTGCCAGGAGGCCGAGGAGTTGTCGCGCGAGGCGCGCCAGCAGCAGAACCGCTGCGTCAACTTTCGATACGACGATGACGGCTCGCTCGTGCTGAACTGCCGGCTGCCGGCGGAGGCCGGCGTGCGCATCATGAAAGCGCTCGACATAGCGGTCCAGGAATTACCCAGGGACGTTCCAGCTGGAACATCCGAGCAGCCGGTGTCGTTCAGTGCCCGCCGCGCGGATGCATTGGCCCTGGTCGCCGAGAGCTTCCTGGCGCACGGTGCGATTGAAGCCGCCGGCGCCGAGCGTTATCAGATCGTGGTGCATGTGGCGGCGGAAACGCTCCGTGACCGCACCGCGGGATGCTGCGCGTTCGAGCACGGACCTTCGATGCCCGCGGAGACCGCCCGCCGGCTGTCCTGCGACGCGAGCGTCGTCGCCCTCGTCGAAAACAATGACGGTGAGCCGCTCAATGTCGGCCGCAAGACGCGGACTATTTCTGCGCCACTCAGGCGCGTCCTGAATGCGCGCGACCAGGGCTGCCGCTTCCCGGGTTGCGCAAACACGCGCTACCTCGACGCGCACCACGTCGAGCACTGGGCCAACGGCGGCGAGACGAAGCCGTCCAACCTCGTCTCGCTGTGCCGGTT
>JAYTOI010000034.1:0-70875 GCA_043747875.1 Pseudomonadota bacterium | reverse complement strand
GAGATCGAGGGCCGTCGCAACTATTCGCGGCTCGGCAGCGCGCTGCAGGGCAAGTGCGGCATCGTGCGTTTTCGCGGGGACGACTACCACGTCGACTGCGCCATCGGCGCGCTCGATCAGCCCCAAACAGGCAAGGGGTTGCGAATCGCGACGCCGCGGCACGGCGAGCGCGTGTTCAAGACCGGCGCCGCCACCGGCGCCACCACGGGGGTCATTGTCGACTCCTCTTATACTGCCGATCCCGACGGCGCCGAAAATCGGCGCGACACGGCTCCGCGGCAACTCCTCGTACGCTCGACTGAGCCGGGCAAATCCTTTGCCGCGGAGGGCGATTCCGGCGCGCTGATTCTCAATCAGGACCACGCCGTGCTCGGCCTTCTCTGGGGCGCCACGGTGGCGGGCGAGGGTGTCGCGTGTCCCATCGGCCCCGTGCTGCACGCCCTGAACATCCGGCTCGAAGAGGCCGACGCATGACCACCGACGCGCAGTTCAAGGCAGAAGATCGCGTGCTGCGCGAGCTGCTCGCCTCCGGAGCCGAACGGACACTGCGCGCGCTGCCCAATGTGTTTCACGTCAGCGTGGGGCTCAAGGAAACGGCGCGCCGTCTCGTCACCGAGCGGCTCTGTATCCGCGTCTACGTGCGACACAAGCAATCGTTCGCGGAGCTCGCGCCCGACCAGCGCATCCCCGCGCAGATCAATGGCGTGCCCACGGATGTGAACGTGGTGCCGTCGCTCGAGTTCCAGGCCGACAACACGCGTCATCGCCCGATCAAGGGCGGCATCCAGATCGGCAATGGCCGGGTCGCCGTCGATCCGCCCGGGACGGCGCCGCGCGTCATCGCCGGCACGCTGGGTTGCATGGCCATCGACCGGACCGACGACGACGAAATGATTCTCAGCTGTCACCATGTGCTGCTCGGCAATTCGGCCGGAAGGGACGACGTCATCCATCAACCCGCGCCGATCTGGTTTCCGAACCACACCAGTCCGCTCGCGGTGCCACACCTCGTCACCGGTGAATCGGACAAAGTGGCGACGGTTCGCCGGACAGTGATCTCCAACAAAGTCGATGCCGGCATTGCCCGGATCGACGTCTCGTCGTGCTGTCACTGTTGCGGTATCCACTTCTCGAATGAGATCAACGGACTCAGTGTCGCGGGCACGCCGCCGCGCAACACCATCGTCGGCGATGAGGCAGCCACTGCAGGCATGACGGTGTTCAAGGTAGGGGCGGGTACTTTGCGCACCGAAGGCCGGGTCGTAGATGCCAGCTTCCCGGACTTCACCATCCCGGGCACGACTCCTCGAACATTCACAGGTCAGATTGCGATTCAACAGGTGAACACCGCCGTGCAATTCAGCGACGTCGGCGATTCCGGTGCCGTCGTGGTGAACGCCGCCAGCAAGATTGTCGGACTGGTGTTCGCGGCCGGGAAAAACGCCCCCGGTGCGCCCGCGGGATTCGTCACGATGGCGAATCACATCGCCGACGTGCTGTCGGAGCTCAGGATCAGGATCAAGTATTCGTCGGAGGTCAAAGTCCTCGCCGGAGAGGCGCTGCTCGACATGCCTCGCGTCGATGAAGCGAAGGTACCCGAGCCGTATCGTGCGCTGCGCGAGCGTATGCAACGGCGCGCAGCCACCGCACTGGTGTTCGATCTCGGGCGCCAGCATGCCGACGAGATCATGCAGCTCATCAACCATTGCCGGCCGGTCACCGTCGCCTGGCATCGCGTCCAGGGACCGGCGCTGCTCGCCACGCTCATGGGTGCGGTGCGTGACGGGCACTACAGGATTCCCGCGCGCGTGAAGGGCGTCGCGCTGCACGAGGCGCTCGAGCGCCTGCGCGAAGTGTTGAGCAAGCACGGCAGCCCCGCGCTTCGCGCCACGATGGAGCGGCGCGAAGGCGATTCCATCCTTGAGGCGACGCGCGACCGTTGCGACCTCCACGAAATCATCGAGCGTCTCGCGGCCGGCCCCGAGACCGAACTACTTGGAGCGCGCTGAGATGGCGGTTCCGAAGACGACCGGGGAAATCCTCGCCGACCAGGACGCGTTCAAGGCCGCGCATGCGCGCGCCAGTGAGGCGTTTCTGAAAGTCGAAGGCGTCCAGAGCGTCGGCTATGGATTGAAACAGGTCGCGGGCCAGTTCGGTACGCAGGGTGCGATCATCGTGTTCGTGCGCGAGAAGAAGCCCACGGACGCGCTCGCGCCCGCGGAGCGCATTCCGGCCACGTTCGAAGGCTATGCGACCGACGTGCGCGTCGTGCCGGCACGGCGGGCTCTCGGCTGCAACAACACCGCGCGATACACGACGATTCAGGGCGGCATCCAGGTCGCCAACGCGGGAACGACCACCGTAAATGCGGATGGCAGCAAGACCGTGAACCTCGCCTTCGGAACCGCGGCGTGCATCGTGCGCAGGCGCAACGATCCGCGGCGCGAGAACCTCTATATCCTCAGCAATGCGCACGTGCTGTACGCCCACGGGAAAAGCGCGGGCGACAACCTCTACCATCCAGAGCCCGGAGAGGAGACGCTCGGTCCCATTCAACACGGCGGTGCCGAGCGCGACATTGCGTGGGTTCCTCTCGGCGCGACCCTTCCGTTCGACGTATATGTCGATTGCGCCATCTCCCGCCTCGACGTCGACAACCGCTGTTGCGGCAGTACGTGCACACAGGACAAGACGGAGCACGCCGAATCCATCATCGATCTCGTCCAGGTGACGCCGACGGATTCCGGCATGGGCGCCGCAGTGCACGCGGCGAATCGCATCACGGATGTGCGCGATGTGTTCGGCGATCTGCCATTCGCGATGGCGCATACGCCGGTCTTCAAGGTAGGGCGCTCGACCGGCAGGACAGAAGGCTTTGTCACGAGCGTGAACTCGACCTGGAACAAGGTCGATCCCGCGCACCCCACGGTCATCCTGGCTACCGGCCACCTCGTCATCGAGATCGCCTTCGATCCCGCAAAAAGGAATGCCTGCCAGACGGTCGATTTCTTCGCCGACGAGGGCGATTCCGGATCGCTCGTGGTCGACGCGGAGGAGCGCGCAGTCGGTCTGTTGTTCGCCGGCGCGCTGCCGACGGATCCGCCCGGTACGACCTGCGTTGCCGCGCACATCGTGCCCGTGCTCGATCATCTCGGCATCTGCATTCCCTGCAAGCCTGGTGCCACGGGACACGGCAGCTCGCTCGCCACGGATGGCACGGGGATCGCGACGAGCGCACTGCCGCCCGCGCTGAGCGCCTTGCCCGTGGGTCAGATCGTGTTCACCGCGGACGGTGCCGCACCGGTGCCGGTCAACGAAGCGGAAGTGCGCCACATGCGCGCGCATCTCGAGGAGTTCCGCAAGACTCGAATCGGCCCGACGCTGCATGCCATCTTCGGCGAGGTGCGCAAGGAGATCGGCTATCTGGTGCGCAATATCCGTGCCGTGAAAGTCGCGTGGGCGCGCCACCAGGGGCCGGCGTACTTCGCGCACGTCCTCAATCACATCGCCGGTCATGCGCCCGCCATTCCGCACGTAGTGCATGGCGTGACGCGCCGCGCCCTGCTCTTGAAGATGCGCGAGGTGCTGAGCGTCCACGGCAGCAACCCGCTGAAGCATGCGCTCACCGTGCACGGCGACTTCATCCTCGAGATGCTGACATTCGATGGCTGCGACAGCGTCGCGGACCTCGTCGCATGGATCCAGCGGCGCGAGGAGCCCGCATGAGCGGCACCGCCGGCACCATCGAAACCGTCGCGATCGAGCTGTCGAAGCTACTGCGGCCGCTCGAGACGCAGCTATCCACCACCGCCGGCGCGCGCGCCTTCTTCGCGCAGATCGGTTTTGCGCTGACCGAGCCGCAGGTGAACGGCATCGCGGCCCCGTTCGCAACGCTGGCCGGAAACACCGGCGATCTCATCAAGATCACGTCGGACATCATCGCCGCGGTCGAAGCCGAGGACTACGGCAAGCTGACCGCGAAGGGCATCGAGGCCATTCAGCGCATCGTGCAGGTGATCGACGCCATCTCGACCTTGGGCAACCAGATGGGCGGGCTGGTCGCGCTGCCGGCCGACCAGGTCGCAAAGCGCATCTTCGACTACCTGGTGTTCGTGTACCTGAACGGCGCGCCGCAGATCAACGATGTGCTGGAGTTGTTAGGGCTGCTCGAGCGCGAGGAGCACAACGAGGATTCGGTCGACCCCGCGAATCCGCCGTTCTCGGTCGTGAAATACCGTTTCGACCAGATCGGCAACTGGTTCAGCGACCCCGGTGCCCAGATCAAGACGCTGTACGGCTGGGGCGACAACAGCTTCGACGGCACGAAGCTGTTCGCGCCCATCGAGCGCATCCTCGCACGCGCCGGGCTGCCGGTATTCTTCGACGACACGGCGGTGCCGCCGCGGCTCGATCTCGTGTTCGTCGAAGCCGTCGCGAAGACCGATGTCACGCCGCGCGGCCTGCTGCTCACGGTCAAGAACCGCGTTTCGACCGGCGTGCTGAACATTCCGATCAGCGCGGACGCGCGCGCCGAATTCCAGCTCGCCTTCGAATTCCCGACCAACCTCGGCATCGCACTCCTGCCGAGCGGCGAGGTGACGGTGATTCCGCCGGCGCCCGGCGCCGCCCTCACGGGCGATGTGATCGCGAAGCTCATCGTCGAGAACACGGCGCCGCCGGGGCCGTTCATCCTGTTCGGCACGGCGGGCGCCAGCCGGCTCGAGCTCGCCAGCTTCACGCTCACCGTGGGGGCAGGTTTCGGCTGGGACGGCACGCGCGCGAACGGCACTTTTCTGCTCGAGGGTGAGCTCCGCGACCTCAAGGTCATCATCGATACCACGAGCGGCGACGGCTTTCTCGCCAAGATCATGCCGGGTACGCGCATCGAAGCGGCGTTCACCACCAAGATGGGGGTGTCCACCGAGCACGGCTTCTATTTCAGCGGCAGTGGCGCGCTCGAGGTCCAACTACCGGTGCACATCGAGCTCGGGCCCATCGCGCTCGAGCGCCTGACCATCGCGGCGAAACTCGACGGCGGCGAGATTCCTACCAGCGTGGGCGTCAACCTGCGCGCCAACCTGGGGCCGCTGGTGGCCGTGGTCGAGAACATCGGCGTCACCGCGACGTTCTCATTCCCCGCGCAGAACGCGGGCAACCTCGGACCGCTCGATTTCGAGCTCGGCTTCAAGCCGCCGAATGGCGTCGGGCTGTCGCTGGATGCCGGGGTCGTCAAGGGTGGCGGCTATCTGTTCTTCGACTTCGACCGCGAGGAATACGCGGGCGTGCTCGAGCTGTCGATCGCCGAGATCGTCACCGTCAAGGCCATCGGCCTGATCACGACGAAGATGCCCGACGGTTCGAAGGGCTTCTCGATGCTGATCATCATCACGGCGGAGTTCGGCACGGGCATCCAGCTCGGCTTCGGCTTCACGCTGGTCGGCCTCGGCGGGTTGTTAGGCCTGAACCGCACGATGAACCTGCCGCCGCTGGTGGAGGGCGTGCGCACCGGTGCCATCAACAGCATCATGTTTCCGGAGAACCCGGTCGAGAACGCGCCGCGCATCATCAGCGACCTGCGCACCATCTTCCCGCCGTACGAGGGCCGCTTCCTCATCGGACCGATGGCGAAGATCGGCTGGGGCACTCCGCCGCTGGTCACCGTCTCGCTCGGCGTCATCATCGAGATCACGGGCAACATCGCGATTGTCGGTGTGCTCAAGGTCGCGCTGCCCACCGACGAGGCGGCGCTGATCGTCATCCAGGCCAACTTCATCGGCGCGATCGAGTTCGACAAGCAGCGGCTGTATTTCTTCGCGGGGCTGTTCGAGTCGCGCATCGTGTTCCTCACCCTCGAGGGCGAGCTCGGACTGCTCGTGGCCTGGGGCGACGACGCAAACTTCGTGCTGTCGGCGGGCGGCTTCCATCCGCGCTTCAATCCGCCCCCGCTGCCGTTTCCCGCGCCGAAACGCATCGCGGTCAGTCTGCTGAACACCGACATCGCGCGCATCCGCGTCGAGACGTACTTCGCCGTCACGTCGAACTCCGTGCAGTTCGGCGCGAAGACGGAGCTCATGTTCGACGTCGGCGTCGCGCGGGTCGATGGCCACATGGCGTTCGACGCGCTGTTCCAGTTCTCGCCATTCCACTTCGTCGTTTCGATCTCCGCGTCGGTGTCCCTCAAGGTTTTCGGCATGGGGCTGTTCAGCATCCATCTCGATTTCGAGCTCGAAGGGCCGTCGCCATATCGCGCGCACGGCAGCGGCTCGATCAGCTTCTTCTTCTTCGACGTCTCCGCGGATTTCGACATCACCTGGGGCGAGTCGCAGGACACGACGCTGCCGCCGATCGTGGTGATGCGGTTGCTGATGACCGAGCTCGGCAAGGCCGAGTGCTGGACGGCGCAGCTGCCGGCGCAGAACAAACTGCTGGTGTCGCTGCGCAAGCTGCCCGCCTCGGAGAGCGCGCAAGTGCTGCATCCGCTCGGCTCGCTGCGCGTCAGCCAGCGCGCGGTGCCATTCCAGCTCGAGATCGACAAGGTCGGCAACCAGAAACCTTCCGACGCGAATCGTTTCGAGCTCAAGCCGACCGCCGGCCTGGTGCGCGGCGGCGACGCGCAGGAGCAGTTCGCGAAGGCGCAGTTCCTGAACATGAGCGACGCGGAGAAGGTTTCGCAGCGCGCCTACGACGCGTTGAACGCGGGCCTGATCCTCTCGTCCGGCGCGCAGCAGCTCGGCGCCGCGCGCCTGGCCAAGCGCCGCGTGCGCTACGAGCAGATCATCATCGACAGCAATTACCTGTGCTTCCGCCGGCGCTTCAAGATCTTCACGCGCGGCTTCTTCGACCACTTCCTCAAGGGCGCGGCGGTGGCGCAATCGAAGCTGTCGAAACACTACCAGGCGCAGCTCGATCCTTTCGTCGACAAGGTGAAGATGACCGATAGCGGCTTCGCGGTGGTGCACACGCAGGACAACCAGGCTTTCAGCGCGCAGTCGTACTTCGCGAGCGAAGCGCAGGCGAACCAGTTCATCAGCGCGCAGGTGGCGCAGAGCCCCGAGTTGCACGAGACGCTGCACGTGGTGCCGCAGTACGAGGCCGCATAGATCATGGCCACCACACCCATCGGCACCTACTCGTTCCTGTCGTACCTGCGCATCGGTCTGGCGAACAAGATCACGCAGCCCGATCAGGATCCGATCGCGCTGCGCGCCTCGTTCGAGCTCGGCTTGAGCCTCGAGGGGCAGCCGGTGTCGGGCGGGCCCTTGCTCGCCGAGCCGATCACCAAGCCCGTGGAGCTGTACGGGCCCGGCGACATCGTCGGCATCGAGCCGCGCGCGATCTTCAAGACCGAGCCGCTCAACTGGATCACCAACTTCGAGTCGAACTACCTGCCGTACGTCGATTTCTACGAGGAGGATTTCCCCTGGCGCTACACGCCGGCGCGCGCGGACGAGCCCGCGCACCGGCTGCGGCCGTGGATCACGCTCGTGGTGCTCGAGGAGGGCGAGTTCACCGACGGGCAGAACCTCCAGGACAAACTACTGCCGTACATCCAGGTCGATTCTGCCGTGGACAAGTTCCCGCCCGCCGATCAGCTCTGGGCGTGGGCGCACGTGCACGTCAATGCCGACATGGCGGCCAGCGACGGCCAGATCACCTCGACCGACATGGGCGCCGTGCTGCCCAAGCTCGAAGGTGCGCTCGAGGGCAACGCCGACGTCGCGTATTCGCGCCTGCTGTGCCCGCGCAAGCTCAAGCCGAACACGGCGTACCACGCATTCATCATCCCGACGTTCGAAACCGGGCGCCGCGCAGCGCTGGGCCTGGCCGTCGAGTCCGACTTCGCGACGCAGTCGGCGTGGGGCACGCGGCCGGATCAGAACGAATTTCCCTACTATCACCGCTGGTTTTTCCGCACCGGCATCCAGGGCGATTTCGAATTCCTCGTGCGCCTGCTGAAGGCCAAGGCCGCGGACCAGCGCGTCGGCCGCCGCGACATGGACTTGCAGCAGCCGGGCTGGAATCTTCCCGGCCTCGACCCCGACGGCACACTCGGCGGCATCCTGCGCCTCGGCGGCGCGTTGCGCGTGCCGGAGATCGTGATCGCGGACATGGAGGACTATCTCAAGTACGAGAACTGGGCCGTCGCGGGCTATCCACAGCCGCTGCAACAGGGCATCGCGGATTTCCTGAACCTGGCGGACGACTACCAAAAACCCGGCGCGAATCCGCAGCCGGTCCCCGACCCCGACCATCCACTCGATCCGGATCCGCTGATCACGCCGCCGCTGTACGGCCGCTGGCACGCCGCGGTCGAGCGCCTGCTCACCGATTCCGGCGGCGCGGACCTGCCCGACAACCGCAACTGGATCCACGAGCTCAATCTCGATCCGCGCTTCCGCGTGCCTGCAGGCTTCGGCACGCGCGTCATCCAGCAGCATCAAGAGGAGTACATGAACGTCGCCTGGCAGCAGATCGGCGACGTGCTCGCGGTGAACCGCCTGATCCGCTACGTGCAGCTCACGAACGAGGCGCTGCTGCAGTGGCACACGCGCCAGTTGCAACCGTTGTTGATCAGCCCCGACAAGATGCTGCTGCTGACCGCGCCAGTGCAGAAGCGCATCCTGGTCGAGAGCATGCCGGTCGCCGCGGGCGCGGGCGCGGGCGCGGGCGCGGGCGCGGGCGCGGGCGGCGCGGCTTCGGCGGCGGCTGCGCCGGCGAGGCGTACGACCATCGCCCACCAGCTCAAATCGAGCTTCGTGCCGCCGGTGGCGGTCTCCGCGCAGATGCGCCGCATCCTGCGGCCGCGCGGGCGGGCCGTGACGCGGCTGCCGTTCGCCGCGCGCCGCATCGCGCCGCACACCCTGGTGCGGCGCCTGAATGCGCGCGAGATCCTGCCCGCGCCCGTGAAGCCGCTGCCCGGCGGCCTGCAGACCGAGACGGTGCTGGCCGCGGCCGTGCAGCCTGCGGCGCGCCCGCGCTGGCTGGCCTATCTACTGAAACAATTCCCATGGCTGCCGCGCGCCACGCTGTGGCTGGCGCTGCTCGCGCTGCTGCTCGCCATCGTGGCCGCGGCCCTGTCGGCGCCGCTGCTGCTGTGGGCGCTGGGTCTGCTCATCGCGGGCGGCCTGTTCTACGCGTACCGGCAGATGCTGCGCATCGCGGCCGGGCTCGCCCGCCCGCAGCTGTTCGCGGACGGCGCGCAGACGCCCGAGATGGTGGCGCAGGCGCCGAAGAGCCCGGACTTCCGCCTCACTACCGCGTCCGAGCCATTCCGCCCGGCCACCGGCACCAGCGACAGCCCGGAAGCCGTGCGCTTCAAGACGGCCGTCAGCGAGATGTACGCCGTGGACGTCGCCGCGCGTGCCGCCGCCTATCTTCCACCGAAGCAGGCCCTGAACCTGGGCGGTATCGCCACCGAGATCGTGCAGACGCTGCATCCGGCCCGCACGCTGTCGCGCCTGGTGCTCGACCGCATCCTGCTGCCCGACCGCGTGCCGCCCAAAGTGGTGGCCGAGTTCGACGAGATCATGAACTACCCGCGCTTCGACCTGCCCATGTACAAGCCGCTGGTCGACCTGAACTCCGAGTACTTCCTGCCGAACCTCGACCGCATCGAGCCCAACAGCATCACGCTGCTCGAGACGAACCAGAAGTTCATCGAGTCGTACATGGTGGGCATCAACCACGAGATGTCGCGCGAGCTGCTGTGGCGGGAGTATCCCACCGACCAGCGCGGCAGCTACTTCCGCCAGTTCTGGGACGTGAGCAGCTATCTACCGGAGACGGGCGAGGACCTCACGACGCTCACCGAGCGGCTCAAGGACATCCCCGAGCTGCACAAGTGGACGCCGCAGTCCGCGCTCGGCGACCACGACAATCGCGAGATCAACGGCGCGAACGAGGCCGAAGTGGTGCTGGTCGTCCGCGGCGAGCTGCTCAAGCGCTACCCCACGGCGGTCATCTACGCGCACCAGGCCAGGTGGCAGATGAAGAAGAATCCGGACGGTTCTCCCACCGGCCAGATCGACAACACCGTGGAGCGCGACCTCGCCGACGTCCCCGCCGGCCAGGAAGACCATCCGCCGCGCACCATCGTGAAGACGCCGCTGTACAGCGCGAAGATCGAGCCCGACATCTACTTCTTCGGTTTCGATCTCACGGCCGAGGAAGCCAAGGGCAGCGACGGCTCGCATCCCGGCGATGAAAACAAACCCGGCTGGTTCTTCGTCATCAAGGAGCGTCCCGGCGAGCCGCGTTTCGGTCTCGACATCGGCGGTCCGAATGCGGTGAAACACACCTGGAGCGATCTCGCCTGGGAGGACGCGGCGCCCGGACTGCCCGAGGGCGGCTTCCTGCAGATCACGAACACCACGCCCACCATCGGTCTCACGCTGCCCACCGACACCACGCAGGCCGAGTTCGACGAAGAAGTCGAACAGCACGGGGAGGACGTACAAGTTTCCTGGAGCAAGACCGCCGACGCCGCGGACCTCGCCTACGTGCTGTATCAGGTGCCCGTCATGGTCGCCGTGCACGCCAACGAAATGCTGACCATCAAATAGCGCACGCCATGCCACAGCTCGAGGACGATCAAAGACAACTGACCGACGCGCGCTCGGCGCACGCCGGTGCGCAGGATTCGCTGTTCCGCACGCGCGAGCGCCTGGCGCGCGTCGACAAACAACTGCGCGAGCTGCAGCGCCGCGCGTCGCCTGACAACCCGGAGGGCGGCGCGCCGGGCCGCGAGCTGGCGCAGGAGAAGCGCCGGCTCACCGGCCAGTTGCGCGAGGACCAGGCCGCGGCCGGTGCCGCGCGCGAGCGTCTCGCCGCCGCCGCGGGCAAGTTCGACGCGTGGAGCGATCCGCGCCGCAACCTGGCCGCGCTCAACGACGACATACCGGTGATGCTGTTCCCGGTGCGGCTGGAGACGCGCTTCAAGACGGTCGACGAGCAGGGTACGTCGCGACGCCAGCTCTGGGTGCGCATCTTCCCGGATGAATGTCTGCTCGACACGTTTGAGGCCACACTCACCGACTCCGAGGTGAAGAACGCCGCGATCTTCTGGCGCGAGTACTTTCACGCCGCGGGCGTGGAGAGCGCCGAGCGTGCCGCGTGGCGCGGGCTCGTGTCCGCCCACGGCTCGGGCCGCGCGACCTGGATCGTGCGGCAATACCGGCCGTTGAACCCGTTGAGCGCGGACGATCCGGACGGCGATGTCGCGCTCGAGATCAAGCCGCAGTCCATCGCCGCGGGTGAGGTGCTGCTGGTGGCATCGGCGACCGCGCCGCTCAGCGATGACGAACGCGATGCGCTCACGGTCTTCTGGCCGGCGCTGTGGCAGGCGGGCGACGCCGCCGCGGAAAGCGCCGCGTTCGACCTGCTCATCGGCGAAGTCGGCGCTGCGCGCGCCGCACAGCTGCGCGAGACGGTGGCTCCTTACAATCTCAAAGAGGCGCCGCCGACCGGCTTCACGCGCGCGACGGCGACGCCGCGCGTGTTCTTCGTGGCGTTGCCGGATCCCGGTCCCGACCTCCGCACGCACTCCTGGAGCAAGGCGGCCACCGCCTCGCTGCTGCCCGAGCGATTCGTGCTGCTCGGCTACCAGGGCGGCCGCGAAGTGCTCAACGAGATCGGCGCGCCGGTGCTGACGCCGCTGCACGTCAGTCCCGACCCGCGTGCCGCGGCGGAGTCGCAATTCGAGTTCGACGAGCACGGCAACCTCACGCTGGGCGAGGAGCTGCGCTGGATGGTCGACTTCGACCATGCCGTGAGCCGCGGCATGGGCTTTCGCGTCACGTTGACGCGGGAGCAGACCGCGGGTTTCGACCGGCTGTTCGTGCTCGGCGTGCGCCTGAGCGCGAATGCCGAGCGCAGCCAGACCGAACTACAGCAGCTGTTCGAGCATCATCACTTCGGAACCTCCGGATTCGCGCTGCTGCCGCAGGGCTCGCCCACCAACAACACGGAAGAGGGCAGCTCGGCGTATTCGCGCAGCGACGATCCCGACGAGAGTTTCGACTTCGTGTTCAAGGACCAGGCGCGGTTCGAAGACACCGACGACTGGCTCGACAAGCGCGACGGCCAGTGGTTAGCCGAGGCGCTGGGCCTCGATACGGAATGGCTGAAGCAGATCCCGCACGCCGGTGCGGTGGACCAGGGCGAGGCGCGCGCGATGAACACGGCGCTGTGGCCGGCCACGCTCGGCTACTTCATGGACACGATGCTCAAGCCGGTGTTCGACGACGACGCGCAGTACTACACGCGCTGGTTTTTCAATCGCTTCGTGAGCGGCCGCGGGCCCATTCCGGCGCTGCGCATCGGCCGCCAGCCGTACGGCATCCTGCCGACCACCGCCTTCAGCCGCATACGCTGGACCGACGGCAAAGACCGCTTCTCGCAATTCGGTTTCGCCGCGAAGCATCTCGAGCAGCGCCCGGGCGCGTTCCAGGACTGGCTGCCGAAGTTCAAAGGCGTTCTCGATACGTTGCGCGGCACGTGGGCGCAGCTTGCGACCGGCGTGGCGCACGTCGACGCGGCCGGCGGCGATCCGCACCAGACGCTGCTCGACATCGTGGGCCTGCATCCCGGGTCGGTCGAGTTCCACCAGCGCTACGCGAACACGCAGGACCAGGAGCACAACCTCGCGGTGTTGTGGCAGCTCTTCATTTCGTGGCCGACGCTGCCCGCGAACGAGCTGCACGACCAAGCCTACGATCTGCTGACCAGCCTCGGATACAAGGGCGATGTTCCGCCACAGCTGTTCGATCTGTTCTGGAAGGTCACGGCCAACGCGCTCACGGGTCCCGCGATCCAGGTCGGCCCGCTGTCCGAGACCGACGCGCTGCGCATCGTCACCACCGACAACCGCAACTACATCCAGTGGCTGCACGAGTGGGCGCGCCTGTCCTTCGACACGATCCGCGTGCAGGACGGATTTCAGGGCGGCCAATGGCCGAACTCGCTGTTGTTCATCCTGCTGCGCCACGCGCTCGAGCTCGGCTATTACGATGCCGGCATCCGCGTGCTCGACGACGCGCAGCTGCTGGGCGACGAGCTCAAGGCGTCGCTGCGCACGGAGCCGCACTTCTTCCAGATCCAGGAAGCGGCGGCCACCCGCGCGGCCAGTGCGGCCGGCGTCGCCGGGCCGGTGGCCAGCCCCAGCCGCTACCAGCTGCTGTACTCCCCGTACCCCACCGTCACGGGCGATGCGCGGCTGTCGCTGGCCGACTACGTGACGCGCGGCATCGGCGACGTCTTCGGCACCCGCTACCTGACCGAGCAATTGCGCGCGCTCGAAAAACTCCAGCTCACGCCGACGGCGCGTCTCGAGCGCCTCATGGCCGAACACCTCGACTGCTGTACCTATCGGCTCGACGCGTGGATGACCGGGCTGGTCAATTTCCAGCTCGCCTCGATGCGCTACGCGCGCCGCCAGGATGGCGAAGGCGTGGAAGAGGGCGCGCCGCACCGCAAGGGCATCTATCTAGGCGCGTACGGCTGGCTCGAGAACGTGCGGCCTGCGGCACGGACCCTGACGCCCGTGGAGCTCGACGGCGACCTCGACGAGATCTTCAATCAAAAGACTCCGCGCGGCGTGCCGCTGCCGCCGATCGTGCGCGACGATTCGAACCAGGGCTACATCCATGCACCGTCGGTGAATCACGCCGTCACCGCGGCGGTGCTGCGCAACGGCTACGTCGCGAACGCGACGCCCACGCAGCCGGACCTGCTCAAGGTGAACCTGTCGTCCGAGCGTGTGAGGCGCGCACTGAAGATCATCCAGGGCATCCGCGGCGGGCAGAGCCTGGGCGCGCTGCTGGGCTATGAGTTCGAGCGCGGTCTGCACGACCGCTACGCCTTCGCCGAGTGCGACCGCTTCCTCTATCCACTGCGGCTGGTGTTCCCGCTGTACACCACGCCACCCGAGGACCTGCCCGAGGGGACCTCGATCCAGGCCATCGAAGCGCGCAACGTCGTCAACGGCCTGAAGCTGCTGCGGCACGTGCGCAGCCCCGGCGCCGGCAATCGCACCTATCCGTTCGGCTTTCCGGACACGCGGCTGCCCGTCGCCGACACCGCCCAGCAGACGGCCATCAATGCCGAGGTAGATAGGCTGCTCGACCTGTACGACGCGCTGGCGGACCTGGCGGTCGCCGAGGGCGTGCACCAGGTGGTGATGGGCAACTACGACCGCGCGGCGGCGGCGCTGGATGCCTACGGACAGGCGACCTTCCCGCCGATACCGGACGTGGTGCAGACCCCGCGCAGCGGCATCGCGCTGACGCACCGCGTCGGGCTGCAGTTCGAGGCAAACACGGCGCCCGCCGCGACCGACAATCCGCGCGTGAAAGCCGAGCCCGCGATGAATCGCTGGGTGGGCCAGGCGCTGCCCGCGCCGGCGCGCGTCGGTTGCAAGGTGCGCTACTTCGATGCCGCGGGCGCCGAACAATTCACCTTCGTCACGCAGGCGGACCTGGGACTGCAGCCGCTCGACCTCCTGTACGTGCTGGATCCCGACCACCTGCAGAGCGCGCCCAAGCCCGGCGCGGGCGCGGCGATCGATACCGACCTGGGCTCGCGCACCGAGCTCGACGATCGGGTGCGCGATTTCGTGCTGCGCCGCCCGACGCTGGCCGTGCGCCCCGATCTACTGAAGGAAATCTCGTACTTCGAGGGCAACGCGGGCGATTTCTCGTTCGTCGACGTGGCGGCCCTCGTCCGCAGCCTGCGCGCGCTGCTGCTGCACTCGCGGCCGCTGCGCGCCACCGACATCGCGCTGCCCACCGAAGCCAAGTCCGAATCCGCCACGGCGGCTGTGCTGGCGCGCTCCCGCGTGGATTTCCTGCCGGACGCGCTCCGCGACGAGCGCGACAATCGCCTGGCACCGCTCGAGAACGAACTCGACGCCGCCTTCCCGGAGACCGGCACTGTGGTCATCGACGTGATCGACAATATCGACGACTGGCTGGACCGCATCACCGCGGCCTGCACCGCGCTCGCTGCTTATGGCCTGCCACAGATGGGCCTCGGCGCGTTCCTGGAAGCGCGCGCGCGCCTGATCCGCGCCGTGCTCGCCAAGGCGGCTGCGGTGACGCTGCGCTGGCAGATCCTGCGCGATCAGTTCGATGGGCTCATGCTCACGCTGCCCGCGCTTCCCGATGACGACGCGCGCATCGCACGACTGCTCGAGGCGGAGCGCCAGATCTCCACCACCGGGACCGACCCGGAGGGCCTGACCCTCGCGCAGGTGACGGCCGCTGTGTTGGCCAAGGAGACCGCCTTCAAGGCGCGCCACGACGCGCTGGCCGCGCTCGGTCAAACTACCGAGACGACGGTCGAAGGAGTGCTGACGGAATTCACCGGCCTGCTGCCGCTCTCGGACTTCGAGGTCTACGAGACGACCTCCGTGGACGAGGAGAATCAGATCGTCACGGTGGGCGCGGACATCCGTGCGCGCGTCACGCTGCTCGTCGAAGACCTCGACCAACGCATCGCGGCGGTCGAGGCGCAGCTCACCGCGCACGACGCCGAGAGCGCACCGGAGAAGAAGATACAACTGCTGACCAACGCCGGGCACGCCGTGCTCGGCGACCAGTTCGTGTTCGTGCCGACGTTCGCGGTGGGCGCGCTGCAGGGCGCGGAGTGGACCAACGCCTGGCAGAACCGCGCGCACCTGCTGGATCATCAACGCGACCATCTGGCAAACGAATTCGCGGTGGACGACTGGCTGCATTCGACCGCGCGCGTGAGCCAGAAGATGCATCACGTCGAGAACCTCACCTTCCTCACGGAGGCGCTGGGCACGGCGGCGCCCGTGCTCGAGCCGGTGCAGTTCCCGTACCAGGCGGGTACCCCTTGGATGGCACTGGAATTCCCGCCGGAATCGAAGGTTCTGTTGGAGAACGAGCTGCTGCTCTACACCGCGTGCTACGCGCAGGACTTCGACGCGACGCAGCCGCAGTGCGGCCTGCTGCTCGAGGAGTGGACCGAGGTGATCCCCGGCGATACCGAAACCACCGGCATCGCGTTCCAGTTCAACAAGCCGAACGCCGAGCCGCCCCAGGCCATCCTGCTGGCTACGCCGCCGCAGTTCACCGGCGCGTGGAGCTGGAGCGATCTGGTGCAGACACTGCACGAGACACTCGACATGGCGCGCCTGCGCGCGGTCGAGCCGCAGCAGCTCGACAAACAGCCGATCTCCGTGTTCCTGCCGGCGACCGTTCTCGCGACGACGTGGCGGCCGATCACCATCTCCGCGGATCTTTCCATGGTCAACAACTACGCGAGCCGCATCTCATGAACGAGGCACTGATCATCCGCAACCTCGAGCCGGTGCTCTCCGGCAAGATCGTGCTGCCGACGATCACGCGCTACAACCGGCTCGAGAGCCGTCCGCGCACCGACAACTTCGTGCGCGCGCTGCGCGCCGAGGTGCGCGACGCATTGTGGATGCTGTGCAAGCAATGGCAGATGGGCGAGTTCGCGGGCGACGATGCCGGCACGCCCGTGAGCGCGAAGATCCACGTCGCCGGACAGCAGCTCGCGAAATACCAACCGCTGGGCCGGCCCTCGCAGGACTTCGACCGTGCGACGCCGCTCGAGACCACCGTCGAGCGCCGGCCGATCGTGTTCCGGGCCGGCAAAATTCCGCTGGCGCTCGATCTGCGGCTGCAGATGGGGCGGCGCTGGCTCAAGATGATTCCGGCGTCGGCGCGCGACGCGTTCCGGCTGCACTACAAGATCGACCTGCCGGACCCCGCCGACAAAGACGACGCGCCGATCTGCGCGCATCCGTCGGCGATGCAGCAGTTCCGGGCCGTCGCAGGCCGCGCGATGGATGGCGGCGAGCTCTATCTATTCCTCAAGGACCTCGGGACGAACGTCGCTTCCATGGGCGTCCCCGGCCTGTCGCCCGGGGATGCAGCCGCGGCCGATGCGGCGGGTTCCGCGTTCGTGGGCTGGTTCGACCAGCTGTACTCGCAACGTGACCAAGGCGACGCCTGGCAACCCGAGCGCCTCGAGTATGCGTTCGCGTGCTCCACCGTCGATGGTGCCGGCAACGAAAAAGTGCTGGCGGCCGACGAGTATTTCCACGGCCATCTCGACTGGTACAACTTCGATTGGGACCAGAGCCGCCAGCAGCTCGGCGCTGCGCCACCGCCCGCCGGCGGTTTTCCGATGGACCCGCAGTACGCCACGCGCAGCTTCATCCCCGCGCCGGTGCGCTTCAACGGCATGCCGGACACGCGCTGGTGGGCGTTCGAGGACGGCAAGACCAACTTCGGCGACATCAAGCCCAACACGGCGGAGATCGCGAAGCTGCTGCTGATCGAATTCGGGCTGGTCTATGCCAACGACTGGTTCCTGCTGCCGCACACGGTGCAAGCCGGCACCGCGCTCAATATCAAGGGCCTCACCGTCACCAACAACTTCGGCGAGCGCTTCTGGATCGAGGCCGCGGGCCGCGGCGGCGATGAGGCCTGGCAGCGCTGGAATCTGTTCAGCCTCAGCATCAAGGGTGCCGTCGATCAGCCCGCCGACCTGACGCTGCTGGTGCTGCCGACGGTGCCGAAGATCCAGGACGGAGCGCCGCTCGAACAGATTGCGCTGACGCGCGACGAGATGGCCAACATGGTGTGGGGCATCGAGACCATCGTGCCGCTGCCGAGCGGCTGGACGCGCGCCGGCAACGTCTCCGCCAGCGAGTTGCTCGGTCACCTGCAGGCGCAGTCGGACGCAGCGGGCGGCGTGCCGGCGGCGCCGATCGAATGGCAGGCCGACGCACGCTACGACCTCATGACCACCGTGCCGGAGCATTGGATTCCCTTCGTGCCCGAGCACCTCGACGGCGACAACCGGCAGATCCAGTTGCGGCGCGCGGCGATGCCGCGATTCCTCGCCAACGATCCGGCGCCCAGCTTCGAACGCGTGCGCCCGCGCACCACGCTGCTGCGCGAAGGCCTGGATGAAGGGCGGCCGTATCGCATTCACGAAGAAGAGGTGTCGCGCGGCGGCACGCACGTGCTGCAGTCGTTCCAGCGCACGCGCTGGAACGACGGTCGCGTATTCACCTGGCTCGGCGTGCGCAAGCAGACCGGCCGCGGTGAAGGCCACAGCGGTCTCGCGTTCGACCGCATTGTGCCCGTGCAGCGCTGAGGTTTGCCGGTCTGTCGTGCGTGCCCGACTGTGTGCGGTAACGAACAGATAGCAGCCGGCCGGACTGCCGTAACGGCTGCCCCAAGCCGGATCACCCTATGCACGCACCAGTCGGCAATGGCGGCTCGCACTCCCGCGGCGAATACCACGGCTCGGAGGCACAGCGCTTCGAAGAGGAAGTGACGGGTCGCTTGGGTGTGCTGCCGAACTTCTTCTGCACGGCGACTTCGGCTCCCGGGCTCATGGAGCACCTGTGGGGGTTCGCGAAATCCGCCTACCTCGACAATCCGCTGCCCTCGCTCTTCAAAGAGCGCCTGTTCGTGCACCTGTCGCGGTTCTGCGAGACGCGCTACTGCATCGTGCGGCACGTGGGGTTCCTCATCGGCGAAGGACGGCCGGCGGGCGACGCGCGCGCATTGCCTCATACCGTCGATCAAGCGCTCGGTCTGCTGAACAGACCCGTACCCGGCGCGGAGCGGCTCGAACGCGCGCTCTTCCGGCTCGAGGCTCAGCAATCGCCGGTTGCGTTGCCGAGATCGGACACGCAGTTGGAAGGCGACCTGTTCGACGCGCTCACCATCCTGTTCGTCGCACCGGAGCGCGCGGCGCGCGCCCGCGACGCCATCTCCGTTGCGGTGGGCGAGGCGGCGTTCGAGATCCTCACGGCCTTCCTCGCCTTCGTGCGGGCCGCGCATTACTGGACGGAAACTCATCCGACGATTGCCTTTGAAGCGGACATGGTCGCCGTCATGCACCGCAATCCCCAGCTCGCGCGTCGGTTGCTCGATGCCTCGGACGCGCAGTGGGCGCACTCGAGCGAGGCGCTGCGGCGCGTGCTCGCGGATCTGAAAAGAACCACGGGCACCTTGCGCAACACCGAGGAGCGGTTTCGGGCGTTGGTGACGGCAACATCGGACATCGTCTACCGCATGAGTCCCGATTGGAGCGAGCTGTGGCAGCTCGACGGCGAGGGCTTCAACTTCGACAACGCGCGTCCCACCGTGAACTGGCTGAGCGAATACATTCATCCCGACGACCAGGCGCAGGTGAGAGCGGCCATTGCCTCAGCGGTGGCGGCGAAACGGGTGTTCGAACTCGAGCACCGCGTGAAGCGCCCCGATGGCACATTGGGTTGGACGCTGTCGCGCGCGGTGCCGATGTTGGGCGAACAGGGCGAGATCGTCGAGTGGTTCGGCGCGGCGCGCGACGTGACCGCGCGCCGCGACGTGGAGGAGGCGCTGCGCGACGGCGATCGCCGCAAGAACGAATTCCTGGCGACGCTGGCCCATGAATTGAGAAATCCGCTCGCTCCTCTGCGCAGTGCGCTGTACATCGCCAAGCAGGACTGCAGGCCGGGTACGTCCTATCAGCGCGCCATCGAGATCATGGATCGCCAGCTCAGTCATCTCGTGCGCCTCGTCGACGATCTGCGGGATATCGGGTGCATCAGCACCGGAAAGTTCGAGCTGCGTCGCGAGCACGTGATCTTGCGGGAGGTGGTGGCGGTCAGCGCCGAAGCGTGTGGAGTGGCGATGGAGCAGCATGGCCACACGCTCATCATCGAGCCGGACCTCGAGGCACTGAGCGTCACGGGCGATTTCGAGCGACTGACGCAGGTGTTCTCGAACTTGCTGTCCAACGCCACCAAATACACCGAGCGGGGCGGAGTCATCGTGGTGCAGACGGCCCGTCAGGATGGCGATGCGGTGATCAGCATCTCGGATAACGGGATCGGCATTCCCGCGGCGGACCTGCAGAAAATATTCGAGCTGTTTTCGCAGGTGAGTGCGCATCGCAGCCGCGCGGAGGGTGGTCTCGGGATCGGACTGTCGCTGGTGCGCACACTGGTGGAGATGCACCGCGGCTCGGTTTCAGCGGCCAGTCCCGGCGTGGGGCTCGGAACCACCATGGTGGTGCGCCTGCCGTTGCGGGCGGCCGGGGACGAGGGCGCGCCACTCTAGCCGGCGCTCGCGGCATTGTCCGACACGCCGCCCGTCGCGGCATAAACGCCGTTGTGGGCGCCCGCCGTGGCGGTTGTAGTTAGTGAACGAGTCGTTGTCGCCAATAGAGGTCGGCGCGAGCGGCGTTTGTCGCGGTTCGGCGCCAATAGTTCCGCGAAATTTTCCGAACGATGCCGTAGCGAGCGAATCGAACTGGACACGATGACGAAACGCCGGGCGGGTCTCGAGCGCACCGGTCATCGACCTTCCAGCAATGTTCAGGAGAAACCATGAAAATTTCCAATTCGTTGATCGCGGTCGCTGTGGTCGCGCTGTTGCCGTTGGCGGCCATCGCCGGCGACAAAGACAAGACCATGACGCAGGGCAATGACCAGGCGAAAGAGCAATTCAACATGCTCGACACCGACCGCGACGGGCGCATCTCGCGCACCGAAGCATCCAGTGACACGAAGATCATGTTCTCGAAGGCCGACAAGAATGCCGACGGCTATCTCGACAGCGGCGAGTACATGCATCGCAACGCGTCGAGCGAATCGATGCCGGATTCGAGCAGCCCTGCCGATACCGAAGCGCCCCGCAAGTATTGAACGGTGATTCGACACCCGCGCAGCCATCCGGCTGCGCGGGTTTTTGTTGGGGGCGCGCCACCTTCTAACCCGGAACGTCCCGCCGTATATTCGACGGCCTGTCCGCATCGCGGACGAGGTCGCACCATTGAAGTTTTTTCCTGCGCGGCTGGCACTGCTGCTGTTCGCCGCGCTGACGTCGGCGCAGTCCCCGCCTGAGGCCCAGTCCGACGGGCCTTATGTGGTGCGCAACGCATCCGGCGCCTGGGAGGCCTGGTCCATCGCGGTGACCGCGGACGGCGCGCGCAAGAGTGCGCGGCTTGTGCGTCCGAACACCACGATCACGGTCGCCGCGGTCGGCGACTTGCCGGCGTTCGATGTGACGCTGCGCGCGGCGGCTTCGGTGTCGCCGGACACGGTGACCCTGCCCGCGAAAGCCAAACTATTCGTCGTCGCCGACATGCATGGAGAGTACGAGATCCTCGCGCGGGCGCTGGTGGCTCATCGCATCGTGAATGCGCAACTGGCGTGGAGCTTCGGCCGCGGCCATCTCGTGGTGCTCGGGGATGTCCTGGACCGCGGGCCCAATCACACCGAGATCCTCTGGCTGCTGTACGAGCTCGAGGCGCAGGCGCGCCAGGCGGGTGGGGGCGTGCACCTGGTGCTCGGCAATCACGAGACCATGGTGATGCGCGGCGACCTGCGCT
This sequence comes from Pseudomonadota bacterium, assembly GCA_043747875.1. Taxonomy (GTDB): domain Bacteria; phylum Pseudomonadota; class Gammaproteobacteria; order Steroidobacterales; family Steroidobacteraceae; genus CADEED01. Next base: position 49,485 of record JAYTOI010000034.1, on the reverse strand, counting down.
ACCTGCACCCGAAGTATTCGCGCTCGGCGATCGTGCTCGGTGTCGATTCGTATGCGCGGCTGTTCGACGCCCGCAGCGTGCTCGGACAATGGCTGCGTTCGCGTCCGGCGGTGCTGCGGATCGGCCGCCGTCTCTATCTACATGGCGGGCTGTCGCGCGCACTGGTCGAGCGTGGCTATGGGCTCGCCGCCGTCAATGCCGGGGTGCGCGCGGCCCTGGCCGATGCGCCGCCCGCGGGTGTGTCCGCGCGCGAACGCGCCGAATTCCTCATGGGCCCGCTGGGTCCGCTGTGGTATCGCGGATATTTCCCGGAGCAGGCCGACTTTCCCACCGCCAGTGCAGCCGACATCGATGCGGTGCTGAAGCATTTCGATGCCGACACTATTCTCGTGGGCCACACGATCGTGCCGACCATCACGCCGCTGTACGGCGGCAAGGTGATTGCCGTGCAGGTCTACCCGAAGCGCGAAGACGCCACGCACGCGCACTTCGAGGCGCTGCTCATCGATGGTGCGAAATTCCAGCGCGCAACCTTCGACGGAACGCTGCAGCCGCTGGACCTGCACTGAGCGTCGGGCCGGAGGCATTGCCGATCGTCCACCGATCTTGCTCCATCGTCCAGCCGCCTAGCCGCCGGCCCGATGCGCCTCTAACCTGGGTGGTCGGCAATTGAGGGCTGCGATGGATTTCGCAGCCTGGAAATGGAATCCGGCCGCGCCGTTGGCCGTCGTCGTCCTGAGCGGCCTCGGCGCGGTGTCTCATTGTCGCAGTCCCTCATCGCGCGTCGTGCTTCTCCACGTGTCCGCCGAACTGCTTGCGCATCGCCGACAAGAGCTGGTCCGCATAGTCCGCGTGACCGCGCGATTCGAAGCGGCTGAACAGCGCCGCGGTGATCACCGGCGCCGGGACACCTTCTTCTATGGCCGCGGCCACCGTCCAGCGTCCCTCGCCGGAGTCCGAGACGCGACCGCTGAATTCCTTCAGATCGACGTCGTCGCCGAGCGCGCGTGCCGTGAGATCGAGCAGCCAGGAGCGAATGACACTGCCGTGTCGCCACAGCTGCGCGATGGCTGCGAGGTCGAAGTCGAAACGGAAGTGCTCGGGGTTCGACAGCGGCGTCGTCTCCGCGTCCACCGCGGCGCCCTGGGCGCCGATGTTGGCGTGGCGCAGGATGTTGAAGCCCTCGGCGAGCGCGGCCATGAGCCCGTACTCGATGCCGTTGTGGATCATCTTCACGAAATGGCCCGCGCCGTGCGGCCCGCAGTGTAGATAGCCGCGCGCTGCGCTGCCCGCCGGCGCGGCGGCGTCGGGTACTCCGGGCGCGAGCGCCGCGAACACCGGCTCGAGTGTCTCGACAACAGGATGCTCGCCGCCGATCATGAGGCAGTAGCCGGCGGCACCGCCGGCGATGCCGCCGCTGGTGCCGACGTCCACGTAATGGATGCCGCGCGCGCGCAGCGCGCCGGCGCGCCGCATGTCGTCGCGGTAGTTGGAGTTGCCGCCGTCGATGACGATGTCGCCGGGCGCGAGCAGCGGCGTCAATGACGCCATCACCGGGTCCACCGCCGCGGCGGGCACCATCAGCCAGATCGCGCGCGGCGTCGCGAGCCCCGCGACCAGCTTCTCGAGGGAGTCCGCGCCCACGGTACCGGCATCGCGCAGCGCCGTGACGGCGGCGGCGTTGGCATCGTGTGCCACGCAGGAGATTCCCGCGTCCGCCAGGCGCCGCACCATGCTGGCGCCCATGCGTCCCAATCCGATGAATCCGATCTGACGCATGGCAATCACCTCCCGCGTTGAAGACCGCGAGTGTAACCGTGCCCGGCGCGAGCTTTTCGATGAAGAAAAATCATCCGCGGGGGAGCCGGGCGCGCCCCGGACTCCGCCGCGAATGATTCATGCTAGTTGTTGATCCACTGCTGGTTGTTGCCGCTGCCGCACGTCCACTGAATGAGCTGAACGCTGTTCGCGGTGCTGTTGCCCGGCACGTCCACGCACTTCGCGCTGAAGCGGTTGATGAGCCGATAGTAGTTGCTGCCGGCATCCTGCCTGGTCCACTGCTGGCTGCTGCCCGTACCGCAAGTTCTCTGCACGATGCCGATGGAGTTGGCAGTGCTCTGGCTCGCGATGTCGAGGCACATGCCGCTGTGACCCACCTTGAGACGCACGAAGCCACCGCCCGCGTCTTCGACCGTCCACTGCTGGTTGGCGCCGGTGCCGCAGGTGAATTGAATGATCGCCGCGCCCGAGGCCAGGCTGCCGGCGTTCACGTCCATGCACTTGGCGCTGCTGCGTGACAGCACGCGCACCGCGCCGCCGGGCGGCTGTGGCGGGACGGTGGTGGTGGGCTTTCCGTAGACGACGCCACGTCCCGCGGAGCTCATGTACACCACGCCGAAGGTGTTCAGGTCGCCGCTCACGAACTGCCCATTGGCGGGACCGCCGTACTCGTGCGCGTCGTCGTTGACGCGCACCCAGGTGGCGCCGACGTCGGTCGAGCGATAGACGCCGCGCACGCCGCCGACCGTGCCCCAGATGAACACCGTCGGGTGCGTCGCGCCGGTGGCCGCCCTGCCGAAACCCACGGCGCCACAATAGCTGACGTTGCCGACCGTGCTGAAGGAGGCTCCGGAATTCGTCGAGCGTGCGAGCCCGCCGCCATAGAGCGGTACCCAGAGGTTGCCTTCGAGGCCGGGAACCGCGCGAATGACGTTCGAGCCACCCGATGCAAGCGTGCCGGCCGCTGCGAATGACACGCCGCCGTTGGTGCTCACCAGCATCGTGCCGTTGTTGTACACGTAGAACTTGTTGGAGTTCACCAGGTCCGCCACGGGCCGTAGGTTGGCGGTGCTCAGGCCCCCCACCACCGACCAGCTGCCACCGAGGTTGGTCGAGCGGTAGGTAGTCGCCGAATTCGACGGGCTGTGCAGCAACACCGAGCCGTTGGCCGAAAGCGCCACCTGGCCGGATGCGCCGTTGATCGCGGGCGTCTGCGTCCAGGTCGAGCCGCCGTTGCTCGAGGTGTACATCAAACTACCGACGCGGGCGAGCACGGCGGGATTCGTGGCCGCAAAGGCGAGGCCGGAGGTCGAGCCCATGCGCGGCGTGTGGATGGGCGCGTACTGCGTCACGTCCGAGTGCCGGAAGCCGTCATAGTCGCCGATCGAGGTGAGCAGCGGTCCACCTGGAATGCTGGCAATGTTCAGCGGCACGGTCTCTTCGAGGCCCTTGACGTTGAACGACCAGGTCACCGGCGTTGCATCGATGTCCGCGGTCCTGAATACGCCGTTGCCGGATGTGATGAGTACGTTTTTGGCGTTGAACGGATTGAACTCGATCGAGCCGGCCCAGTGGATGGCGTGTCCGGCGATCCAGGAAACGCCGGCGGAATCGTCCGCGAAACCGCGTGCGACGGTGTCGGTCCAGGCGGCCCCGCCGTTCGTGCTGATGAAGATGCGATCGCCCCACGCATCCCCTTGCTGCATGTACGTGTTCACCGTCGATGCGACCAGACGCTGCGAATTACCGGGATCGACCGAGATGCCGCCGAAGGGCCTGGCAAAACCGGCGGGCGTGACGTTGGTCCAGGCGCCGGACGCGACGTTGTATTTCCAGATCTGGCCATTGTCCATCGGCTCGGGCTGCGCCCAGTGGCCGTGCGGCCCCGCGCCGTTGCCGTACGTGATGTAGAGATTGCCGTCGCCCGCCAGCGCCGCGCGCTGCGCCATGAACGCGCCCGGCGCACCGGCGACCGGGGTGAACGTCGCGCCTGCATTGTTGCTGCGGTACAGATTCGGCCCCACCGAGCCGAAGCGCGAAACCGCCACGAAGATGCGCTGCGCAACTCCGCCCGAAACGCTGGTTGGATCGAGCAGCACGAAGCTGATGCCGTTCTCGTTGGGTGTGGTGGTGACCGGCAGCGAAGCCACGCGTGACCACGAGACGCCGGAGTCGCTGCTCTTGAACAGACCGTTGAAGCGGGTGCCGACGAACAACACATTGCTCGAGCCCGGATCGACCTGCAGCCGCTCGCCGTTCTGGCGGCCCATGCCATTGCCGTGCGCGCGAAACTGGTTGGTGACGTCCGTGAGCGCAAACGTCTGCCCGTAGTTGCTCGAGCGCATGATGACGGTCTTGCCGCCGTTGAAGTAGCTGATGCCGGCCAGGATGTACACCTTGGCGGAGTCTTTCGGATCGAGTGCGATGGATTCCGCGCCTAACAAGCCGGTCTCATCTTCCGAGACCCAGTCGGTGAGGCCGACCCAGCGTGAGCTGGCGTTGTCCCAGCGATATGCGCCGCCGACGTCGGTTCGTGCGTAGAACAGGTTCGGCTGCGTCCTGCTCGGCACGATGCCGGAGACGAAGCCACCGCCGCCGATCGCGACACTGTCCCATTGATAAGCCGCGGTAGTTTGTGCGGTCGCCTGCGTGCACAAGGCGAGTCCCGCTGCCAGTGGCAACAGGCGAATGATTCTCATGTAACCCCCACGTTGAAAAGCAGTCCATGTAAACCCCGGGGATTTCTAACATGTGTGCGGGTGCACATTGTCATGCGCGTTTCCTCGGGGTGTCCGGACCGCCAATGTCTTGTCTGGCCTGGAAAAATGTCCGACGAGGCAGAAAACCGCCGATGGCGGATTCAGCAGTCGCGCGCCGGCAATGCCTTCGCTAACTATTACAGCGTCGACGTGCCGGCGGCGGTATCCATCGAGCCCGTTTATGGGGTTCGGGGGTCTTGCTGAAGCGCCGCGCGCGCCGGCAACACCCGGCTGTTGCGCAGCACCGCCGCGGAGATCAGCGAGATCAGGACACCCACCGGGAAGATCTCGATGAACGTGAACGACATGCGCGTCACCGGGTTCGTGTACAGCTCCTTGAACGATTCGACCTGCTTCACGGCCTCTTGCACCGCGGCCTCACCCTGGTTGCGCGCGGCTTCCAGAATCGCGGTGGAGTAGTGCGCGGCGAAATCGAAACTGCCGAAGGCCATGCAGATTTCCCAGCCGACGACATAGAACACGCTCGCTACCGCGCTGATGGCCAGTCCCACGCCGAGCGCGGGCAGGAAGCGGATGGCACCGCCCAGCACGCGGTCGCGATAGCGCTTGATGCCGAGGAACACCGCGGTCAGCGCCACGCACATGATGAGGTAGCCGAGCAGCAGCCCGTCCATGTACGGCTGATCGCCGGGCTTGAGGCTCAGCCAGTGGAACAGCATCGGCAGCGCGACGATGAGGCCGGCGATGACACCGAATTGGAGAATGATGCGGATCATGAAGCACCTGTCGTGGTTGATCGTGCACGCATCAGAACGGGCGCGGGGCGCGGCGGCAATCGTATGAAAGGGTGATTTTGCGCCGCTCACCCGCGGGGCACCCGATCTTCTAGCCAACCGTGGCACGGGACAGAGGTCTCACGATGGATTTGGCCGACGATCGGCGAATGTTTCTGCGCATCACCTACTTGGGGACATCCCTGCGGGTTCGTCTCCTTTATGTCTCCTCATGCGCGAAGTTTGCCGCGATATCCGTTGCCGAGTAGGCTGCAAGCACGATGACAGCCGCAGAAATTCAGCAGATGTCCTGGGAAGAGAAGCTCCGCACTCTTGAGGAGTTGTGGGAAGCCATTACCCGTGAAGGTAATCGGTACGAATCGCCCGCCTGGCACAAAGAAGCGCTGAACGAAACTCAGCAGGGAGTCGAGTCGGGAGCGGAAGAGCCCATCGACTGGGCGACCGCGAAGCGCGAGCTTCGCAAGTAGGCAATGAAACTCCGGGTTCTGCCGTCCGCAATCGGCGATCTGAGAGCCGGCAGGTCCTTCTATTCGGAGCACGGCGAAGAAGTCGGCGAATATTTTTTTGACTCCGTGTTTGCGGATATTGACTCGCTGACTGTGTATGCGGGTGTCCACATGCAGCTGTGGGGATTCCACCGGATGCTCGCGCGACGATTTCCATTCGCGATCTATTACAAGCTTGATGACGATTTCTGCACGATCTGGCGCGTGTTGGATTGCCGACAAAGTCCCCGTCGGGTTCGGGGCGCTTTGCAGGAGCGGTGATCAATGACGCGTTGGCGGACAGCCAGGCTGCTTCCCCATTTTGCAATTCGCATGCATCACCGGTAGATAGACATCAAGTCCATAAAGATGAACTAGCGAATCATCCCCAACTCTCTCGCGCGCAGGATGGCCTCGGTGCGGCGCCGCGCATCGAGCTTCTCGAACAGGTTGGCGACGTGGGTCTTCACGGTGTTGGGCGACACCTCGAGGCGCTGCGCGATCTGCTTGTTCGACTGCCCCTGCGACAGCAGCGTCAGCACTTCGAGCTCGCGCGCGCTGATCTTGAGCGTCTCGCGCACGCGCTCATTCGGCTGAAACTCCGCAGGCGCCGGCTGCCGTCGGAACACGCGTGCGCCGATCCAGACTCCGACGATCAGGAACGCCAGCGCCACCAAGGTCACGTACGCCTGCGCGGCGTGCGTGCGCACGAGGAACTGGTACTGCAGTGCCTGCAGTCCGAACGCGCCGGCGGCCAGCAGTGTTCCGTAGATGAGGGCGATTCGTACCATGGCTGATAGATCTGTCCTCTTTATTCGAGCAGCAGCACGACCTTGCCGCGCGCGTGGCCGAGCTCCACATAGGTGATGGCGTCGGCCGCCTGCGCCAGCGTGTAGCGGCGGTCGACCACGGTCGTCATCTTGCCCGCGCTCATCAAGTCGCTCAGGAAAGCCAGGTCCTGCGGATTGACATTGGTCAGTATCATCGAGAAATCCTGGCTCACGAACGGGGAGTACGCGCCGGCGCTCAAACCCTTGCCGAGCGGGCCCAGCCAGCTGCCCGTCTTGGGGCCGCCGACCATCACGTAGCGGCCGTGCTCCGTCATCACGCTGCGGTATTCGCCCAGCGAACGATTGCCGGGCGTGTCGATGATGATGTCGTATTTCACCGGGTCTTTCGTGAAGTCCTCGCGCGTGTAATCGATGACGCGGTCGGCGCCCAGCGACTTCACCAACTCGACATTGCGCGAGCTGCACACTCCCGTCACGTGCGCGCCGAGCTGCTTCGCGATCTGTACGGCGAACGTGCCGACGCCGCCCGATGCGCCGTTGATGAGCACTTTCTGGCCGGCCTTCAACTGCCCCTTGTCGCGCAATGACTGCAGCGCGGTGACGGCGGCGATGGGAACGCCCGCCGCCTGCTCGAACGAAACGTTCGCGGGTTTGAGCGCGACGTTGCGCGCCGCCTGCACCACGACGTATTCCGCGAACGCGCCGTCGCGAGCGCCGAACACCTCGTCACCGACGTGGAATGTGGTCACGCCTGTGCCGACCGCTTCCACCGTGCCGGCGAAATCCACGCCCAGCCGGTCGCTCTTCGGCGCGCCCAGACCAACGCCCATGCGCATGATGTAGGGCTTGCCGCGCAGGTAGTGATAGTCGAGCGGGTTGACGCCGGCGGCGCGCACTTTGACCAGCACTTCGTCGTCGGCGGGAACGGGTTTGGCGACGTCCTCGACCGCGAGCACCTTGGGCGATCCATAACAGCGATATACCACCGCTTTCATGGTGGGAACGCCGGCCTGCGCCGCGGGCGGTGTCGGGCAGGCGGAGTCGTGGCTCAGCAGGAAGGCGAACGCCACCCCGACGAGTACGAGTACGAGAGCGATTCCGCCGAGGATCTTCTTGCGACGCGACATGGTCACCTCAATTGCGCTACGTAGTATGGGTCAGGCGGGCCTTCTCCTACAGCCCGGCGGGAGGTCCGCTCCTTACGCCCCTCGGTGCTTACCCTAACAATTCCACATTGCGGGACGACTCCGCGAATCGTTAGAGAAGGAGTCCGAATGTCGCAGATTGAAGCACGGCCCGCCCGTTTCTGGTGGATGACGGCCCTCTCTATTCTCGTAATTCTCACCGTATTCGTGGCCTGCACCGCGTGCAGCACCGTCGGTCCCACCGACGTCGGCCCGGTCGCATCCCCGAACGACAGCGTGGGTGCGAACCCGACCCTGCCCGAGCCGGACAAGAAGTTGATTCCCGTGGTGCAGATCGCGGAAGCCAAGGGCTGGCCGCCGGGCATGACACCGGTCGGCGCAGCCGGCGTGAAAGTGAATGCGTTCGCGACCGGGCTGGTGCATCCGCGCTGGGTGTACGTACTGCCCAACGGCGACGTGCTGGTCGCGGAGACGAACGCGCCCGAGCGGCCCGAGGACGGCAAGGGCGTCAAGGGCGCGGTGATGAAGAAGATGATGGCCAAGGCCGGCGCGGTGGTGCCGTCACCCAATCGCATCACGCTGCTGCGCGACGCCGACGGCGACGGCGTGGCCGAGACGAAGAGCGTGCTGCTGCAGAATCTCAACTCTCCGTTTGGCATCGCGCTGGTCGGCGACCAGCTCTACGTCGCCAACACCGATGCGATCGTAAAATTTGCATACGCGCCCGGCGCGACGCAGCTGTCGGGCTCCGGCACGCGGCTCACCGATCTGCCGGGCGGCCCGCTCAATCATCACTGGACCAAGAACATCATTGCCAGCCGCGACGGATCGAAGCTGTACGCGACGGTGGGCTCCAACAGCAACGTCGCCGAGAACGGCATCGAGCAGGAAGAGGGCCGCGCGGCGATCTGGGAAGTGGACACGCGCAGCGGCGAGAAGCGGCTGTTCGCGACCGGCATTCGCAATCCCAATGGAATGGCGTGGGAGCCGCAGACCGGCGCGTTGTGGACGGTGTCCAACGAGCGCGACGAGCTCGGCAACGACCTGGTGCCGGACTTCCTGACCTCGGTGCGCGACGGCGCGTTCTATGGCTGGCCGTACAGCTACTTTGGTCAGCACGTCGATGTGCGCGTGCAGCCGCCGCGGCCGGACCTGGTGGCGAAGGCCATCGCGCCCGACTACGCGTTGGGTGCGCACGTCGCGGCGCTGGGTCTCGCAGCGGCTGCGGCGGACCGCGACGCGCCGAACGCGCTGCCGGCGCCGTTCGATAACGGCATGTTCATCGGACTGCACGGCTCGTGGAATCGCAAGCCGCCGGCCGGATACAAGGTGGTGTTCGTGCCGTTCGCGAACGGGCGGCCATCGGGCCAGCCGGTGGATGTGATCACCGGATTCGTGAGCCAGAAGGGCGAGGCCTGGGGCCGGCCGGTGGGCGTGGCGATCGACCAGCACGGCGCGCTGCTCGTGGCCGACGACGTGGGCAACGTCATCTGGCGTGCGGCAGGTAGTTAGCCGAAGGTGGCAACGGATCACTGGGACTGCGGCGCGCGCGGCGGCGCGGCGGATGCCCGTTGCTTTCCGGGCTTGCATGCGGTCTAGCACGTATAGAACTCGCTCGCTTCAAAGGCCAGAATCCGCACATGCAATACCACGCGAGAAATCCCTGTCTGAAGTCGATCGTGTTTCCCGCGATGGTGTTTCTCGCGATGGCGTTGCCCACGCTGTGCGGTGCCGCACCGAAGGCGCAGCGCGCATACGCGGATGCCCTCGCGGCCACCTCCGATTCCGAGCGCGGCGCCGAGCTGTACGCTCATTGCGTCTCCTGTCACGGCAGCGACGGTACCGGCACGCTCGACGGATCGATCCCGCGCCTCGCGGGCCAGCACTATCGCGTGCTGATCCGCCAGCTCATCGATTTCCGCTACGGCAAGCGCTGGGACTTCCGCATGGAAGAAGTGGCCTCCGATCGCCACGCACTGGTGGGTGCGCAGGACATCGCAGATGTCGCCGCTCATCTGGCCGGCCTGACACAGTCCGCCGCGAACGGCATGGGCGATGGCACACAATTGGCGCGCGGCGCGACGGTGTACGGCGGACATTGTCAGTCCTGTCATGGCATTCACGGCGAAGGCGACGCGGCCCGCGCGATCCCGAAGATCGGCGGACAACACGCCGGCTATCTGATGCGCCAGATCTACGACTCCGTCGACGGTCGCCGCATTCCGCTCGCCACGACGCACCGGAAACGATTTCTCGCGCTCGACTTCGAGGACGTGCGCGGACTCTGTGATTTCATCGCGCGCGCAGGCTGGCAGGACCTGCCCCCTCCGGCGCCGCGAAATCCGCCGCCGTACGACACGTCGGACCGCTGAGCGCCAGCGCGTTCGTCAATCCAGCCGGCGCCACGCGCGCACGGTTTCCTGTCTGCCGCGCGGCACCTCGACTTCCAATTCGAGATGGCGCGCCAGATCGAGCATCCGCTCGTTGTCGGATTGCACCGTGCCATAGATTTTTTGAAAACCTTCGTTGGCCGCGTACTCGAACAGCAGGCGGGCCAGGGTCGTGCCGATGCCGCGACCCTGCCACTCGTCGCCGACGACCACGGCGAATTCGCAATCTTCGAGGTTCTCATCTGCCGCATAGCGGGTGACGCCGATGATGCGCTCCGCCGAATCTTCACCGACGACGGCAACCAGCGCCATCGTGAGGTGGCGATCGATGTTCACCAGCTTCTCGACGAACGCCGGTGACGCTTCGCCGAGTACGTGCATGAAGCGCCGGTAACGCGTTTCGGCGCTGAGGGCGGCGATGAAAGTCCGTTCGCGCGTCGTGTCGTCCCGGGTGATGGGACGGATGCGATACCCGGTGCCGTCGGAGGCCCGTGCGGCGCGCGGCCAGTTGAATGTGCGGCGCTTGCTCAATGTCCGTTGGCCTGCCGCAGGTCGAGCATCATGCGCACGAGCTCGGCCACCGACTGCGCGTCCATCTTGTCCATGACGCGCGCGCGATGGATCTCGATGGTGCGCGGGCTGATGCCGAGCTCCTGCGCGATGACCTTGTTCTGTTTGCCCTGCGTCATCAGGTCGAGCACTTCGCGCTCGCGCTCGGTGAGCGCATCGAGGTGGGCGCGGATGCGTTCGCGTTCGCCCAATGCCTGGCGCCGCTCGCCGTCCTTTGCGATGGCCCGCTGGATGCGGTCGAGCAGGTCCTGGTCGCGGAATGGCTTCTGCAGGAAATCGAAGGCGCCGTGTTGCATCGCCTCCACGGCCATTGGAATGTCGCCATGCCCGCTCATGAAGATGACGGGAACCACCGCGCCGCGCAGGTTGAGGTGCTGCTGCAGCTCGAGGCCGCTCATGCCCGGCATGCGGATGTCGAGCACCAGGCATCCGCGTTGCGTGGGCTGATAGCCATTCAGAAATTCCTGTGCCGAGGCATACAGCGCGGACTGGAGGCCGACCGACTTGAGCAGCGAGCGCATCGCGTTGCGCACACCGGAGTCGTCGTCAACCACCATGACAATCGGCGTTCCGCCATTCATGCAGTCTCGTCCTCCGCAGCCGGCAATTGCACGTAAAACGTCACGCCTCGCGGTGCCACCGCGCGCGTGCCGATAGTACCGCCATGAGCGTGCACTATGGTACGGCTGATAGTGAGGCCGAGTCCGGTGCCGGCCGGCTTGGTGGTCGAGAACGGATCGAACAGTCGGTCGACGATCGCGGTGGAAATTCCGGGGCCGTTGTCGGTGACGCGCACTTCGATGTCGCCGTTCACCGTGCGCACGGTAGTCAGCTCGACTGCCCGCTCCACCGCCGGCTGGTCGAGCAGCGCCTCGAAGGCGTTGCGCACCAGGTTGAGCACTACTTGTTGAAGCTGGGCGCCGTGCGCGCGCACGCGCGGCAAATGCTGCGTGAGCGCGATGCGCAGCCGCGCCTCGTGCGCGCGCGCATCCGCATCGAGTGTGGCACGCAGCTCGTCGATGAGCGCGTTCACTTCGAGCGGCGTGGGCTCGCCATCCGCGTCGGTGCGCACCAGGTTGCGCAGCCGGCCGATGACGGTCCCGGCGCGCAGGCCCTCCACGCCGATCTCGCGCACCGCTTCGCGTACCTCGGCCAGGTCGGGCTGCGGCATGGCGAGATAGCGTTCGCAGGCGCGCGCGTAGGTGGTGATCGCGGTGAGCGGCTGGTTGATCTCGTGCGCCATCCCGGAGGCGAGCTCGCCCATGGTGGCGAGCCGCGCGACGCGCGTGAGCCGCTGCTGCGCCAGGTGCGAATTCTCTTCGCGCCGCGCGCGCTCCGTGACGTCTTCCCCCGAGCACAGCCAGCCGGCCGGCGCGTCGCCGGCGGTACGGCGCGCGATGCACCGCCAGTAGATGCGCCGCGGCGCGCCAGTCGCGTCCACCGCGTCGAACTCGCGCTCGCGCGAGACGCCGCTGGCGCGCGCGCTCGCGAGCATCAGACGGGCGCGCTCGCATTCCGTCTCGTCGCGCATGAAAGACAGCCAGTCGCGTCCGACGATCTCGGGGCGCGCGGCACCGAGCAGCTCGGCGCCACGCGCGTTCACTTCGTGCACGCGGCGCTGCGCGTCGATCGACAGCAGAATGGCGTCGTTGAGCTCCAGGTAGGCATTCGAACGGTCGCGCTCGAGCTCGAGCGCGTTGGTCGCCTCGATCTCCGCGGTGATGTCGCGCACCAGCCCGACGAACCGCGGCGGTGAGCTGTCGGGCACGCGGCCGACGGACAGCGAAGCTGCGAACGGCGTGCCGTCCTTGCGGCGTGCGGTCACCTGGCGGCCGATGCCGATGATCCTGGCCTGCCCGCTCGCGAGGTAGTTAGCCAGGTACCCGTCGTGCGCGGAGCGGTCGGGCTCGGGCATGAGCATGCTGACGTTCGCGCCCAGCAGTTCGGCCGTCCGATGACCGAAGATGCGGCAGGCCGAATCGTTGACGGCCTGGATGCGGCCCCGGTGGTCGATGACGATGATCGCATCGACGGCCGCTTCCATGAGGGCCTGGGCATCGGTGGAAAACATCGTGAAAGTATGGGGTTGCGCGCTGCCGGACGGAGTACGCAATACCCCTGACGGCGTACGGGGCCGGGCGCATGGCTGGTGCTCGTGCGGAACGCCGCGCATGTCGAGGCGCGGATCGCGGCCACGCGGCAGGTCTCAGGACGTCAGCAGAGCGCGCACCAGGCGCAGCAGATTTTCCGAGTTGATCGGCTTGCTGATGATGCGCAGGTGCTCGTCCTCGGGCAGTTCGCGAATAGCGGCAGACGTGTCGCCGGTCACGAGCACTGCGTTGAGCGTCCGCCCGAGCCGGGCGCGCGCCGCCGAGATCACTTCCGTGCCCGTGCGGCCTGCTTCGAGATGATAGTCGGAGACGATGAGATCGAACTGCGGATCGTCCTCGAGCTCGACCAGCGCCTCCGCGGCGGTGGCCGCGGCGATCACGCGATAGCCTTCCATGCGCAGCAGCATGCGCATGGCGTTACGCACTGCGGGTTCGTCTTCGACCAGCAGCACGCGATGTCCGGCCGCTTCGGATGCCGGCTCGGGCGGCTGGCGCGCCGCCGCGCTGAGCCGCGCCGTGCCGTGCCGCGCGGGAGGCAGCTCGATGGCAAACGCCGAGCCCTTGCCCGGCGCCGATGTCACGTCGACCTCGATCTCGAGCAGCCGTGCGATGCGCTGGACGATCGAAAGCCCGAGTCCATAGCCGTCGCGCGAGCTGTTGGGCGATACGCCGACCTGATAGAACTCTTCGAAGATCAGCGGCACCTGGTCGCTCGCAATTCCGATGCCGGTGTCGCGCACTTCGATGCGCAGGTGCGCGCCGCGCTGATCGCAGCGCAATTCGACCGCGCCCTCGCGCGTGTACTTCACCGCGTTCGAGAGCAGGTTGCGCAGTAGTTGGGTCACGAGCGCCGGATCGGAATGCACTTCCGCGACCGGCGAGTCGACCGAAAAACGCAGGCCCTTGCTGGCGGCCACGCCGGCGAAGTCGCGACGCAGCTCCTCGAACACCGGCGCGAGCTGGAAATCCGTGCGCGCGAGGGTGATCGCGCCGGATTCGAGCTTGCTGATGTCCAGCAGCGCATTGAGCAGGCGCGACATGGCATCGATCGCCTGCTCCTGTTGGGCGAGCACTTCCTGGCATTCGGTGTCGGTGGTCATGCGGCGCAGCGCGCCGTTGAGCAGACCGAGTGTCTGCAGCGGCTGGCGCAGATCGTGGCTGGCGGTGGCGAGGAAGCGGCTCTTCGCGAGGTTGGCGTGCTCGGCGTCGCGGCGTGCCACCTCGAGCGCCTGCTCGACGTGTTTGCGCTCGGTCACGTCGCGGATCGCAGCCGCGACCCGCACTTCGCCATCCTTGCCGAGGGGACTCAGGCTGATCTCCACCGGGAACTCGGTGCCGTCCTTGCGCATTCCGAACAGGTCGAGCCCGGCCCCCATCGGACGCACCCGCACGTTGGCGGTGTACCCGCGGCGATGGCCGATGTGGCGTACGCGAAAGCGTTCGGGCAGCAGCATTTCGACGTGCTTGCCGACGATGTCGGCGTTCTCGTGGCCGAAGATCGCCGACACCTGGCGGTTGGCGAACAGGATCTGGCCCGTGGAATCGATGATGATCATGGCGTCGGGCGCGGAGTCGAGAACGCTGCCGACGAGCTCGGATGGGAGCATGAAAAATGTGTGAACTGTTGCGGTTCCGGGCAGGATTGCACCCCTCAGGACGACGCGCAAGGCTTGCCGTACGGGAGATTCCCTATGGCCATGTGGTTAGCCCGGAAGGCGATCGCATGCAACCTGAGCATGATCGTGCTCGAGGAGCCGACACTTGGGCAAGCGCATCACCATCATCCAGGGCCAGCCGGCTTTCGATGAAGCCACGTGCATGAAGTCAGGCGCCGCGGCCGGCGGGCGCAGTAGTTTGAAGTGCCGATGAGACGCGTGCGCATCGTCGCGCTCTCGATGCTGCCGATGGGCGGCGCGCTGGCCGGCGCCTGCGTCGACGAGCGCCTGGATTTCGGCTACACGATCTGGCGCGCGTCATGCCGTGCGAGCGGCTTTGCAGTGCGCTCCGTGATGGAATTCACGCTGCAGTTGCTGCCCTGCGCGGTCATCGGCGCTCTCATCGGCGGTCTGGTGGTGCTGGCGCTCGCGCTGCGCACCCGTCACGCGCCGCGTGCGCACGAATCGCTGGCCGCACACGCCGGCTGCGTGCTCGCGATGCCGGTCGGGCTGGTGCTGTGCGCGCTTGCGCTGCCTTTGCCGTTGATGCTGGCGGCCGAAGCTGCAATCGCGGCGGCGGCCACGCTCGTCGTCCTGCGCGCGCTCGATGTGCCCCACCGCGCTGCGCGGCTGCATCCGTAGCCCTACGTATTCATCGGCGCCGTGGCGCGTATTGGCGCGTATTCCGAGCCGCGCGCTGCGCGCCGAAAATTTGCCGGCCTTCTCCAGACTGGAAGCCGCATGACCGCAACGCCCACCGCCACCGCCACCGCGCCCGCGCCCGCGACGTACAACGACCGGGTAGTTCGCCAGTTCACCGTGATGACCATTGTCTGGGGCATCGTCGGCATGGCGGTGGGCGTGCTCATCGCCGCGCAGTTGTTCTGGCCGGAGCTGAACTTCGGCATCCCGTGGCTCTCGTACGGCCGCCTGCGACCGCTGCACACCAATGCGGTGATCTTCGCCTTCGGCGGCTCGGCGCTGTTTGCGACGTCCTACTACGTCGTGCAGCGGACCTGCCACATCCGTCTGTTCGGCGGCGACAGACTGGCCGCGTTCACGTTCTGGGGCTGGCAGGCCGTCATCGTGCTCGCCGCGATCACGCTGCCCGCCGGCATGACCAGTGGCAAGGAATATGCCGAGCTCGAGTGGCCGATCGACCTGTTGATCGCGGTAGTTTGGGTGGCGTACGCGGTGGTGTTCCTCGGCACGCTGGTCAAGCGCCGCGTCTCGCACATCTACGTCGCGAACTGGTTCTACGCGGCGTTCATCATCACCGTGGCCGTGCTGCACATCGTCAACAGCGCGGAGATCCCGGTGTCGGCCACCAAGTCGTATTCCATCTATGCCGGCACCGTCGATGCCATGGTGCAGTGGTGGTACGGACACAATGCCGTCGGCTTTTTCCTCACGGCCGGTTTTCTCGGCATGATGTACTACTTCGTGCCCAAGCAGGCCGGCCGGCCGGTCTACTCGTACCGCCTGTCCATCGTGCACTTCTGGGCACTCATCTCCATCTACATGTGGGCGGGCCCGCACCACCTGCACTACACGACGCTGCCCGACTGGGCGCAGTCGCTGGGCATGGTGTTCTCGCTGATCCTGCTCGCGCCCTCCTGGGGCGGAATGATCAACGGCCTCATGACGCTGTCCGGTGCCTGGCACAAGCTGCGCACCGACCCGATCCTGAAGTTCATGGTGGTGGCACTGTCGTTCTACGGCATGTCGACGTTCGAGGGTCCGATGATGTCCATCAAGACCGTGAACGCGCTGTCGCACTACACGGACTGGACCATCGGCCACGTGCACTCGGGCGCGCTCGGCTGGGTGGCCATGATCACGATCGGCTGCGTGTACTCGATGCTGCCGAAGCTCTACGGCAAGAAAGAAATGTGGAGCACGCGGCTGATCGACTGGCATTTCTGGACGACGACGATCGGCGTCGTGCTGTACGTCGCCGCGATGTGGATCGCGGGCGTCATGCAGGGCCTCATGTGGCGCGCGACGAACGACGACGGCTCGCTCACGTACTCGTTCATCGAGGCGCTCAATGCCACCTATCCCTACTACGCGGTTCGCCTGTCAGGAGGGCTGATGGTTCTGGGCGGCATGTTCCTGATGGCCTACAACGCGTGGAAGACGGTCGCGCGCCAGTCCCGCGTCCCTGCCACCGCCATCCCGGAGCCCGCATGAGCAACACCAACCAACACGAGATCGTCGAAAAGAAGGTCTCGTGGCTCGGCGTTTGGATCGCGCTCGTCATCAGCATCGGCGGACTGGTCGAGATCGTCCCGCTGTACCCGTCGGGCGAGGTGACGCAACCGGCGCCGGGCGTGAAGCCGTATGGCGCGCTCGCGCTCGAAGGGCGCGACATCTACGTGCGCGAGGGCTGCTACAACTGCCACTCGCAGATGATCCGCCCACTGCGCGCGGAGACCGAGCGCTATGGCCACTACTCGCTCGCCGGTGAAAGCGTCTATGACCATCCGTTCCAGTTCGGCAGCAAGCGCACCGGGCCGGACCTGGCGCGCGTGGGTGGCCGCTACAGCGACGAATGGCACCGCATCCATCTCTCGAATCCGCGTGATGTCGTGCCGGAGTCGAACATGCCGTCGTATGCATGGCTGGCGCCCGCCAAGATCGACGAGAACGGCACGCCCAAGAAGATGCGTGCGCTGCGCGCGGTCGGCGTGCCGTATTCGGATGCCGACATCGCGGCGGCGGCCGGCGAGGTGCGCGGCAAGACCGAGCTGGAAGCATTGATCTCCTATCTACAGGGCCTGGGCACTGCCTCGGCCAATTGGTGAACATCATGGACCTGGCGACTTTTCGTGGCGTGATCACCGCCGTGCTGCTGGTGTCGTTCCTGCTGCTGGTGGTGTGGGCGTGGAGCCGCAAGCGCGCGTCCGCATTCGAGGCGGCCGCGCGGCTGCCGCTCGAAGAAGATGGCAGCGGATCATGACCCGCGCGCACGGCATCTTCATCGTCGTCCTGACGCTGGCGAACATCGCGGGTGCGCTGTGGCTGTTGTGGTGGACGCGGCGCTCGCCGGGCGAAACCGCGAGCGGCGGTGCGACCACCGGCCACGTGTGGGACGAGGATCTGCGCGAGTTGAACAACCCGCTGCCGCGGTGGTGGTTGTGGCTGTTCATCATCACGGTGGTGTTCGGGGGTGCCTACCTGACGCTGTATCCGGGCCTCGGGGAATACCGCGGCACTCTGGGCTGGTCGGCGCGCGCCGAACACGACGCCGAAGCGCGGGCGAACGCCGCGCGCATCGAGCGCACGCTTGCGCCGTACGCGCCGCGCGCCGTCGGCGATCTGGCGCAGGACGCCGCCGCCTTGAACGTGGGCCGCAACCTGTTCCTCAACAACTGCGCGGCCTGCCATGGTTCCGATGGCGGCGGCGCGCCCGGCTTTCCGAACCTGACCGACACCGACTGGTTGTGGGGCGGTGAGCCCGAGATGGTGGTCGCCACGATTTCGAACGGCCGCATCGGTGTCATGCCGGCGTGGGGCGAAGTGCTCGGGCCGCGCGGGGTGGACGACGTGCTCGCGTACGTATTCAGTCTGCATGGGCGCACACTGCCGTCCGGCGATGCGCGCACCGGAGCCGTGAAGTTCGCCGAGTTGTGCGCGGCCTGCCATGGCGGCGATGGACGCGGCATGGTCGCGCTCGGCGCGCCGAATCTCACCGACGGAATCTGGCTGCATGGCGGCGCGGTCGCCACCGTGCGCCAAACGATCGAGAAGGGCCGCATGGGCGCCATGCCGGCCCACGCGCCGCGCCTCGGCGAGACGCGCGTCAAACTACTGGCCGCGTACGTCCTGTCGCTCGGCGCGCGCGATGCACCGCAGGTCGCGAGCGCGGATTCCGCCGGTGCCACGACCACAGGTCGATGAGGTGCGGCGCCGCGCGGCGTGCGTGCGCGTCGCCGGCATCGTCTGCTGGAGCGGCTTCCTCGCGGCCGCTCTCGCGACGATGCTGTGCTTCGCATTCGTGGATCCACAGGCGCTGGCGGAGGGACAACCCCCGACCTGGTGGACGGCGCGCTCGCACGTCTATGCACTCGGGTTCTTCCTCTTCTGGCTGACCGGCATGGCCGGCGCGGCACTGGCGTGGCTGCTCGCGAACCCGGCGCGGCGCGGCTGGCGCAAGTGAACGCGCACGTGCCACTCGTCGAGGTGCCGCTGTACGAGCGGCAGCAGAAAATCTACCCGCGCGAAATCGCCGGCCGCTTCGCGCGGTTGCGCACCCTCAGCGTGTGGGTATTGCTGGGCATCTTCTATCTATTTCCCTGGCTCGAGTGGGGCGATCGTCAGGCCGTGCTCTTCGACCTGCCGGCGCGCAAGTTCTTCATCTTCGGTCTGGTATTCTGGCCGCAGGATTTCATTTTTCTCACGCTGCTGCTGGTGATCGCCGCGCTGTCGCTGTTCTTCTTCACCGCAGTGGCCGGGCGGCTGTGGTGTGGGTACGCGTGCCCACAGACGGTATGGACCGAGGCGTTCCTCTGGATGGAGCGCGTGACCGAGGGCGACCGCGCCGCGCGGCAGAAGCTCGATCGCGCGCCGTGGAGCGTGGCGAAGCTGGCGCGCAAGGGCGCCAAACAATTCTTGTGGGTGACGTTCGCGCTGTGGACCGGTTTCACGTTCACGGGCTTCTTCACGCCCATCCACACGCTCGCCACGGAAATTGCCGCCGGCAGTGCGGATGCCTGGGAAGCGTTCTGGATCCTCTTCTACGGATTCGCCACGTACGGCAATGCCGGCTACCTGCGCGAGCAGGTGTGCAAGTACATGTGCCCGTACGCGCGCTTCCAGAGCGCGATGTTCGATCGGGACTCGCTGATCATCACGTACGACACCGTGCGCGGCGAGCCACGCGGCGCGTGCAAGCGCGGCGCCGATCCACGCGTCACGGGAAACGGAGACTGCATCGATTGCACCTGGTGCGTGCAGGTGTGTCCCACGGGCATCGATATCCGCAAGGGCCTGCAGATCGAGTGCATCGCCTGCGCCGCGTGCATCGATGCCTGCGACACCGTCATGCACAAGGTAGGCTCGCCGCGCGGATTGATCCGCTACACCACGCAGCACGCGGTCGATCATCAGAAGACCCGGTTGCTTCGACCGCGCGTCCTCATCTATGGCGCCTTGCTGGCGAGTCTGGTCGCCGGCTTCATCGTGAGTCTGGTGCTGCGCGCGCCGCTGTCGCTGGACGTGATCCGCGACCGCAACGCGCTCTACCGGGTCACCGAGGAGGGCGCTGTGGACAATGTCTACACCGTGCGCATCCTCAACAAGACCGAACATGCGCAGCGCGTGGTGTTGAGCGCGCGCGGCCGCTCGGCACTGGCGGTGTTGCCGGCGGGGCGTGAGTACGCGGTGCCGAGCGGCGCGGTGTATTCGATCCCGGTGCGCGTACGGCGCGCCGCCGAAGCGCCGCCGGGTCCGGAGACCATTCTGCTGGCCGTGCATTCCACAGACGCGTGGGACGTGCACGTCGAAACCCAGGCGCGGTTCCTCGCGCCGAGCCGCTGAACATGAAAGCCACTGCCGAAGCCTCACAACTGCGGTCGAACCCCGTGTTCTGGATCATGTGCGCATTGCCCGCGGCGGCGGTGGTGGCCTCACTATCCACTCTCGCCATCGCGCTGCGCGGCGATGGCCCGTTGCCAGCCGCATATCACTGGGAGGGTGAGCGGCTCGAGGCAGACTTCGCGCGCGCGCGCATCGCCGCCACCGCGGGTGTCGAGCTGACTTTCGAATGGCGGCCGGCGACGCACGATTGCGTGGCTACGCTGATCCGCGCGCCCGCAGATGTGAGGGCGCTCGAACTGCAGATCACGCACCATTCGGATGCCGATCTCGACCGGCCGCTGCAACTGAAGCGCGTGGACGCGGGCAGGTACCAAGGGGAATGCGCGGCGATTCCCGCCGGCCGCTGGCGGATCTCCGTCGAGGACGACGCGCGCAGCTGGAGCGTGCGCGGGCGCGTCGACGGCCCGATCGATCGCTTCACGTTGCGGGCCCGCAATCCCGACGCAGCGCCGCCATGAGCGCGTCCGACGCATTGCATGCGCGCTGGTCGCTCGACGCGGGCGCACACGAACACGTGGTCTTCGTGGTCGAAGGCATGCATTGCGCGGGCTGCGCACGCAGCATCGAGCGCGCCGTCGGCGCGTTGCCCGATGTCGAGAGCGTGCGCGTCGACCTCAGCGCGGCGCGCGTCTCGGTTGGTTGGCGCGGCGGCGGCAAGACCGCGCTGTCGCGTATCTTCGGCGCCGTGGAGCACGCTGGATTTCGCGTGGTCCCGCTCGCCGGCAACGCGGCCGCCGGCGAATACCAGCGCGAGCGGCGCGCGGCACTCAAGCGCGTCGGCCTCGCCGCGCTCGGGATGATGCAGGCGATGATGTACCTCGCGGCGCTGTACGGCGTGAGCGACATCGATGCGGCGATGACGCAGTTGATGCGCGTCGCGGGCATGGTCATCGTGACACCGATCCTGTTCTACAGCGGCGCGCCGTACCTCAGCGGCGCCTGGCGCGATGTGTCGAATCGGCGACTGGGCATGGATGTGCCGGTGGCGCTGGCGCTGCTGCTGGCGTGGTTGCCCAGTGTCGTCAACACGCTGCGTGCCGACGGTGAGGTCTACTTCGATTCCGTGGGGATGTTCATCTTTTTCCTGTCGGCCGGGAGATTCGTGGAGATGAGCGTGCGCCACCGCGGTCTCACCTGCGCGGAAGCACTGGCCCGCAGCCTGCCCGCAGAGGTCACGAGGCTGCTGCCCGGCGGCGCGCGCGAGAAAACCACGGTGCGGGATCTCGCGGTCGGCGATCGGTTCATCGTGCCGAAGGGTGGCGTGGTCGCCGTCGATTCCGAGCTCGCGCCGGATCTGCCGCTCTCGACGCGCGGATTGCTCGATGAATCGCTGATCAGCGGAGAATCCACCTGCGCCGTGCGCCGCGCTGGAGAAATCGTTCGCGGCGGCAGCATCAATGTGGGCGACGTGCTGACCCTGGTCGCGACCGCCACGGCCAGCGAGTCGACGCTCGCGTCCATCGTCGCGCTGCTCGAGCGGGCGCAGCGCGAGCGTCCACGCATCGCGCGCGCCGCGGATCTGGTCGCCTCCTGGTTCGTGTTCCTGGTGCTCGCGCTGGCGGTCATCACCGCGATCGGGTGGTGGCTCCATGCACCGGGCCGTGCCTTCGGCGCGGTACTCGCGGTGCTGGTCGTTACCTGTCCCTGCGCATTGTCGCTGGCGACTCCGGCCGCGCTCGCGGCCGTCACCACCCGCCTCGCGCGCATGGGCGTGCTGGTGACTCGTGCCGACGGCATCGAGCGCCTGGCGCGCGTCGATACCGTGGTCCTCGACAAGACCGGCACGTTGACGCTGCCGGCCGTGACGATCACCGACATCAAACTACTTCGGGGCGATCCTGCGCAACCGCTGCTGGCGATCGCCGCGGCGCTCGAGCGCGGTTCGGCCCATCCCATCGCGCGGGCGTTCGCACCACACGACGAGCCGACGCTGCAAGCGCACGAAATGCGCGAAACCGCGGGGTCCGGAATCGAGGGCCGGATCGATGGCCGGACCTGGCGACTCGGAACACCTGCATTCGTCGCGGCGCTCGCGGACGCCGCTGCAACCGCGCAGCCGCGCGGCGGAGAAATGGACTCGACCGTGTATCTCGGCGACCGCGCCGGTCGCGCGGCGGCGTTCGAGATTGGCGCGAAGCTGCGACCGGATGCGCGAACCGCGGTCGACGGATTGCGTGCACTGGGGCTGCAGGTGATCATCGCCAGTGGCGACTCCGAAACGGGTGTCAGGCATGCGGCGCGCGCGCTCGACCTGCATCAGGTGCATGCTCGGATGCCGCCGCAGGCAAAGATCGACCTCGTCTCCCGGCTGCGCGCGCAAGGACATCGCGTATTCATGATCGGTGATGGAATCAACGATGGGCCGGTGCTGGCCGCCGCCGACGTTTCCTGTGCGATGGGGCAGGGATCGGCGATCGCGCACTGCGCCTCGGACTTGCTGCTGCTGCACGACGGGCTCGCGTCTTTGCGAGGTGCGATCGTCGCGGCGCGGCGGGGCATGCGGATCGTGCGGCAGAACCTCGTCTGGGCGCTGGCGTACAACCTGATGGCGGTTCCGCTGGCGGCTTTCGGACTGGTTCCGCCATGGCTCGCGGCGCTCGGGATGTCGCTATCGTCGCTCGGGGTCGTGCTGAACGCGCGACGTGCATCTTCCGGCGAGCGGTCGCCATGAGCATCACCTATCTACTCGTCTCGCTCGGACTCGGCGTGCTGGCCGTCGCGACCTGGGCGTTGTTCTGGGCGATCGACTCGGGCCAGTTCGACGCACTGGAATCGCAGGGCAGCGCCATCCTGGAAGACGACGGCGTGGCGCCCGTGATACCCGCACGTCCGCCCGGCACATGATCGCACTGCTCGAAGCTCATCGCGCCGGCCTGCTGAAGCGCGGCCACTGGATGCCCAACCTGGTTGCCGGCGTCGTGGTCGGAATCGTCGCGATGCCGCTGGCCATGGCTTTCGCGATCGCGTCGGGCGCGACACCGGCGCAGGGACTGTACACGGCGATCGTTGCGGGCTTCGCCACGACCGTGTTTGGCGGCACCCGCGTGCAGATCTCCGGGCCGACGGGCGCGTTCATCGCCGTGCTGGCGGTCATCACCGCGCAGTACGGCCTGGCGGGGCTGCAGGTGGCCACGCTCATGGCCGGCTGCATGCTGCTGATCATGGGCCTGACGCGATTCGGCAGTGTCATCAAGTTCATCCCGACCCCGGTGATCAGCGGCTTTACGGCCGGCATCGCCGTCATCATCTGGGTCGGTCAGTGGAAATATTTCTTCGGACTCGAGAGCGCCGCTCCCGGTCTGCGCTTTCACGAGAAGTTAGTGGCACTGGTCGGTGCCTTCCCCACTCTGGACCCCGCCACCACCGCGATCGGCGCGCTGACGCTGGTCACTCTCATCGTCGGCAGTCGCTGGCTGCCGCGCGTGCGCGGGCTGCGACACATCCCCGCGCCCTTGCTCGGGATGCTGGTGGCGATGGCGGTGCAGGCATGGTGGGAATTTCCGGGCGTCGCCACCATCGGCAGTGCCTTTGGCGGCATTCCCCGCACCTTGCCCGGCTTCGCCTGGCCGCAGATGGATTTCGCGCACGTGCTGCAGCTGGTGGGGCCCGCCTTCGCCATAGCCTTGTTAGGCGCCATCGAATCCCTGCTCACCGCCGTGGTTGCCGACGGGATGACGGGGGCGCGCCACGATTCGAACCAGGAGCTGATCGGGCAGGGCATCGCCAACATCCTCGCGCCGCTGTTCGGCGGCTTCGCGGCGACCGGCGCGATCGCGCGCACGGCCACCAACATCCGCAATGGCGCCACCAGTCCCATTGCCGGAATCGCGCATGCCGCGTTCCTCGTGCTGGTCATCCTGCTGCTGGCGCCGTGGGCTGCGCGGGTGCCCCTGGCGGCGCTGGCGGCGATCCTGTTCTTCGTTGCCTGGAACATGGCCGACTTTCCACATGTGCGCCAGGTCCTGCGCACCGCGCCCAACACCGATCGCTTTCTGCTCGCCATCACATTCCTGCTCACGGTGTTCGTCGACCTGGTGGTGGCCGTCAACGTGGGTGTGGTGCTGGCGTCGCTTATTTTCATGCGGCGCATGGCCGAGACCGTGCAGGTTCAGGAACAGGTTTTCGATGACGCCGCGGGTGAGGACGTCGTCCTGCCCCGCAACGTTCTGGTGTATCGCATCGAGGGCCCGTTTTTCTTCGGTGCCGCCGAGAAACTCGAGAGTACCCTCGAGCGCGCGCAGCTCGGAGTCGAGGTCGTGGTCATCCGGCTCGGGCGCGTGCCGTTCATGGATGCCACCGGCTTGCACACGCTGACGGAGATCGTGCGGCGCTTTCAGAAGCGCGGCGTGCGGGTGGTGTTGTGCGGCATCCACGAATCGCTGCGCAACGCGATCGAGGGCTCGGGCATTCGCGCCCTGGTGGGCGATGAGAACATCTGCGCGAACATGTCCGAGGTGGCGCGTGCCACGATGGTGGCAGGTAGCTAGTAAATCAGCGCGGCGCGCCCACTTGGATGGACAAAGCGCGCCGCGCCGGATCGTCGCCGTCAGGCGCCGATCACATTGCCAGGGCGAATTCCGCCAGTAGCAGGATGACGAAGCCGGCCACCGCGAGCACCGCATGGCCGACGACGAGGCCCGAGGGCAGGGCACGTTGCTTGAGGTGCGAACTCAGCAGCACGAAGCCGCCGAGCGCGGCCACGACCAGCACGCCGAACGCGATGCCGGGCTTGCCGCTGAAACCGGTCTTGAGCAGCGCCAGCAGCAGCACGACGAGGCCGGATGCGGCAAACAAGCCATGTAGCACGGCGAGCACGCCCTTCGGCGGCGACTGCCCTTTGAAATGCAGCACGGCCATGATCAGGCCCGCGACCGCCGCAATGGCGAACAGCACCAGTGAGATTCGAAACATTTTGAGCACCCCATTGCGAGAGAATCGCAGTGCGCAGTTAATGTCCGGTGCAGCGGGAATGTTCCCGCGTCGTGTGGTGTGAGGTTGTGAGGCGCGACGATCAGGCCATGTGAAACGCGGCGCCGACCGCGGTCGTCACCGCCATCGCGAGGGCGCCCCAGAACGCCACGCGCATCGCGCCGGTGGCCATCGATGCGCCGCCCGCGCGTGCGGCAACGGCGCCGGTGAACGCGAGACACAGCAGAGACGCGCCGGCGATCAGTGAGCGTAACGCGCCTGGCGGTGCCACCATCGTTATGGCCAGTGGCAGGGCCGCGCCCAAAGCGAAGCTGGCGGCAGAGGCGAGCGCGGCCTGGATCGGACGCGCGCGCGTCCCGCTCACGATGCCGAGCTCGTCGCGTACATGCGCGCCGAGCGCGTCGCGCGCAGTGAGTTGTTCGGCCACCTGGTGCGCAAGGTGTGGATCGAGTCCACGCTCGACGTAGATGGAGGCGAGCTCGCGCTGCTCGCTGACCGCGTCGGCTGCCAGCTCGCCGCGCTCGCGCTCGATGTCGGCACGTTCGGCGTCCGCCTGCGAATGCACGGAGACGTATTCGCCCGCAGCCATGGACATGGCACCGGCGACCAGTCCCGCGCTGCCGGCCAGCAGGATGTCGCTGCGCGCCATGTCCGCCGCCGCGACGCCGAGCATGAGACTGGCCGTGGAGACGATGCCGTCGTTCGAGCCGAGCACCGCGGCGCGCAGCCAGCCGACCCGGGCCAGACGATGACGTTCGCGGTGGTGTGGGCGCATGGGCGGGGTCCTGGGACGAAAGCGGGCCCCAGTATATGCCAATATGTGCAAACGTCCGCCTGCGATCGCAGGCGGCGCCTAACTAGTGCCCGGCGAGTGGCCAGCCTTCGCGGGCGTGTACGACGGGTTGCCGATGAGCTTCGCCTTGCACGACTTCACCGCGCCAGGCGCCGGTCTCGTGATAGTGGTGCTCGCAGAATCTCTTGAAGGCATGCAGCGATTCGTCGACGCGCGCTCTCACGGCGCCGACCAGAATGCCCAATCTCTCGTACACGCCATCGGGCTCATACGCGAGCAACAGGTGCACTTCCGTGCCGTCGGCGCCCAGCGGCTTGAAGCGCACCGTGCCGGCATTGTGCGCGCCGGACACGCTTTTCCACGAGATGCGGCGGTCCGGTACCTGCTCCGTGATCTGCGCGTCCCATTCCTTGATCTTGCGGCCGAAGGATGCCTTCCAGCGCACGTGCGTATCGTCGCGTTGATGCGCTTCGAGCACGCTCGACATGAAATCCGGAAACGCCTCGAACTGTGTCCATTGGTTGTAGACCGTCGTCACGGGACGGTTCACCACGATCGCTCTTTCGATCTTGTGCATGCTTCACTCCTGCGCCATCGGACAGAACACCATACGGAGCACAGCAGGGCGACGGCGCCGGCCGCTAGTGCCGATGTGTCGCGGCTCGGACGGGGATGTTTGTCAGGCCAGGTGGGACGTCGCACCGCGGCGACGTCGGCTCAATAGATCTCGGGCACCAGCATCGACTCGGGCACCGCCTGCCGCGAATAGTGTTCATGCCGTTCGCGCTCGGGTAGGAAAACATCCGACTTCGGAATGTCATCGTACGCAAACTGCTTCAGCAGGTGATCGATGCAGTTGAGCCGCGCGCGCTTCTTGTCCACGGCCTGCACCACCCACCACGGTGCCTCTGGAATGTGGCTGCGCTCGAGCATCACTTCCTTTGCCTTGGTGTAGTCCTCCCAGCGACGCCGGGATTCCAGATCCATCGGGGACAGCTTCCACTGCTTCAGCGGGTCATGGATGCGGCCGAGGAAGCGCAGGTGCTGCTCCTCGTCGGTGATGGAGAACCAATACTTCAGCAGCCGAATCCCCGCGCGCACCAGCATGCGCTCGAATTCCGGCGCCGAACGGTAGAAATCCTCGTACTCGTCGGGCGTGCAGAAACCCATGACATGCTCGACGCCGGCGCGGTTGTACCAGCTGCGGTCGAACAGCACGATCTCGCCGCCGGCCGGCAGATGCGCGACATAGCGCTGGAAATACCACTGCGTGCGTTCGCGATCGTTCGGCGCGGGCAACGCGACCACCCGGCACACGCGCGGATTGAGCTTCTGCGTGATGCGCTTGATGGCGCCGCCTTTGCCGGCGGCGTCACGTCCTTCGAACAGGATGACCACCTTCTGCTTCGTGGCCGAAACCCAGTCCTGCAGGCGCACCAGCTCGCCCTGGAGCCGGAAGAGCTGCTGAAAGTAAGTCTTGCGATAGTCCTTCTCACCCGCGCCGCTCGCGCCGCCGTCGGGCAAGTCGGGCAAGGGGTGATAGTCCTCGACGTCCATCTCGAGCTCCTCGTCCCAGGAGTCGAGGAGATCGCGGCGCACGCGCTGGATGAGCTCGTCGTGGTCGATCGAATTCAGCGGCATATCGGGGTGTTCATTTGCATGCGCTGCTGGCAGCGGGAAGAGCGATCCTCCCGCGCCAAGATTGCAGTTTTGTTGCGCCGGCCGCCGCGGCGCCCGGAGTCCGGGACTAGTGCCGGTCCATGCGGATGTCCGCGACCTTATCCTTGTATTCGCGCTTCGGATCCCGGCCTAGCAGGAGCTTCACCCCCGCAAACAGACTGTGCTCGTTCAGCCACACCTGTGCTTCGTGCGGTTCGAACCTCAGCAGCTGCAGCTTGGGATCGTCCTTGCCGCCCTCGTACCACGCGGCGACGAACGGGCTCCACAACCGATCGACCATGACGCGATTGTCGACTGCATGCAGCTCACCCTGAATCGACGCGAACAGATCGTGTCCCTTCGCGGAGAATTGCAGCATCGCGCGGTGTGAGGTGCCGGTGGCGCGCACCAACTCCACATCCTTCGCGCTGAAGAACCAGATCGGTCCGCGCTCGTCCGCTTCGTGCAGGATCTGCGCCGTCATGGGCTGGGCATGCCCGGCGTCCGGGCCGACCAGCCCCAGCATTGCCGTGCGGTCGCTGTCCAGCGCCTTCCAGAATTTCGCCTCGATCTCGACTTCGGTGCTCATGAGCTGCTCCTGGGAATAGGGTCGGCAGCATCGCGTCTGCGGTGTCCCGAAGAACGCGGACTCGGAAGCGGGTTGCTGTCAGGCGGGTCCTATCCAGCCCGCTCCGAACCGTCTAGGCGGCGAAACCCGACAGGTGCGTGCTGCGCCACTCGCTGGGCGGCGCGCCCACCGCCTTCTTGAACGCGCGGCTGAACGCGGCTTCCGAGTCGTACCCGACCTTGGAGGCGATCGACGACACCGAGTCGGTGGTGGTGCGCAGGTAGTTAGTGGCGAGTTGCATGCGCCAGCTCGCGAGGTACTGCATGGGCGGCTGGCCGATGAACTCGGTGAACCGCTCGGCGAACGCGGAGCGCGACAGCGCTGCTTCGTGCGCCAGCGCCTCGAGAGTCCAGTCGCGTGCGGGGTCGGCATGCAACGCCGCGAGCGCGCGGCCGAGGTATGCATCGCGCAGCCCCGCGAGCCAATTCGTGCGCCCGGGTGGCAGCGATTCCAGATGGCGGCGCACGACGTCGACGAACATGAGCTCGCTGATGCGCCCGAGCATGCATGCGCCCCCCATTCGCGATCCCTTGGATTCCGCCAATGCCGCCCGGAAGTACGCGCCGAGCGCGCCGCTGGCATGGTCGCTGACGTGGATGACGCGCGGCAGTGCGGTGAGCAGCGGATTGTACGGGCGCGAATCGCAGGCCAGGAACCCGCAGACGAAATGCGCCTGCTCGCCGCCCTCGGTGCCGACGGAAATCCTGGTGGGCAGCATGCCGTCCTTCGGCATGCGGTAGATCGACATCTCGGGCGTGCGCCGCATGCCGGGCTCGGTCGCGAGCACGTGCGTGTCGCCGTGCGGCAGGACGATGATGTCACCGGCCTTCAGCGCGATGGGCTCTTCTCCGTCGAGCGTCGCCCAGCACGTACCCTGCATGATGAGGTGATACGAGATGAGGTGATCGGACCCGGTGCCGGGAAACATCGCTCCGACCACGTCGCGGCCGCGCGGCGTCTCCGCCACCCACGGCCCGCTGGCCTGCACGTCGAAGAAAAACGCCCCGGTCAGGCGCACGGCCCGCAACACGTCTGAAAGTGCATCCATGAAAATCTCCCGGCCCGGCCGCGGACGCTGGGGCAACAACCCCGGACGCACGGCCATTCGAAAAAATGTCGTCGGCGCCTACTGTGTCAGACGTCGAGACTAGTTAGCAACCTGCATTGAAACACCGGAGACGACGATGATGAGAGTACTTTGTGCCGCGACTGCGCTGTCCATGGCGACCGCGGGCATGGCCGACGAGGCGCCGGTCACCAAGCATCGCTACCTGATCGAGCGCACGTTCCCCGCCGGCGCGCTCGCCGGCGTCGACGCCGCGGTGAAACAGAAAGTGAACGCGAACAACGCATCGCTGGGCGTGGGCTGGGAGAAATCGTACGCCAACGCGGACAAGACCAAAACGTACTGCGTATACACCGGCCCGAGCGAGCAGGCCGTGCGCGACGCGGCCAGGCTGAACGGACTGCCGGTGGACACCGTCACCGAGATTCCGAATGACATCAAGCGCGAACCGGGTGGCGCAGTGCAGACCGTCCGCACGGGCAATCACCGCTACCTCGTGAAGCGCTCCGGAGCTGCGCCCGCGCGCGCCGATGGCGACGCGAAGTATGGCGTGACGCTGCTGACCTCCTACGGTTCGGCCGATCAGGACGATTCGTACTGGGTGTACGAGGCGCCGGACATGGCGGCCGTGGAGAGCGCCGCCAAGGCGTCCGGCGCGCCGATCGAGTCGATCGCCGAGATTCCGGAGACGCTGTACCCGAACTAGTTAGAGCAGCATCCGGCAGTGGTTTGGCGGGGCAGGAATAATGGGGACATTCCTCATTTTCTTGTAACAAAGCTCGAGATCAGTCGCGCGGTTCGTTTGCCCACTTTGTTACAAGAAAATGAGGAATGTCCCCATTATTTGGCGGCGATCCAGAGTTCGACTTCGGTCCACTCGATGAACTGCTGTTCGATCTGCTTCGCGACGTCCGAGTGCTTCTCGCAGCCGGGATTCAGCGAGTTCATGAGCATGCTCTTGCCGTCGGCCATGGACCGCATCACCGTGAGCATCGGACGGCCCTTGAGGCATGTGCCGCGCTTCATGTCCCGATCGAGCACCTTCGTACGGATGATCATGGTCAGCAGCTCGGCATACGCGTCGGCGCCGACCTGCTTGCGAAACACGCCGACCTTGCCGGTATCTTTTCGGCCGGCGAACACCACGCGTCCATCTTCGAACACGTACAGCTCATAGACCGGACAGCTGCCGGAACACGTGCCGCTCGCGACGGCGACGAACTGGTCGCCCGGGTTCCACAGCGGAATTCCACCGGATGGCGACCCCGCCGCGTACGGTTTGACCTGCGGCTTCTCCGCGAACGCCGGCAACGCCAGCAAGGTGGCCCCCATAGCGACGACCAGAGTGACGACCGGCGTGGCGGCGAACAGGCGGGTTTTCATGGTCCCGGAGCATACGCCATGGCACGGCGAAAATAGCTCTGTCCCCTTTTTCTCAGCACTCGACGATATTCACCGCCAGGCCGCCGCGTGACGTCTCCTTGTACTTGGTCTTCATGTCCGCGCCGGTCTCGCGCATGGTCTTGATCACCTTGTCGAGCGACACGTAGTGCGTGCCATCGCCGCGCAATGCCATGCGCGCCACGTTGATGGCCTTCGCCGCGCCGATCGCATTGCGTTCGATGCACGGAATCTGCACCAGCCCGCCCACCGGATCGCAGGTGAGCCCCAGGTGATGCTCCATCGCGATCTCGGCCGCGTTCTCCACTTGCATCACCGTTCCGCCCAGCACCGCCGTCAATCCCGCCGCGGCCATCGAGCAGGCGACGCCGACCTCGCCCTGACAACCCACCTCGGCACCCGAGATCGACGCGTTCTCCTTGTAGAGAAAGCCAATAGCGGCGGCAGTGAGCAGGAAATCCGCGATGCCCGCGTCGTTCGCGCCATGCACGAAGCGCGCGTAGTAGTGCATCAGCGCGGGCACGATGCCGGCGGCGCCGTTCGTGGGCGCCGTGACGACACGGCCGCCGGCCGCATTCTCCTCGTTCACCGCCAGTGCCCACAGGTTCACCCAGTCGAGCGCTATCAATGGATCGCTCGGCGCTGCCACTTGAGGCGCAGTCAATTGCCGATGGAGATCGGACGCGCGGCGCTTCACCTTGTAACCGCCCGGCAGCACGCCCGGCGTCTCGCAGCCACGCCGCACGCAGGCCTGCATGACGTGCCAGAGGTTCAGCAACCCCGCGTCGAGGTCCGCATCGCTGCGCCAGCAGCGCTCGTTGCGCCGCATGATGCCGGCGATGGAAAGCTGCTCCCGCTCGCACAGCGCTAACAACTCGTCGCCGCTGCGAAACGGCAGCGGCAGCACGGTGAGATCCGGCACGATGCGCTTTCCCGCGGCGCCGCCCGTCGTCTCGCCCTGCGCGGGCTCGTCTCGCACCACGAACCCACCGCCCACGGAGTAGTACACGCCGTTCGCGAGCTCCGTGCCGTCCTGCGCCGAGGCGATGAAACGCATGCCGTTCGAATGCAGCGGCAGCGTGTCCCTGTGGTTGAAGACGAGATCGCGCTTCTCGTCGAAGCGGATCGTCCGTTCGCCCAGCAACGCCAACTCGCCGCTGGTACGCGCCCCTTGCACGAGCCCCGCAATGGCGTCGACGTCCACCGTATCGGGTTCGTGGCCCGACAGGCCCAGCAGCACGGCCTTGTCGCTGCCGTGTCCCTTGCCGGTGGCACCGAGCGAGCCGTACAAGGTGGCGGACACGCGCGTGACGCGCCCTAACAACCCGCCCTCACGCAGCCGCGCCGCGAACTGCCGCGCCGCGCGCATCGGTCCTACGGTATGCGAGCTCGACGGCCCGATGCCGATCTTGAACAGGTCGAAGACGCTGAGTGCCATGCGGCATTGTGCTATTCGCCGCGCGGCACGTCGATGGGCTCGAGATTGGCGGCCTCGCAGCCGTGCAGGAATGCGCCTTCACGGAGCAGGATGCCTTGGTTCGAACCAGCCGGGCGAGCAGCGATCAGGCCCCGGCATGCAGGTGAGAACCTCGGTCCTGCAATCTTCCCGGAACTAGTTAGGAGGGGCAGGGTGGGAGCGCGCGATGACGACGCAGTGAAGACGGTGGGGCGATTCAGGGCGGGACAAAATTCCCAAGCGAGTGAGTGCGAAGCGGCGCGGACTCGGACGCTGCCGCTGCCGCTGCCGCTGCCGCTTCGGCGGCCTTAGGAGTGAGCGTCAGCCCTGGGAAACTGTGCGCAGGCCGATCGAGCGCGTGAGATTCGACACCCGTCCGCTCGCGTATCCTCTGGGGTCTGTCCCCTTTTGCTAGGAAATGGGGAGTGTCCCCATTTAAAACGTCACGGGCCTCGCAAGAAACTGCTCGGTCCCGAAAAACATCTCCAGCCCCACCCCGACCCCAAACGTCGCCTCGCGCTCCTGCCACGGAAAATCCTTCGGAAACGTCAGCGATACGCGGGTCTCGATCACCAGCCACTCGCGCGCGATGCTGCGCCGGTAGGCGAGCTTCAAGCCGTAGTTGCCCAGCGGCACATCCGCATCGAACTCCCCCGAAGTGAACAGCTCCGCGGCGACGGCGCGCCGGCCGGGCAGGCCGCGTATCGTCGTCAGAGCGGTGTAGCCGCGCACGCCCTCGGTGCGCTGGGAGATCGTTGCCGAGGCGGTCCAGCGCAACAGCCACACTTCGTCGAGGATGCGCTCGACGTCGGCGCGGGTGGTGAGACCAAACTTCTCGCTGTTCTGCCAGAACGCGGTCTCGCGCAGACTGAACAGCGTCGTCTCCGAGGAGCCGCGCAGGAAGCGGTAGCTGCCCTTCACGAACGGGTCGAGCGGCGAGGCGAGCCGCAGGCCGGCATCGGCCTCGAAACGGCCACCTTGTTTGGGCTCGCGATAGCGGATGCCAAGCAAAGTTTCATCGTCCTCGACGGGGCCGTACTGCCGCGCGATCGCGCCCGAGCCCGGCTGGCGTTCGGTGACGAACTCTTCGCGGTTCACGCGGCCGATGAACGCGTGGAAGCGCTTGTTGAGCTGCGGCAGCGGCACATCCACCTGGAAACGGACGCGCGGCTGGAAGCCGTCGAACTCGTCCCAGAGCAGCGCGGGCGCGATGGAACCGCTGGTCTCCATGTATTCGGGGTCGTCGTAGCTGGAGCCGAACCAGTGATCCATGCGCATGGCGGAGCGCCACACCGCGTTGAATACGCCCTGGTGCGCGCGATCGATCCACGGCTCCTTCTCGTTCTCGTAGCCGATCGGCACCGTCGCGGTGCCCACGCCCACCAGCTCGGCGTCCTGCTGTGTCATTGCATAGTAGTCGCCGCCGCCCGCGGCTTCGGCATCGGCGGCCTGCATTTCCTGCTGCGTCATCGTGTAGTAGTCGCCACTGTCCGCGAAGCTGGCGAATACGAACCCGCCGGCGTCGTCGGCGCGCACGGGCGCATCGTCCGCGCGGGCGAGCGGCATCAACGACAACATTGTTAGGGCGGTTCGCGCTGGCCAGGAAGACATGGGTCCCTCGAGGGCGGCAACGCGCCGGCCCGTTGGGGGCACGATGCGCTGCGACGGCCGTTCGCCGCGTGGGACGACGCCGTATCAGCCTGTCGGTGCGGGTCCTATGATATTGGAGGTTTTGCCCGATGTGGAAGCCGGGGACGCGATGCCCGTCTTCATGCCGAACAGCACGCGCAGCGGCCGCACTCTCCTTAATACATATTCGTACAGAGCCACGCAGCCGACCAGCGTGCCGATCAATACCACCCAGTATTTCGTGCCTGGAGTCCACGGCAGCCGGATGACGAAGTACGCGATCACGATGATGACGGTCTGATGCAGGATGTAAGCCGGATAGCTGGCGTCGCGTGCCCAGGAAAGCAGGCCATTGCTGAAACTCAGGTGCCGGCGCCCGTAGCCGAGAAACACCATGAGCCAGGTCCAGGTGAAGACGTTGGCGAAGACGGAGTCCACGGCAGTGCCGCGTGCGATCACGCCGAGCTCGATGAGCGCCAGGCCGCCGAGCGTGATCGTCAATGCCGACGCCAGCGCGCGGTGGCGCACGCGCTCGAGGAAGAGCCACGCGCCTTCGCAGGCGGCGAGCAGTACGCCGTAGACCGTGAGCAGTAGATAGTGGTTGAAGACGTACCAGTCGCTCACCAGGTCGTGGCTTTCGGGAAAATGCGGTTTGAGCAGGCTCTCGTTGATGCCCAGAGGCACGGCGAGCGCGAACAGCCAGGCGCCGGCCCGCAGCCGCGGCCGCGCACGGCGCCACCACAGCATGATCGGCAGCAGCAGCAGCACGTACGCGTATAGATAGACGATGAACCACAGGTGGTGCCAGCTGAAATCGCCTGCGGGGTAGGGCTGGAACTGGAACACGCGCTGCGTGAGGAACGCGAAGTAGCCGCTGCTCCACTCGCCGTGCGCCAGGCGCTCGATGTACACCTGCGGCGGGACGATGAGGAACATGCCGGCTGCCGCCGGCAGCAGCAGCCGCAGTGTGCGCTCGCGCGTGAAAGCAGCGCCGCTGCGCCGTTGCAGTGCGAACCACATGCCGGCGCCCGCGATGACGAACAGCAGCGGCATGCGCAGGCGATGCGCGAGGTCCATCGGCAGTTGCAGCGCGGGAATGGCTTCGGGGTTGGTGATGTGCCAGCCCCAGCCGACGAACAACATGCCGGTGTGGAAGAACAGCAGTACGAAGATCGCGAGGACGCGCAGCCAGTCGAGGAAGTCGTAGCGGACGTTCGGTGCTGCGGTCATGTCGATCTCCCATTTCGATGCCGACAGCTTCGGGGAGTGGCGTGCGCGCGGCGACCGTAATGTGGCGAGCGGGACGTGGGGAGGGGCGGAGCGTCAGCGGCCCATGCGGGCGAACAGTGCGTCCTTGTAGCGGCGGCTGAGGCGCAGCGTCGCGCCGCTGCGCAAAGTGATGTCGTAGTCGCCCTTGAACAGCGGCGACAGCGATTGCACCTCGGCGAGGTTCACGGCCGCCGACTTGTGGATGCGCACGAAGCGCTGCTCGCCGAGCTGCGCGAGCAGGTCGGTCAGCGTGCGCCGGATCATGTGGCGGGATTGCGCGGTATGCACGTGCACGTAGTTGTCGTCGGCCTCCAGCCAGTGGATGAGCGCCGCGTCCATCAACTGCAGCGTCTCGCCCTGGGGTATGAGCAGGCGCTCGCTGTTGCCGAGCTGCGTGCGCGCCGCGGTCACGGCGGCGCCTGGCCCGGCCGACACGCCGGCGCGCCGTTCGCGCAAGCGCTGCAGCGTCTTGTCGAGGCGGTCGCGGTCGTAGGGTTTGAGTAGATAGTCAATCGCGTTCAGGTCGAACGCCTTGATGGCGTGCTCGTCGAAGGCGGTGACGAAGACGATCAATGGCGCCAACGCAGGCTCGAGCTGCGCCGCCACCTCCAGACCGCTCATGCCGGGCATCTGGATGTCGAGGAATGCGACGTCGGGGCTCAGGGCGGCAATGGCCGACGCCGCCGCCAGGCCGTCCGCAGCTTCGGCGACCACTTCGACGTCGTCGTGCGCGTCGAGCCAGCGACGCAGTTTGTCGCGGGCCGGGGCCTCGTCCTCGGCGACCAGCGCGCGGATCATGGCGCGTGCCGCCCGAACGGCAGGCGCACTGCGGCGGTGACGCCGGCGGCGTCGCCCGACAGCTCGAGGGTGGCGCGCGCGCCGTATACCAGCGCGAGGCGCTCGCGGCAGTTCGCGAGGCCGATGCCGGGTGCCGTGCGCGTGCCGAGCGTGCCGGAGTTGTGGATGGTGATGTGCAGCGCGTCTGCTTCGTGCCGCGTGGTGAGTCGGATGCGCACGGCATCGCTGGCGCGCTCGACGCCGTGTTTGTAGGCGTTCTCGAGCAGCGGCTGCAGCAGCATGGTCGGTACGGACGCCGCGAGCGTGTCGTCCGCGATGTCCCAGTCGAGCGCGACGCGGTCCGTGAAGCGCTCCTGCATGATGGACGCGTAGAGCTTCAACAACTCGAGCTCGTCGCGCAGCGAAGTAGTTGGGCGCGTGCCGGCAGTGAGGCTGGCGCGCAGCAGGTCGGCGAGCCGGGTCAGCAGGCGGTCCGCGCGCGCGACGTCCACCTGCATGAGCGAGGAGATCGTGTTGAGGGTGTTGAACAGGAAATGCGGCTGGAGTTGCGCGCGCAGGCGTTCGAGCTGCGACTCGGCGAGGTGCTTCTGCAGCACCAGCAGGCGCTCGCGCTCGCTGCGCCATTGCGCGAAGCTCTCGAGGCCGAAGGCGATGCACACCCACAGTGTGGCGAACAGCAGCACCTTGACCGTCTCGTAGAAAAACAGGAACGGCCAGGAGGGGTGCTCGTAGATTTCAGAGGTGAGCGCGTAGACGCCGTGGCGGATGGAGTAGATGGCGACGACGAAACTGGCGGCAACCAGCGGCAGCCATAGAAGATGTTTGCCGAACCAGCGCGCGGGCCGGTCGAGCAGCGCCTTCCAGCGTCGCGCGGCGCGCCGTTCGGCGAGCAGCCAGAGCGTGGCGGCGAGGGCGGAGCTGCCTTCCCACAGGAGCGGTTCCCACCAGCGAACGCCGGTGTCACCGCGGTGGTCCTCGACTGCGACCACGGCCATCAGCAGCCAGAAGAGGGCCCAGAGGCCGAAGAGGGCGCGGTCGGAGTCGGGTGGCCGGGAAGCGGCGCTGTTCACCGCGCGATTGTAGAGGGGACGCCGCTCACCACACCGCCGATGTGGCAACCGGGAAATGGGGACTGTCCCCAAATCCTGCGTCCGTGTTTGCGGTCCAGCACCGCGCGGCATTTGGGGAGTGGCCCCAAACCCGGAAAAGGTGCCGAGCCTCCCCTACCTCTGCGCGCCTCCGAGCGCCGGGCCGGAGAACTCCGTTTCGAGCTGCACCTGCACTTCATCGCCCACTCCCAGAGGGCTGGCGGCCGTCGGAATGCCCATCGACACGCCGAAGTCCGAGCGCTTGAGCGTGCCGCGCGCGGAGAAGCCGATGCGTGCCCGCGGATCGTACGGGTGGCCCGCATAGCCGCCGTTGTAGCGCGCTTCGAGCACCAGCGGCCGCGTCACTCCATTCAGCGTGAGATCGCCGCGGATGCGGAACTTGTGGGCATCGACGGCCTCGACCGCGCGCGAGACGAACTTCATTTCCGGATACTTCGCGGCGTTCAGAAACTGCTCGCCCGTGAGGATGTCGAGAAAACCGTCGGGTGCGTTGTCGGAGGCGATCGACTTCGGGTCGATGGTGACGTTCACGCTCGAAGAGCCGAGCCGCGCCGGATCGAATGCGAGTTGCGCGTCGAGGCGCGTGAAGCGGCCGGTGAATTCCGAGAAGCCCATGTGGCTCACGCGGAACAGCAGACTGGTGTGGGACTTGTCGATCTCGTACGCGCCCTTCGGCACCGGCGCGCTGGATGGCACGGGCACGGAATCGGCGGCGTGCGCCGCGGCAGCCAGGGCCAGCAGGGAGACGGCGAATGGGATACGGGTGGCTGAGCTGCGCATGACGGTGGCTCCTGGCTGAGTTTCGTGGGGCTCAGCAGGTCGTCGAACGGCGGCAACAGAATTCGACATCGAAAATCAATTAGCTTCAGGGATGGAGGTGCACATTCCACCCCTCACCAATGTTCGATGCGTCCCGACGGCTCCATGGGAATCGCGCCTTTCCGTTCAGGTGCAACTCAGCCAGTTTGGCCTGAGGCGAAATCATGGCGATTCCCGACAACATCTCTACTGCGTTCGCCACTGTGATTGTTTGGGCGAGTGAACAATCAAAGAAATCGGCACGGGACTGATCGTGTCGAGCGGCGCCAAAGAGATGCTCCGCAATCCCCGTCATCAGGCTTTCGCCAAGCCCGAAGATGTTTCGCTTGTATGGGGAGCTACCGATGCCGTCTGGCGGGACGAACATCAAGACGTACGCTGAATTCGTCGTGAATTGCGAGGCGAATCTCAAAGGAGCATCTCGGTTGGCTTGCGCAAATGCGGTTGGCGAATAGGAAGCTTCGCTTGCATAAACGCCAGGCTTCCTCAGAGATTTTCGAATCGTCCAGCCCAATTCGGGAATGTCCGCGAGCGTATTGGTCTGAAGCATCGCGATGAGTTGCCTGAGGTGACCGAACGTCTTCTCACGTATGGCATCCACCGAGTGATCTGCAGGCCCATCGATGCTGATGATGTGGCCAGGCAGCGCTTCCTCGAGCCGGGAGGAAAGAATCGCGCGCAGTTCAGGCTCGAAACCGATCGATTTGATATCGAAATAGACTGGGCCGGCAGGAGTGTCGATTCGACCATCCAACGCGATGTTCACACCGCGCAGATTGTCAGCGGTATCTGTTTCTGGCGCAAACTTCACGCCTTCCGCAAGCAGCCAGTCGTAGCCCTGTAACTGAGATAGATAGCCTGCCGACGTTTTTTCTGAGGTGAGATTGTGAAAGAGTACCGTGAGCAACTTGGCGTCGGCGCCGCAATCGCGATTTAGCCGACCAAGAACACGTGCAGTCATCGCGCGCAAATGGGCGTCGTTCGCTATGCAGTAGGTGATAGGAGTATCGAGTTCGATCGCGCAGTCCGGTAGCCCCTGAAGGCTAGCGTTCGCAAGCGACGGCTCTAGGCGAATGAGCTCCGCGATGAGGGCGTGACGGGTGGAAACGGTTGGGTTCGGCATACGACATTCCAGGGAGCGATTTTCAGTGAGGCGAGCGATACGACGTCAGGACAAACTCACGGGTGCCGTGCTCGCCCGGGAGTATGCGAAGGAGTTCGACGCGCAGTTCGATGCGATGCTCAAGAAGCTTCAGGTGATGCAAGAGGGCGAACCCGCAGCTCCGGGCGGCACAAGTCCTTCTTGAGTACCGCCCAAGGTAGATAGGATGTTCGCGCTGAGGCGGATGCGAGATCCGTCTATGGGCGAAGTCGCACACCAAAAAAAGGCGGGTGATTGCTCACCCGCCTGGACTCCCGTTCCCAGCCAGCTCGTCGTCAAAAGTTGTAGCGCAGGCCCAGCCGGTACATCCGGCCGAGCACGTCATACAGAAATGGATTCGCGCCGTAGCCCACATTGGTCTGCGGTGCGGGCGCCGGATCCTCGTTGAGCACGTTGTCGACCTTGAAGTACGCCACGGCCTTCTCGTCTGCGAACTCGTAGGTCCCGCCGAAATCCAGATAGAACGCGCCTTCCATGTGGTTGTCGTCGATGGTCGGATGCACGGAGGTCGCCACCGGGCAGCCCGTCTGGCATTCGATCCACTCGTTGTTGTAGACGCCATCGCTGATCCAGCGCTGCGTCAACGTCAGGCTGTAGCGACCGCGCTCCAGCGTCTCCGACACCATCCCTTTCCAGTTTGGCGTGCTGCCAAGATTCACGCCGGCGCCCTGGGCCGGAATTGTGCCGATGACACCGGGGGTAGTTAGAAAGCTCTTGGTGTGCGTGGCGAGTCCACGCAGCGTGAGACCGGACTCCGTGCGATACACGAGCTCGATGTCGAAGCCCTCGTTCGCGAGCGAGGCCAGGTTGAACGCCTGCACGCGCACGAAGTTGGTATTCGGCAGCGGGCTGGTGAGCAGCATCGCGGCGCAGAACTCCTGGTTGCCGGCGTTGCACAGGTCCACTTCCTGCTGCGCCGACAGCGTCGAGATGACGTCCTCCACTTCGATGTCGTAGTAGTCGAACGACGCGCTGAACCCCGGCAGCCACTCCGGCCGCGACAGCACGATGCCGATCTCGGTATTGCGCGCGATCTCCGGCCGCAGATCGGTATTGCCGATGGTCTGCTGCAGCACCGTGACGACCGTGCCATTGTTGTTGACCGTGTTGTTAGTGGTGATCTGCGCGGCGAACAATTCGCTCAGGTTGGGCGCGCGCACGTCCCGCGAGGTGACGGCGCGCAACATCAATCCGTCGACCGGCGTCTTCCACGTGCCGCCGACCTTCCAACTCGTCACCCTGCCCGAGGTGCTGTAGTCGGTCTTCCTGCCGGCGATATTGAGGCTGGCGTCGCCCCAGCTCTCCGACTGCAGGAACGGCATGTTGAACTCGAGGTAGGCCTCCTTGACGTCGTATTCACCCTCGGCATTGTGATAGTTGCCGGCATACCAGTTGTTGCCGACCGCCGTGTTCAGCACGGGGTCCGCCGGGTAGTCCGCCGTGTTGGGAGTTTCCGGACTCACGCCGGCGCCGTACGGGTCGCCGCGCACCACGTATGACTCCTTGCGGTATTCGAGTCCGGCCGCGACCGCCAGCGGTCCCGCCCAGAATTTGAACGGCTCACCGCTGACGTTGAAGCTGACGACATCCTGCGACTGGCGTGTGTGCTGCTGCGGGCCTTTCTCCGGCAATACGTAGGCGAGGGCGGCCGCGCTCGGCGTCACGTTGCCGATGATGTTGAGCGGCTGGCATCCGGAGGCACGCGCCGCCGCGTCCGCGCAGACGATCGTGCCGTTGGGCCCGGTAATGGCGTTGATCGCCTGGTTGTAGCGCGGCGTGAGTGAGATGTCCTTGACGAACAGGTCCGTGTTGTTGGTGCCGTTCTGGTAATAGCCGTTGTACGACCACTCGCCGCCGAAGGCGTCGAACTTTCCGTCGACGCCCGCCACCAGCCGCAGTTGCTTGCGCGTCGGGTGCACGTTGATGAATTCCGGAAACCCGGCGTTCGAGGTGCCGAACTGAAAGCTCGTGATGCCGTTGGTGACGCACGCCGCCCGGATGGACGCGGGCACGAACGGATTCGCGCACTGGATGGTCAGGTTGGCGTTCTTCGCCGCGCCCGGATTCGGCGTGTTCACCGCCCGCACCTCTGCGAGGTTCGCGGTCATGTAGATCTCGGTCTTGTCGTTGAGATCGAAGCCGACGCGGCCGTAGCCCACGCCGCGCTGTAGTTCGGCGGCGAGACTGGTGCCGTTGCCCACCGTGCCGCTGAGGTCGCCGCCCACGCAGAACGGCGTGACGCAGCCGGTGACCGCGCCCGTACCGGTCGGCACGCCGTTCGATCCGTACTGAAACTGGAACGGCTCGCCGTTCGCGCCGAACGCGGTGCCTTGCAGCGGGCCGGAAGTGATCAAGCCGAATTTGGCGATCTGGAACCACTGCGCGTGCTCGATCACCCTCATCTGCGGCAGGCCGTCGTTGGTCTGCGCGAGCGGACGCACCTGGAAAGCGGGGGATTGAAACCAGTCGCGGCCATTCGGACCCGGGCCGAGGCCGAAGCCGAATGCCGGGACGCCTTCTTCCTTGCCGAACTCGCCGCTGAGCTCGACGTGCATCCTGTCGCCTAACAAGCCGCGGCCCCAGGCCACCTGCGCCGTGTAGTTCTCGTCGTCGCCATACGTGGTGGCGCCGACTTCGATGTTGGTCTTGAGGCCCTCGAACTTCTTGTCGGTGATGAAGTTGACGACGCCGCCGACGGCATCGGATCCGTATGAGGCCGATGCGCCGCCGGTGACCACGTCCACCCGGTTCACGAGCAGCTGGGGGAACTGACTGACGTCCGTCACGCCGGTGACGTTCGCCGGCATCACGCGCTGGCCGTCGAGCAACGTGAGCGTGCGGATCGGACCGAGTCCGCGCAGGCTAAAGGAGCTCAGTCCCTGGATGCCACTGCTGGTGCTGTTGACGCTGGTGGTGCGGCCGGTGCTGCCCTGGAGCGAGGGCAACTGGGCAATGGTGTTGAACAGGTTCGGCTCGGCGATCCGGGCCAGATCCGCCTCGTCCAGCGTGGTGGTCGGCGTCGGCTGTGTGAATCCCGCAGAATTGATGCGCGAACCCGTCACCAGGACTTCTCCCAGGTTCTCATCGCCCGCATCCGTCGGCGCGGGTGGACTATCGGCGGCCGAGGCCGCCCCGCTCAGCAGGCTCACGCACACGCCCTGCACGTACCGCTTCCATTTGTTCTCGATCATTGGACCCCTCGTGTTTGTCGATGACACCGGATGACAGCGCTAACATCGTCCGCCCGAAAAAAGCATCCGTTGAGTGCCTCCTGCGGTCCCTTGGAGGACGTTCTGATGACAGCGCTAACATTCCCGAGCCGCAAGAATTGCCCGAAGTGTTCGCGCCTGTCAAACCGAGTTGACGGGAATCAGGTGCTTTCGCGGTGCTTGAGCTCGAAACCCAGGTCGAGCTTGGCGCGTGCGACGGCGCGGCCCTGGATCAATTCGGCCAGCATATGCGCGGATTGCCTGCCAATTTCGAAGCGCGGCGTGGCGATGGTGGTGAGCGAGGGTACCGTGCACGCGGACGCCGGCAGATCGTTGAATCCACACACCGCGAGTGCGGTCGGCACGCTGATGTGCCGGCGCTGGCATTCGAACAACGCGCCCTGCGCCAGGTCGTCGTTGCAGAAAAAGATCGCCTCCACGTCGGGCGCCTGCTTCAGCAACCGGCCGAGCAGCTCGCCGCCGAGCTCGACGGAAGATTTGTCGGGCACCAGCAACTCGCGTTTGCGGTCGTACAGCTTGGCGCGTTTCAGCCGTTCGCGATATCCGCGATGGCGCGCGAGCGTGCGGGAATCGAGCTGCGAGGCAACGAAGGCTATTTTCCGGTGGCCCTGTGTCAGCAAGTGGCCGGTCATCGCCTCGGCGGCCGCTTCCTGGGAGAAGCCCACGCTGTGCGTCGCCTTCCGGTCGGAAAGCTCCATCATGTGCACCACGGGAATCTTCACCTGCTCGAGCAGGCGCCGTGTGCTGTCGCGATAATTCATGCCGGTGATCAGAATGCCGTCGGGATCGAATGCCAGGTAGGTGCGGACCAGCGCTTCTTCCTCTTCGTCGGAGTAATTGGTGACGCCCAGCAGCATGTGGTAGCCCATCGGGCGCAAAACGTTTTCCACGCCGCTCAGCATGTCGACGAACACCGTGTTG
Source organism: Pseudomonadota bacterium (assembly GCA_043747875.1). GTDB lineage: Bacteria > Pseudomonadota > Gammaproteobacteria > Steroidobacterales > Steroidobacteraceae > CADEED01. The sequence goes on along the minus strand of JAYTOI010000034.1, from coordinate 6,575 downwards.
CTCAACGATGGCACGATGACGGCGATGTTCATGGTCTGCGCCGACGCCAGCGAACTCGCGGCGCGGCTGCTCACGTAACCCATCTGCGTCGCCGTCTTGAGGATGCGCGCCCGTACCGGCGCCGCCACCTTGTGAGGCTGGCGAAACGCACGCGAGACCGTGATGGTCGATACGCCGACTTTGCGCGCGACGTCGTCGAGCTTGAGGCGCCCACGACTCGAAGCCCGGGCGGAGGGCTTCCGCGCCATAGGGTTCGCTTTCATTTTATTTTTCCCTTCGCCGGCCTTTTCGACTGAAGCCGTGTAGCTACTGTAGCCGCGTTCCTCGCTTCGGCCTACGATTGCGCACAGGACAGTCCCGATGGGAGCGCTAGCAGCAGATGCGGCACAGGTTTCGGAGCAGGTTTTTCGCGAGTGGGTTGTTTGTCTCGTTGTTTGCGTTCGGACACGGAGCCAACGCCGCAGACAGGGTCGCGCGCGCGCCGGAGGTGCGCTCCGCCTCCGCGCTGGTGGTGGACGCCCACAACGGCGAGGTGATCTTCGAGCGCAAGGCCGCGCTGGTCGCGCCCATCGCCTCGGTCACCAAGCTGATGACGGCGCTGGTCGTCCTCGACGGGCAACAGTCGCTCGACGAAGTCATCAAGATCACGGCCGACGACAGCTGGAAGGGCAAGGGCGCGTTCTCGCGTCTCGCCGTCGGTACCAAGCTGACGCGCGCCGATTTGCTGAAGCTCGCGTTGATGGCCTCCGAGAATCGCGCCGCGCGCACGCTCGCCCGCAGCTATCCGGGCGGCATCGCCGAGTTCGTCCGCACGATGAACGGGAAGGCGAAGGCGCTCGGCATGACGCACACCCGCTTCGACGATCCGTCGGGGCTGTCGAGCCTGAACGTGTCGAGCGCGCGGGATCTGGCGAAGCTCGTCAACGCGGCGTCGCGCGACTCGCGAATCCGAGAGTTCTCCACGTTGCACAGCCATGAAGTGCGCATGGGCAGGTACGCGTTCGTCTATCGCAACACCAATCTACTGATCGGGAAGCCGGACTGGACGATCTTCGTGCAAAAGACGGGCTATACCGCCGATGCGGGCGAGTGCCTCGTGATGGAGGCGATGATCGGCGAGCGCGATGTCATCATCGTGTTGCTCAATTCGTTCGGCAAGCTGACGCGTACCGCGGATGCGCGGCGCATCCGCAGGTGGATGGAAGCGCAGCAAACGCCGAGTGTCGCGGACGTCGGCTCGCGCTGACGAAAAGGAAATGGAAATGGAAATGGGGACATTCCTCATTTCGCTGTAACAATCGAAGTGGGGACGGTGGCCGTGCCAGCCGTCGGCCGATTGTTACAACGAAATGAGGAATGTCCCCATTTCCCCATTTCCCATTTCCAGCTCAGCATGTGCTCGCGTACCGTGGCGAAAACTCCTGGAGACCCCATGCTCGATCACACCGGTTTCGTCGTCACCGATCTCGCCCAGGCGCGCCGCTTCTACGAAGCGATCGCGAAGCCGCTGGGCCTGGCCACTGTAGACATCGGGAAAGACGCATTTCTGTTAGGCCGCGGCCGCGGCCAGGTTCCATATCTGTGGATCGGAACGCTGCGGCCATCGTACTGGGTAGATGGCTCGCGCGCCGGGATCAACCAGATGCACGTGGCGTTCGTCGCGTCGAGCCGCGAGACAGTGGACGAGTTTCATCGCGTCGCACTCGCGGCGGGCGGGCGCGACTTCGGCAAGCCGGGTCCGCGCGAAGGCGCGGAGAAATACTACGGCGCGTTCGCGCTCGACCCGGACGGCAACAACATCGAGGCGTGCTTCCGGGAAACGGAGGCATTCCTCATTTCGATGTAGCGCGCTAGAAACCGCCGCGCGGGTTAGTCGGTATCTTGAGCGTGAAACCTCCAAGGGTCGTCGTGCCATGACTGCCGGCCAGTCGCGTAAGACCCAACCAGCACGGATCTTCCCGCGGCGTCGTAAATGAAAATTTCGGCGTTTGGGAAAAGTGTTGCCGCGCACTGTCGGTTGGCGCCGGCAGTCTGTGCGGTGAACCGGACTGCGGCGATCGCTCTGGTTGCTACCGTAACCGAAGATGTGACCTTCGACATCGCCGACGTACCAAACCAACGGTGTTTGGTACCCGAGCTGGTGCCGAAGCCCGGACCATCGGAATTGGGTCCAAAGCTGCAGCCTCCTGCCGTCCTGAAGCCGAATTCCGCGGCGATGAAGCGTTGTGGCAGACCCCGATAGACGTCCCAACTACAGCGCGGGGTCTTCAATGCCGTCAACGAGCCAAGCTTGGCTCGAAGCGGTGGCTGCTGGACTGCTCAGGACGCCGCTCATCCTGCTGTCAAGCCGCGCGCTCGATCAACCCGTCTGGAGATCCGCGAGCAGCGCGCGCGCCGCCTGCGGATTGCGCACCTTCGCGCCGCTGATGAAGTACAGGAACACATCTCCGTCGCGTGCCAGGGCCTGCGCCCTTTCCCGCCAGCGCGCGAGCGCGGCGGGCGCGTAGCCCTTCGGCGCGCCGGCCTTGGTGCCCATCACGCGCAGGTAGCTGAAGGGCGCGGTGCGCGCCTGGATCCGCGGGTAGGCCGAATCGCCGGCTTCGACCACAGCTACCTGGTGCTTGCGCGCGAGCTCGACTAACTCCTCGCAGTCGAAGCTCGCGTGGCGCACTTCGAGTGCGTGACCCAGCGCGCGGCCCTCCACCTTGCGCGGCAGCAGCGCAAGGAATGCATCCAGCTCCTGCGCGTCGAAATGCATGGTCGGAGCGAGCTGCCAGTTGATTGGACCTAGCTTGGCGCCGAGTTGCAGAACACCGCTCCCGAGAAAGCGCTCGATGCTCGACGCGCCCTCAGCGAGGTCTTTTCGGTTTGTCACGAACCTCGGGGCCTTGACGCTGAACACGAATCCGTCGGGCGTTGCGTCGTGCCATTTCTTGAAGGTTGCAGGCTTCTGCAAACCGTAGAACGTCGAGTTGATCTCAATCGAGGTGAGCTCGCGGCTGGCGTATTCCAGCTCTCGCGCCTGTGTCAGACCCTTCGGATAGAAACTGCCGCGCCAGGGTGCGAAGTTCCAGCCGCCGATGCCCACGAAAATCTTGCCGGCTTTAGGTTTGGCCATGGCGCGAGATTGGCGCATCGCCGCTGGATCTGCAGCAGATCGGAGATCGGTTCGGGTGTCGGCGGCAGCCTACTGTGGCGGACTCGAGTCGCTGATGCGCGGTGCGATCGAGGTACGGCCGTTCTGGCGCAGCGACAGGCCGATCACCTTGCCGCTGGCGTCTTTCTGAAACTCGATCTTCGCCTCGAAAGCGATTGGATAGAACACGGTGTCGGATTCAGCGACCAACGGAAACTTTGGCTGTCCAGTCGCCTGGCTCACGAGCTGGGCGCCATCGATCGTGAACCAGATACTGAATGCCGGCGCGATCTGATACGTGCCCACGTACTGCTCGAGCACGCTCTTGGGCACGGCCACCGACTGTCGTTCCGAGGGCAGCGTCACCGTTTCGCCCACTGCGAGCGCGCCGAGCTTCCCTGCCACTTCATCTGCGCCACCGCTCATGTTCGACAACGCGACCACGACGACCTGTTCGTCAGGGTAGTAAGCGAGCTTCGAATTGAAGCCGCTGATTCCGCCACCGTGCTGGATGACTTTGTGGCCAGCCTGGGTGCCGATGCCCAAACCAAAGCCGTATTCGCCTTTGCCCGGCGTCGTCATCTTCTGGAGTGACACGTCTGACAGCACCTTTTTGCCGAACAACGCGCGTTCCCAGATCAGCAGATCTCCCACCGTGGAGTACAGCGCGCCGGCAGAGAAGGGCACGGACATGTCCTGGTAGAAGGAATTCACGGGGCCGGCGGGCCCGGGCTCATAGCCGGAAGCGCGTTGCGGGATGAGCTTCGCGCGCTCGTCATAGCCCGTGTCCTTCATGCCGAGCGGAGTCCAGAAGTTCTCCTGCAGGAACTTCTCGTAGCTCATGCCGCTCGCCTTTTCGATGGCCATGCCCAGGAGGACGTATCCGGTGTTCGAGTAGCGCATCTGCGTGCCCGGCCAGAAGTCGAGCGGGAGGTCGCGAACGGTGTCGAGGATTTCATTCGGCGCCACGTGACGGGCGCTGAGTTGCGCGATGCCCGGCTGGTCGGTGTAGTTAGGTATGCCGGCGGTGTGGGACAGCAGCTGTGCCAGCGTGATGTTGTACCAGGCAAAAGGCGCTTCGGGGTAGTACGTCTTGACCAGATCGCCGACCTTGAGTTTGCCGCGCTCTTCGAGCAGGAGCACCGCCGCGGCCGTGAACTGCTTGGTGACGGAGCCGATGCGGAATTTGGTGGTAGTGGTGTTCGGAATGCGCCATTCGAGATTGGCGAACTCGTATCCCTTGCTGAAGAGCACCGTGTCGCCGCGGGCGACCAGCACGGCGCCCGAGAACTGCCGGGTCCCGACGTAATAGCTGGCGATCTCGTCCATCCGCTTGGACGAGGCCGGCGCCGCCGCGTTCGTGTTGGCCGAGAGCAGGAGGCAGGTCAGCGCCGCAGCGATCGTGCGGCGGAAAATCAGAGTCATGTCGCCTCCATCGGTCAATGCAACAGATCTGACGAGTTTCTCTGCCGGTGTGCGGAAGTTCAAGTCTCGGGCGGCAGGTAGCGCGCAATCGATGCGAAAAAGGCGGGTGATTCCTCACCCGCCCTTTAGTTCAACCGTCGAGTCGGTGTGAGGACAGACTGAAGTCTGTCCCGCACCCGATCATGCGTTCAGCGCGGCTCTGCGCTTCGCCACTTCCGCAATGACCTCGTCCGCCACGTTCTTCGGCACCGGATCGTAGTGCGAGAACTCCATCGTGAAGCTCGCGCGACCCGACGTCATCGAGCGCAACTGGCCGATGTATCCAAACATCTCGGAGAGCGGCACCGTCGCAACCACCGCGATGTTCGCGCCGCGCTCGATCTGATCCAGGATCGTGCCGCGACGACGATTCATGTCGCCGATCACATCGCCCAGGTAATCACCAGGCGTCACGGTCTCCACCTTCATCACCGGCTCTAACAACTGCGGGCCGGCCTTGCGGATGGCCTCGCGGAAGCAGGCCTTCGCCGCGATTTCGAACGTCAGCGCGTTCGAGTCGACGTCGTGGTACGAACCGTCATGCAGCGTGGCGCGGAAGTCCACGGTGGGGAAGTGCGCCAGCACGCCGTCTTCCTTCTGGATCTTCAGGCCCTTCTCGACCGCGGGCACGAATTCCTTCGGCACCGAGCCACCGGTGGTCTCGTCCTCGAATTCGAAGCCCTTGCCGCGCTCGAGCGGCTCGAACTTGATCCACACCTCGGCGAACTGGCCCGAACCGCCGGTCTGCTTCTTGTGCACGTAGTGCTCGTCGATGCTCTTCGTGAACGACTCGCGATAAGCCACCTGCGGCTCACCCATGACACCCTCCACGCCGAACTCCGTGCGCATGCGATCGAGCGTCACCTCCAGGTGCAGCTCGCCCATGCCGCGCAGGATGGTTTCGTTCGTCTCGCGATCCGTCTCGAGGTGCAGCGAGGGATCGGCACGAACCATCTTGCCCAGCGCCGCGCCGAACTTCTCCGCTTCAGTCTTCAACTTGGCCTTCACGGACACGCTGATGACCGGGTCCGGAAAGCGCATGCGCTCGAGCACCACTTCGTGGTCCGAATCGCACAACGTGTCGCCAGTGTCCGTTTCCGCGAGCGAGACCAGCGCGATGATGTCGCCGGCGCGCGCTTCTTCGATCGGGTTCTGCTTCGCCGCGAACATCTCGACCATGCGGCCGATCTTTTCGCGTTTGCCACGAGTAGTGTTCGTGACCGACATGCCCTTAGTTAGAACGCCCGAGTACACGCGCACGAAGGTCAGCGCGCCGTACGTGTCGTTGATCACCTTGAAGGCGAGCCCCGCGAACGGCTCGTCGTCCGAGGTCTTGCGCTCGCCGATCGGGTTGCCGTCTTCGTCCACCGTCTTGATGGCCTCGACGTCCGTGGGGGCCGGCATGTAGTCGACCACCGCATCGAGCATCTGCTGCACACCTTTGTTCTTATAGGAGCTGCCACAGAGCACCGGATTGAACGCGCTCGTGATCACGCCCTTGCGGATGCACGCGCGCAGCACGTCCGCATTTGGCGGCTCGTTGTCCGTGAGGTATTTCTCCATCGCCGCGTCGTCCATCTCGAGCGAGGTGTCGATGAGCTCGTTGCGGTACTTCATGACATCGTCGAGGATCTTGCGATCCGACGGCACCGTGATGCCCATCTTGTCGGCCAGACCCTTGCCGTCACCGACCGGGATCACCGCCCACTTCGCGTCCTTGTCGTCCGAGTCCCAGACCAGCGCGTTCATCTCCACCAGGTCGATCATGCCCTTGAAGTGGTCTTCCGAGCCGATCGGCAGCTGTACGACCAGCGGACGCGAGCCGAGGCGGTTCTTGATCATGTCCACGCAGCGCACGAAATTTGCGCCGCTGCGATCCATCTTGTTCACGTAGCAGATGCGCGGCACGTTGTAGTTGTTAGCCAGGCGCCAGTTCGTCTCCGACTGCGGCTCCACGCCCGCCACGCCGTCGAAC
>JAYTOI010000033.1:0-7241 GCA_043747875.1 Pseudomonadota bacterium | reverse complement strand
ACAATTGCTGTGACAGCTACATCCGAGTCATTCGGGCGCGCGGCTCATGAACACGAGTTGTTTGCCGTCGGCAGACCATGGTTCGACGCCGAGCGAACCATCGCCGCCGAAGAGGCGCGCAAGCTCACGCGGTGCACCGCCCGCCATCGGGATCGAGCGCAGCAGGTAGTCGCCGGCGAGTGGCTTTTTACCGTCACCACGCCCGCGGCCGGCTAGATAGGCGAGCGTCTGGCCGTCCGGCGAAACCCGTGGCAGCCATGCCTTCACCGCGCCATGGCCGGGATCCGGCGGCGCCTTGGACGGATCCAACAGGGCGGAATGCGCGACCTCGCATTGCGCGGCATTGTCCGTGCCGATGATTTCCGGCACCGCCCCAGCCTCGAGCGCCAGGCGCCGCAGCCGCCCCTGTTGCCGAAAGCAGATGGCATTGCCGGTGACGGTGAAGCTCGCGGCGGACAGCGGCTCGTTGGAGTGATAGATCACCTTGCGATCGAGCGAGCCCAACGGCAGTAGTTCGATCGCATACGTTGGCGCGCCGGATTTTTTGGGCGGCCGGCCCAACTGGACGTGCTTGAACAGTGCCGTCTCGAATGCGCTGTTGTCGTGCGCGCACACGACGAGGCCCGTGTAAAAGGTGCCCCGCAGTGCGATCCTTATGACGCAGCCCGAATCCTCGAATATTCCGTCCTCGTTGCCGAGCTCGAGCTGCACGTAGTCGCCACGTTTCGCAAGCCGCAGTTGCGTTGGCGCGTGGCTGGCGCATTGAATTTCGCGGGTGGGCCCGCCGCGCTCGCTGCGATATTGCAGAGAAGTCAGCCCATCGCCGTGCACCACCGCATCGGCGTAGGCGGAATCCACATCGAGCGACTGACGGAACATCACACCTGCCTTGCGATGCCCTTGCGCGCTCATTCCCGTCAGTTCGATGCGCGCCGACAGCGCGACATCGCCGCGCGACTCCTTCCACAGATAGCCGAACGCATCGCGCGCCGCCCACATGTTGTCGCCGCTGGCGCTGAAGGTATACGTGCCGCCGGTTTTATCGAACGTGGCCAGACTTGCGCGGCCGACCGCACCGACGTCGGTGAGCTGCGTGAATGCCCCAAGCGGCTCGGCGGCGGCAAGCGTAGATGAGAAAAGCACGAACGCCACGATGAAATGCTGCATGAGATCTCCCGATGGCGCGGAGTCTACACCGCGTCGTCTACGCGGGGCGTTGCTCGCCGCCGAACACCTGGATGCCCTGGCATCCCTGCACAGAACGGCCAGCGGGCACGCGCGGCCTGCAGGTCTGGTGCGCGTGGCCGACCCGCCGCAGCAACGAACAATCCGCAGGCTTCCCGACCGTGGCGTCTATCTTCTCTAGCTAAACGTCGAGCGGCTGGAAGTAACGAGAGTTGCCGCTCCCTCGATGCTCACCTCGGCGCTCGCCCGCTGTCGCTGGTCATTTTGTTTTGCTCCGATAGCGACGCAGCCACGGCTCCGGCACTGCGACGACGGCGAGATTCATCGTGCGGCCATCCTCCGAGAGCATCGCGGACTGAATTTCAATCCGCGTGCTGTCGGCGCTGAACGTCGGATGGACATGATCCTGCGCCGTCGTCTTGTGCCCGGCCGACAGCAACAGCATTTCGCTGGTGTTCCGGTCTATCAGCCACAGATTGCGGTTGAAATCATCCCCGACGGCCCAGTTTCCATCGGGCGACGCATGCACATGCCACAGGCCACTGCCCGATCGCGTCTGGCCGGCGATGTGCACCTCGTTGGTCCTGAGATTGAGGATGGCGAGGCCGGTGGGCGACACGCGTGTGCCGGACGGTCCCCAGCCGTCGCTCGTGCCGACGGACCGGTGGCCTAACAAAGCGAATGCCACCTCATCCGCGGAGACGATGACCTCGTGGGTGACCCAATCGAGCTCCGACTCCGGAAACAGCGCGCGAAGACCCGATCCGTCCGCCTTGATGCTCCACATGCGCTGCGGCGACTTGCCGCCCGTCTCCCAGCAGAAGACGAGCTCGCCAGAAACCACGGGATTCGCCTGGATGTGCCCGACCTGGAACGGCACCGCCGCGATGACGCTCGTCTCGCCGGTGGCAAGATCCATTTTCCCGATTCCGGTGGGTCCGGCGCCCATGTTGCGCGGGCCGAACGCCGGCTTGAGGACGGCGTCGGGTGCCAGATGTTGCTTGGCGACGGCCGCTGCGACCCGGAAATAGACAGTCTTCTCGTCAGCGTCCAATGCCAGATCGCCGCCGTTCATCTCGGCGGGGATTTTACCTCGTACGTGTTGATAGGCCTGCGATGCACCCACCTTCGCCGCCGCCACGTCTGCAAACAGTTTTCCGAGATCCACCTCGACGAGCTCGGCCGACCCTGCAGGCTGCGCGGAGCGCAGGAAAAACAAGCGCATCGATTTGCGCGCCAGCACGAGCATGCCGCTGTAACCGCCTTCGGTAACCTGCACGATGGCGCCACTGCGCTCGTTGACGGCCATTGCTTCCCCGTCCACGCGCTTCGAGCGAAACACCACCCACTGGCCATCCGAGGTCCATTGCGGATGCGTGGGATAGATCTTGGAATCGCCATGCGGCTGCGATGTCAGGAAGACGAGGTCATTCCCCGTGGTGGGATCCGTGACGATTTTCCGCTCGGACTCGAAGCTTTTGCCGATCTGCGCAGCGCCAGTGATCGGCAGCATGAGGCCGCTCAGCATCAACAGCACCGTTACAAACCCATTCGATCTTTTCATTGCCCCTCCACCGTGTGACCGCGCTCGACGGAATGTGCATTTAAAAGATCGAACCTGCAAGGCCGAGAGCGATGAATGCGTGTTGTGAGGGGACATCCACGTCGCGGCGGAACTGACCTTCGAGCACATCGACCAGCTGACCACGAAGGGTTATGAAGTAGTCGGCACGCCCGAGCTGGCAGATGCAGTCATGTCGGTCGAGATGCAGCAGCATGGTTTGATGGGAAGTACACTTTCCTTCGACCGCTTCCCGCAGCTGTGGGGCAACTTCATCGTCTCCAAGGGCGGCACAGGTCGAGCGCCGGCCGCTGGCGCCTGGCGCTCACCAAGCCGGGCGAGTAGCCACGCGCGCTGCTTCGGCCCCAGATAGGTCTGCATCGGTGTGCGGTAGATAGTCGGGCTCTCGACGGCGCAGAACGTTGCTCGCCGCCGAACAGCTGGATGCCCTGGTATCCCTGCCACCAGAACTCGTGGTTATCCCACACCCGGAACGAACGGCCAGAGCCGTTGAAGCAACGCATCTCGATCTCGGTGGCGACCGACCTTGATCACGGCAACGCCGCCGGAGAGCTTGGCCGTAGTCCGAAGCGGCTTCTTCAGCCTGCTGAGGGATCGATTCGACGCGCGCCTGGATGCCGATCTGATTCGCGTCGCCTGCCTTTTGCTCGAGGAAGGCATATATATTAAGAGGAACACCGGCCGCATAACTAGTCACATCGGCAGCAGGATATCTATTAATATATTGAAATATAAGTGCTTTATTTCAATTTTTTGTACACGAAACTAGTCAATTATCTCGTCGTGACTCCAGTAGACTGGCGCCATGCCCGCCGGCCCTTCAGAACTCATCCTTCAGCGCCTGGCTGAGGGCACCGCAACCTCCGCCGAGCTGGAACAACTTCTCGGGCAGTCACAGTCTCAGGTCTCGCGGCTGCTTCGCGAACTCATTCGCCGTGATTCGGTGGTGCGCATCGGCAGCACCCGCGGCGCGCGTTACGCGCGGCTGCGCAGTGTCGAGGGTGTCGGCGGCCGCTGGCCGCTGCGTCGAGTCGGGGACGATGGCCACGTTCACGACCTCGGCATGCTGCACGCGCTTGCCGGCACGGAGTTCTACTTCGAGTCCGCCAATTCGGATTTCGAGTGGACGGGTGTTACGGATGGCCTGCCTTACTTTCTGCAGGACCAGCGGCCCGCCGGATTCCTCGGCCGCGGAGTGCCACAACGGTTCTTGGAACTCGCGCTGCCTCAACGCGTGACAGACTGGAGCGACGATCACTATCTACGCTACCTGACGCAGCGCGGATCGGACTCGGTGAGCGACCTGGTCCTCGGTGACGCGGCACTCGACGACTATCTATCCTCAGGCCGACGGCGAACGCGCGTGACCGCCGCCGAGCGTGAGCAGCGTTTCCGGCAACTCGTCTCGGCTGTCATGGAGGGCGCGCAGCCCGGCTCCTCCGCGCACGGCGAACATCCGAAGTTCGCGGTGCTGCTGGACGAGGACGCAGCCTCGCGTCACGTGCTGGTCAAGTTCTCGCCACCCGTTGCCACCGCGGTGGGCCAGCGCTGGTCAGACTTGCTGGTGACCGAGTGCATCGCGCAGCAGGTGCTCGCCGCGGCCGGCATCGCGGCCGCGCGCTCGCGCATACACAAGTTTGCGGACCGCACTTATCTCGAAGTGGATCGGTTCGATCGGGCAGGAGTCGAAGGGCGCCTCGGCGTTACCTCGCTGTATGCCATCGATTCGCAGCTTTACGGCAAGCTCGACAACTGGACCGACTCGGCCAGCCGCCTCGCACGAGACCGCCGGATCGATGCCGCCACGCTCGAATCCGTGCGGTTCGTGAACACGTTCGGAAGTCTCATCGGCAACACCGATCGCCACTTCGGCAACCTCGCCTTCTTCGATCACTACGACGGCAGGTTTCGCCTGGCGCCTGTCTATGACATGTTGCCCATGCTGTATGCGCCCGAGCACGACCAGCTGGCCGCGCGCAGCTTCGCGCCCCCGGATCCTTCGAGCGCGAACCTGCGCGAGTACGGCCGAGCGCGCGCACTGGCAGAGCAGTTCTGGCGGACTTGCGCGCAGGATGAACGCATCAGCGAGACGTTCCGCCGGATCTGCGCGGGATGTCTGTCGTCGCTCGAGGCCTTGCCGCGCACCGGCGCGTACGCGGCTATCTAGACAAGGGATCTTGCGAGTCTGCGCTCCCGGTCACTGCGCCGGGATGAACCCCCACGTCGATACGTACGCCGTCGGGTCACCGACGCCCGAGAACTCCACCTGCTGCACGCCGCCCGTGGACATCGTGTTCGCGAGCCACAGGTGATTGCTCGCCGGGCTCACCTGGATGTCGCTGAAAGTCGTGGCGACGTAGGCGCCGTCGGGTGCCAGGGCGTAACCGCCGGTGGCGTTGTATGCGAGGAGAATCGGATTCGGCGCGCCCGTCGACGGTACGCGATAGATAGAGCTGCCGTTGCCGTACAGCACGAAGCGTCCCGCGTCGATGAACCTGTACTGGCTCAGCCATTGCAGCTGCGGCAGGACCACGTGCGGCTGCGCGCCCGGCGTCAAGGCGAGCGTGCTCACGCGGTCGTAACGCTGGCCCGACGCGCGCACGGGCGCGGAGATCAGCACCGATGTCTCGTCCGGGCTCAGCTCCCAGACCTCGGGCCGCCATTCATCCGCGGGCAGGTTCGTGAGCAGCGATGCGGAGCCGGCGATCGTGGTATCCGCGCCGTACAACCGGAACGTGTAGTTGGGATCGACGCCATCCTCGGTGGGATAGTAGACGCGTGAAAACTGCGCGTTCGTGTGAATGAAACCCGAGATGCGCTCCTGCGCGCCGAACGCCTGCGACAACGTGATCGCGCCCGACGGATTCGCGATGGGCAGGATGCGCAGCGCCGCACTGAAATCGCCTTGCCGATATTCGGTGAACAGGATACGCGCCTCGTCCGGCGAGATGCGCGTGACGTCTATCGACACATCCTCGCGTGCCGCGGGGCTCACAAGCGGTGGTGCGGCCGCTGGGCTCGCGACGGAGTAGCGGTAGATCGCGCTGCCGCGCTTGGAATTGGGAAAGCCGAATTGGACTGGCGCGTAGAAATGCTGCGAGCCGGGTCCGAACAGGATCGCGGAATCCACTTGCAGCGAGATCGCGCCCGCAGGCAACGCGAGCTCGGTCGTCGCGCCATTCCGGGTGAGATCGGCGAGGAAATAACGATCGTTAAACCCGTTGCGTTTTTGCCTGAAGACCACCCAGCGGTTGTCCGGACTGAAATTCGAGGCGAGTTCGTAGTCAGGCGTCGTGCCGGCCGCGGGCGCGGGCGTCAGCCGCCGGGGTGCGAACGAGCCGTCGGTTGGAATCACTTCGAGGGCATTGACTGCGGCGTAGCGATGGTCGAACTTGTACATCACGATGATGCTGCGACCATTGCCGCCGCGCGAGAAGGCGTAGGGGTAGAGGTTGTCGACTGGATAGGTCGTCTCGACGGATGTCAATTTGCGCGTCGAGACGAAGTCGTCGACATACACCTCGGAGTAGCCATTCGTCGCGCTGCCCGTCGAGAAGTACACGAGGCGCGACGGCGCCGCGTCGACGAACACCACCGCGTTGACGACACCACCCTGCCCCGCGCTATCCACTGCGCGGTACTGGAAGCGATTGAAGCCCTTGAAACCCGCGGGCAGGTCGAAGCGGATCCTCCGGCTCTCGACTATGGCGGAGCCAAAGTCCGGGTTGCCCACGAGCGTGAGTGTCAGGGCCTCGCCGTCGGGCTCCTCGTCATTGGCCAGCACGTCGACCAGTGGATTCGCGCCGGTCGCCTGCAGGATATCGGTGCGCAGGATGGGGGCATCGTCGTCGCCATTCGCCACGTTGATCGTGATCATGGCCGTGATCTCGGCATTGGCCGCGTCGGTAGCGCGCACGCTGAACGTGTCCGAACCGATGAAGTTCGCCGCCGGGCGATAGGTGAACGCGCCGGCGGCCGTGAAGCTCGTGACCTGGCCGTGCGCGGGGTCGCTGGTGCGCGCGAAAGTGATGGCGGTGCCTTCCGGGTCCGTCGCGGTCATCGCGCCGACATAGTCGCGGTCCTCCGCCGCGGCGAACGTCAGCGAGGTGATCGTCGGCGCTTGGTTGACCGGGGGTGGCGGCGGCGCCGGAGCGGGGGGAGGCGGCGCCGACGAGGGTGGCGGCGAGCCGCCGCCGGAGCCTCCTCCGCCGCACGACACCAGGAGGACGCTCAATCCGACGACGAGTCTGCGCATGTCATTAGTTCTTGTGGTCGCGCGGCAGCTGCCGCCGGCGCATATTATCGCGCGCGGACCTGATGCGACGCCCGAGGTCGAGGGCTGAAAGATCGGGGCCAGAAGGAAACTTCTGGCCCCTTTTTTGCTGGTATCGATACGTCAGGGAACTTCGGGGCATGGCCAGCTGTTGCAATACCATGTCCACTCGACGAGGACTTTCTCACGCATGTTGATGTT
>JAYTOI010000032.1:0-14803 GCA_043747875.1 Pseudomonadota bacterium | reverse complement strand
GCTCCGGGTACTCGCTGACAAGGCGGCAACCCGACGTTGGCTCAAGCAGCAGCGTCAATTCGCAAAGCTCGACGACGACGAAGTCGAAGACTGACTGGCGATGTTGCGACTCCGCGCCAGGCGTTCGAACAGCAGGCTTGCAGCCTGTCGTTCGGGCGCTCAGATGGCGCGAGGTCTCGATGTGTCTGGCTCGGCCCTCTAACCGACCGCGGACCTGGCCGCAAAATCCAGCCCCGCTTCTGCATGCGCCAGACTGCGATTGCGTCCAGTTTTCTTCGCGCGATACATCCCCTTGTCCGCGCACTGAATCAGCGTCTCGATGTTGTCTTCCTTGAGCGCGCCGGTCGTCAAGCCGATGCTCACGGTAATCTGGATCAGTTCCCCGTAATGATCCAGCGGAGTCTGCTCGATGACCTCCCGGATGCGTTCGGCGATTCTCCATGCGGTCGCCTCGTCGGTGGCGGGTAGCAAGGCGGCAAACTCCTCGCCGCCGAGGCGACCGAAGATGTCTCCCTCACGCAAGCACGCACTGACTTGGCTCGCCACGTGGCGAATCGCCGCATCACCCGCCTGGTGTCCATGTGTGTCGTTGATGAGTTTGAAGTGGTCGATATCCATAACCATGACCGAGGCGACCTGTGCCTGTTGCCGCGTGTTCCCCGCGGCCTGCTTCGCGCGATCGAGGAAGTGGCGCCGATTGGCGATGCCGGTGAGCGAGTCGGTCTGCGCCTGAATGCGGAACCGCCGACGCGACCGCCACAGCAGGGAGGCGAGTAGCGCGAGGCTGCCGGCAGTGACTGCGGCCAGAATCAGGTAGAGACGCGTAGCTTCCTGCCGCCGCTGCTGGGCATCGAGCTTGAGCTGCTGAATCTGCACCTTGTTCTCGAGCAACTGTGTCTCGTACTTCTGCATGCGCTCGTTGTGGCGCTGGGCATGGTCGAGTGTAGTGTTCGCCAGGAATTCCCATTGCTTCTTCTGCTGCCCGCGATAGAGCGAATACAGCGTCTGCAACGCCTGAACGGGGTGCCGGCCACCGTACTGCTGCAGCGCTTGCACCAGATGCTTCGGGTCCGCGTCCAGCGATGCGTATCCGGGCATGCGGCTCAACGCCGTGGCCTCGCGCACCGCGGCGTCCATGTTGCCGCTCAATAGATAGGCACCGGCCAACTGCGCCCGGTTGCCGGCCACGAACGCAGCCTCTTCGGTGTTGTGCTCCTCGCTGCGCGCCTGCTCGAAGAGGCGAATGGCGCGCGGCACGTCGTCGCGCGCCAGGGCGACGAGCCCTGAGTCCAGCGCTGCAAAGAACCGGAAATCCTTGAACTCGGGAGAGGCGTCCGCGAGGGCAAACATTTCCTTGCCATGCAGCTCCGCCTTGTCGAGGTCTCCCATGCCGATTGCGTTGGTCAGCAGGTTGTGCAGCTGGTTGTCCATGCCGGAGGCGCTGTCGGCAGCGTGATATTCCTTGTATGCGAGTGCGGAATATTCATAGGCCTGCGCGAAGAGCTGGTTCTTGCGATAGAGCAGGGCCGTGGCGTTGTAGATCAGGCCGCGATCGGAGTGGCCGAGCTGCATGGACTCCGCCAGCGTCAACGCCTCGTTCAGGGTCGCCAGGCCCTTCTGAAGCTGCTGCGGCGAATCGGTGTAGCAGAACGAAAGGGACGTCAGGTACTTGGGAAGTTTGGCGCGGGTATTCAGTTTGCGCGTCAGTTCTACCGCCTTTTCGCGATCCGGGCAGTACTCGACCGTGTTGTGGGTGCGGATGTACTTGATGTATGCGCGCTCGTAATACGCATCGGCCAGCGCCTGGCTGGGCACGGCCAAGCCATCGAGCAAGCTGATGGCACGGTTGAAGGATTGATCGGCAGCGCCGATGTCGCGGAGGATGTCTTCCTGAATCAGTCCCTGCACCACCAGGTAGCGTCCCTGATCCACCGTCGACAGGCCGTCGAAGTTGGCAGCCAGCCGTTTCCAGAGATCCTGCGCCGCGTCTGCGTCATCGTTCGCGGCGGCGGCTTCCATCTGCGCGAGCATGTCCGTGGGCGTGACGGCTTGCGACAGAATCGGCCAGAAAGCGGACAGCAACACGATCCGTGTGAATTTCATGCGTAAGTACCCGAGGGCGCAGCGGCGCGCGCCGGGATGTTAACAAAATACCCGGCGGGAATCGTGAACCACAGCAAGCTTCCGCGCCTAACATCCTCTCCTGGAGAAGGCCGCGAGCTGGTTAGGCGTGGCGGCCACGAGAGCCGGCGGTCATTGCTCCGCAGTTCGATAGTTGTCCTGCATCGGATAGCGGCGCGCATACCAGCCAAACGCGAGCGCAACGACAATCGCAAACCCCGCGAAGAAGAACATGAGGAACGCGTTTTCCGTGAGGCCAGTCTGCGCGACGCGCGAAATTACTGCCTCGTTGCGTACCGTCGCATTGACCAACAGCACCCACAGATTGCCCACCGTCACCGACAGATACCAGAACGCCATGATCACGCCTTTCATGGACAGCGGCGCCTGGCTGTACGCGAACTCGAGTCCCGTGGCCGAGACGAGCACTTCGCCGAACGTCAGTAGTAGATAGGGCAGCATCTGCCAGGTGATCGACACCGCATCGCCGCCGTCGATGGCGAGTTGGATGGCGCCGGCCGCGATCCAGGCGAAACCCGAGAACGCGATGCCAAACCCCATCCTCCGCAATGGCGTCACATCCACACCCCAGCGGCGCAGCGCGGGGTAAAGCACGAGGTTGTTGAAGGGAATCAGGATCATGACGAGCGCGGGATTCAGCGCCTGCATCTGCGCGGACGAGAACCACTCGGGTTTCACCATCTGATCCGCCTGCAGGATCCACGTCGATGCCTTCTGATCGAACAGCGACCAGAACGGCGTGACCAGCGCGAACACGATGAGGATGCGCAGCACCGCACGAACGCCTTCGATTCGATCCAGCGGATGGTCCGCGCTGGCGCGATCGAGTTGCAAGTACGCGCCGGTGCCACCGAACGCCAGCAAGAACACGAGCGCAAGGCATGCGGAGGCGACGAAGCCCAGCGATCCGATCATCGCGAACGCGCCGATCGCGAGCGCGGCGCCGACGGCGGCGATGATGAGCCCGGGACGTCCCTGTCCGTCGCGGCGCGCCCCGAGTGCTGTCATCGCGACGCGCAGGAACGAATGCGGGTCGGCAGGGGCGGGCGGAATGTTCACGTACTTCTTGCGTCCCATCCAGAAGACAACGGTCGCGATGAACATCAGGATTCCGGGGATACCGAAGGCGACTGCCGGCCCGTAGTTGCGCAGGAAGATAGGCATGAGCAGCGAGGCGAAGAACGACCCGAAATTGATGGTCCAGTAGAAAGCGTCGAACACGCCCTTCGCGAGGTGTTTGTTCGTCTGGTCGAATTGATCGCCGACGAACGACACGACGAGTGGTTTGATGCCGCCCGAACCCAGTGCGATCAGGAACAGACCGGTGTAGAAGCCGGTGCGGTTGTCGTCGAACGCGGCGAGGCACGCGTGCCCCACGCAGTAGACGAGCGACAGCCAGAGGATCGTGCGGTACTTGCCGAGCAGCCGATCGGCGATCCAGCCGCCCAAGAGCGGGAAGAAGTACACGCCGATCACGAAGGAGTGGAATACATCCTTGGCGATCCCCGCACGCTCGGCCTCCGGTGCGTACAGCAGGAGCGAGGTCACCAGGAACGGCGTCAGGATGTTGCGCATCCCATAGAAGCTGAAGCGCTCGCATGCTTCGTTGCCGATGATGTACGGGACCTGCCGTGGCAATCCGGGCTTGGCCAATGGGGCTTGGGGGTTGAGTTCGGCGGTGGACATCATGATGGGTCTGTGCGGTTCACTCGGGCGTATGAGCCTACAAAAAATTCCCTACGGAAAGGTCACCTCATAAACGTCCGGATAAGCAGGATTGCGTTCCGGGTGCCATTCCCCATCCTTCAGCTCGATATTGGCTATGCCTAACCTGCGCAGCGAATCCAGGCGATAAATGAACCCGCCGTATTTGTATGACTTGTATATGGGCTCATAGGGGCCGACTTGCCCATAAGTGGACAACAAAGGGTTGACGCCCAGCTCCTGATAGAGCCGATCGGACGCGCTCCTCAGCTTGCCTACTAGTTCGACTGCGGTTGAACCATCGGCAATAGACAAGAATTCAAATACTTCCTGGCTCGCTTTCGATTTATTGGGAGTAAAGCGCAGAGTGCCTTCCTTGTTTACTTGACCAAGGGTCACTGATTCCACCGGCGCACCGCTCGTCGCCGATCCCTTATCGAACTTTTCTGCCATCTCCATGAAGTTTTCTTGGTAAGGGCCACCATGAAACAGGAGCATCGAATGCCGATTCAGGTATTTCGTCTTGCCGGCCGGGAAGATCCAGTTCGCGCAAGAAGATGCGCAAACGCCGACGACTTCAACATCCCAGCCGTGCCTGTGAATGAGAATTCCGAGTGCCAACGCCGCGGCGCCGTCACCACCCCCGGATTCTTTGACCACGAATGTCTTTTTCGCAGCTTCAGATCGGACGAGGCAGTCCCGGGACTCCACAAACGTGTGTGAGTTTATGTCCCCGGCAAGAGTGAGCGTGTCGCAGCGAGCAGCTCTATCCCGATGGTAGAGAACGAAATCGTAGCCAAGCCAGAGGATGGCGACCGAAACGAGCGCAGCCAGGATTTTCAGAAACGTTTTCACAAGCGGGATCTTCTTCAAGTCGTCTCGGCGACCGTACCACCGGCGCGATCGTCAATGGAATGTGTCTCCATGATCAGGTGTCTCGTCACTGCGTTTGCCCTGGCATTCTTCATACCCGTTGACACTTCATGGACACAGCGAAAATACGGGCCACGAAGGCGCGACGTCTAAACGCCTGGCCGCGCTCGAGAAGTATTTTTCCGGCAGGTGTCGATATGGCGGCCCGCCGTTCGATTGGAAGTATTACCAAGGAGAAACGCATGTCCCGATACGTCGACGGATTCGTCCTGCCGGTCGCGAAGAAGAACCTCTCGCGCTACCGCCGCGTCGCCCGCATGGCCGCCAAAGTCTGGCGTGAGCACGGGGCCCTCGAGTACGTCGAGTGCGTCGCCGACCAGCTCACCAGCAAGCACGAAGGCAAGACTTTCACCTCCCTCTTTCCGAAGCTCGCCAGGGTGAAGCCGGGCGAGGTGGTGGTGTTTTCCTGGATCATCTACCAGTCGAAGGCCGACCAGAAGCGCATCATGAAAAAGGTGATGGACGATCCGCGCCTCTCCAAGATGATGGACCCCGCCAACATGCCCTTCGACATGGGCCGCATGGCCTGGGCTGGCTTCAAGCCGATTGTCGAAGCGTAGGCAGCGCGGCGCATCCGCCAACGGCTCCACGCAATGTCCTATTCTGGAAAGCGTGCAACACGTAGACCGCATTCTCGAATCTGGCGACATAGATAGCGCGGTGAGCGCCCGGTTACAGTAGTTTGATTTACCGCAAGGCGCGCAATCGTTGAAACACTTCTTTCTCACCTGGGCCGCTTTCGACGACACGGCGTCGCACGAAACTGCCGAAGCTTTCGGTTGCCCGCGGTTTCCGGCATGTCCCGGCTCCATCGGTTGCTGGCTATCCGGGTTAATCGCAGGACGCGTCCAATGAAGCGGCAGTTTGAGATACTCTCGCATTTCGTCGGCGGGTCGGAGTGCCCGACATGCAAGCTCGAGAACTGGGCGGGTCGCACCTCATATGGAAATCGGTGAGCCGGTAAGCGTCGCGCTGGCGGTCAAGCCCGTCATTCACGCATCACTTTTGATCAAGGAAGTCACTTTCGGCGGAAACCATCCGGTGGAGCAGGACACGCTCGGCAATTTCGCCGCGCCGGAGTGGGTCCGCGGCCGCTCGAAGCAATGGCCGGTGTGCTATACGCGCGGCAAGCCCGTGAAGATCACCGCGAAGTTCTCCGTCACCGGCAAACCGACCTCCACAGAAACCGTGTCGATCAGGGCGAAGCTGCAGGTCGGCAGCGCCACCCTCGAATGGACGGGCAGTGTGACGGTGAATCCCAGCGATGCCGAGGTCGTAACCGCGGAGCTCACGAGCTCCGCTTCGCTGCCGAACGAGGTCAACTGCTTCGATCCGGCGAAAATCGAGTTCTTCTACACGGCGCCGAGCGAGCCAGAGTCTTCGGCCGGGAGCTCGCAGAACATCCTGTACGTCGTGCTGGCGGACCCTTCGGGAACGCCGGCGTATTGGACGCTTCTCGACATCTCCTGCCGGGCGGCCGCAGGCGTGACCAGCCAGGCGGATCTCGTGACGAAGTCCTATACCCCCTTCACGTCGCGCGCCCTGAAGCGCGAGCGCGACTCGAAGGGTCTGACCTACTGGAATCCGAGAACGACGAAGGCGACAAACACGAAGCGGTTGCTTGAGTCAGGCGATGGCAGCGGGCAATGCGGATCGTGGTCGGAGTTTCTCGTGGACATGCACAAGGTGCACGGCATCACGTCGAGCGCCAAGGTGCTGGTAGTGATCAATGTGCCTGTGTGGCAGGCGAGCAGCGCCGGTTTTCTGGTCAAGAACTGGCAGTTTCGGGGCACCGGCTCGCACCCGGCACCGTGGACGCACGAGATGTACACGGAGTGCGTGGAGAAGCGCGGCATCCCGGGGCAGCGGAACCCGAACCCGCCGCCGGCCTTCTTCAATCACTTCATCGTGTTCAGCTTCGGGCAGTTTTACGACCCATCGTACGGCGGCGGGCCCATCAAGGATCAGATCGACTGGGAAGCCGGCGCCATCGACGGGCTGTTCTCAGGTAGCCGCGCTGGCTACCCGAAGAGCGCCCATCTCACGACGAAGCTCCTCGAATTCTGGAATCTAACTACATCGACGAAGATCTAGCGGCGTAGGGAGCTGGGCGCGTGCGGCGAAAGATTCTTCTCTTGCTCTTGATGTTTTCGACGGGGTGCAGCTCCGATGGAGGAGATCGCATGATTGATTCGAATACCCAGCCCGCTACAGCGGATGCGGGCGCGATCCGGCTGCGAAGCCTGCCCGTGCAGGGCGCGTCGCAGATCGACGGGCTTCGGCTGGTCGAAACGCAGGCGGGGCCGGTGCTCCTCTATTCGACGCAGGTCTGTCGCACGCCGCGCCGGGGGCTGTACGATTGCGAGATGCGCATCAGCGCGGTGGCCGCCGACCAGCCCGAGCGCGTCACGCCGGTCGCCACGCTCCCCCGCCTGTTGCCGAGCCCGCCGTCCTGGGATGCGCGCGCGGTGCAGGGCGGGTACGAAGTGCTGTTCGAAGAGGCGGGCGGAGCGATCTACAGCCTGCAATTGCGCGACGCGTCGAGCCAGATCACGTCGCCGAGCAGCGCGCGATTCTTGCAAAGCTTCACGAGGCCGCGCTTCGTGCGCGGCATGGCTGCGGCGCAATCGCGCGCCACGATCGCCATCGTGGACGACCAGAAGCTCGCCGTCCTGCCAGAAGTCGGCGCGCAACCGATCGTGCTCGTCGACGCCGCGGAGGGTGTTGTCGGGCGTGCCCAGCACGATTTCTGGGCAGTTACGAAAACGTTCGTGGGCGGTCCGGCGATGTACGACGAATCGCCCGGACGACTTGCCGTGTCGCGCTGGGCGGGTTTCGATGCGGCGGCGGGCGCGTCCAGCACCGCCTTCCCTGGGTTTCTGGGATTCGAGTTCGATGCAGCATGGCTCGGCAACGACGTGATCGTGTTCGCGACCGGCAAGCCCGCGGCACTGCTGCGCAGCTCGCAGCCCGCGCGGGCGATCGCCCTCGTAGCGGAGGACCGTCAGTGGCTCTCGCGGCTGTCTCGCCCCACGATCTCCGTGGCCAACGGACGTGTGCACGTGGCAGCCATCGTGGATCCTGCGACAGAGGGGGCGCGCATCGTCTACGGCGACTTCGCTGTCGACGTCGCGCTGCGGCCATGAGCAATCGCGCGGACGACGCCTATCATTGGCTCCGTCCTGACGACGACACGCAACCCCTCCCGCCGGCGGAGCTTGCGGCAGCCGATCTCTCGCTCGGCGTTCCGCGCGCATCCGCTCCGCCCGGCACACCGGTGTTCACGGCGCGCGAAGCGCTGCACGGGTCGCCTCCGCACTGGATAGGCACGCGCATTCCGCTGGTGAGCGAGCACTTCCTGAAAATCCTGAAGCAGGCGGGTGTCGACAACTTTCAGACCATCCCGGTGCTGCTGACGGATCCGTCGGGCCGATCCTGGACGAGCCATGCCGTCTTCAATGTGATCGGAGCCGTCGACGCGGCGGACCCGGAGGCCTCCAACGGCACGCTGCTCGCCGAAGACGACCCCGGGCCGAAGCGCGTTTCCTATTTGGATCTCGTGGTGGCGCGCGCGAAAGCCCGTGGCCACAGCATCTTCCGGCTCGCCGACGAGCCGGAAAAATTGCTGGTGAACGACCATGTCATGCGCATGCTGCGGCAGAACGTGCCCGCGGAAGGCTGGGGCTTCACTCCGATTGAAGTCGCGTTGAAGTAGCAGGTCGGTGCGAGGTCTCGATCGTCGATCGAAAAGACCGGGCCGGCGTCTATCGCCGGCCGCCGATCAGGGTGCATGGTTCGTGTATAGATAGGCGTAGGCCGTACCCGACGCATCGGTGAAATTCACGAACGTGGATAGGGACTGCTCCAGCAGGTTCGACACGTCACGATCGGACGCGAGCTGACCGGCATTTCAGCTTTCTAGCGGCTCCGACTCGGCGCGGACGCCGCCGTTGCCTCGAAGGCGTCCGAGCAACGCAGCGGCTATCGCGCCGAGCAATAGATAGTCCAGTCGGCCGCCGCCACTGCCGCCGCCTGAAGAAGACGGGCTTTGCGTGGCCATCACGTTCAGTGACTGACTGTTCACCCCGGTGGCCGAAAGAGTCTCGTATGCCGAGAGGCTGAAGTTCGTGATGCCCGGGCCCGTTGGCGCGAATGTCACCGTGATGCTGGCACTGGCCGCAGGCGCCAGCGTGCCGATGTCGCAGCTCAGCTCGCGCAGGTTCACGTTGCAGGATCCGAGATTTGCGACCAGCCCGTAGTTGCCCGCGGAGGGCGGCAACGTGGCCGTGACGCGCACGCGCGAGGCCGTCACGACACCCGGATTGTTCACGCTGAGGACAAACGAGCCGGGCGTGCCGGCAGTCAGGGTTGCAGGCGTGAGACCGAGGGTGAGACGCGGTGTCACGTCCAGTTCGTAGACTCCGCCGTTCAAGCGGATTCCCAGCAACTTCGCGTTGTAACCGGGGACCAGCACGATGCGCTCGAAGCCCGGATAAGACGACGCCGAGGCGGCGAGTTCGTGCACGTAGCTCCACGTCGCGCCGCCGTCGACCGAGCGACGGACGTCTGAGAAGCGGCCGGATGCGTAGACGATCTGCGGTGATTGCGGGTCGACAGCGAAATCAAGGCCGCCACCCAGCACGTTCAACGGCGTCCAGTTCAGCCCGGAATCCACGGACTTGAAGGAACCGAATTCCTCCGCGAGGTACAGGGTCGAGGGGCGGCCGGGCTCGAACGCCAGCGCATGCGGCGTGAACTGCCGAGTGCCGGGCCAGTGGGTTGCCGTCCAGGTGGCTCCGGCATCGGTGCTGCGGTAGACAGGCGACGTGGCATCGGAGTACCCGATCACCAGCGCGTAGACGTTGGCGGAATTCGAAGGATCGACATAGATCTTGCCCAATCCGTTGGATACCTGCGTGGGCAACCCTGTTCCGAAGGGCGCCCAGGTAAAGCCTCCATCCACCGACTTCTGCCGCAGGTCTTGTCCCGTGACGTACATCACCTGCGCATTCTGTGGATCGACCGTCAGATCATTGGAGAGCGGCAGCATGGCCAGCGAAGCCCAGCTGCTCCCGCCATTGGTCGAACGGCCCAACCGGCCCTCGCGCAACAGATACAGCGTGTCGGGCTGCTGCGGCGATATGGCGATCCGGGAGCTCCACATGCCGGGGTAGCCCAGCAACGGAACGGTCGATCGCCCGACCGCCGAGAAGACTCCAGTGGCAGGATTCCGCTGGTAGATAGAGCCCAGGTCGCCCGTCGCCACGTATACCGACGTGCCGCCATTCGACGCCGTCACGATATCCCGGGCAGCCGCATCGAGCAGTCCCGTATTGCGCTCGGACCAGGTGGTGCCGCCGTCGTCGCTGCCGATCACGCCGGCAGTGGTGGCCGCGAGGATGCGCTGCGGGTTCGCGGGATCCACGGTGATGCTCGGACCGTAGCCGTTGGGCAGGCGTCCACGGTCCGTCCAGGTGGTGCCATCGTCAGTGGACGAAAAGAAATGCGCGTCGTAGCCGATCGCGAATGCGCTGCCGTTGGCAGCGGTCTCCAGCGCGAACAAGCCCGCCGGCGCCGTGGACGCGGTCCAGCTCGCGCCATAGTCATTCGACCAGCGTACGCCGTCGTTGGTGTTCGTCTGCAGGGCGAGCACCCGGCCTGGCGTAGTTAGGGAGGGGCGCGGCTTGAACATGCCATCAGCCGGCAGATGCGACCACGTGACGCCACCATCGCGCGACACGTGAAGCGTCAGGCCCATGCCGGCATAGACCGTGTTGCGATCCGCGAGGTCCGATTCGAGGTACCAATATGTCGCGGGAGCCAAGGCTCCTGGATAGCTCTGCCACGTCGCGCCGCCGTCCGTGCTGCGACGGACTTCGCCATCGTCCTCGACCAACCACGCGTAGAACCCGTCGCGGCTGAATGCAGCCGCGAACATGCGGGCGGAATTGGTGCCGGCCAGATTGATGCGCGTGAACGACAGGCCACGATCTGTGCTGCGCAGCGCGCCATCACCCGTCACGAGGATCTGATCGGGATTGGCGGGATTCACGGCAATGCTGAAAACCGAGGGCGCCCCCATGGCGCGGATCAACATCCAGCTGGTTCCATGGTTAGTCGTGCGGTAGATGCCGCCGCTGGTGGCCGCGATGGCCACGCCATCACCCACGTATTCGACATTGCCAAGAGATGCGCCGGGTATGCCGACGTTGGTCCACTCGCCGGGCCCGGCGGCGACTGACGCCGCCCATCCAGAAATCGCCAGCCAAAGAATCGCTCGCCGGGTGCGCATCCGCTGAATTCTCCGTTTCGATCCGCAGACTGATTCTGTCGCGGCGGTCCGTAGTCTAACTTTTCGGCGTGTGAGAGGGTACGCGTGCCTCGATGAAGGCTGGCATGGCCGGGCGAAATGACGTGGTGATCCGGAAGATGCCAGCGCGCGGCTGCGATGTCCGCACGCGCGTTATCGAAGCGAATGCCGCCCGGAATCGCTCCACGATACTGCGTGTAGCCGTCCTCGCCTGCGGCGTACAGGAAAACGGCGAGGAAGATCAACTCGTCGCGCGCAGCAAGACCCGAGGACTTGAGCCCTGAGTGGGCGGGTTGCCAAGGTTCTGAAGCCTTCCGGAACATCCTCTGGACTAGCTTCAGGATGCGAACAGGCCGTTGATGAATGGCTCGTGTATCACGCCGTACGGCCGCTGAAGCAGGGGTCGCATCCAATTACCAGCGGTTTTCGCTACAACCTGACGTTGCGTCACGCACGTTAGGTAATGGCGGGATGGATTTCACGGCGCGTGCTATTTACTCTGCGCTGCGCCCACGAAGCGCCTTGCAAGTGGGTCAATTGTTCAGGAATCGAGCGCCGTCAGTTGCCACGCATCAGAAGTCGATTTCGTATCGGACCCATGGCGGCGTGCGTGGCGTGCCTGCTCTTGGGCAGCGCCTGTGGCACCCCGGCCAACGAATCGGAGAACGGGATGTTTTCCATCTTCAAGAAAAAGAAAGCGGATGAGACGCCGAGCACTGTGCACGAAGACGTGGGCGCCGCTCTGGTCCGTGAAACCGCGTTTCCGACCACTCCCGGCCTGCCCATCGAGCCGGTGGCCGGCAGCGTTTCCAGGTTTTCGGTCGATGGTGTGCCGCCCGATGCGAAGCTCGGCCCAGCGCCCGCCGGGGACGCCGCGAGCGCAGCGTACGTGGCGCCCGCCATGCCCTCGCTGGCGGCGCTGGCCGTCGTCAAGCTGAGCTCCGAAGGGCGCACCGAGCTCTGGGAGCTCTCCCCGCAGAACACCTTCGCGCGCCAGGTCGCGGTGCAATTCGACCCCGGCCAGGCGTCGTGGACTAACTACTTTCCCCAGGATGTCGCGGCGCTGCCCGGCGGCCTGGTGCTCATCGGCATGTACTACCGCGTGCCGCGCGTCGAGGAAGGGCTGTTCCTGTACGACCGCGCCGCCGGCACCATTCGTAACCTCGCGCCGTTCGCGACCATGGGACGCTTCTTCAACGTCGCGCGCCCCTCCGCCGACACGGCGCTGGTCGTCTACGCCACGAAAGTCACGCGCCTGGGGCTGGAGCAGTACTACTTCGCCCCGACGCGAGTGCTCCTCTTCTCGCCGCGCCATCCGCGCGGCATCACTGTGCTCGAGCTCGCGCCCAAAGACGGCAGCGTGGATCGCTGGACGGTGATCGGCCGGAAGCTGTGGATCGAGTCCACGGACAACCGCGGGCGTCACGATTCGCACAGGTTCGTCTGGTCGCTCGACCTGGCCAAACTACTGCCATGAAGCGCTTTCACATCAAAGTTCGAGGAACCTCCCGTGGCTGAAACTCCAGATGACGTATTGAGTCCGCAGGTAGCGAGTCACATCGCGACCAATGCCTACTTCACACTGGGCAGGTGGATCGACTTCAAGAAAGGCAGTGGCGTCACGCCGGCCGGCATCGAGAGCGCCGACAACATTCGCAACCGCGTGCTCGAAAAGGGGGATCGGGGAAAGAACCAGCCCGAAGGAAAGCAGGTGAATCCGACCCTGCAAGGCACCGACCTCGGATCGAACGCACAGCTCGGCAACATCCACACCGGCAAGACGGGCTACGACACCACTTCCGGTTTCGGCTACACGCTGACGTTCAGCAAGAACCGCCGCAAGCACGTCGTCGTCGCCCTCCGCGGCACGCGGCCCGAGATGGCCTGGAAACCGGACCTCTTCACCGATATGCGCGGCGCGCTGACGATGTGCGGCGGCCTCGGCCTCGTGCACAAGGGCTTCAAGCACTGTTTCGACAGCGTGATGCCCAGCCTCGAGCGCGACAGCAGCGTGATCGGCTCGGCCGACACGGTGCATGTGGTGGGCCACAGCCTGGGCGGCGGCATCGCGACGCTCATCGCCGGGCATTACGCGAAAGCGGGCAAGTCGGTGCGCCTCTATACCTTCGGCAGTCCGCGCGTCGGCGGCATGGGCTCGCACGTCTTCATCGAGAACCTCATCAAGAAACAGAACATCTTCCGCGTCGCGCACGACCTCGATCCGATCACGCTGATCGGCCCGTACCCGTACGTGCACGTGAACGGTGGCCGCCGTGACGAGAACAACATGACGCTGGTCTCGCCGACGGCGAAGTCCATCAGCATGAACAACCACGACATGAACGAGTACATGCGGTCGGTCGCCGGTCTCGACTGGGCAGGCGTGCGCAAGTCGGCGGCGCAGGTCGACAAGGACAACAGCCTGCTGGTCACGTGGCGTCAGAACGCGGGCGCGAACGGCAACTGGGTGCAGGTGGCGTCGGTGCACTCACTGTCCATCCTGCTCAAGATGCTGAACTACGTGCTCAAGGCCCTCGGCACTGCGGCCATCATCGCGGTGACGGGCATCGATCTCCTGGCCGAAATCCTCCACGCCGGCATCTACAAGTCCGCGCAGCTCGGCGGCCTCATCCTGTCGCTGCTCGCCGATGCGGCGAAGTGGGCAGGCGTGCACATGGTCGCAGGCGCGCAGTTCACCGCCGATGTCATCGTCGCCATTCTCGCCAAGATGCTGGCGACGCTGCGCGTGGTGGTCGCCCAGGCGCTGGCGCACCCGGAGCGTTTCATCGTGCCGCTTCCGCTGGTGATGGCGTCGAGCTGGGCGCTGCAGAACGTGGGCGTCATCTGAAGCATCCGATGGACCGCAGAGCCTTCTACCATCTGTACGTCAACCTCAACTCGCTCATCGAGCTGGGCATGCAGCGACGCGCTGCGCAATTGCTCGCGTCGCTGCCTGACGAGCCTCCGGCTTCGGAGCTCACGGAGGATGAAGCGCGCGCGCGCATGTTGAAACAGTTCGAGAGCCTGGACCTGTCGGCGATGGACCAGGTGTGGGAACGGCTGCGCGACACCCCGATCGACTACGAACAGATCGCGAAGGACGTCGCGGCGCAACCAAGCCCCGAGCGCGAGCCGGAGGCGCCGGCGCCGGTCGAATCCGGCGTATCGGGCGACTTCGATCTGCCCGACCTCGAGGAGTACATGCGGCGCGCGTACACCCATGAAGAAGTGCTGCGCGAGCGCATCGTCCGCCTGTTCGCGAAGGCCGACCTCACGATCATGAGCCGGCAGCTCACCGAGCTCGGCGGCGCCCAGGCGCCGCTCACCGGCGAGCTGACCGGAGCGCAGATGGAAGAATGGCTGGTGCGCGATGCGGCCGACGATGCGGTGCTGACCTCGCTCGCCACCGAGATGCGCCGGCTGGAGATGGCAGGTTAGTTAGACATCGACAATCAGTTGTACGTGTTGTTAGCCCTGCCCGCTCGAAGCGGGCAAGCGTGCAGATCTCATTGCCGACACAGGCGACCCCTTGAAGGACGTGCCGAGCCACTTGGGGCATTCACGCAGCTCACCGACGTCGGCGGTCGGCCGCGCAAGTGTGGCCAGCTTCGATAAGGTTCGCTCGGCGTCGAACCATGGTCTGCCGACGGCAAACAACTCGTGTTCATGAGCCGCGCGCCCGAATGACTCGGATGTAGCTGTCACAGCAATTGT
>JAYTOI010000031.1:0-60628 GCA_043747875.1 Pseudomonadota bacterium | reverse complement strand
AATCGAGCGCGACCCGATTTATCGAGGCCGCAGGTTCCAGACCGAAACCATTGAGCTCTGTGTTCGCTGGTACATCACCTACCGGCTGAGCTATCGCGATTTGGCTGCGATGATGGCCGAGCGCGGCGTTGTCGTGTCGCACACGACGATCATGCGCTGGGTCTTGCGCTATGTGCCGGAGTACGAGGAGCGCTGGAATCGCTTCGCACGGCCGGTGAATTCCTCCTGGCGCATGGATGAGACCGCGGTTTCAGTCCGAGGCGGACTGCACTATCTATATAGGGCGGTCGACAAACGAGGCAAAACCGTCGGATCGCTGTTGCGCGCGGATCGCGGCATGGATGCCGCGCAGCAGTTCTTTCGCAATGCAGTGGCGACAAATCGTTTGCAATGGCCAACCACCGTGAACCTCGACGGCAATGCCGCGAGTCATCGGGCGCTGCGACTCCTGGGAATCGAAGATCCGAAATGGAAAGGCGTCATCGTTCGCTACTGCCGCTATCTCAACAACATCGTTGAGCAGGACCACCGCGCGATCAAGCGGCGCTGCGCCTCGATACTGGGATTGAAGTCTTTCAAAACTGCGGCCATCACGTTTGCCGGCATTGAGTTGGCGCATCGAATTCGCAAGCAGCAGTTCTCATTTGGGCGCACTGGTCATTGCGATACTTGGTCGCTGAAAAAACGATGGGATCTGGCACTGGAGCCGTCTTCGTGTCCCGAGACACCGCCGCATAGGTCTACGAGCCCTCGACCGCCAATGCACCAGAACTCACGAGTCGACCCGCCTCGCAAGACCGCGTGTATTGGTATCGAGCCACGGCGTTCCGCGCGCAAAATCTTCGACGGCCGCGGGTTGTACTTGCTACTGATGCCTAACGGCGGTCGATACTGGCGTTTCAACTACCGATTTGAAGGCAAACATAAGCCCCTCGCCTTGGGAACCTACCCCGATGTTTCGCTCGCCAAAGCAAGGGCCCGTCACCGGGTTGCGCGAACGTGTCTTGCGGATGGAATCGACCCATCGATACAGAAGCGAGCCCTCGGCAAATGCGCCTTGGGAAACTCTATGCTCTGAAGATCGTCACACGCGGTGATCTAGGGTGCGGCTGGCTCGCGACTGCGCCGGATGGTGACTTCTATTTGCACGACGACGCTCCGGCAAGGTGATAGCAGGCGGCCCGCCGATGCCGGCTGGCAGACCCGAGTGTCATATCGTTGTAAGAACGCTACGCGCCGGTTGCGCATTCGGAAGTAAGCCCCTATGTTTGGCCGTATCTCGCGCGTCAGACCCGGGAACTTCGCCCATGACTGACGTTCGAAGTGCGCAACACAGCGAGCCGTGCAGCCATGATGTTTCTATAAGCTCGCAATCAACACGATAGGTCTGATGCGTCGATTTAGGTTCAATTCGGGCTCGCGAATCGCGCTTACGCTGCTATGTCTGCTCGCGTGCACGGCGCAGAATTTCGTGGCGCAGACGCACATCCACGCTAAAGATTTTTGCAGCGAAGTAGCTGCAGCGATACAAAATTGCGAGACGGGTTCAGACTCGTCGGGGTTGCATGCGGGCCAGGACTCCGGCACAGATGACACTGGAAACCAGCCCGCTTGTCCGTTGTGCCAAGCCGTTCTACATGCCTCGATAGCCCCGCTGCCGTCGGGCGGAATTTCGCTGGCAATTCTCGGGCAACCTTCCAATAGCGTCGTCGAGCAGCCAGCGGTTTCTGCAATCGCTGCGATTTCCTACCACTGGCAGAGCCGCGGTCCCCCGGTCAGCTGATCGCAATCTGACCATCGGGGGCGATGAGCCTCAGTGCGCTGCATTTGGCGGCGTTGTTCATCCCTCCCATCAGATGCATTGCGCGCCAGACGGCCGCACGCATCTAACTATCAGCTTGGTGGGAATCACAATGTTACGGAAATTCTCTGCGCCTGCTACCGCGGCGCTACTGTCGATTGCACTGACAAACCCGGCGACGTCCGATGACAAGGACGACAACAAGTCGGACGCCAAATCCGCAGGCATGGAAACCGTCGTTGTAACTGCCTCGCCGATTACGAGTGATCCGGACTTCCTGGCGACCATCGTCGAAACTCGCAACCGCAACCAGATCTTGCGCAGCGGCGGCGCTAATCTTGCGGACGCGCTGGCGGACGTTCCGGGCGTAACCGGAACCAATTTCGCGTCGGGTGCCAGCCGCCCGGTAATCCGGGGATTCGACGCCAACCGGGTGAAAACTCTGGAGGACGGCATCGGCAGTTTCGATGTGTCGGATGTGGGGCCAGATCACGGTGTGCCGGTCGATCCGCTTTCGGCGGAAAGCATCGAAGTCGTACGTGGTGCGGCAACTCTGCGGTATGGCAGCCAGGCGATCGGCGGTGTAGTAAACGCTATCAACAATCGCGTGCCGATCGCCTTGCACGACGTTCCGTTCGAAGGTGAAGTCTCCGGCACCTACGGAACGAATGCGGATACGCGTCAAGGCGCGGCACACTTTGGCGGGCGCGCGGGGCAGTTCGCGTTCCACGCTGATGGATTCAAGCGAGAGACCGACGACTACGACACGCCGGAGGGCACGCAGTCCAATTCCTTCTTCAAGGGCGACGGCTTCGCGGCGGGCAGCTCGTACTTCTTCGGAAACAATGACAAAAGCCGAATCGGTGCAGCGGTTGTTCACTACGACTCCAAGTATGGTATTCCCGGTGAAGAAGCATTTATCGACATGAAGCAGACGAAGCAACTGATGCGATCCTCGTTCGCCATCGATCGTGGAGCGTTTCGCACGCTGACCATCGATGGCGGCTACGCGGATTACGAGCACAGCGAGCGAGATCCGGAGGGGACCGCACTCGCGACGTTCAAAGATAAGGAATGGGATGCGCGCGCGGAGGGCGTGTTCGGTCCCATGGGGTTCCTGTCGGGGGCGGCTCTCGGATTCCAGGTGCAGCGCAAAAACTTCTCCGCGCTGGGTGAGGCCGAGGACTATTTGCTTCCGACGACGACGGACTCGAACGCCGTATTCGCGTTTGGTGAGGCTCCGGCCGGTAGGAATATCCGCATTCAGTTCGGTGCTCGCATTGAAGACGTGACTGTCGATGGCACGCCTGCGTCGGATATCGCGACATCACGGGGCTTCACGCCCATCAGCGGCTCAATCGGGGTCTTGTTCGAATCAACTCCGGCGCTAAGTTTCGGACTTACGTTCTCGAGCGCCGCGCGCGCGCCCGCACAGACCGAGCTCTATGCGCGCGGGTTGCACGAAGCGACCGCCACCTTCGAGATTGGGGACGATACGCTCGAGGAAGAACGTGCCAATTCGCTCGAAGGCTCCGTTCGCGTGCGCACCGATGCGATTCGGTTTGATGGCTCGGTGTGGACCGCGCGATTCCAGAACTTCATCTTCGGCGAGTTAACGGGGCGCACCTGCGACGAGGAAGGCAGTTGCTTCGACGACGATTCAGGTGAGCTGGACGAGCTCATCTACCGAGAGCTCGACGCGACGTTCTATGGTGCCGAGGCCAAGACCACCTTCGGTCTATTCGAAAGTGCGGCCGGCCGGTTGGAGGCGCTGGTTCTCGCGGACTATGTACGTGCGAAGCTCAATGACGGAGGGGGCAACGTACCAAGAATTCCGCCGTATCGCGTTGGAGCGGGACTCTCGTGGGTCGGCAGTGACTTCGATGGCAACGTATTGATCAAGTACTCGGGCAAACAGGATGACACGGCGCCCTACGAGACCGAGACCGCGGGGTTTACATCGGTGGACGCGCAATTTGGCTGGCGTCCCATCGCGTCGAATCCGGACTTCGAGCTGGTGCTGGTTGGACGCAATCTCACCGACAGCACGCAACGCAACGCCGTCGCGCTGAACAAGGATGATGTGATCCTGCCGGGCCGTGATGTTCGTTTGCTGGTCCGCGTCGGATTTTGAAACGACAAGCAATCGGGGGGGCGCATGTCGTATGGAAATAGCCGCGGCCTGGTCCATGCGCCTAATAAAAAATGCTGCTTTCGGCTAGCTCGGTGCGAGACGCCACAATGCGTGTGAAGCGAGACTCATCACGTGCGTGAATCGTTTGCATATCCGATGAACAAGGCAGCAGTGGCACGACGCCGCGGGGTATTCGTACTCAGCGTTGCGTTGTGTTTCTGGCTGTTCGCTTTTGCGTCGCATGTGCACGCGAATGAAGATCAAGGCGCGCACGGCCAGGGCAAGACGACCTGCGCGTTCTGCCTTTCGCTTCCTTCCGGTGCGCCCGCGCCGGCGGTTCTGAATGTCGCCATCGCACCTGCGCGTATTGCGGTTGCACTGACGCTGCCTCAGCAGCGTTACGCTGGCGAAGCTCCTTCCTCCTACCTCATCCGCGGTCCCCCGGCGGTCTGAACTCCCGCTGACGGCTGCTTGCCTCGTGCTGCTTCTTCGTTGAAGCGCGCGTCGGCATGCGTCGTTTGCTGTTTCAGATTCCCGAATTCATCGAACGCTGAACCCGCGCGAGCTGACGCTCGTCGCGGTCATGCGCTTGCTGCGTAGATCGCGGGGAGACCCATGAAGCTCTCGAGCGCGGATGATCGTATCCGCCGGAAAAACAGGCTCGCCACGAGCTTGCTGTTCGCGTGCAGCTCGGCTTTGGTTGCAGCTGCGGCGCTGGCTCAGGATCGTGCGCAAGAAAACGCCGTGACCGCGGCCGACGACGCTTTTGGCGTGACGATCGGGCGCGAAACGCTCGGGCTGTACACGACCAGCAACGTTCGTGGGTTTTCGCCGACGGCTGCGGGCAATGTCCGCGTTGACGGACTGCACTTCGATCAGGTTTGGACACTGAACTCGCGCGTACGGCGATCGACCCTCATCCGCGTGGGCCCATCGGCGCAGAGTTATCCGTTTCCGGCGCCGACTGGAATCGTCGAACACAATCTGAAGGCTCCTGGCAATGACGCGGCGTTCAGCCTGCTCGTCGCCGGTGACGACTGGAACAGCCGCGGTTTGGAAGCAGACGCGGTCTTGCCGCTCGCGGTAGATCGTTTGAGTCTCAACGCGGGATTCGCGCTCAACGATGAGGTCTATCACAACGGTACGGACGCCGTTTTTGGAAACGGCGGAGCGCTGTTGCACTGGACCCCTTCGGCGCAATCGTCCATCTCCGCATTCGCCGTCCGTTCTGAAGCGCGCGATGACGAGTTTGGCCCGATATACATACCGGCCGGAGACTATCTACCGCCACGGGTGCGGCGAGGTCGATTCGACGGTCCGTCCTGGGTGGACTACGACAGTACGGCTGAAAATCGCGGCATATCGGCAAACTTTACCCCGAATGATCGCTGGCAGGCGCGGCTCGGCCTGTTCCACTCCCTGTATGACGACCGCGCGGCGTACGCGAACTTTCTGCTCGATCTGCTGCAGGATGGCAGCGCCCGGCGTCTGATCGTCGCCGATCCGCATAGCAAGGTGTCGTCGACGAGCGGAGAGCTGCGAATCACCCGCACTGTGAACGCGGAAGCGCGCCAGCATCGTGTGCACTTCAGTATCCGTGCGCGGGATCGTCATCGCCGATACGGCGGCAGCCACTCGCTCGATCTGGGCATCGCGCAGCCGGGCGTGCAAGTCCTGGCGCCCAAGCCGGATTTCGAATTCGGTCCGCAGACCCACGACGAGGTGTCGCAGCAGTCCGCAGGTCTTGCGTACGAGCTGCGCATGGGCAAGCGAGCCGAATTCGGCGCCGGTATTCAGCGCGTGTCATACGAGAAGCGATTCTCCGATCCCGAGACGGAGCCGGCGATCACTCGCGATCAACCGTGGCTGTACAACCTCTCCGGCGCGTTTTCACTCAACGACGCGTTGACGGCGGACGCCAGTTTCACGCGCGGGCTCGAAGAGAGCGGGGTGGCGCCCGATGCTGCAAGCAATCGTGGCGAGGCGTTGCCCGCGATCATCACGCGGCAGGCCGACGCCGGTCTGCGCTATGCGCTCACGCCCACCATCAAGCTCATGGCGGGCGTGTTCGAGATCAGCAAGCCGTATTTCACGCTGGATGGCGCGAATCGGTTCGCATCGCTGGGTGAGGTCACGCATCGCGGCGTCGAACTGTCCTTGTCCGGCACCGCGGGTCGAGGCGTCGATGTCGTCGCGGGCGCAGTTGCAATGCGGCCGCGTGTGTCCGGGCCGGACGTCGCTTCCGGCCTCGTCGGTGAACGACCGGTCGGACAGCCCGAGCTGACGTTGCTCTGCAATCTCAACTGGCAACCCACGCCGCAATCGCGGCTCTCGCTCGACGCGGGCGCGCGATACGTAAGCCGCGCCGCCGCGACGCGCGACAACGCGGTGGAGCTGCCGTCTCGAACACTCATCGACCTCGGGGCCCGCTGGAAATTCAAGTTACGAACCGCTCCGGCAACGCTGCGCCTTTCGATCGCCAACGCGACGGATGAATACGGATACGAACTGCGCGGCAGCGGTGCCTACGACGTGATCGCAGGTCGTAAGGCCTCCGCCTACGTGGCGGTCGACTGGTGAACCCCTCTCAAGAAATCAACGAATGGAGAATTCAATGTCTCGTGTAGTCAGCAACGCAATGGCCCTGGTGTCGGCTTCGGGAGGCTTGCTCCTTGCAATGCCTGTGCTCGCCCAGTCGCGTCTCGACGAGGTCGTGGTGACGGGCGAGCGCATTCCTTTGAATACGCGTTCAGAGACGGGCAGCCGTCGCGGTCTTACGCTGCGCGAAACGCCGGCCACGATTGCTGTGCTCACTCAGGAGCAGTTGGTCGAGTTAGGGCTGCGTGACACGCTCGAAGCGCTCAATCGCGTGCCCGGAGTGACGTCCGCGAATCCCGCGACGAGTCCGGGGATGCTGTCGGCGCGGGGCTTTTCCGGCGGGGCGGTGTCGCTGCTTTACGATGGCGCGCGTCCCGGCATTCCCGCCTACTTCACGCGAGTGATCGACAGTTGGAACTTCGAGCGAATCGAAGTGCTCAAGGGCCCGTCGTCAGTCGTGCACGGTGAAGGCGCACTCGCCGGTGCGGTGAATCTGATTCCGAAGTCCGCACGTCTCGACTCTCGCGCAAGCGCGATGCAGATGTCCTACGGCAGCTTCGACAGCGTCCGCCTCGCTGCAGATTCCAATCTGCCGCTGAACGATCGGGCGGCACTGCGAGGGGTCGCCAGCTACAGCCGCTCGGCGGGCTATGTCGATGACACGAATTCGGAATTCGCCGCGGCGTCGGTGAGCGGACTGTGGAAGCCGACCGACAAGCTTTCGCTGAATCTCGCCGTCGACTATTCGCGCGACGATTACGACACCGCATACTTCGGCACGCCGCTGGTGCCGCGCGCTGTCGCTCGCCAACCCTCGGATCTGGTGGAAAGCGATGACGGCCGCGTGCTCGATGAAGCGATGCGTGACGTCAACTTCAACGTGCACGGTGGCATCGTGGATTCGGACACCGTCTGGGTGCGATCGGGCGCGGAGTATCGCTTCAACGAAGCATGGAGCTTGCGAAACGATCTCGATGTCTATCGCTCCGACCGGCGTTTCATCAACGCCGAATTCTTTGGATACAACGCCGGCACGAATCTCGTCAACCGAAGCACGGGCATCGTCACGCACGACTTCGATTACTGGACCGAGCGCCTGGCGCTCGCCGGGGATTTCAAGTTAGGGGCGCTGCGCAATCGCATCACCTTCGGTACGGAATTCAGCGAAGTTGACTTCTTTACGCAGCGGCGATTCGGCAGCACGACCTCAGTCGATCCGTATGCGCCCGATCGTGGTCAGTTTCCGGACGGAGACAACGCGACGCTGTTTCCCTCGCGAGCCGACAATGACAACACCGTCGGAACCACCGCGGTGTTCCTCGAGGATGCGCTCAATCTGACCGACCGCTGGCTGTTCGTAGCCGGTCTGCGACGCGACCGTGTCGAGGTCGATCGCGTGGGCAACAACCTGAACACGGGCATCGCCACACGGGTCGACAAGCGATTCGACGACATCACCTGGCGCATTGGTACCGTGTTCGATCTGCGACCCGAGACGCAGCTGTTCGCGCAATACAGCACCGCGGCCGTGCCGCCAGCAACCTTGTTCACGTTGTCGCCGGCGAATTCCGCGTTCGAGATGACCACGGGCAAGGCGGTTGAGGCCGGGATCAAGAGCAGCTTCTGGCAAGGCCGCGTCAATCTGACGTTGGCCGCGTTTCGTATCGAGCAAGACGACATCGTGACTCGCGACCCGGCGGACCCCACGATCAGCGTGCAAGGCGGGCGCCAGTCGTCGGAAGGGGTGGAAATCGCACTGTCCGCGCAGATCACGCCGCAATTCCGGATCGACGTGAATGCATCGACACTCGATGCGCGCTTCGATGAGCTCATCGAAGCCGGCGGCGCAGACCGCAGCGGCAACACGCCATCTCGCGTGCCGGAGCAGACTGGAAATCTGTTCGCTCATCTCGAATTGCAGAACGTGCCGCTCACCTTGAGCGGTGGGTTGCATTACTGCGGGAGCTACTACACCAACAACGCGAACAGCATCCGGGTCGGCGAGCACACCACGCTCGAGGCGGCAGTGGCGTACCGCCTGCCATTCGGAGAACTCACCTTGCGCGGCCGCAATCTCTCCGACGAGATCTACGCCGACTACACCGACATCTCCCCCGATCAGCTGACGATCGCGGCCCCGCGCAGCGTCGAGCTCAGCCTCTACACGCGCTTCTAACAACAAGGAACTTCGATGAAGCCCATTGACTGCATTTCACTGCTCGCCGGCGCGCTCGTCACAACGGCCGTTGCTGCGCAGGAACCAATATCCATCACTGACGAATCGGCGGAGGGAGGCAAGCTCGAGTCGGTCGTGGTCATTGGAACCCGGACATCGGAAGCCACGCAGCGGCTGGCCGGATCGGTGGACCTCATTGGTCGCGACGAGCTCGAATACGAGCATGTCGACGACACCATGGAGCTCCTCACCAAGGTGCCGGGCACGTATTTGTCGCGCTTCAACCAGGGGATCATCAACAGCGACATTTCGATCCGCGGATTCGCGGGGGATGGGAGCACGCCGCACGTCAAGCT
The DNA here is from genome assembly GCA_043747875.1 of Pseudomonadota bacterium. Lineage (GTDB taxonomy): Bacteria > Pseudomonadota > Gammaproteobacteria > Steroidobacterales > Steroidobacteraceae > CADEED01. The sequence continues at coordinate 51,563 of JAYTOI010000031.1, read as the reverse complement.
GTTGATCGACGGCATTCCGTCGAACCTGCATGCCGGGTATCCCGAGATGGATCAGCTGTTTCCTCTCGGCATCGGCTCCGTGCAGGTGTTCAAAGGCACGAGCGACGCGCAATACGGCCTGTACAACATCGCCGGCAACTACAGCCTGGCCAGCCGGACGGACGTGGGCGAAACGGAAGTGGAGGCCACCGCCGGAAGCTACGACACCCGCGAGGTGCAGGCGTACACCGGCCTCGAAACTGACAGTCTCACTCAGAACTATTTCGCCGGCTACCGCGAGGCGGGCGGATATCGCGATCACACCGACCTGCGAAAGTTCGTCGCGTCGGGCCGCTGGCGTTACGACTTCTCCGACGACACTTCGCTCGCGCTGATCGCGCGAATGGCCGGCTATGAAGGCGACGCACCCGGCTATCTGACTCGCGCGCAGGCCCGCGCCGCACCGCGCAGCTCGGCGGCGTACGCCAGCCAGGATGGCGGCGAGAAGGACACGATGCACGCCAGCCTGCACTTCGACTCCGTGCTCAGCGCTGCGGTGGATTTCTCGGCGAAAGCCTACTGGCAACAATTCGAGCGCGAACGATGGGTGCGATTCTCGGCCGCGGGCTCCGTTCAGGACCGGTTCGATGACGAGCAGCAGGTGGGCTTCCGTTCTTCGTTAGGTTGGGACCTAACCGACGAATGGAAGGTGAGCTTCGGTATCGATGCCGAGCATCAACGCAACGTCGAACAGCGCTTCGGTACCGTCAACCAGACGCGGGAGCGCAATGCCGACAACGTGATCCGCAACAACCATTTCGACTTCGACACGCGCGGCGGATATGTCCAGGTCGATCACCGGCCGAACGACGTGCTGTCGTGGAATGCGGCGGTGCGCATCGATCGGCTAGACGGCGACTTCACGCAGATCAGCGCGACTGGCGTGCGTAGCGATCGAACGATGTTCGACTTCGGGAACATCGTGCAGCCCAAGCTCAATGTCTTCGTGGCGGCGACCGAATCGGTCACGCTGTTCGCGAACTATGGCCGCAGTTTTCAGCATCCGTTCGGTGCGGCCGCGTATACGGCGGGTGCGACGGATGCCCGCGACGTGTCGGTCAATGATGGCGGTGAGGTGGGGATCACTTGGCGACCGGTGAGCGCCGCAAACGTTCGCCTGTCGTACTGGCAGCAGCGCGCGAGCGACGAGTTCGTCACGGTCGACGGCACGCCGCGCAATGTGGGCGAGACGGATCGCTCAGGTCTCGATCTGGCGGCGAGCTGGCAGCCCCACGATCGGCTGTCGCTCTGGGCCAACTACACGCGGATCGATTCGGAAATCCTGGTCGCCGACGAGAGCATGGCCGCATTCACCGGCAACGAGCTTCGCAGCATTCCGGACTACACGGCGGCTCTCGGCGCGAGCTTTCAAGCAACGCCCGAGCTCACTCTGCGGGTGAACGCCAGTAGTCAGGGCGACTACTTCGTCAACGAGGCGAACCAAGGCGGCCAGTTCAGCGGCTACACGCTGGTCGATGCCGGCGCGAGCTACCGATGGAAGGGCTGGGACTTCAGCGTGCAGGTGAACAATCTGTTCGATCAGTCTTACGAGTACGTCTTCGACTTCAGTGCTGATGGCACGGACACGATTCATTCACCCGGCGACGGGCGAAACGTGAGCCTGTCCGTTGGCGTTCACTTTTGAGGGAATCACGATGAACAGCAATACCGAAGTCATGTTGGAAGCCGCGGACCTGCATTGCCGATACGGTACTCGCGACGCGCTGCGCGGAGTGCAGCTATCCGTGCGGCGCGGTGAGGTCTATGCGGTGCTGGGCGGTAACGGCGCGGGAAAATCAACGCTCCTGCACGCGTTCCTCGGTTTCGTGCAGCCAACGAAGGGCTCGGTGCGCGTCGCGGGTCATGACGCGGTCTCGGAACTGCAGTCGGCGCGCGCGCAGCTCGCCTATGTGCCGGAGAACGTCGCGCTGTTCGAGCAGCTCAGCGCGCGCGAAAACCTGCGTTATCTGCTGGGACTCTCCTCGTCCCCGGCCGAGCCGAGAGATATCGATGCCGCGCTCGATGCCGTCGGGCTCGAGGCCGCGGCGCGCGATCGGCGCCTCGCGACTTATTCGAAGGGCATGCGGCAACGCGTCGCGCTCGCTCTCGCGGTTGCGCGACGCGCACCGGCGTTGCTGCTGGACGAACCCTCCTCGGGCCTCGATCCGCGCGCGATCAGCGATCTCAACGCGCTGATCGGGCGCTTGCGTGAGCAGGGTGTCGCGGTGCTGATGACAACTCACGACTTGCTGGCCGCGTCCGAGATCGCCGATCGCGTTGGCTTCCTGACCGACGGTGTGTTGACGGAGGAGGCAAGCGCCAGCGGGCCGACGCGCTTCGACGTGCGAGCGTTGCATCAACGATTCACGGCGACGGCGGTACGCCCATGAAATCGATCGGCCTCGTCGCCTGGCATGAGTTGTTAGTCTTGTGGCGGAGCCGCATGGCGGCCATCGCGCTGTCCGTGGTCGTGCTGCTGTCGAGCGTCTCCGCCGCCGTCGGTTGGGAGCGCGCGCGGGTCGCTGACGAGACGCGAGCACGGTTGCAGGCGCAAGCCGATGTCGAGTTCGACGCGCAGCCGAATCGTCATCCGCATCGCATGGTCCACTACGGACACTTCGCGTTCCGGCCGCTCGACCCGCTCGCTGCGTTCGATCCCGGTATCGACGCGTTCGCCGGCAGCGTCATCTATCTGGAGGGTCACCGCCAGAACAGCGCCAACTTCGCGGATGTCCGTCAGTCTTCCTTGCTGCTGCGGTTCGGCCAGCTGACGCCCGCGTTCGTCCTGCAGACGTTGCTGCCGCTGCTGCTCATCGTGCTCGGTGCAGGAATCATCGCGCGCGAGCGCGAGCGGGGCAGCCTGCGATTGGTGCTGTCGTCGGGAGTGTCGCCGCGTCAGTTGCTGGTGGGCAAGACGCTGGCCCTGCTGGCGGCCGGTGTCGTCGCGACGGCGCCCGCCGTTATCGCGCTCGGGATTCTCGCGGCTGGCGCAGCGTTTGAGCCGTGGCTCGCTATGGTTGCCGGTTATTGCGTCTATCTGCTCATCTGGACACTTGCGGTTGTTCTGGTCTCCGCGATTGCGAAAACCAGCAGCGCGGCGCTGCGCTTCCTGCTCGGCGCGTGGGCAGTTCTGATCGTCATGCTGCCGCGGCTCGCGCCGGAAGTAGCGGCCCTGAATGCTCCCGTGCCCGCGCGGTTCGAAACCGAGTTCGCGGTGCAGCGCGAGCTGCGGAGCACCGGCGACAGCCACGACGAGAACGATCCGTACTTCGCCGCGTTCAAGCAGAAAACACTCGATCGCTACGGCGTCACGCGCGTCGAGGACCTGCCCGTCAACTACAAAGGTCTGCTTGCGGTCGAGGGCGAGCGCATGACGAGCGAGCTCTTCGATCGGCATGCCGCGCGGACCTTTGGAATCCTGGAGCGCCAGGCGAGAACGCTCGATGCGTTCTCGGCGTTGAGCCCGCTGCCAGCCATTCGCCGGCTTTCCATGGCTGCTGCGCAGACCGACCTTGGCGCCCATCGCCGGTTCGTCGAGCAGGCCGAGCGGTATCGGTACGAGTTCGTACAGAAGCTCAATCAACTGCAAGCGGACGCCGTGACTTTTGCGGACGACACCGGCAGATCGAAGGACGCCGAACTCGACCGGCGCACGCGAATCGACTCGAAGCATTGGCAGGCGATTCCAGATTTCCACTACGTCGCGGAGAAGCCGGCGGAAACCTTTCGTCGCACACTGCCCGCGCTGGCGATGCTGTTCGCATGGGCCATCGCTTTGATGGTCGGTCTCTCGCTGGTTTGGCGGCGTACCGCAAGGAGTGGTCTATGAGCTCGTTTTTCCACGAATGGTTGCTGTTGCGCCGCTCGCGTACGTCGGTCCTGGCTCTCGTGCTGTTGTGTGTCTTGTCGATCGCGGCAGTTTGTACGGGTCTCGTCGAAGTCGACCGCCAGCGCGAACAGCAAGGACGTCTGCTCGCGCTGGAAGCGGAGGAGACCGACGCGCTCGCTACATGGATCAGCAAGACCGGTGACGCCGGCAATGCGGCTTACTACAGCTTTCACCCGACCTGGAATCCGCCTTCGGCTCTGGCATTTGCCGCGCTGGGTTTCCGCGACGTGGCGCCTCAGACGCTGCGTGTCCGTGCGCTCGGCCTCGAGGCGCAGCTCTACGAGAATGAATCGTTCAATCCCGAGATGGCGCTCGCGGGACGTTTTGATCTTGCGTTCGTCGTGATCTATCTAGCGCCGTTGTTCATCATCGCGCTGTTGCACGACCTCGTGTCACGCGAGCGTGAGACGGGCCGGCTCCCGCTGCTCACGGCGATATCGCAAAACATCCGTCGTGTTTGGTGGGCTCGTGTTTCGCTCCGCATGGCGCTGCTGTCCGTTGCGTTGCTCACGCCATTCGCGATTGCGGCTTGGTATCAGGGTGCGTCGCTGACATCGGCAGGCGCATTCGCCGCGGTCGTGTTCGCCTATCTCATCTTCTGGGCGCTCGTCGTGCGCGGCGTCGGAACGTTGAAGATGAGCTCTGCCGCTGTCGCGGGCGTGCTGGTCGCGAGCTGGGCCACGTTGACGTTGGCGCTGCCGACCGGCGCGCAGGCGATGATCGCGCGCTCGGCACCTGTCGATCAGGGCATGGAACTGACGCTCGCGCATCGCCAGGCGGTACATGCCGCGTGGGACATTCCCAAGGAAGACACCATGCAGGCGTTTTTCCTGAGCCATCCCGAATGGCGGAACACACCACCGATCACCGGACAGTTCCACTGGAAGTGGTATTTGGCATTCCATCAAGTCGGTGATGAGCGTGTGGCTTCGCAGGCGAGGGTGTACCGCGAGGGGTTGCTGAAGAGGCAGCGTCTCACGGGGCGGATCGGGGTGGTTTTACCTCCCGTCGCCGCGCAGGCGTTCCTGCATCGACTGGCTGCGACCGACCTACCGGCGCAGCTCGCGTATGAGGATTCGATTCGGGCGTATCACGCCGAATTGCGGCGCTTCTATTACCCGTACCTTTTCAACGAAGTGGCTTTCGGCCGGGACGACTTCGGCAAAGCGCCGACATTTGCGCCGGCGCAGTAGCTCATGTTTCATCGTGTTGAAGTCGAAGGTGCGTCGCCGCGGCTGAAGATGCTCGGCGCCAGCCGACGTTCTGCGCTGCGCTTGTTGAGCCAGATCCAAACCCCCGTCACCGTGAGGGCTACAACCACGAGACCCATGAAACTCACGAAGATTTTCCAGGCGATGCCACCGACCATTGCCATGTGCAGCGCCATGATCCAGCTCGTGAATGTGTTGCCGGCGCGATCGCCGGTCGGGATCTCGACCCCTGTAAGCACGCCGGTCCGGCCGTCGATGCCCACAGCCGTCATGCCGTAGTCGACCACGTCGCGATCGCTTTGGACTTTGTAGAAATAGATTCCCTTCTCGCGGCGATAGATCAACGCGGTGGGATGCTCGATGGTGAATCCTTCGTTCGCGGCCGCTTCGGCCATGTATTTCTGTCCGACCAAATAGGCCTCTTCCCAGGACACGTTTGGTTGCGCAAGCGGGATGGCGAGGTCCGGCGTCTCTTCGATGTCCTCGTATGCCGCGATGGATTTGATACCGGTGGCGTACGTGTCGGGAATGTTGAGAGCGAATCCCGACACCGCGAATACCAGCAGCATCGCCCAGATCCACAGACTTACGGCGCGATGGATATCAAAAACGCGCCGATGTTTGCCGGCGCGTGCCTTGATTCTCCACGACTTCGACCAGCGGCTTAGAAAACTTTCGCGCTTTCCTTCGAATTCCTTGCGGCGCCGCAGAAGCGGGAACGTCAGATACAGGCCGACGAAGCAGTCGATAGCCCAGGCAAACGCTACCCAGCCCATGAAGCCCTCGCCAAGCGCTTCGGGCAGCACCAGCGAGTAGTGCAGGAAGTAGATCTGCGATATGAGGTCTTCGCGATTGAACGAAAAGTTGCCCCACTGCCGCTCACCGATGCGCTCGCCCGAGTACGGATTTGCGAAGACCTCGTCGTAGCCGATGTCGGCAACGTTGCCGGTCCGCGGGTCGATCTTTCCCTCGACGTAGGCATAGAACGATTCGTTCGCTTCCTGTGGAAAATGGATGAAGTAGACGTGCGCGCGCGGATCTCCCGCCTCGAGCAGCTCGCGAATCGCGAGCGGTGACAGTCGTTCACCCTGTGGCGCGACGAAGTGAAGGTCTGGATTCACGGCCTCATCGAGCGGCTCGAACCAGGCGATGATGGCGCCGGTGAGCCCTATGACGACCAGCAACACGGCGAGTGTCAGGCCGACCCAGCGGTGCAGCCTGACGAAAACCGGACGGATGGAGAATCCCTCGTTCAGAACGATACCGTCGCCGAAAGGAGTGCCGAGCGAGCGCTGCCTAGCGTGAGGCCAAAGCCCTTCGCCGAAGCCCAGTAGTCCTCACCCGTCACATTGGTCAGATTCACGCGGAAGATCACCGGCGTCGCGCCGAATTCGGTGGCGTACCGCGCACCTAGATCGAGCCGCGTCCAATCCGGAATGGGCTGCAGATTGTCGCCGTAGAGATATTCCTTGCCTGTGTAGATGATCCGACCCGTGAGCGTGAGGCCGCGCGCTGCGCCCACGTCGAGTTCGGCACCGAGGTTGGCGGCAAATTCCGGCACTCCGGGAGCTCGATTACCGTCGAGCAGACCACCGGCCGTGCTATTGAGCTTGGCATCGAGATAGTTAGCTCCACCGAGCAGCCGGAAGCCACCGCCGACGTCGCCGGAGAAGGTGAGTTCGACGCCGCGGTGGCGTTGCTCGCCGTCGATGCCGAACACGTTGGTGTCAGGATCGGTCAGGCCGGCGGGCTGGGTGATCTGGAACAGCGCCACGCTTGCGAAAAAGCCGTCGAACGACCCTTTGACGCCCGCTTCGTATTGCTTCGTCTTGCTCGGCGGGAAGGGCTGGTTCTGGTTCGCCGTGCCCACGGGTGCGAACGGGCCCTGCGACAAGCCCACGAGATGATTGGCGTACACGCTCAGGTGATCGTTCAACTTCGCGAGCACTCCCACAGAAGGGGACCAGGCCGAGTCGTTGTACGGATTTTCCGGATCGTAGAGCCGTTCGATGTCGAACTTCTGCCGCCGCAATCCGAGCATGAGCTGGTACCGACTGTCGGACGTCGAGATCATGTCGATCAGCGACATACCGGCCAGGCGATTTCGAAGTTGCACGTCGGCATTGGTGGGCGCGCCGGTCAGGTCGGGCGCCGGTGGGTAGTTAGGATCGTAGATATTGGAGTCATAGGGGTCGAAGCCGGTAAACCCGTCGCTATAGGTGCCGAGCCAGCCGGTGTCGAAGCGAATCATGGAGCCGCTCAACACCAATTCGTGCTTGATGGATCCGGTTTCGAACTTGAGGCGCGCCCCGGCTTCGCTCGATAGATGGGTCTTGGCGAAATAGGCTTCCTGATACGGATATACGACCAGGTTGCCTTCGCCGTCGGCGATCTCAGAGTATGGATTCAGGATACTGCTCTCGTGATCGCGCGTGCCCGCGGTCGCGTACAGCGTGACGTTCTCCCGAACATCCAGCTCCACGCGCACCGCCGCGTAGGCGTCGCGGGAATCGGCGAACGCCCACTCCGGCGACACGTTCTCGTCGAGCTCCGGCGCCCGCGGTACCTCCGTGCCTTCGTAGATGTACAACAGGAAGTTGGCGCCGTCGGTTCGGAACTTCTGGTATCCCGCATCCAGTGATACGCGAAAGGCGTCGCCGCGATAGTCGAGACCCACGGCAGCGAGCCGGACCTTTTCCGACTGATGCTCGCGGGCGAGATCGCCGTCGCGGTACGCGGCATTCACTCGCAGACCCCATTCGCCTTGTGCGCCGTAGCGGCGGCCGACATCGAGGTGCCCACCCGCCTGTCCACCCGCATCCAGGGAGCCGGTGAATCGCGTCATCGCATCATCACCGGCATGTTTGGGCCGAATGTTGATGCTGCCACCAGGATTGTCGAAGGGCGATGCGCCGGTCAGCGTGGTCGAGGGTCCGCGAATGACTTCGAATTGCTCGACGGTCTCGGGTGAAAAAGTATTCCAGGGTAGAACACCATAGAGTCCATTGAGCGAAAACGCGGACGCCGCGATGCTGAAACCGCGCAGAGAGAAGAAGTCGTAGTTGCCGTCACCTGCGGACTGAACGCGAATCGACGGATCGTTGGCGAGCACCTCGGAAGCTGAGCGCGCGCCTTGGTCCTCGATCATCGCTGCCGTGTAACCTGTGACCGAGAGCGGAGTCTCGAGAACAGAGCGCCTGCCGAGCACGCCGACGCCGGCTTCCGCCGACGTGCGGGCTGCAGTGACTAGCACCTCGTCCATTTCATTGGTCGCCGCGTCGGCCGCGTGGGCGGTGCACGCTATGAAGAGGGCCGCCGCGAGAGTCGGTGCGCGTCCAGTTGAATGAATCATCGATGCAAGTCCCTGATTGAAGTCGCCGGTATGGCCTCGGAGCGAATGATAATGATTCGCGTTCTCTGGTTGTAGTGCTTTGGCCAACGCGCGAGTTTTCCTGGGTCTCTGTCAGATCAACGAGAGCGGTTTTCTGCTCATCGTGATTGTCATATTGGTTGTCGGGATGCCGTCTTGACGTAACGCGTTGATTGGATAGGTGCTTGCAATGAGTGAAGCGTCATTCTATGCTTCGACGCAAATGAGAAGCGTTCGTATTATAGGTCTCGATTGCGCCCAGCACATATAGATGAGCCATCCCAGCCTGCGGCGGCAGTGAAAGCGCCGCAGGGACCGGAGCGTGTTGTGTCGACGAAGGAACTGCTCGCCGGAGCGCACCGCATCTGGATCGACCACGCTGCGGAGGGTTACCTGTTGCAGGTCACTCGCAGCGGCAAGCTGATCCTCACTAAGTAATTCCGGGGCCAACTTACTGCCTCGCCCGTTTTCACCCGTCAGCCACCCAGGATGACCTGAGCCCCCTCAGCCACCCATCCAGGCAGCCAACTCGTTCGCGTCATCCGGCGCGACATCATCGAGAGGTTGCCATGACATTCGCAGGGAAATTCACCACAGCCGCGCTGTTCGCGGCAGCCACACTCGCGCGCTCCGCGTTCGCAGCCGATCCCGGGCCGCCGCTCGACGAGATCACCGTCAGCGCGACGAAGATTGCGACGCCGCTGCTCGACGTGCCCGCAACCGTTTCCGTGATTACCACCGAGGACGTCGAGCGGCGCATCGATGGCGACATCAAGGACCTCGTGCGCTACGAGCCCAACGTCTCGGTGCGCAACAACGTTGCGCGCTTCGGGCTCGCGGATTTCAACGTGCGCGGAATCGGCGGCAACCGAGTGCTCATTGAGCTCGACAACGTACGCATCGCGGATACGTTCGCGATTGGCAGCTTCTCCAATTCCGCACGTGATGGTATCGATCTCGACCTGCTTAAACGCGTCGAAATCGTGCGCGGCTCGGCGTCCTCGCTGTACGGCTCGGACGCCATCGGCGGAGTCGTGGCGCTGACGACCAAGGATCCATCCGACCTGCTGCGTGACGATCGGAGTGTGTACTTCGGAGTTCGAGGCACTTACGGCGAGTCGCACGACAACACCAGTGGTTCGGCGAGCTTTGCGGGCCGCATCGGCCGATTCTCAGGGCTTGCCATTTACACTCGCCAGGAGAGCGGCGACTACGACAATCAGGGAACGCAAGCGTCGCTCAACGCCACGCGCACCGTGCCCAATCCGCAGGATGGTTACGGCGACAGCGTCCTGTTGAAGGGTGTTTTCGACGTGAGCGACGGGCAGCTCATCAGGCTCACACTCGACCAGTCGCGTCACGACGTCTTCACCGATGTGATCTCGAGCCGCACGGCGACGCCGACGCTCGACACCACGCGGCTCATCGGTGACGACGAAGATGAGCGGCGTCGTATTTCGCTCGAGCACGAGTTCAGCGATCTCGGCTACGCCTTGCTCGACGGCGGCGTGTGGCGCATCTACGACCAGCGCTCCGAAACGCGCCAATACACCACCGAGAATCGCACGGTGCGGACCGGGCCGACGACGTCGCTGCGTGTGCGCGACCGCGTGTTCGAGTTCGACCAGGGTCTGACGGGCGGGGAGGTCACGCTGCACAAGACGTGGCAGGCCGGCCCGGGCAGCCACCGCGTGACTTTTGGACTTGAGTATCTCGACACGCGCACCGAGCAGTTGCGCGGCGGCACCGAATCCAACCTGACCGCCGGCACCGTGACTTCGCAGGTTGGTCCGGACCTCTACCCGGTGCGCGATTTCCCGATCTCGGATACGCGCTCGAGCAGCATCTATCTACAGGACGAGATGCGCTTCGGCCGCTGGATCGTGACGCCGGGCGCGCGCTTTGATCGGTACGAACTCACGCCGCGCAGCGATGCGATCTTCGCAGCCGACAACCCGGGCGTGAACCCGGCGCCCGTCGAAGATGACAACATCTCCCCGAAACTCGGAGTGGTATTTCGGCCGGCGGACGCGCTCGCGCTGTTCGCGAGCTACAACTATGGTTTTCGCGCGCCGCCTTACGGCGACGTGAACGTGGGTTTCACGAATCTCGCCGGAGGCTACACGACGCTACCGAATCCGAACCTCAAGCCCGAGAGTAGCGACAACTTCGAAACCGGTTTGAAGTACTCAAGCGACGGTCTGCGCATCGACGTGAGCGCGTTCTACAACACGTACGACGATTTCATTCAGTCGTTCGCGGCGCTGGGCGTGAATCCGATGACCGGCCTGCTCGAATTCCAGTCGCAGAACCTGAATTCCGTGCGCATCTACGGCGCCGAGCTCAAGTCCACGGTGCCGTTCGGATTCGCGAGCGACAAGCTCGCGGGATTCGTGTGGCAATCGGCCATCGGCTACGCGCGCGGTAACAACCGTGAGACTGGTCAGCCGCTCGACACCATCGATCCTCTGCGAATCGTCTCGGGTGTCAACTATCAACCGACGGCGGGACGCTGGCAGGCGGGGCTCGCGGTGACCTGGGTCGACAGCAAGAACAAGATCGACCCGGCGACCTCGCAGTTTCTGCCCGACAGCTACACCGTCGTCGACCTCTTCGGTGAAATCCGACTCGGTGAGCACATGCGTCTAAACGCGGGTCTCTACAACCTCACCGACGAGAAGTACTGGGAGTGGGCCGATGTCCGCGGCCGTCCGGCGAACGATGCCGCGATCGATCGCTACACGCGCCCGGGCCGCAACTTGTCGGCCAGCCTCAAAGTGGAGTTTTGATCATGAGCAGAAACCTGAGCGCAAATCTAAAATTCTTCGCGTTGTTAAGCCTGCTGGCTGTGACGCAGCTCGCCGCGGGCGCCGGCCCGCGCACCTTCGATCAGGATCGCAAGGCCATTCTCGCCATGGCGGGCGAGTTCGAAGTGAAGTTCAAGTTCGATGAAACCGTGAGCTTTCGCGATGGCTACGAGCACAAGCATGACAAAGCCGGCGGCTTTGAGACTGTGCTCGTCGTCGAAGACTCGGGCGAGCACATTGTTCTGCAGCACGTTCTGGTGAGCAAGGACGGTGAACACGTCGTGAAACACTGGCGCCAGGACTGGACGTACGAGGATCGCGACCTGCGCGAGTTCGCCGGCGACCGCAGATGGAAAGGACGGCATCTCAAGGCGGCCGAAGCGCGCGGCGCGTGGACGCAGGCCGTGTACGAAGTGAACGACGGGCCGCGCTATGAAAGCATCGGACGCTGGCAACACGACGGAGCGTATTCGTCGTGGCAGTCGGAGCCAACCTGGCGGCCGCTGCCGCGCCGCGAGTATTCGACGCGAAAGGACTACGACGTGTTGCTGGCCGTGAATCGCCACGCCATCACGCCCTGGGGCTGGGTGCACGAGCAAGACAATACGAAGTGGGATCGCGCGTCGACCGATCACCCGTACATTGCGCGTGAGGTCGGCATCAATGAGTACCGGCGCACCACGGGTTTTGATTTCACACCGACGCGCATCTATTGGGAGCGAACGGCCGGCTACTGGGCGGCCGTGCGAAAGGAATGGAAAACGCTGCTGGCCGGCACGAAACCGATCGTCGTGGCGGGAGGCGCGGAAGTGGCCGAGGCGCTCAATCGCGTCTATGAGCTTGCCAACGAGACGACGCCTGTGGAGGGACGCATCCTGGAAGCTCAGCAACTGATCCGCGCCGCTGTCGAACCGGAGGTTCGCGCCCTCGCACGCCGTTGACGTCAGGGCGGCCGCCGTGCAACGAAGGGTCTTCCACATTCGATGCGCTTGATGCCGGGGCCGAAGCGCAAGCGAGCTTCGGTCGACCGCATAAACCGATTCGGGATCGAGCCGGTTTTGGTATTTCCTGGCAATTTCAGGAGGCAGATCATGAGTTCAGCGAAACAACGTTTTTTGGCCGCGACGGCCATGTTGCTCATGGTCGGACACGCGCCGGCTCATTCTCCCTACCTGCTGCCGAATCAGTTCGATGTGAGCGAGCGCGACCACGTGAGTGTGCAGGCGTCATTCACCGAGAAGTTCTTCATCCCAGATGTGGCGATGAAGGCAACCGGCTACCACGTCACACAGCCCGATGGACATGACGTCGCACTGGTGCCTGTGTACACGAAGGATCTGGGCGTGCTCGATGTCGAAACGGTGCAACCCGGGAGCTATCGCATTTCGAGCGGCATCCGCGAGGGACGCACTGCCAAGGCGACCATCGCGGACGGCGAGTGGAAGTTCCTGAGGGAGGGTGACATCGCGACGGCAGCCGGCTTGGTCTACGACATCAAGAGCATCACGCGTGCGGAAGTTTACGTCTCGCGAGGTACGCCGACGGACGCCGTGCTCGCTCCGCGAAACAAAGGACTCGAGTTTCAGATGCTCACGCATCCGAACAAATTGCTAGCGGGTGGTGAGCTGCGTTTCAAGGTGCTGTACGACGGACGCCCACTCGCCAGGCAGCAAGTCAGCCTGCAGCGCGCTCTCTCGGACAATGGTGATGCGCCCGCCGCCGCGACCGCTATGAGCGCCGCGGATGGCGCGGTCAGCCTTCGCATCATCGACCCGGGGATCTATCACGCGATGCTGCGATATCGATTTACCGTTCCTGGCACGGAAGCCCGCGCCGAAAGCCACACGTATGCGCTCACGCTGGAAGCTACGGAGTAGTTGGCCGGAGCGAGCGGCAAATGCAAGAGTCCGCAGATTTGATATCGCGCCACGCAATCGCGACCAATTAATGGCCCGAAATGCACGGTCATCAGAGCGTGCTTTCCGACGCGCGCACCAGGCGCCCAACAAGGGCGCCAGTTCACAACCGTTCATGGCAGAACGTTGCTAGGAACGACCGACTTCGACTCCTGCTCGCCGTTGAGGATTGTTTGCGGCCGACAGCCAAGAGCACTGAGCCCAGGAGAGCGGCGGAGCTTGTGAAGCGCAGTTGGGCTGCTTGGCGCGAGCTGCCCGATGCGCCCTTGGTAGTCGTCGTAACGCATGGGGGCCCCATTGCGTGTGTGCGTGCCAAGCTCAAGCGGGCGAATCTCGAGACGCTCCCGGATTATCGAGTTCCTGAAGGAACCGCAGTGCGACTTCAGCGAATTTCTTCCTGCCGCGGCCGTCTTGTTGTGTTCCGGTAAGCCATCACTTGATTGGCCTGCACTACCTGTATCGCGCGGTCGACAAGCATGGCAAGTCCGTCGGATCGCTGCTGCGCTCGGATCGCGGCATGGAGGCTGCGCAGGAGTTCTTCCGAAAGGCCGTGGCTACAAATCGCTCGATGCCACGAAAGGTGAATCTCGACGGGAATGCCGCGAGCCATCGAGGTTTGCGGTTGCTTGGCCACGAAGACCTCAGACGGAAATCAGTCGTGGTTCGCTGTTGCCGCTATCTCAACAACATTGTCGAACAGGACCACCGCGCGATCAAACGCCGCTGCGCCTCGATGTTGGGCCTGAAGTCATTCAATACCGCGGCCATTACATTTGCAGGCGTCGAGCTGGCAAATCGAATTCGCAAGGGACAATTTTCATTTGGCCGCGGCGGACAAAGCAGTAGGTGGTCACTGAAACAACTTTGGGATCGGGCGCTGACGAATGATTCAGATGCGCTCTCCCGTGAATGCACCAGAACTGAGGTGGCGCCATGCTGAAGGCAACACAAGTGCGGAAAGTTAAGTCTTTGCGATTCTCGCGAAAACTGTTCGATGGCCGTGGGCTGTACCTGTTGGTCGCTCCGAATGGCGGTCGGTACTGGCGCTACAACTACCGATACGAGGGGAAGTTCAAAACACTCGCTCTTGGAACTTATCCAGACGTTCCACTCGCCAAGGCGAGAGTGCGCCATCAGTTGGCGCGGCAGCTTCTGGCGGACGGCATCGATCCGTCCGCTGTAAAGAAGTCATCCGGCAAGCGCTTCGAGTTTGCAGCGAAGGCTCGTTATCTCACACCGCCAGACATGGACAGCAAATCCGTTAAAGTCATACTGGCGTACAAAATTTCGGGGAAGGAAGCGCGGTGAACTCACCTGCAATGAACGCACTTGACGCCTGTCCAATCGTGCGCTCACGGTTGGACCAATTCAGAGCCGGCCATCAGGCGGATGAATGAGCTTCTGAAGCGGCACGGCCAAGACTTCTGCGGCTGCTCTCGAGGGGGAGGCCCAGTCAGTGCGACCGGCCAACTGCTTGTTGATGTAGATGAACCTAACAACGTCACCACGGATGTTTCGCATTGGGGTACTGGACATGGTTCAGATGGACTACCAATTGGCGCCGCAATCGAGCGAACCGCAGCATCGCGTTGACCTTGCCACGGCGGATGTCGCGCAACTGCGCTACGACCTGTCCCTTGGAGACTTGATACTGCGAAGCGACACGTGTGATCTCAGCGCGGCTTGGCGCTGGGTGCCACTGCGGGATGCGGCTTCTGGGCTCTTGCGGATATCCCGCGAACTGGACTCCCAATCCAGCGGAGAAGCGATTTTCGACTTCACCGAAAATGACGCGACGTTGACCTTCAATCGCACTGACGATGAAGTTGCAGTTTCGGCCAGCTATTCATCCTGCGGGATTACGATTTCGAAAGTGGAGTTTGCTGAGATAGTGAACTCGTTTGTGTCGAGGCTGCGGCGTGATGTCGAAGAAAGTTGTCCCGGGATTATTCAGAATTCCAACTACAGCGGCCTTTTTGAAGTTCATCCTTGAGGGCCAACACTGCGCGGCGCTTGAATTGATGCCCGCGCACTAGGGGGTCTTGAGAGGCAGTCCGATTCCAGCGGCGACGAACCACACTTCATCCGCGCTCGCGGCGATTTCCTGATGCAGTCGGCCCGCGTCGTCTCGAAATCGTCTTGCTAGGGCGTTGTCCGGCACAATTCCCATACCGACTTCGTTGGTTACCAGCAGCACGTTGGAATCGACGGCGCCGAGCGCCGCAAGTAGCTCGCGCTGTGCGGCCGAGATGTCCCGATCCTGCATCATGAGATTGCTGAGCCATAGGGTCAGGCAGTCGATGAGGACCACGCATCCTGCGGTGCAGTTCTTCAAGAGGGCTTGCGGCAGGTCAATGGGGGCCTCGACCGTCTGCCATCGCGCATCCCGGTCGTCCCGATGCCGCGCAATTCGTTCGGCCATTTCGGCGTCCGCTGGCTGCGCGGTGGCAATGTAGATCAGCTCGCCAGCCATTGATTCGGCACGATTTTGCGCCAAGCGGCTCTTCCCCGACCGGGCCCCGCCTATAAAAAAAATCACTCTGCCGCTTCTGGCCATCTTGCGCCCCATCTGCCCCTGAACTATCTTTCGCGCCGCGTCAGGTTCCCAGAAATTGGGATGAAAAGGGAATCCGGAAGTGGGTCGAAAGATCCATGATCCGGGGCTGCCCCCGCAACTGTGACCGAAGAGTGTTGGCCGATATGCCACTGGGTAACTCCGGGAAGGCCGGCTAGTGCGATGACTCGGAAGCCAGGAGACCTACCTGACGCGGTCTGTCCTTCGTGTGGCCGGGGTGTGCCGTGTGATCGAGGAAATCCTCGCGTGACGACAAGGTGGAGCCGCGCCCGCGCGGCTCCGGGGTTCGTCATTGGTCCGGGGATTCTCATGCGCACATTTCATCGTGCTTGTTTGCTGTCTTTACCATTTGCTTCGCTGCCCGCGTGGGCAGAGGAAGTCATCGTCGTCACCGCCACTCGATCCGAACAGCCCGCATCGGACGTCGGTCAGTCGGTCTCCGTCATCGACGAGAAGTCGCTGATTACGCGCCAGAACGACGTCATGGTGGACGTGCTGCGCACCGTGCCGGGCGTGTCCTTCGTGCGCAACGGTGGCGTGGGGACGAGCACATCGCTTTTCATTCGTGGCGCCGAGAGTGATCACACGGTCACGTTGATCGATGGCGTGAAACTCAATGACCCGTCATCACCGGGCGGTGGATTCAACTTCGGCAACATGCTCGTGGGCAACATCACGCGCGTCGAAGTTCTGCGCGGTTCGCAGTCCATCGTCTGGGGTAGTCAGGCGATCGGAGGAGTGGTGAGCCTCACCACAGCGGAGCCCACCGCCGAATTGAAGGGCGCCGCGCGGGTTGAATACGGCGAGAACAATACCGCTCAGGCAAACCTCAATGTGGCGCGGAGGTTTGGTCCGGTCGTGGCCAGCATCGGCGTTACCGGCTACGACACCGACGGTATTTCCGCGTTCAACGAAACCCGCGGCGGTACGGAAGAAGACTCGTATCGCAACTTCGGCGCCAATGCCAAGTTCAAGATAGACATCGCTGACAATGTCTCGGTCGATCTGCGCGGCTGGTATTCCAAAGCAAAGGTGGGCATCGACGGATTCGCGCCGCCGACTTTCGCGCTGGGTGACACGCGGGAATATGCGAACACGCGCGAGGCCGTGGGATACGCCGGCCTGAACTTCGATCTGCTCGACGACCGCTTCCACAACCGGATTGCCTACGCGTATACCGACACGGCCCGGGACAATCAGAACCCGGACAGCGATCCCAGCGAGACTTTCGATGCCGACGGCAGCAATGCGCGCATCGAATACCAGGGCACGTTCGAGTTCAACCAGAAGTTCGAAACGGTTTTTGGAGTCGAAAGCGAAACGTCCAAGTTCAATACATCGAGCTTCGGTGGCCCGATCACCCGCGGCGAAGCGCGTATCAATGGCGCGTATGCGCAGCTCGTAGCCAAGCCGCTCGATCACTTCACGATCATCGCCGGCCTGCGTCGTGACGATCATGATGAATTCGGCGGTCACACCAGCGCGGGCGGCAGCCTGGCCTGGTCACCGAATGAAGGCTCGACGACTCTGCGGGCTAGCTACAATGAGGCGTTCAAGGCGCCGTCGCTCTATCAGCTGCAAAGTGAATACGGCAATTCACTGCTCACGCCTGAAACGGCCGAGAGCTGGGACGCCGGAATCGCGCAGCGGTTCTGGAGTGACAAGGCGGAAATCGGTCTCACCTATTTCAAACGTGACACCACCGACCTCATCAATTTCGTGTCCTGCACGGCACCGCTCACGGGTATTTGCACCGGCCGTCCGTTCGGCACGTATGACAACGTGGCCCAGGCGCGCGCCGACGGCTTCGAAGCAACGCTCGCACTGACGCCGGTGGATGGCCTGAGCATTCAGGGCAACTACAGCCAGATCGATTCGGAGAACCGCTCACCCAGTCCCAATTTCGGCAACCAGCTGATCCGCCGCCCAGGTGAAACGGCCAATGTGTTGGTGGACTACCGCTGGACGTTCGGCCTCGAGACAGGCGTCACTTACACGAAGAACGGCCGCAGCTTCGACAACGCGACGAACACGCGCGTGACGGAAGGTTACGAACTCGTGGACCTCCGTGTCGCGTATCCCGTCGGCGACAAGGTGCTGCTGCAGGCCCGCGTCGACAATCTGCTCGACGAGGAATACGAGACGGTCTATCGCTACGGCACCTACGGACGCTCGTTCTACGCCGGCGTGCGCTTCGACTTCTGAAGCCATGAATGCGCTCGTCGCGTCGCTCGATCTTTTCCGCCTGCACGGCGGCAAGGTCGATGCGGCGAGCGCCTTGTTCCCGGCGGCACGGAGTCCGTGGATAGACCTGTCGACCGGCATCAGTCCGTGGGCGTATCCGCACGCATCGCTACCGGAGGCGGCGTTTACGCGGTTGCCGGAGCACGATCTGGTGGCGGCACTTGAACTCGCCGCCGCCGCCGCTTTCGGCGTGGAGACTGGGACCCAAGTCGTGGCAGTGCCTGGCACGGACCTCGGACTGCGACTGCTTGAGCCAATATTCCTTGGTCGCCGCGTCGCGGTAGTGAGACCCGGCTATTCGGGACATCTGCTCGCGTGGAAGCGTTCGCGCGTCATGGAAGTGTCCGCCGATTCTCTGGAGTCGGCCGCCGGCTCAAACGATGTGATCGTCCTCGCCAACCCTAATAACCCGGATGGACGAGTCATTCCGCCAGACCGGTTGCGGGCAGTCGCCAAGGATCTTGCTTCCCGGAATGGCACCCTGGTGATCGATGAGGCGTATGCAGATGTGGCCCCCGACAACAGCTTGTGCGCCGAGGCCAGCGACAGCCTCATCATCTTTCGTTCTTTCGGCAAGTTTTTTGGGCTCGCCGGTGTGAGGTTGGGGTTCGTCATTACCTCGACGAGCTACGCGATGTCTTTTCGACAGCTCATCGGCGACTGGCCCGTGTCGGGTCCCGCCGTGATGATTGGGGAGGCGGCCTATCGCGATTTGGGGTGGCAAACGAAGCAGCGCCAACGGCTCAAGCATGCGGGAGCGTGTCTCGACGCGCTGCTCATCGATGCGGGTCTCGAACTCGTGGGCGGCACACCGCTGTATCGGCTTGCACGCTGCGCGGATGCCGAGACGCTCTTTCGTCAGTTCGCCGCTTGCGGAATTCTGATCCGTCCCTTCAACGAAGATCCCCGGCTGGTGCGCATTGGTCTGCCCGCCGACGACGAGCAATGGAACCGACTGCGCGAGGCGCTTAAATCGAGGGCGCATTCATGAGCCACGGTCCGAAAAACTTTCAGCGCCATGCTGCGCACATGGCGCGCGTGCAGAAAGCGCGCGCGATGATCCAGGCAACCAAGACCCTCGAAAAGGGTCTGCTGATCGTTCACACGGGCCGAGGCAAGGGTAAGTCTTCCTCCGCATTCGGCATGGCGATCCGTTCGCTCGGATGGGGCAAGAAGGTTGCCATCGTCCAGTACGTGAAGGGCAAATGGCAGACGGGAGAAAAAGAGTTTTTTCGCGCCCATCCCGATTTCCTCACTTTCGAAGTGATGGGCGAAGGTTTCACCTGGGACACCCAGGATCGCGAGCGCGACATCGCTGCGGCGCGTGCCGCCTGGGAGAGATCCAAGGAACTCATCATGGATCCGGCGTATCACCTCGTGATTCTCGACGAACTCAATATCGTGTTGCGAACCGACACATTGCCACTTGAGGAGATCCTCGAAGCTCTCCGGCAGCGCCCGGTCGACAAACATGTGTGCATCACCGGGCGCGATGCGAAGCCTCAGCTCATCGAGATGGCTGACCTCGTCACCGAGTTCAAGGAAGTGAAGCATCCGTTCAAAGCCGGCTTCAAAGCGCAGAAGGGCATCGAATATTGAAGACGCTGACCGTCATGCTTGCGGTGATGTTTGCGTCCGTTGCCAATGTTCAGGCGGCGGCCGCGCCGCGTATCGCCTCGATCAATCCCTGCGTGGATGCGATCCTGATGCGCGTCGCCGATCCCGAACAAATCGTAGGAATCAGTCATTACTCACAGGACCCACGAGCGACTTCCATTCCGATCGACGTCGCGATGCGCTTCCATGCCACTTCGGGTACGGCGGAGGAGATTGTGTTTTTGGCGCCGGACCTCGTGATGTCCGGGCCGCACGTCGCGCCAGCGACCATTCTGGCGCTCGAGCGCATGAAGATCCGAATCGTGAAGTTTCCCGTCGCGGAGAGTGTCCACCAGAGTCTGGAGCAGATCCGTGCAATTGCGGCAGCCGTCGGTCATCCCGAGCGCGGCGCGAAGCTGGCCGCGGAGATCGAAGGCGCCGTCGCGCGAGCCCGTGCTCCGGATGAAGCGCCGGTCAGTGCGCTTATCTGGCAGGGCGCGGGAATGGTGCCTGGTACCGGAACGCTCGCGGCCGAATTGTTGGGCCTCACCGGTTTCAGGAACATGAGTGCCGAGTACGGGCTCAAGAAATGGGATGTGCTCCCGCTCGAGTATCTCCTCAATCATCCACCTGCCGTAGTGCTGACGCTGAGCAGGGCCGAGGCCATGAGCGAGCGCATGATGAGTCACCCCGCCGTTCAAGAGCTTGCCAAACACGTGGCGTTTCGCCCGTACCCGTTCCGACTGCTCGGATGTGCCGGACCTAACATCATTGAGGCGACCGCGCGCCTTGCGGATATCCGCCGGGAGCTGGTGAAGCAATGAGAGTGCCAGCGGTCCGGCTCAACATCCTCTTCATAGTACTGATTGCCGTTGCGGCGGTTTTTTCGGTGATGGCCGGAAAGGTGTGGCTGCCTTGGGACGCGTGGAGCTCGGGCGATCCCCGCTGGTTGATCATTGCCGAGCTGCGTTTTCCACGCACAGTGCTCGCCGTCGCACTGGGGGCCGCACTCGGCACCGCAGGTGCGGTGATGCAGGGCTACCTGCGAAGTCCGCTCGCCGATCCCGGGTTGTTTGGAATCTCTTCGGGGGCGGCGCTGGGTGCGGTGACTTCGGTGTACTTTGGTTACGCGTTGTCGGCCTTCTTGCTGCCGGCGTTCGCGCTCGCGGGCGCCGGTGTCGCCATGATGATGCTCGCGCTACTCGCGGGGCGTTCCGGGAGCCTCATCATGTTTGCCCTGGCGGGCATGATCCTCGCGAGCATCGCCGGATCGCTGACGACATTGGCCATCAGTCTTGCGCCAACTCCCTATGTCGCTTCGGAGATCGTCAACTGGCTCATGGGTGCGCTCACTGACCGAAGTTGGGACGACGTGCGCATCACATTGCCCGCGATCTGCCTGGGCATCATCGTGCTTCTCACCACCGGCCGTTCACTCGATGCGCTGACACTCGGCGAAGCGGCCGCGCGCTCGATGGGAGTGGACGAGCGCGTCCTGCAATGGAAGGTCGTCATCGGCGTGGGCTTGTGCGTCGGCGCTTCCGTTGCGGCTGCCGGCATCATCGGATTCGTGGGCCTCATGGTGCCGCACGTGGTGCGCCCGCTCGTAGGTGGCCGCCCATCGGCTGTGATACTGCCGTCGGCGCTCGGCGGGGCGCTGTTGCTGCTTGTCGCCGACAGTCTGGTGCGCATCGCACCCACCGTGAGTGAACTCAGACTCGGTATTGCCATGTCGATGCTCGGAGCTCCATTCTTTCTCGCAATGCTGCTGCGACTGCGGAAATCCTTGGCATGAACACTTCGGCACCACAAATGCTGGAAGCCGTCGATGTGAGCCTCGCGCTCGGCGGCAATCCTGTGTTGCGCGGCGTGACCACACGATTCGAACCCGGCAAGGTCTCCGTGTTGTTAGGACCGAACGGGGCCGGCAAGAGTACGCTGCTCGCGTGTCTCTCCGGGCTGCGCCGCCCGGAATCAGGCGCCGCGACACTGGGTGGCGTTAACGTGCTTGCGCTCGACCGCAGGGATCGCGCGCGGCGCATAGGGCTCCTTCCGCAGACGCCAGAAGTCCACTGGGACGTCGATGTGACCACGCTTGTGTCGCTCGGCCGGCTACCCCATCGCGGTCGCGGCGGCGAAACGGCGGCAGACCGGGAGGCGGTCGAGGAAGCGATGCGTGCGACGGATGTCACGAAACTCTCGGCGCGTACCGCACGCCAGCTCTCCGGCGGAGAACGTGGGCGAGTTTTGCTGGCGCGAGTGCTCGCCGGCAAGCCGCAATGGCTGCTCGCGGATGAACCGTTGGCGAACCTCGATCCTGCGCACCAGCTCGACGTTCTGGAACAATTGCGCCGAATCGCAGGTGAGGGCGTCGGCGTCGTGCTCGTGTTGCACGACCTGAGTTTTGCCGCGCGCATCGCCGACTTCGCGGTGCTCATGCGTGAGGGTCAGGTACTCGTGAGTGGTCCGAGCGAAGAGGTCCTGCGTCCTGAGCCGGTGCGCGAAGCCTTCGGCATCGACGCCCAGTTTGGTGTCGCGGGGGACTCGGATAAATTCGTGATTCCGCTCCGTCGCCACCGCGGATGATCCTCGACCACGCCGAGCAGTTGTCCATCGTGCTCGTCGCCGAAGCTTGCCTGGGATACCCAGACACTCTGTATCGGCAGATTCGACACCCCGTGGTCTGGATCGGCGACTTCATCAGCGCTCGTGAGCAGCAATGGAACACACGCTCCTCTAGGCGAGACTACGTGAAAGGTGCCGGGTTGTTGCTGCTGGTGATTCTTTACGTCGGCGTGGCCGCGTGGCTCGTGCAACTGCTGGCCGATCGGATATCCATCGTCATGGCGCTCCTCATCGCCACGACGGGACTTGCACAGCGAAGTCTTTACACACATGTGGCGGCGGTGCTCGCGCCGCTCGAGGCAGGAGACATTGAAGGCGCTCGCGCGAATGTGTCACGCATCGTCGGCCGCGATACCGCCGCGCTCGATGAATTGGGAATCGCCACTGCGGCCACTGAAAGCCTGGCGGAGAGTTTTTGCGACGGTGTCATCGCGCCAGCATTCTGGTTTCTGGTGGGAGGACTGCCCGGACTCTTTATATATAAGACTGTGAATACCGCCGACAGTCTCATCGGCCACCGAGATGCTCGGTATCGAGCTTTTGGCTGGGCCGCAGCGCGCACAGACGATGTCATGAACCTCATTCCAGCGCGCATTGCCGGTGGGCTCCTTTGCCTCGCACGCTTTCGTGGTTTCAGCATCATGTGGAGAGACGCGAGCAAGCACGCTTCACCCAACGCCGGTTGGAGCGAGGCGGCAATGGCGGGAGCATTGGGCGTGCAGCTTGGGGGAGCAGTCTCCTATGAAGGTGAGCCGACGTGGCGGCCAACTTTTGGCAACGGTCCAAAGCCTGGTGTCAGTGATCTTCGCCGGGCATTGATGGTGTACCTGAGCGCGTGCCTGATTCTGTGGCTGTTAGTGGGAGCCGTGGCATGGCTGCGGTGATGTTCCAGGGCACCGGATCGGACGTGGGCAAGTCCGTGCTCGTCGCGGGCGTTTGCCGAGCGCTCACAAACCGCGGCATGAGAGTGCGCCCCTTCAAACCACAGAACATGTCGAACAACGCCGCGGTGGCGGCCGATGGCGGCGAGATCGGCCGCGCGCAGGCGTTGCAGGCAATCGCGTGTCGAGTTCCGGCGAGCGTTCACATGAATCCGGTGTTGATCAAGCCGCAGTCGGATACCGGCGCGCAGATCGTGGTGCGCGGCATCGTGCGTGAGACAGCAGATACGAGCTATTTCCGGCGGCAGAAGACGGCGTTGCTCGAGATCGTGCTGGACTCTTTCGCGCGTCTTTCGAATGAGGCCGACATTGTCGTGGTCGAAGGCGCGGGCAGCCCCGCCGAGACCAATCTGCGCACGCATGACATCGCGAACATGGGTTTCGCGCGCGCGGCGCGTGTGCCAGTCGTGATGATCGGCGACATCGATCGCGGCGGCGTCATCGCATCGCTGGTGGGCACTCACGCGGTGCTCGACGACGAAGATCGCGCACTCATAAAGGGGTTCGTGATCAACAAGTTCCGCGGCGACGTAAGCCTCTTCGACGCGGGTCTCGCCGAAGTCACCCAGCGTACCTCATGGCCGGCTCTTGGCGTAGTTCCGTGGTTGGCAGCAGCGCGCAAGCTGCCGGCCGAAGATGCAGTCGCGCTGGATTCGTTGCAGTCAAATTCAGGCGCGCTACACATCGCGGTGCCCATGCTCTCGCGCATCGCGAACTTCGATGACTTCGACGCGCTTGCACAGGAACCGGGCGTGCAACTGCAGATGATTCCGCGTGGCACGCCGCTGCCGGCAAATGCGCAGGTGATCATTCTTCCGGGCACCAAGGCGACCATTGCGGACCTCAAGTTCCTGCGCGCGCAGGGGTGGGACATTGACATCGCGGCCCATGTTCGCCGTGGCGGCCGCGTCGTAGGGATCTGTGGCGGATTTCAAATGCTCGGTCGGACCATCACCGACACGGATGGCATAGAGGGGCGACCCGAATCTGTCGAAGGTTTGGGTCTTCTGCCGTTAGACACAAGGCTCATGAACTCGAAACTCGTTCGAGAGGTACGCGGATCAGACCTTTCTACGGGAGCGGCTTTCGAGGGATATGAGATCCATGTCGGTCACACACATATCGAGCCCGGAACGTCGGCGTGGTTGCGCTTTGACGATGGCGCCGCCGATGGCGCGACAAGTGCCAACGGGCTCGTCGCTGGCTGCTATGTGCATGGCCTGTTCAATCGCGCGGAGTTTCGCGAGGCATGGCTGCGTTCGCTCGGCGCCACCTCTGATGGTGTTCAACAGCATGCCCGCGTGGATGCCGCACTCGACGAACTCGCCAGGAACCTTGAGAGTTCGCTGCGCCTGGATCAATTGATCGAAATCGCGCGGCAGCCGCTATGAACTTCGAATCCGACATCTGGGCGCGGCTCGATTCCCTGGCAAAACCCAAACGCAGCCTCGGAAAGCTCGAGGAACTCGCGGCCAAGATCGCATTGATTCAGCGTTCGCTCACGCCTTTGGTGCGGCCACGCCGCATTGTGCTGTTTGCGGCCGATCACGGTGTGGTTGCGAGCGGCGTTTCTGCGTGGCCATCGGACGTGACCGGTCTCATGGTTCGTACCATTGTGGCGAATCGCGCGGCGAGTACCGCTTTGGCGGCAGCGCATCAATGCGATCTGAGGGTTGTCGATGTGGGAGTCGCCACTTCGCTCGATGACCTCGTCGCACCACACTTCAGTCACGCGCGCATTGCTCCGGGTACATACAACCTCGCGCAAGGCCCGGCCATGACCTCCGATGAATTCGAGGCGGCGTGGCAAGTGGGTGTTCGTGAAGCCCGACTGGGCCTGGAAGACGGACACAAGGTTCTAATCGCCGGAGAGATGGGCATTGGTAACACCACGGCGGCTGCGTGTCTAACCAGTCTGCTCGCCGACGTATCTCCTCAGCAGTCCACGGGTCGCGGAGCGGGTGCGGACGACGCCACGCGCGCGGTCAAAAGCGAAATCGTGAAGGAGGCAACAGCGAGGGCGCGCCTGCTTTATGAGAAGGATGTCCGGACGGCGATCGCATCGATTGCCGGCTTCGAGATTGTCGCCATGGCCGGATTCTTCGTCCAGGGCGCGAGCCAAGGTGCGGTGCTGCTGCTGGACGGCTACGTCGCGACCGCGGCGGCTTTGATCGCCGCGCATCTGCAATCCGGCGTGTCTGCATGCATGATCGGTTCGCATCTATCCTCCGAGCCTGGCCATGGCGCAGCACTCGCGGCGTTGGGATTGCAGCCGCTGCTCGACTGGAACATGCGGCTGGGCGAGGGCACCGGCGCACTTGTCGCGCTGCCGTTGCTCGATAGCGCGGTGTCGCTGCTTCATGGAGTGGCGTCGCTCGAAGAGTTAGGAGTCCGACGTGAGGACTGATTGCCCGCCGTGGGCGCCGCCGTTGTTGGCGCTTCAGTTTCTGACGCGCATACCTGTCCCCGGTGTCGCGTCGCTGTCGCGCGAGGCGGCGATCGAAGGCTTGAAACGTGCGGTGGTCTGGTTTCCGTTGGTGGGATCGATTATCGGGGGCGTTACCGCGCTCACGATAATTCTTGCCGATCAGTGGTGGCCGCGCCTGGTTGCCGTGCTCATCGCATTTGTTGTCGAGGCGCGATTGACCGGCGCCTTTCATGAGGATGCCGTCGCCGATTTCTGCGATGGGGTCGGCGGCGGGAGAAATCCCGAGCACGCACGCGATATCATGAAAGACAGTCGCATCGGTACCTATGGCGCGCTTGCGCTCGTGCTTGCACTCGGGCTTCGGGTCGCGCTCACGTATTCACTTTCAGCTGCGACCCTCGCCGTTGCCGTGATTGGCGCCGCGACGTTCGGCCGACTCCTCGCGGTGATGACGATGGTAAGCGTAGCGCCGGCACTGGTTTCCAACTCGCTTGCGAAGGATGTCGGCGGCAAAGTTTCGCCAGGTTGCGCGGCTTTCGCGGTGATTCTTGGGTTACCGGGGCTGTTTCCGCTTGCCGTGGCGTCGCCACTTGCCGTGCTTGGTGCCACGGCGGCGGGCGTCGTATTCATACTGTGGTTCAGCAGATTATTGCAAAGGCTAGTTGGTGGGAGCACCGGTGATTGCCTCGGATTCGCCGCCTACGCAGGTCAGCTCATCGTCTTGCTTGCGGTGATCGCCGCGTGACCGGACGGGTACTGTTGATTCGGCACGCGCAGGTCGCGTTGCGATGGCGTGGCCGATGCTACGGACGGACCGACGTCGGTCTCAGCCGCGACGGAGCAAGGCAATCACGGGAGTTGGCGCGGGCCATCATGCGTCGGCGTGGGCTGCGCGAAATCTCCGCAGTGATTCATTCGGGATTGCGTCGCGCGTCGAATCTTGCCGAACTCATTGGCGAAGCCGCAGGAATCGAACCGCGCGGGGATGACCGGTGGCGAGAACGGGACTTCGGCAGTTGGGAAGGGCGCTCGTGGAATTCCATATGGCGTGAGTCTGGGGATGCCATGGATCGCATGCTGACCGACCCAGCGAAGTTTCGCCCTGGAGGCGGCGAGACGACCTCGGAGTTATTCAAGCGAAGTCAAAAAGCATGGCGCGCAATCCCGCCGGGCCCGCTCATTGTCGTCGTAGCGCACGGCGGCCCTATTGCCTGCGTGCGCGCGATGTTGGCAGGCGCGACGCTATCTGAGCTGGCCGGCTATCGAATTGCCGAAGGCAAGTCTGTCTGGCTGGACCGTACGGTCGCACTTGAAAGGTCGTTTCAGTAGCGTCACGTATTCCTGCCCATTCACGGCGGCTTCCGTACGGCATTCACCCTGGACCAGACCACGATTGCTATTTAGCCCAGTCGGGCGACTTGATTCCAGTCCGCAAAGCTGAACACGGTGAGGGTTCCAAACACCCGACGCCTTGCAAAAAGCGGGCGGAGGTGCTCGGAGGTTTCCTTCTGATCGGAATCGGAACGAAGATTCTAATCGAGCATCTCTTTTTTGGCGGATGAGGAGACCTTGAGTCAGGCATACGACCAGGCAATTGCGGGAGTCTTACGAGCCTTGGTCGTGCCCAGTCGTGACGGATGGAACGGACGCCAAACGCCGCGATGTTGATGAACTTCGTCCGCCGCGATACGCCAGCGCAAGGTCGCCGTGTTAAGTCGCCTAGAAGCGGTAGGTAAAGCCGCCTTGAATGAGCCGAGGTGCACCGGGGATGAGGCCGCGCGACATGTCCACGACGTACAACTTGTCGAACGCGTTCTTCGCGGTGACAAAGAACGTCCAGCCGCTTTCCGGAATCGCGTAGTTAGCCGTTGCATTCCACACCGAGTACGAGTCGATCCGTCCACGTTGCCCGTTGGGCGTAACAGCAACCGTATTCAGATCGTCTGTGAAAACTTCACTGTTCAGCACCGCTTCGACCTGGAACTGCAGCCCGAACTTGGTCGTGACACCGGTGGTGACGGTCAGCAGGTTCTCCGATGCGTACGGCAGCCGATTGCCCGTGACACTCACCGTCGTGGAGCCGGCAACACTACTGAAACGCGTGCCGCGGAATTCAGCATCCGGCAACCAGGTGTACGCCGTGCGCAGGAAGATGTTGTAGGGCGTCTGGAGAAGCTTCTCGCTATCGAGCTGGAGCAGAAGCTCGGCGCCCTGGTGCAGGGTATCTCCGCCATTGGTGAGCGTCGCGCCTTGTCCGCCGGCAACGCTGGCCGATACAACCTGGTTCTCGAAGTCCAAGCGAAATACGGTCGCTTCTACTCTGATCCCCGGTCGCAGGGTGCTGCGCACGCCGAGTTCATAGTTCCATGAAAGCTCTGGATCGAGTTCGACGCTGCCGCCCGCATTCGTGATGATGTCTGCAACTGCGGGCGGTGCGAACCCGCGGTGGGCGCCTGCGAACAGCACCGTGTCGTCGGTCAACCGATAGGTGGCTCCGAGGCCCGGAATGATCTCGCTGACGTCCGTGCGTCCGCTCAGGCCGGTGAGATTGTTGCGGCGAAAGTATTCAACCTTCTCAAACCTCACTCCAGGTGTGACCGACCATGCACCGCGCGTGAATCGCTCCTGCAAAAAAAACGCCAGCGCTTCGACATCGCGATCGTTGTTTTCCACGACGCCCGCGTTGGGGCCGGTGCCCGCCGTGCGCGCCGTGGGCGTGCTTCCGTTGGCCTGAATCCTGTGCTGGTCCTCCCGGTGATAACGCGCGCCGAGTTGCGCCTCGCTATCGATTCCAAACAACTCGTGCCGCACGGTCAAGCGCGGCTCGATTCCAGCGGTCCAGTAGTCGCGCAGTCGGCCTTCATTGCCGCAGGTCGTCGACAGATTCGCCATGCCGCCGCACGCGGGATCGCTCGCGTCATTGGGGCGCTGGCTCGAATTCGACGACTGGCGCCACCAGTCACGCCCGAACGACGTGTGGTAGATCGATGTGGCGAGCGTCGCGCGATCGGAGAACTCGAGTCTGTGAGTGAGCGAGCTGGCCCAACGCTCGATCTGAAAATCGTCGTTGAGGAAAGGGTTCGCGCGCGGGTCCGCCTGATACTCCGCCAGGGTGAGTCCT
This sequence comes from Pseudomonadota bacterium, assembly GCA_043747875.1. Taxonomy (GTDB): domain Bacteria; phylum Pseudomonadota; class Gammaproteobacteria; order Steroidobacterales; family Steroidobacteraceae; genus CADEED01. Next base: position 22,801 of record JAYTOI010000031.1, on the reverse strand, counting down.
GAATACGTCACCTGCGAATCTTCGTCGTAGAGGCTCGCTCGAAAACTCAGGGCCTGGCGTTCGGAGATTTCGTGCATCAGCTTCAGGTTGAGGTCGAGCACCTCGAAGTTCATGTTCTTTCGGGCACCATCCGTTTCTTTGTAAGTGACGTTGGCGATATAGCCCGTGTCACCAAACGTGTCGCCAATCTCGGCGTGCAAGTCGCCATAACCGCGGTTGCCGCCCTGAAGCGCCACCGTTCCACCGAAGTCGACTGGTGGCTTCGGTGTGATGTAGTTGATCACTCCGGCGATCGTTTGCGGTCCAAAAAGAATCTGGCCCGACCCTTTGAGCACCTCGATGCGCTCGAACCGTTCCACGGGTGGGTGGTAGTAAGAAGCGTTGTCACCATACGGAGCATAGGTGAGCGGCAGCCCATCCTCGAGCAGCAACACCTTGCCAGACCGCGTGGGATTCAAACCACGCACCCCGAAGTTAGGCCGCAGGCCGAATCCTTCTTCGTCGCGCACGTAAATACCCGGGACCTTGCGTAGCGCCTCGTTGATGGTGAAAACGCGACTCTGCTCGAGGAGCTCGCGATCGATGATGTCGCCCGAACCCGGGATGTGCGCAAGATTCGCGCGCTCGCCAATCACGACGACTTGGGGTTCGGTCGACTCGTTTGCCTGCTCTTGGGTGTGACCGAGTGGCGCGATGATGAGGCAGCACCCGAGATACCAGCCGCGCAGCGATTGATAGCCAGCTATCTTCATGACTTGACACTCCCTAGTTGCGGTACGCGATCAGTGCGGCGATGATAATACGAATACTTCTCATTAGTATCAATGCCCCGACGCTGGTGCGGACCTGCGCACCGCAAGTACCGATCACACGCAACTTGGTCTCGAGAAACTCATGAAATATATGTACTTACGTGTTCCTGCGCTCCGTCAAGCCACGCTTCCGATCGCCTTGGGCACGCTGTCGCTCGTTTTAGCGAATGAGGCCGCGTTAGCAAATCCCGCGGAGGAAGCCGTCAAGACACTTCCCAGGGTTGTGGTCTCGGCGGACCGGGATCCGACCTACATCGAGAAATCCGCGCCCGGCGCGACCAAGATCGATGCTCCGATCAAAGACATTTCGCAGGCCAGCGTTGCCGTCAGCCAGGAGTTGTTGAACGACCGCGGCGTCGTAAAGCTCAACGAGGCGCTCGACACAGTCGCGGGCGTGACGCGCGAGTCGGTTTACGGAGGCAACACCGCAACGGCAGGTTTTCGCGCGCGGGGTTTCCGCGCCGCGCAGTTGCGCGACGGCATGCGCCTCAGCATTCAGGGCTTCGGCGATGCGTTGGATATCGGTGCTGTCCAGTCGATCGAGGTTCTCAAAGGGCCCGCATCCGTGCTCTACGGCGCCAGCGAGCCCGGCGGCACGATCAACATCGTCAGCAAGACACCGCTTGAGGATTTCGCGCTCGAAGGCTCGACGTCCGTCGACAGCTTTGGGACGGGCCGCCGGTTCTGGTGCGTTGGCCATTGACGGGGGGCGTCCTCATTCCGGCTCATCCTTCTCGGATGTCCGTGTGGGCTGGACGTTCCTAGCAAGTTGTCGATTGACGCAGTGGCCGCCTGAAGATTCTCATGGTAAATAAGTTCGTCATCGGAGCCGTCGAATTGCCCCGCTGACGTCGAGGTATTTCCTGGTTCTGGTGCATTGGCGGAAAAGCGGAGGAATTCGTGCCCTTTAAGGAGAGCATGAATGACTCAGCCAATCGAGCGCGACCCGATTTATCGAGGTCGCAGGTTCCAAACCGAGACTATTGAGCTTTGTGTCCGCTGGTATGTCACGTACCGGCTGAGCTATCGCGACCTGGCCGCCATGATGGCCGAGCGTGGCATCGGCGTGTCGCACACGACGATCATGCGTTGGGTCCTGCGCTACGTGCCAGAGTTCGAGAAGCGCTGGACTCGGTACGCACGGCGCGTGAATTCCTCGTGGCGGATGGACGAAACCGCGATCCGCGTTCGCGGGAAATCGACGTATCTCTATCGTGCCGTGGACAAGCACGGAAAGTCCGTCGATTCACTGCTGCGAGAGGATCGCGGCATCGAAGCCGCACAGGCATTTTTCCGCAAGGCCGTAGTTACCCAGCAATCACGATAGCCGCGGAAGGTGACTCTCGACGGTCACACCGCGAGCCACCGCGCACTTCGGCTCCTACGCGACGAAGACTCGAGATGGAATTCGGTGCTGGTGCGAAGCTGCAGTTACTTGAACAACCTCGTCGAGCAAGACCATCGCGCGATCAAACGTCGCTGCGCACCGATGCTGGGCTTCAAGTCGATTGAGACCGCTGCCATCACGCTCAGCGGCGTCGAGCTGGCTCACCGAATTCACAAGGAGCAGTTCCATTTCGGACGCGGCCCGCAGCGACGGCATTCGTCGCTGAAAGAACTCTGGGATCGAGCATTGGCGCACCCTCAGGCCTCAGGCCTCAGGCCCGCCGCAGCACAGATTTCAACCCGTGCGTCCGCCAATGCACCAGAACTCACAAGTCAAAATTCAGGCGAAGAGCGACTCTCGAATCATCGAGCCGAGGCGCTATTCACGGTAAATTTTCGATGGCCGAGGTCTCTATATGCTGGTGATGCCGAACGGCGGTCGATACTGGCGCTATAACTACCGCTTCGAAGGCAAACTAAATACTCTGGCGTTTGGAATATTTCCGGATGTTTCGCTCGACCAGGCGAGGGCGCGTCACCAAGTAGCGCGCTCGCTTCTTGCGGAGGGAATCGACCCGTCGGCTCGGAAGCGGGTACTGGGCAAGCACGCCTTGGTTTTATCGCCGGCGTGAGAATAAACTGCTGGCGTAGTTCTTTCCGATGACGAGCTGGCGTATGCGCTCAGCCGTCCTCGCCCGATTGCTTCTCCTCAATGCTCCGCTGCTCCACATGGGCGGATTTCTTTCGCCGAATCGATCGAAGTGAGCCGCACAGACGCGCACTCTCGATCATGGCCTGCCCGGCGGAAGGGCAGCACTTCAGGAATTTTTACTTACGCCAAAAAGTGACCGTCATCAGTACGACAACGCTGAAGACTTCCAGACGTCCTAATAGCATCGCGGCTGAACATATCCACGTTTGAACGTCGGAGAGCCCGTAAAAATTCACCGACGGACCTACGGCGCCCATGCCCGGACCCATGTTATTGATGGATGCAATCACAGCAGTTGCTGAGGAGACGAAATCCAAACCCGTCAACAGCAAAACAAACGTGAGCGTCGCAATGGTAATGAAGTAAAGAAAGCTGAAGGCCAGGACCGAGTAAACAATCCGATCGGGTACAGGCCGCCCCGCGACGCGGATAGGGATCATCGCACTGGGGTGCACGAGCTGCGTGAGCTCACGACGCGCGTGTCGCACGAGCACCAGGGTGCGAAACATTTTAATGCCACCACCGGTGGAACCCGTGCTGCATGTAATCGAGCTGAGCAACAGCAACAGGGGCGGCACGAATGCGGGCCATAGCTCGTAGTCTTCCGTTACAAAACCTGTGGTCGAGGCGATGGAGACAACCGCGAAGGCCGCATGCCTCAAGTCCGTCAGAAGCCCTTCGTATCGATCGCCGAGCCATAACACCCCCGTGACTACGGTGATCGCAAGACCTAGCACCACCAGGATCGCCTTACCTTCCGAGTCCTGCGTATATGGGGCAAATGAAAAGGTGCGGAAGGCCGTGAAATGTCGCGCGAAATTCAACGAGGCCAACACCATCAAGGCGATCAGCACCGTCTCCACCGCCGCCGAATCGAAGAACTTCACATTGGAGTCGTGGGTTCCAAAACCTCCTAGCCCCATCGCGGAGAAGCAATGGCAAATCGCTTCAAACCAATTCAGTCCTGCGATTTTCAGCCCGACGATGCCCACCAAGGTGATTGCGACATAGGTTGGCCACAGTGCTTTGGCGGTCCCCGTAATGCGAGGGGTGAGCTTCTCATTCTTCACTGGGCCTGGCGTTTCGGCTTTATAGAGCGCCATGCCACCCACGCCTAACAACGGCAGGATTGCAACCGCCAGAACGATGATGCCGATGCCTCCTATCCAGTGAAGAGTACAGCGCCAAAGATTGACTGACTGTGGCAGCGCGTCGAGCCCGCTTATCACGGTGGACCCTGTGGTGGTCAGCCCGGACATGGCTTCGAAATATGCGTCCGTGAACGTAAGACCCGGAACCGTGAGCATCAGGGGCATTGCGCTGGACGCCGAAAGAAAAATCCACGCAAGCGTCACCAGCAAGAAGCCATCGCGGGGTTTGAGTTCGCGACGGTGTTTACGCGTTAGGGTGTATATCGAAAGGCCGATGAGAGAGCCGATAGCTGCTGAGGTGGCGAAGGCTGTCGCCGCGCCATCCTGAGCAATGAGCGACCACGCGATGGGAAACAAGTAAAGCAGGCCGAATGACGCCATCAGCGCCCCGAGCACATGGGCGACCGCTAACAACTCTCAGGCCTTGACCAGAATGAGTCGCTTGTCAAACATCCGGTCGCTCGATTCACGCGGTATGGATTGCAAGTCATGCCCGCGGCTAAAGCCACTTCGCCTTGCGCAGTCGATAGAAGAGATATACGTCGATCACCGCCATGACACCCAGGGCCCCAGCATATCGGGCATGTGTTCGAAATTCATTCCGTAGATTCCTGCGACCATGGTCGGCACGGCAATGAGTGCGGCATAAGCGGCGAGGCGCTTCATCGTCTCATTTTCCTGCAGCGTGATCATCGAAAGATTTACTGAGATCGCTGTGGCCACCGAGTCGCGGATGGTTTCAATGGTCTGGTTCAGGCGCAGCAGATGGTCATAGATGTCGCGAAAGTATTCGCGCAACCCTGTGCAGAGTGCCGGCACACGAGCACCCGAAAGATTTGACACACCTTCCAGAAGGGGTGCCACCGCATGTTTGACGATCATGAGACGGTTTTTCAGATCGTACAGCGCTTCGATGTTCGCGCGCGGCGAGCCATTGTTGGCGAAGATCCGTTCTTCAACGGATTCAAGTTTGGCTTCGAGCAGGTCGAGGACGGGAAAGTAGCGATCGACGACCGCGTCAGTCAGCGCATATAGGACGAATCCGGACCCTAAGCGCAGCAGCTCCGGCTCGCGTTCGCAACGGGCGCGGACTTCCTGGAAGCCTCGTTCTACGTGGCTGCGGACCGAAACCACGTAGTTGGGCCCCGCGAACACGGCCACCTCGCCGACGCGCAATTCCGCGCCATCGGGCTCGATGATGTGCATTACCGCAAACAGGCTGTCGCCATAGTCTTCGATCTTCGGTCGCTGATGCCCGTTGCGAGCGTCTTCGACCGCGAGAGGGTGCAATCCAAGCTGCTGCTGCAACTTCTCCAGCATTTCACCGTCGGTCTCGCGCAAGGCTACCCAGACGAGGTAGCCAGCCTGGCTCACGTACTTCTGAACTTCCTCGATACCGATATCGGCCACTTTGTGGCCGTCTTTGTAAACGACGCAGCTGATCAGCATGGAACTCCCCCGGTTGCGAATCTTAGCCTGCTTCGCAGGCCCTTGAATTCAGCCGAGCAAAAAGTTCACACCGTTTTGCCTTACGGAGTCGCCGCGGCGACGCCATCCTTTGCATCGAGGAGTTGCAGTCATGTGGTTTAAACAACGTCGCGCGCGGAGAGTCGAAAAGGTTCGCCATCAGCTCGAACGGTTGAGTGAAGTACTGAATCGTTTGCTCGCCACGGACCGTGCCAATCCGACCCGTTCGGACTATTTGCTGGCGTGCTTGTTGCGCGGAAGGTTCTGACGCCGCGTGTGAGGAATTTATGGAAATCATGATCGTCGGGCTGGTGGTGGCGTTATGCGTTGCCACCTACCTCATCTATCGCCTGGTGGCGGCTCTGCAGGAGCGGAAATGAATCTCATGGATTGGATCGGCCTGCTGCTCTGCGTCGGCATCTTCGTCTACCTTGCAGTCGCGTTGCTCTACCCGGAGAAGTTCTGATGACCGCGCAAGGGGCACTTCAAGTACTCGTATACATCGGCATTCTCGTGGTCCTGGCCAAACCGCTGGGAACCTTCATGGCTGCGGTGTACGAAGGTCAGCGCACATTTCTCTCGCCGTTGTTGCGTCCGCTTGAAGTAATGATTTACCGGGTCGCCGGCGTAGATGAGAAATCCGAGGTCGGCTGGAAGCGTTACGCGCTCGGTCTCCTGCTAGTAAATCTGCTTGGGATCATCGCGGTCTATCTATTGCAGCGGTTACAGGGTGTGTTGCCGCTCAACCCACAGTCTTTCGCTGCGGTAGGCGCGGATTCCTCGTTCAACACCGCGGTGAGCTTTGCCACCAATACGAACTGGCAGGGCTACGTTGGCGAATCGACGATGAGCTACCTAACCCAGATGCTGGGTCTCGCGGTGCAGAATTTCCTATCCGCCGCCACCGGCATGGCGGTTCTGGTCGCACTGATTCGCGGCTTCGCGCGGCGCCAGGTGGCCGAGATCGGCAACTTCTGGGTCGACTTCACGCGCAGCACACTCTATGTGTTGCTGCCGCTGTCGCTGATCCTGGCAATCGTGCTCGCCTCTCAAGGCGTAGTGCAGAGCTTCCAGTCATATCGAACGGTCTCGCTGCTGGAGCCGTTGAACATTCAGACACCCGTCAAGAATGACGCCGGTGAGCCGGTAATCGACGCCCAAGGCCAGCCCGAGACGAAGACCGAACTCATTACCGAGCAGACCATTCCGCTGGGTCCTGCCGCGAGCCAGATCGCCATCAAGCAACTTGGCACCAATGGTGGCGGCTTCTTCAACGCGAATTCCGCGCATCCGCTCGAGAATCCGACGCCCCTATCTAACTTCCTCGAGCTGCTTGCCATCCTGCTGATACCGGCGGCGCAGTGCTACACATTTGGTCTCATGGTGAAGGACACGCGCCAGGGATGGGCGATCCTCATCGCAATGTTAGTGATCTTTGTGCCGCTGACCTTCGGCTGCATTGCCTTTGAACAGGCCGGCAACCCACAGCTTGCGGCGCTCGGCGTCGACCAAACGGCTTCGGATTTGCAATCGGGCGGAAACATGGAGGGCAAGGAGACGCGGTTCGGCATCGCAAACTCCGGTCTGTGGGCGACGGCGACGACCGCCGCATCCAATGGATCGGTAAATGCCATGCACGGCTCGTTCACCCCGCTCGGTGGCATGGTGCCCATGTGGCTTATGCAGCTCGGTGAGGTGGTGTTTGGCGGCGCAGGCAGCGGGCTGTACGGAATGATCATGTTCGCGATCGTCGCGGTGTTCATCGCGGGTCTCATGGTTGGTCGAACGCCGGAGTATCTCGGCAAGAAAGTCGAGAGTTTCGAAATGAAGATGGCGGCGTTGACGTTGCTCATTCCGCCGGCCGTGGTGCTCGTGGGCACCGCCATCGCGAGCGTTCTGCCAGCCGGCACCAGCAGTGTCGGCAATCCCGGCGCGCACGGATTCTCCGAAATCCTCTATGCCTTCTCATCGGCAGGAACTAACAACGGCAGCGCATTCGCGAGCATTTCGGCGAATACGCCGTTTTACAACGTGGCACTCGGTATCGCCATGTGGATCTCGCGCTACTGGCTGATCATTCCCGTGCTCGCGATAGCGGGCAGCCTGGCGGCGAAGCGCGCCACCGCCGTCACCATCGGTACGCTACCTACCCATACCCCGCTCTTCATCACCATGCTCGTGGGTGTCGTCTTGCTAGTCGGCGCGCTCACCTTCGTGCCGGCGCTGGCGCTCGGACCCGTGGTCGAGCACCTGCAGATGTTGAAATAGCTGAGTGCAAACAATGAACGCAACTACAGTCAATGCCGGCTCCCGCACCAGCTTCCTTACGGGACCGATCATTTCCGGCGCGCTGCGCGATAGTTTCGTGAAGCTGGATCCGCGAGTTCAGTTTCGCAATCCGGTGATGTTCGTGGTTTTCGTGGGCAGCATCCTCACGACTGTCATTGGTATCGCCGCTGCGCTCGGCGCCGTGAGCGACGCGGGTCGTCCGGGCTTCGTGCTTCACGTGTCGGCGTGGCTGTGGCTTACCGTCTTGTTCGCAAACTTCGCCGAGGCCGTGGCGGAGGGGCGCGGTAAGGCGCAGGCCGCGACATTGCGTGCCATGCGAAAGCACGTACTTGCGAAGCGAATCATCGGCAAGGATCGCCACGAACATAAGAGCGTCGAGTCAAGCGAGCTCAAGCGCGGCGACCTGGTGTTGGTCGAAGCGAACGACACTATCCCCGCCGACGGTGAAGTGGTGGAAGGCGTGGCATCGGTCAACGAGAGCGCCGTGACCGGCGAATCCGCGCCTGTCTTGCGCGAAGCGGGCGGCGACTTCTCCTCGGTGACCGGCGGAACGCGAGTGCTGTCGGACTGGCTCGTGGTGCGAGTCACGAGTCGCGAGGGCGAGGGCTTCCTCGATCGAATGATCGCGATGGTTGAAGGCGCTTCACGCGCACGCACGCCCAACGAAATTGCGCTCGCGATTCTGCTGGCCATGATGACGCTGGTATTCCTGCTGGCGACCGCAACGCTCGCGCCCTTCTCGCAATATGCCGTGACGAGCTCGGGGGCCGGCTCGGTGGTTACGATCACTGTGCTCGTGGCGCTGCTGGTGTGCCTGATTCCCACGACCATCGGCGGATTGCTGTCCGCTATCGGCATCGCGGGAATGGACCGCATGGTGCGCGCCAATGTCATCGCGACCTCGGGCCGCGCCGTGGAAGCGGCTGGCGATGTGGACGTGCTGCTGCTCGACAAGACCGGCACGATCACGCTCGGTGACCGCAACGCGACGGCCTTTCATCCCGCACCCGGTGTAGATCCGCGCGACCTCGCCGACGCCTCGCAGCTCGCATCCCTGGCTGACGAAACCCCAGAGGGTCGGTCGATAGTCGTGCTGGCGAAAACACAATTCCAGCTCCGCGGTCGCGACCTCAGCAGCAACGCACATACATTTCACAAATTCTCCGCGCAGACGCGCATGAGCGGCGTGGATCTGGATGGCCGGCGCCTGCGCAAGGGCGCGGCGAGCGCGATCCGCCAATTCGTAGAGCAGCAGGGTGGTGCCTGGCCGGCTGCGATCAGCGAACTCGTCGACACGGTGGCGCGCCGCGGTGCCACGCCTCTCGTAGTGGCCGAGGGGAAACGAGTACTGGGCGTTGTGGAGCTCCGCGACATCGTCAAGGGCGGCATCCGCGAGCGTTTCGCAGAGCTGCGTCAAATGGGCATCAAGACCGTCATGGTCACGGGTGACAACCGGCTGACTGCCGCGGCCATTGCCGCCGAGGCGGGCGTGGATGAATTCCTCGCAGAGGCCACGCCGGAGGCGAAGCTCGAGTTGATCCGTCGGCATCAGAGAGAGGGTCACCTGGTTGCGATGTGTGGCGACGGCACAAACGATGCTCCCGCGCTGGCGCAAGCCGATGTGGCGGTCGCCATGAACACGGGCACTCAGGCAGCGAAAGAGGCCGGCAACATGGTGGACCTCGATTCCAATCCCACCAAACTGATCGAGGTCGTTGATGTGGGCAAACAAATGCTGGTCACGCGCGGCGCGCTGACCACCTTCTCGATCGCAAACGACGTCGCGAAGTATTTCGCAATCATTCCTGCAGCGTTCGCGACTACCTACCCAGCACTCGACACGCTGAATGCGATGCGCCTCACGAGTCCGGAGAGCGCAATCCTGTCAGCGGTCATCTTCAATGCGCTCATCATCATCGTGCTCGTGCCGCTCGCGTTGCGCGGAGTCAAAACACGCGCCTCATCCGCCGCGGTTCTGCTGCGGCGAAACATGTTGGTCTACGGCCTTGGGGGCGTCCTGCTCCCTTTTGCCGCAATCAAGATCATCGACATGCTGCTCGCGGTTTTGGGAATAGTTTGAGCAGCTTCGAATGAAGGAGAATGGCATGTTGCGAGAACTCAAACCCACGTTGGTGATCTTCGTGCTGTTGACACTCATCACCGGCGTAGCCTATCCCGGTGTCGTGTGGATCTTTGCGCAGTTGGTCGTGCCTGAGCGCGCCACGGGAAGCGTCATTGAACGTGACGGTAAAGCCGTTGGGTCAAAGCTTCTGGGACAGGCCTTCACGAGCCCACGTTACTTCTGGGGTCGGCCTTCGGCGACGGGACTGTTTTCAAACAACGGCGCCGTGTCTTCAGGGTCAAATCAGGCCGCCACCAATCCTGCGCTGATCACGGCGGTGCGTGATCGCCTTGCGGCGCTGCGTGCCGCCGACCCGGACAACACCATGCCCGTGCCGGTCGATCTGGTTACTGCCTCCGGAAGCGGCCTCGATCCCCACATATCGCCGGCCGCGGCCGAGTTTCAGGCCGGTCGGGTGGCGCGTGCTCGGGGAATCGAACTCTCGCGCGTGCAACAGATGCTTGCCGACGCGACCGAAGGAAGGACGCTCGGCTTCCTCGGCGAGCCGCGCGTGAATGTGCTGGAATTGAATCTCGCGCTCGATACGCACCCCGGCCAAGCGAACTGACTCATGCCTTCACAGCGGCCAGATCCCGATCAGCTGCTAGTACACGTAAAGGCCGAAGAGGCGAAGGCCAGGCGCGGGCGACTGCGGATTTTCTTTGGTGCTACCGCCGGCGTCGGCAAGACCTACGCCATGCTCGAGGCAGCGCGCGCCGCGCGGGCCAATGGCGTCGACGTCGCGATCGGCTATGTCGAGCCTCATGGGCGCGTCGAGACCGAACGCCTGATGGACGGGCTCGAACAGGTACCGACGCTCGCCGTGCGCTACCGCGACATCGTCCGCCAGGAGTTCAATCTGGATGCTGCACTCGCGCGGCATCCGGTGACTCTCATCGTGGATGAGCTGGCGCATTCCAATCTCTCGGGCGGCGACCCTCCGCCACGGCATCCGAAGCGCTGGCAGGACATCGAAGAGTTATTAGACGCCGGTATCGATGTCTGGACGACTGTGAATGTCCAGCACCTGGAGAGCCTCAACGATGTGATCGCGCAGATCACCGGTGTCAAACAGCGCGAAACTCTCCCCGACCGGATCTTCGACGAGGCGCACGAGGTCGAGCTGATAGATCTCCCGCCGGACGATCTGCTGGCGCGGTTGGGCGCCGGCAAGATCTATCGGGGGCAGGACGCGGTAACCGCCACCGATCGCTTTTTCCGCAGGCCTAATCTGCTCGCCCTGCGCGAGCTTGCACTGCGGCGCATGACCGATCGCCTTGAGGTGGCTTCACGCGCGGCGCGGGCGCCGGACGATCAATCACGCGATTGGCTGGCGCGCGACCGCGTGCTGGTAGCGACCGGCCCCGATCCGCAGTCCGAACACACGATTCGCTCCGGCAAGCGCCTTGCAGACGCGCTCAATGCCGAGTGGACCGTGGTGTATGTCGAAACGCCTGCGCTACTGCGGCTGTCGGAGAAAGAGCGCGATCGGCGCGTCGCGCTGCTGCGGTTGGCGGAATCGCTGGGCGCGGAGACCGTTACGCTGGGTGGCCCCTCTGCCGTGAATGCACTCCTTGAATACGCCAGCACACGGCGGTTCACCCGCGTGGTGCTGGGCGCGCCGAAGCGGCGTGGCTGGCGCGCTTGGGTGCGTCCATCGGCGGCCACCGAGCTTGCGCTGCGGGCGCGCGATTTCGACGTCATTACTATCGCCGCGCGCGGGCAATCCATTGCTCCAAGAGCACCACCGGGCGAGCGCTCACAGCCAATCCGTTGGAGCAGGTATTTCGCGGCGCTCGCGATCACGGCCGCGTGCACCGGGCTTGCGCAGCTCATGTTTCCCTATCTCGAGCTTTCGAACCTCGTAATGGTTTATTTGCTGGGCGTTACCGCCACGGGGCTGCGTTTCGGGCGCGGCCCGTCGGTCTTGTCGGCCGTGCTGAACGTAGCGGCGTTCGACTTCTTCTTCGTGCCTCCGCGTTTCACCTTCGCCGTAAGCGATGTGCAATACGTCGTGACTTTCGGCGTGATGCTCACCATCGCTCTGGTCATCGCAACACTGATGGCCAACGTTCGCCAGCAGACGCGCGTCGCCGGGGCGCGCGAGCGACGAACCGCGCTGCTGTATCGCATGAGCCGCGAGCTCGCCGTGACGCGCGGAACGGCCGATATGGCGCGAATCGCCGTCAAGCACGTCGCGGAAGGTTTTCAGTGCGCGGCTGTGCTGCTGCTGCCCGATCTTTCCGGCAGGTTGCATTTGCCGCGCGATCCACAAGTCGAAGGGTCGTACCGCGGCAGCGATGTGGCGGTGGCGCAATGGGTATTCGATCACGGTCGCCGCGCGGGATTCGGATCCGACACGCTTCCGGCCACGCCGGCACTCTATCTACCTTTAGGAGACTCGCAGCGATTGTTAGGTGTGCTCGCGGTGCTGCCGCACAACCGCCGATTGGTGTTGCTGCCAGAGCAGTTGCATCTGCTCGAAACCTTCGCCGGACAGATTGGCCTGGCGATCGAGCGAGAGAAGTTGGCATCGCAGGCCGAGGCTGCGCGGGTCGCATCGCAGAGCGAGAGCTTGCGCAGCACTCTCCTGGCGTCGATCTCGCATGATCTGCGCACGCCACTGGCGGTCATGGCCGGCGCGGGCAGCGCCCTCGCTCAACATGGATCGGCGCTAGATGAGAAGACACGTCAAACACTGGCTCACACTATCGAAAGCCGCGCCCGGGAGATGTCGGAGCTCATTTCCAACGTCCTCGATCTGACACGGTTCGAATCGGGAGCGCCGACATTGCGCCGGGACTGGGAGGCCGTCGACGACCTTTCGGCGGTGGCGCTCGATCGCTTGAAGGAACGCCTCGCTGACCATCCGGTAGACCTGAAATTGTCCGACGAGCTTCCTCCGGTCTTCGTCGATGCGACCCTCGTCGTGCAGTTGCTCGCCAATCTTTTCGACAATTTCGCTAAATACACTCCGGCCGGGTCGCGCGCCACGGTCACTGCGGTGCCGGAAGGCGCCTTCTTACGCGTGATTGTCGACGACAACGGTCCGGGGCTGCCGTCGGGTGATCCCGCGCGTCTCTTCGACAAGTTTCAGCGTGGGGACGGCGAGGGCGTTATCGCTGGAGTCGGGCTGGGCCTTGCGGTCTGCCGCGCCATCGCCCAGGCGCATGGCGGAGACATTCACGCGACCAAGCGGCCAGGCGGTGGTGCGCGCTTTGAATTCACACTGCCAACCGCGGGCCCGACTCCGTGACGCTCGCCATGCACCAGGTTCTCGTGGTGGAAGACGACCCCGGCATCCGGGAAGTCCTGCGAGCGCTGCTTGTAACGGCGAACTATCGCGTCATCGAGTCGAATTCGGCGGCGCGGGGAGAGATCGAAGCGCGTGCACACAAGCCAGACCTTGCGATAGTGGATCTCGGCTTGCCGGATCGCGATGGCGTCGATCTCATACGCAGCGTGCGCTCCTGGTCGGCCGTACCCATCATCGTGTTGTCGGCACGCATAGCGGAGGCACAGAAAATTGCCGCGCTCGACGCGGGCGCGGATGACTATGTGACAAAGCCCTTTGGCGCCGAGGAATTGCTTGCGCGTGTGCGCGCTGCGTTGCGCCGCACTGCAACGGGCGCGCTCCCGTCTTCCGTCATTCGTCTCGGCAGCGCCTCGGTCGACTTGGCTCGGCGCGAAGCGCGTGGACTTCCGCCTTCAGCGCACCTGACGCCGCTCGAGTACCGCGTTTTGGAGAATCTGGCCCGCCAGCCCGGCACCATCGTCAAGCAAGACCGCCTCATTCGCGAAGTCTGGGGTCCGGCTCAAGCGGACGATACGCGCAGCCTGCGAGTGTGCATCCGTAAGCTGCGCGCAAAACTGGAACCTGACCCGCAGCGACCCCGGTATCTCGTCACCGAAGCCGGGTTGGGCTATCGTTTGCATGTCGACGATATTGGCGAGTAGGCAAGAGGCTAGAAAAGCCGTGGGTATTTCGGGGTTCTGGTGCATTGGCGGAAAAGCGGAGGAATTCGTGCCTTTTAAGGAGAGCACGAATGACTCAACCAATCGAGCGCGACCCGATCTATCGAGGTCGCAGGTTCCGGACCGAAACCATTGAACTGTGTGTCCGCTGGTACATCACCTGCCGGATGAGCTACCGAGACCTGGTCGCCATGATGGCCGAGCGCGGCATCATCGTGTCGCACACGACGATCATGCGCTGGTTCCTGCGCTAAGTGCCCGAGTTCGAAAAGCGCTGGAATCGCTACGCGCGTCCGGTGAATTCGTCCTGGCGCGTTGACGAGACCGCGGTATCCGTCCGGGGCGGCCGTCACTACCTCTATCGCGCTGTAGACAAGCATGGGAAAACGGTCGGTTCACTGCTGCGCGGAGGTTTTGGACCATTGCGGGGAATCTAGCCTCACAACACGTGAACGACGTGCAAGAAACCAATGGCGCAAGTGGAGTCCGCCCCCTAGGGGATCGCGCGAAACTAAAGTGATTGGCTGACGCACGGAGGTTAGCCGGCCCGCGGGTTTCGCCGCCGCATCCGCGCACTCGTCGACCTGACTGCGGTAGACAGCCCCGATCAGATCGGAGCGTTGCGCAAAATGACGGTAAAAGCAACGCAAGCTTGGCTGTCTGGCGGCGCTCTGTAGGTGCGCCAACGCACGGACTGATCGATCAGCCCGTGGCGACCATCGATCGATTGCCCACATCAGAACGCCGAATCCAAGTGCCAGCGGCAGCGGCGGTATTTTGAGCTCCAGAGCTTTCATGTGACTACCGTAACAGGCCGAGGAATTTCATGGTGGCACGGCGACCAGCGGACACTGCGCGGAGTCGAACCTTCTCCATACTTGGCGCTTGCAGAACAGCATCACGCAGCCATTGACCTCAAGCGTGTTGGTGGTGAGCAGCGCGATGTTACTGGCGTAACTTCGCCCGTCTTCTGGATTGTAGATCCTGCCGTCGCCCCACTTGTTAGGGGCCAGCCATTTGAGTCCCGAAAAGATCGCCCGGCCGACGAGTGGCTGCTTGTCGGCAATATCCTGCGGGGTTTCTTCCCAGAGCCAGGTGATTTTTCCGCATGCGTCGTTGCCACATTCGTAGATCACCACGCGTGCGTTGAAGCCCGGTGTCCACCATTCACCGAATATTGGATCGGCCGCATTGGCACGCGCCGCGGCGAACAGGAGCAATCCACACAAGAAAATACGTGACTTCATGGCCCGACCTTCGGACGTGTGGTGACGGCGTCGAAGACATCGCAGTAGTCCATGTATTCGGTGCCCAGCCACCGATCCCAACAGGTGAAGTACAGCCCGAAGTTGGCTTCGAAACGTTCGTGATGCAGTTGATGATGTGTGGTGCTGGTGAGCCATTGCCACGGCCAACGCCGGACGGCATCACGTGGATAGATCTCGAATCCGGAGTGCCCGAGCGCGTTGCGCAACATCATGTGAACCATGACGATGAATAGCACCGTCGGGTGCGCCGGCATCAGCAACAGCACGAGCGGCAGGAACGCGGCCTGGATTGCGGCTTCTATTGGATGAAACGCGTACGCGGCCCACGGAGAAGGATTCCGTGAACGGTGATGGACGGAGTGCACTACCTTGAACAGGAGGCGGTGATGTAGTGCACGATGCGTCCAGTAGAAATACGCGTCGTGTAACACGATCAGTATGAAAAGGCTGGCGATCGTGTAAAGCCATCCGAAGTCGGCGACGTCTTTGTAGATTGAGAAGTGGCCGTTGATGGCGAACGTGTAAACCACGATGCCGGTCGAGGCGAAGATCAGCGCCGTCGACATGGAATACGCTAACTCCCTGCGCAGCTGCTGGGGCGGTGGGTAGCTCAGCGCAATGCGCCGATGAGCCAACCGCTTGCCGAGCCATTTCCACAACACCAGAAAGACCAGCCCGGCCCCCAGGAAATAGCGCAGGAAGTCCCCGATCAGGACCCTGACGATGACGTCCTCTAGCTCGCTCACACATGACTCCACTCACCGATGAATGGAGTGGAATCTGCTGTTCTCCGCAATTGGTGACGCGGCGAAGTCGAACAATCGCTGTGCGAATTCGAATTCGCTCAGAGATCGTTCAGATCGTCGGCGGGTTTTCGGCCTCGCGGTATTGGGTCGGCGTCATCCCGATCATTTCTTTGAATGCACGGTTGAAGGGCGTAATCGAGCTGTAACCCACGTCGAACGCGATCGTGAGAATTGGAAGCGTCCGCGTTTCAGGAGCCCTCAATCGGCCACACGCATCGCGGAGCCGGTATCGATTCAGGAAGTCATTGAAGTTTCGGAACCCAAGCCGCTGGTTGATAAGGCGACGCAGGGCATGTTCCTGAATACTCAGCTTTCCAGCGAGCGCGGCGATGCTGAGTCCGTTCTCGCGGTAGGCAAAATCACCTTCCATCGCCACCCGCAAGCGATCGAGAAGGCGCTGTTTCTCGCTCGGCGGCGCATCCGGCGGCGGTATTGGCGTGGGAATCGCTTCGAGCGCGTTGACGCGTGCGCTCGAGAGCCCGTGGCAAGCCAAGTGCGACAAGACGAAGATTGCCGCAACGTTCAAGGTATTGGCGAGCGGAGACGGGTCCTTGCCGAGTAAGGCAATCTCCGCAGCAATGACTCCGAGCATGTAGAGACCCACGATCGCGGTCAGCCAATCGCGAAACTGTCGCCGGCTTTCGACGAGGTCAACACGCCGACTTCGAAATGCGATCCACAGTGCACCCAGGATGAACGCCAGCGAAAGCAATCGCGAGACAAGCCCGGTCGCTACTCTGGTCGCTGACTCTGAATTGAGAAACGTCCAGAACCCCAACGCCAGCGCCGCGAGCATCGGGAGTGCGTGCCAGGATTTGATGCGGAATGCATCGTCAAACGCGGCGTTGGCGAACAGCCAGAATAGCGGCGGGATGAGGATACAGAGAGCGACCAGCGGCAAGATCGCGACGCTGGGTTCATGAGAGCCCGTCGAGCAATACATGTACGCACCGACGGCAATCGTGAGCCCGACCGCCGCGGCGCGAGCGCGCGACAATGGCCAGCCGGCACGAAACAGCAGAACGATGGCAAAGATGAGCTGTGACACCACAGCCACGCGAAGGGCGACATCGAGTTCGTACACGCTTGAGTGGTCCCCAACTATTGCGATGAATTCGGTGACGCCACCTTCAGCAAGCGATTCGTCACATAAGGCTTGAAGCCCTTGCCGTCGGGATCGAGCTCGAGCATTTCGTGGTACTCATCGTCCGACTTCCGCGTGACCACGTAGCGAGCCTTCCACCCCTTGGGCACGTTTTCGAGAGACTCTGCGACAAGCACCCACCGATCAGGCGCGCTGGCCGCCTTGTCGAGCACGTATGTGCACACGAATCCGAGTGTGTCGAACTCGCGCATGACAATGGCACCGCGCGCACGATCGAAGCTCCAAAGGTTGAGCTGGGAATGCACCTCTCCCTTTGGATTCTTTTCTTGCTTCGGATATACCGACCGACCCGTCGCGCGAATGTACTTGTTGCCAAGATACGAATCGACGTGCCGCTCGGATCCCGACGTGCCCGGATCTCCTTCGCCGATGCCCCGCCATTCGCCTTCCATCCACCTCAACTCCGCAAGGCCATCCTTCGCGGGTTCCGCGGCACCGACAGCGGCCGCGCACAGCAACACCGAAACACTCAAGAACATTAATCGCATGTGGAGACTCCCTGTTCGAATCAATCTGTGAGCGTAGCCTAGCTAGGGTCCCGCACACTTGTAATTTTCGGCCCGCATCACGGGCGCCGTTCATAGAACGCGTGGCTTTCACTTCGAAACTGCGATGGTGTCATTCCCAATCGCTTACTAAAGGAGTGGGTGAACGCGGCGTGATCGTAAAAGCCTACGCGCCCCGCGATCTCCATCAGATCGAGGTCTTGCCGTTCGCGCAACAACGCGCACGCATCGAAATGACGGCCTGCGAGCTGCACTTCCTTCGGCGACAGCCCGGCGCATTGCGCGAAGACGCGCCTGAGGCCACGTGTCGACCAGCCCAGCTGCATGGAAAGCGTTTCAAGATTGCTGGCTGGTGAATTCCACATGACGTGATCGAACAGGCGGTGCGTGTTCCAGTCGCTGGTATCCCAATTGCTGAGCCGCCGCGCGACCCATTTCTCGAGGATCGCGAAGTGTCGATGCGCCGGTTCCTGGGCCAATTGTTCGCCAAGCGCATCGGCTTGCGTACCGACGAGATCGCGCAGCGCCACGGGCTCATTCCATATATCGGCGGTACCGCGCCCGAGTACTGCTGCAGCCACCACAGGGCTCAGGCGGAAGGCAACCAGCGAGACGTGTCCTTCGCCTTCAAATCGAAGCGCGCCCTGGCTCTGCGCATACACGAAGGCCGTGGGTTGATCGAGCCACGAGGAACTACCCTCGCGTCGCATGCGCCGGGCCTGACCAAGGTGAAATACGAATTCGACATGGGAATCCGGGGCGACCACACCCGGCAGCACGGCTTCCTCCGCCGCACCCGAAACGGACCACATGCCTTTCACGAGTGAAGAGCGGCCAACGGGTGTGAAGTTCATGTCCATCGTGTGCTTCCTAACTGGTAGAAACCTGAAGTCGAAGCGTCTCCTGCATCCGAAACGCGACGATGACGCCTGATGACAGAGTAATCGCTGCGATGAGCCACACGGCGGCCGACAGACCGAAAAGATCCGCTGTGATTCCGGCGATCAACGCGCCAATGGCGTACCCGAGGTCACGCCACAGCCGGTAAACGCCGACGGCTGACGCGCGCCAGGACGGGTGCGCAACGTCGCCTATCGCAGCTAGTAGTGTCGGGTAAACCATCGCCGTTCCGACACCCAAGAACACGGCGCCGGCGGCAAAGCTCCAGAACTGCGCGGATACCACGGTGACGCCGATGCCGATGGCTTGCACCCACATACCCGCGACTATCAGCCACTTGCGTCCGATGCGATCGGAGAGCGCGCCGGCAAAGATCTGCGCGCAAGCCCACACAGCCGGGTAGATAGCGGCCAGCATACCGATTTGGGCGATGCTCATTCCTGCCGCCGCGAACACCAACGGAAACAGCCCCCATGCCATGCCGTCGTTGAGATTGTTGATGAGACCGGCTTGGCTGACGCTCGAGAGATTGCGGTCGGTCAGCGACGTACGGCGAAACACCTCGCGCTGACTGAGTGGTGCGTGATCTACCACTTGCGTCGCGACTTCATGCGCGACGTGATGTCGCGTCTCTCGCACGACGAATGCCGAAAGCGCCAATCCCACGACGGCGTAAACAACTCCGAGATAGAAAGGCTCGGGTCTAAGTCCATACCGGGTTGCCAGCCAACCTGTGGCGAAAGCACTCCCGGCGACGGCCACGTATCCTGCGAACTCATTGAGTCCCATGGCCAGCCCGCGCTGCCTGGGTCCGACGAGGTCGATTTTCATGATGACCGTCGTGGACCAGCTTAGCCCCTGGCTCACGCCCAGAAGGATGTTCGCGGCGAGCACCCAGTTCCAGCTCGGTGCCCACATCAGAAGGAACGGAACGGGCAGGGCGACTATCCAGCCCCCAACCAGCACGTGCTTTCGACCGAAGCGATCGGACAGCCGCCCGGCGAGGTAGTTGGTGAGCGCCTTACTCACGCCGAACACCACGATGAACGACAGGATTGCGGCCTTTGCCGCCAATTGAAATTCCTGTTCTGCAATCGCGGGCAGGATGCTGCGCTCGAGGCCGACCATCGCTCCGACAAATGCGTTTACGACGATGAGCAGCGTGAACTGACTTAAGTTCTCCTTGAGGCCCAGGCGGATCGGCGTCGTGCTCACGTCAGGCGGCAACGCCAAGGTTTGCGCGCACCATGGCGTCCATGTCCGCGGGACGAGGCGGGATTTCCTTCGTCACGTGTTCGATGAATGCCTCGCGGCTCATCGATAGCGACGGATTGAAGCGCTTCTCGAACCCCAACGTGGACGAGGGTTTGCCCGAAAGTCCCGCCCCGCACATGCTTCCTGCCTGGTGCCCGGGGAAGATTTCAAGATCGTTCGGCAGCGGCAGCAACTTCGCTTTGAGGCTGTCGTATAGGATGCCGGCCATCTCGACCTCTCTGCCCGCGAGGTCCGGCCGCCCGACTGAGCCCACGAACAATGTGTCGCCCGTGATGACGAACCAGGGTTCCTGGCCGCGCCGATGATCGGTTACCAGCAGACAAACGCTCTCTGGCGTATGTCCGGGCGTGTGCAAAACCTTGATCTTGGTGTTACCGATGTCGAGAAGCTCGGCATCGTGCAGAAACCGCACGGGGTACTTCACCAGGCCTCTTGCCGCTTCATGGAGGCAGTATTCGGCACCGACCATTTGCGCCAACGCGCGACCGCCGGAGTAATGGTCGGCATGGATGTGCGTGTCGATGACATGCGTGATGACGACATTGATCTTCCGCGCGGCCTCCGCAAACCAGGCCTCATCGCCTGCCACGACGTCTACGGCTACCGCCTTCCCGTGGCCTGCACATCCGAAGAAATATGAGATCGACGCATCGGCATTGGTGCGTTGCTGGAAAAACATAGCTGCTCCTAGCTTTGCGCCTCGTCGGCCTGCTGAAACTCGATGCGCCTCGACAGCGTCTGGCGCACCGGGCATGTGCGCGCCGCTTCTTGCAGCGCCGCCTTCTGGTTGGGTGAGAGTTCGCCTTCGAGTTTGAGCGAATAGGTGAATCGCGAGGTCGTCGCGTCGGGCTTCGAAAGCTCAACTTCTGTCGAAACGGCCGCAAGCGGAATCCCGTTCCCCACCGCGTACATACGCACCGCCATGTTTATGCAAACCGCGATGGATGCCTCCAGAAGGTCGTGCGCGCCGAACCCTTCGCCGCCGCCGCCCTTTGCCACGGGTGCATCAAGCTGAATCGCAACGTGGCCATTCCGAGCGATCGTCTCGTAGGGGCGGGGAGCGCTTTGGGTCGTGATCATGGTTCTCCGGGGATCAAAATGTCGATTGACCGCAATGAGGTCTGGCGAGTACATTCAAGTACTCCATTGAATGTATGGCAGTGCCCCTCCGGATGTCAAAGCTATCTCCCAAACTCGAGCTCTTTGCCTCCTTCGCCGCGGTGGCCAAGGCGGCCGCTCACCCGAATCGACTCGATCTGCTCGAACATATTGCGCAGGGGGAGAGGTCCGTCGATGCCTTGGCGTTGGTGTCGGGCCTGTCAGTTGCCAATGCGTCACAGCACCTGCTGCAAATGCGCCGTGGCGGACTCGTGGTTTCGCGACGTGAGGGCAAGCGCATTCTTTATCGGCTGAGCAGCAATCAAGTGTTGGAGCTTCTCGCCGCGTTGCGCGGCATTGCCGAGCGCAATGTGGCGGAGGCTCAGCAAACCATCGCGACCTATTTCACGAGCCGGGATTCGATGGAGCCGCTCGCGACTGCGGATCTTGCGCGAGCGCTCAAGAATAAGTCTGTCGTCCTGCTCGATGTGCGGCCGGAGAGCGAGTACGCGTTGGGACACCTCAACGGCGCGATCAACATCCCGCTCAAGGACCTCGAGCGAAAGCTCAAGGCGCTACCGCGCAGAAAAGAAATCATCGCGTACTGCCGAGGGCCGTATTGCGTCTTGTCGTTCGAGGCGGTCGCCGCATTGCGAAAGCGCGGCTTTTCTGCGCGGCGACTGGAGGGCGGCTTGCCCGAGTGCGCAGCCGCAGGACTACCCATCGCCAGCGCTGCATAGGCGTCTACGCAAGGTTTCGACATGTCCACGCTGTTCGTCCTCAACGATCCACCGTACGGAACGGAGCGCAGCTACAACGCCCTGCGCCTGGCGGGATCGCTTAGCAAGCGCGGAACTCCGATGCGGCTTTTTCTGATTGGCGAGGGCGCGGCTTGTGCGCATCAGAACCAGAAGGTGCCGCAGGGTCATTACAGCATCGAGGTAATGCTCAAGACTGTGATCAAGCATGGCGGTGAGATTGGAGTTTGTGCTTCGTGCATGGATGCACGCGGAATTGCAGACGCGGACCTCATCGAGGGGACACATCGCAGTTCCATGGATGAGCTCGCACGGTGGACCGGAGAGGCCGGCAAGGTGCTCGTATTTTGAACGAGAGCCCCATCTACCTCGACTACAATGCGACAACGCCGGTGCTCCCCGAAGTCGTGGATGCGATGCTGCCTTTCTTAAGGGAGCATTTCGGCAACCCATCGAGTCGCCATCGATACGGACGGATCGCGCACGATGCGGTCGAGCGTGCGCGCGGTGAGGTCGCCGCGCTACTCAACTGCGATGCGGATGAAATCGTCTTCACCTCCGGTGCGACGGAGGCGAGCAATCTTGCGATCCGAGGAGTGAAGACCGGAGATCGTCGCCGAATTGTCACTTCCAGGATCGAGCACCCTGCCACTGCCGCGGCAATCGGATGGCTCGAAAGCCGCGGATTCGACGTCGTTCGCCTTGGTGTTGATTCGACCGGTCGTGTTGCCAGCGCAGACGTGGAGTCTGCGGTTGACGAGACAACCGCGCTTGTCACTCTCATGCATTCAAACGGCGAGACCGGTGTACTTCAGCCGATTCGCGAGGCTGCGCGCGCGGCTCGCCGCGTGTCGGCTCTTGTTCATACCGACGCTGCGCAATCCGCAGGCAAAGTCCCCCTGGATGTCAGAGTTCTCGACGTCGATCTCCTATCAATGGCGGGTCACAAGTTCTACGCCCCGAAAGGTGTCGGCGCGCTCTTCGTACGCCGAGGAATTGCCCTGGAACCGCTTCTAGCAGCCTGTCGGACTTGACGATGGATGAGGGATAATTGCGGCGGGGATTTTCACTGTAGCGAGCGTGCGATGAGCAACTTCCGGCCGATGGATCG
>JAYTOI010000030.1:0-13921 GCA_043747875.1 Pseudomonadota bacterium | reverse complement strand
GGAGTTCAAGGTGCCGCTGGCGCATCCGCGCAAGGTGTCGAGCGCTGAGGCGCAGGCGTTGCGCGTCGCGATCCTCAAGGAGCTCGGCGTCGAGCTGGTCTAGGCGCGACAGAATTTCCTAACTACCCAGACGCGACCGGCCCGCGCCATGCCAATTGTCCTGTCCAAGACAATGGCCGCTCCGCTGCGCGGCGGCGACGCGCAATGGATGAGATATGGAAAGATGCCAAAAATAGTATTCATGCGATCGACTCGTGTTAGCGTACGAAAACGCGGGTGTGAACAAACCCCGCACACAATCGGGTTGAGGAACAGGCGGTAATGTCCGCGGTGAATCTGACGCAATCACTGGTGCAGAAGCTCGGGTCCTCGATCGTTCGAGGCGAGCTGCCCGCCGGAAAATCCCTGCCCATCGAGGCGGAGCTCGGCAAGAAGTACGGCGCGAGCCGCACCGTGACGCGCGAGGCGGTCAAGATCCTCTCCACGAAAGGACTCATCGGCCAGCGGCCGCGCGTCGGCACCTTCGTGCACACCGAGGACAAGTGGGATCTGCTCGATGCCGAGGTCCTCACCTGGATCCTCGATCGGCACTTCTCGTACAAGCTGGTGCGCGAATTCCTGGAAGTCCGCATCGGCATCGAGCCGGCCGCGGCGGCGCTCGCTGCGGTCAACGCCACCGAGGCCGACAGGGAGCTGCTGCGCCAGAAGCTCGAAAAGATGAAGGGCGCCATGAGCGGGCACTTCGATCCGGTGGCATCCGATATCGCCTTCCACGCCACCATTCTCGAGATCAGCCACAACCGGTTCTACCAGCAGCTCACGCCCATCGTCGAGACGGCGCTGCGCTTCTCGATCCGTGTGACGAACAAGGCGAAGGGCGCAGTCGCCGACTACGACGCGCACGAGAAGATCTACAAGGCGATCAAGGCCGGCAACGCCGCTGCGGCCAACAAGGCCTGCCGCGAACTCATCAAAGAGGCGCTGGCGCTCGTCATCAAGAGCGAAAAAGCCTGAAGGTCCCGCGCGGCCTCGCGGGGCTCGCGCCTAAAACATACTGATACTATTATTGCCGTTCGCGGCAGTAAGTGAGTGCCGCGGGGGGTCGATCATGAAACTCATGGGTTCGCGTTCGCGTTCGCGTTCGCGTGCCATCGTGCACGCCGTGTTGTGGGGGATGGCACTGCCGGTCGTCGGCGCGGCGCCCCCGACGCCGACCGGCAAGAGCGACCACTACGCGGGCGTCGACCTGTCGTACGTCAATGAGGTCGAGTCCTGCGGCGCGAAATACCGCGTCGGCGGTATCGCGAGCGATCCCTACCGCCTGTTCGCCGCGGCCGGTGCGAACCTGGTCCGCCTGCGCCTCTGGAACGCGCCCACGTGGACTAACTACAGCGTTGAGGCCGACGTCACGCGCTCGATCGAGCGCGCGCATGCGGCTGGTATGAAAGTGCTGCTCGATTTCCACTATTCGGACGACTGGGCCGATCCGCAGAAACAGACTGTTCCGGCGGCCTGGGCCGCCGACATCGACGATGCCGACAAGCTCGCGACGCACGTCTATGAGTACACGCGCGACGTGCTCGCGAGGTTGAATGCACGCGGACTGCTGCCGCACATGGTCCAGGTGGGCAACGAGATCAATACGCAGATACTGCGTGCCGCCGACACACCGGGCACTCCGATCGATTGGACGAAAAACGCCAGGTATCTCAACGCGGGCATTCGAGCGGTGCGCGAGGCGAAGGCCGCGGATGGCATCTCGCCGAGGGTGATGCTGCACGTGGCCCAGCCCGAAAACGTGGAGCCCTGGTTCACCGCCGCGGCGGACGCCGACGTGCGCGACTTCGATCTCATTGGCGTCAGCTACTACCCGAAATGGTCGCCTTTGAAGCTTCCGCAGGCCGAAGCGGCGCTGACGCAGGTCGTGAACCGATTTGGAAAACAGATCGTTATCGTCGAAGTTTCGTATCCCTTCACGCTCCGTGACGCGGGCGACAAAGCGCCGAACCTGCTGGGTGAAGACTCCTTGCATCGCGGGTATCCTGCGACCGCGCGCGGCCAGCAGCGTTTCATGAACGATGTGGTGCAGATGACGTTGCGGGCGGGCGGTGTCGGCGTCGTCTATTGGGAGCCCGCGTGGGTCTCGTCGAGCTGCGCGACGCGCTGGGGCACGGGGTCGCATTGGGAGAACGCGACGCTGTTCGATTTTCGCAAGGGCAACGAACTGCTGCCCGCCGCGGAATTCCTCAATCAGATCCGCGGCCAGTAGAAAAATGACGGAGAAACGATGCCCCTGCGAATCGGTTTGGTCGGAATCGGAAAGATCGCGCGTGACCAGCACATTCCCTCGATTCGTGCCAATGCCGGCTACCAGCTTCTGGCCTGCGCAAGCCGCAACACCAGCGTCGAAGGCGTGCGGAATTTTCCCGACATCGAGTCACTGCTAGCCGGCGTACCGGAACTCGACTGCATCTCCATCGCCACGCCGCCGCAGGCGCACTTCATGGCGACGTTGCTGGCGCTGCGCGCCGGCAAACACGTCATGCTCGAGAAGCCCCCCACCGCGACCACGCGCGAAATCGCGCTGCTCGTGCAGGAGGCCGCGCGCCTCGGCCTCACGCTGTACCAGACCTGGCATTCACGCTGCGCCGTGGGCGTCGATGCGGCGCGCGAATGGGCGCGCGCGCACGCCATCGTGTCGGGCCGCATCGCGTGGAAGGAAGACGTGCACCACTGGCATCCCGGCCAGAAGTGGATCTGGGAGCCGGGCGGCTTCGGCGTGTTCGACCCGGGCATCAACGCGCTGTCGCTCCTGACGACAATCTTGCCGACGGAAGTCCACGTCGAGCGCGCCACGCTCGAGTTCCCGCAGAACCAGCAGTCGCCCATCGCGGCCACCGTCACTCTGCGCGCGGAGGACGGCGCGATCATCCAATCCGAATTCGACTTCCGCCAGAAAGGCGAGCAGATCTGGGACATCGAGCTGGTGTCGCCCAGCGGCCGTCTCAAGCTTTCAGGCGGCGGCGCAGTGCTCGAGATCGACGGCACGCTGATCAGCACCGGATCCAGCATGGCCGGTGAATATCCCCGGCTGTACGAGCGCTTCGCGCAGCTCATCACCGCGCGCCAGTCCGACGTGGATTGGCGGCCTTTCCAGCTCGTCGCGGATGCATTCCTCATCGGCGAGCGCCGCATCGTCGCAAATCACGAGGTCTGACATGAAACACCTGCCGCGTCTGTTGTCGTTAGCCGTGATGTTCCTCGGTTCGTTGGGCTCGGCGGCGCAGGCCGGCGTGGCCACGCGCGTCGATCTCGACCGCGACTGGTCGTTCAAGACCGACCCCGAGTCCGCAGGCGAGCGCGCGGGCTGGGTTCTAACCACTCCGCCGGGCGCGGAGACGGTCGACGTGCCGCACACCTGGAACCGCGGGGCGCACCGCGATTATCTCGGTGTCGCCTGGTACTTCCAGAGCTTCTCGTTACCCAAGTTGCCGCCGCGCGCCAGCGTGTTCCTGAATTTCGGCGCCACCTTCTACAAGGCGCGCGTGTGGGTGAACGGCGTCGAGATCGGCGCGCACGAGGGCGGCTATCACGCCTGGGCGCTCGACATCACGTCGAAGCTCGAGCCCGTGAACCGCATCGCTGTCGCCATCGACAACCGTCCGGGCATGCTCACCATCCCAGGCTTCGGCGCGCGCGGCTCGCCCGACGCGTGGTACGACTGGTGGTCGTACGGCGGCATCGTGCGCCACGTGTGGCTGGACGTGCACGGCCCGGTGCGCATCGCGCACCAGTTCATTCGTTCCAAACTAGACGGAACGAAGGCCGTGGTGACCACGCGAGTGTCGATGATCAGCCGTGACGCGAGTGCCGCGACGCTGCGCGCCAGTGTCGTCGCGCCGTCGGGCGCCGTCGTGGCCACACACCAGCAGTCGCTGAAGCTCGCGGCGCGAGACAATGAAGCGTCGTTCACCGTGAATCTGTCCGAAATCCAGCGCTGGGATCTCGATCATCCGAATCTCTACCGCATGGACCTCGCCGTCATCGACAAGGACGGCAACGTCATCGAAACCGCGCGCGACTCGTTCGGTCTGCGCGAGCTCGAGATCCGCGACCGCAAACTGCTGCTCAATGGCAAAAGCGTGCGCCTCACGGGCATGACGCGCCACGCGGACTCCCCGTGGGAAGGTTTCGCGGAAACGCGCGGCACGGTGCTGCACGACTGGGAGGACATGAAGAGTCTCAACATGACCCTGACGCGTCCGGTGCACTACGCGCCCGATCCGGCGGCGCTCGAATTTGCGGACAAGCGCGGCATCCTGCTGATCCCGGAAATCCCGATCTGGCAAGCCAGCGAGGCGCAGCTCTCGAGCCCCGAATATCTCGCGCTGGCCAAACTACAGATGCGCGAGCTCATCGAGCAGGCCGGCAATCATCCCAGCGTGTTCGCGTGGAGCGTGCTCAACGAGAGTGCGGCGGGCTCGACGGGCGGCATCAAATTCTTCCGCGCGATGCGCGACTACATCAAGAGCCTGGATCCGGAACGTCCGGTCACGCTGGCCGACGACAACCTGCCGAAGCTGAATCGTGCCGATGAATCCGCCGCGAACGACGCCGACTTCCTCATGATGAACCAGTACTTCGGCGCCTGGCACGGGCCGCGCGCGGCGCTGGGACCCGCGTTGGACAAGGTGAATGCGCTGTTCCCCACCAAGATGGTGATCATTTCGGAGCTCGGGTTCCCCGGCATCTTCGCGGCGAATCCCATCGAGGCCGACAAGATGCGGGTGTCGATCCTGCGCGAGCAGCTGCCCGAGCTGGCCAAGCGCGATTGGATCGCCGGCGCCATCCTGTGGTGTTACCAGGACTACAAATCGCGACGCTATAACTGGCCGGGCCAGGAAGAAGGCTATCTGGAGCACGGTCTGGTCGATCCCGACCGCCAGCGCAAGCCGTCGTACTTCGCGTGGCAGGAGCTCAACTACCCGGCGCGCGCGGAACTTTCGTGGTCGCGGCGCGATGGCGGGATACCAGCGGCGTTCTCAATAATCGTCACGCCGAACGGATCGACCAGCCTGCCGTCGCTGCCGCTCGACGGCTACAAGATTCTCTGGCAGCTCACGGGCAGCGAGAACCGCGCCTTCGCCAGCGGCGAGCGCGCCGCCGATCCGCGCGCGCCCGTCACGATTTCCGCCGACGTGCCCAAGCGCCAGAAAGCCGAGCCGTTCCGCCTGCTGGTCAAACTAGTGCGGCCGGACGGCACAGTTGCGATGGAACGCGTGCTGCCTGCACAGTAGCGCCATGACACAGATCGACGATCTTCAGGGAAAGAAGGTGCTGATCACCGGCGCGAGCACGGGCATCGGCGCCGCGGTGGCGCGTGCATTCGCTCGCCAGGGCGCGCAGCTCGCGCTGCATTTCAATGCGCACGAGGGCGAAGCCCGCGCGCTCGCGGACGAAATCGCGCGCGCTGGTGGCACACCCGCGCTGGTGCGCGGCGATCTCACGCAACGCGGTACGCCGCGCCGCGTGGTCGATGACGCCGCCGCCGCGCTCGGTGGACTCGACATCCTCATCAACAACGCCGGTGCGCTCGGCGAGCGACGCCCGCTCGCGGCCGTGGATGACGCGTTGTTCGACTTCGTGTACGACCTCAACTTGCGTGCGGTGCTCTCGGCCACGCAAGCCGCGGTGCCGCACTTCGAGAAACGCGGCGGTGGCAACATCGTCAACGTCGGCTCCATTGCCGGCATCGACGGCGGCGGCCCGGGCTCGGGCCTGTATTCGACGGCGAAGGCCGCCGTGCACAATCTGACGCGCCACCTCGCCACCGCGCTCGCGGCGCAGAACATCCGCGTGAATACCGTGTCGCCGGGCGCAATCGCGACCCCCTTCCACGCGCGCACGCCACCCGAGCGCATGCAGGCGATGAAGGAAGCCACGGCCATGGGCCGCGTGGGCGTCGCCGAGGACTGCGTCGGCGCGTTCCTGTTCCTCGCCTCGAACGAGCTGTCGGGTTACGTCACCGGCAACATCGTGCACGTCAACGGCGGGATGCACATGCCATGAGCCGTCCGGCGTTCATCGCAGGCGACTGGGGCACGAGCAACCTGCGGCTGGCGTTGTGCACCGAAGACGGGCAACCGCTCGAGATACGCAGGGGCGCGGGCGCGGCGGAATCGCGTGGCAGGTTCGCCGAGGTTTTCGACGCGCTGAACGCCGATTGGCGCGACGCACACGGCGCGCTGCCGGCCGTATTGAGCGGCATGGTGGGCTCGGCGTTCGGCTGGGTCGAAGCACCCTATCTACCGTGCCCCGGGGATCTCGACGAGCTCGCGGACGCGCTGGTGGCGGTGCGCCCCGACGTGCACATCGTGCCCGGCATGCGCTGCACGAATCCGCTCGGCGCGCCCGACGTGATGCGCGGCGAGGAGACGCAGCTGCTCGGCGCACGGACGGCGTGGAGCACGCTCGCCGGCCGGCAGCTGGCGTGTATGCCGGGCACGCACACCAAGTGGGTCTCGCTGCTGGACGGCATCGTGCAGGAGTTCATCACGGTGCCCACGGGTGAGCTGTTCGCGCTGCTGTGCGAACACAGTGTGCTGGTGCGCGACACGGGCACGCCCATCGTGCATCGCGCCGCCGAGTTCGAGCGCGGCCTCGCCGAAAGCGCGCGTCACCCGGAGATCCCCGTGCTGCATCGCCTGTTCCAGAGCCGCAGCCTCCGGCTCGACAAACAACTTTCGCCCGAGGGCGCGGCCTCGTGGACGTCGGGCTTGCTGGTCGGCACCGACGTCGCGGGCGCCATGCGGCTGTTCGCGGACCACGACAAGCAGCGGCCGGTGCACGTCATCGGCACGCCGCAACTGATCGATGCCTACTCCGTCGCGCTGACGCGCGCGGGCTTCAAGGCCCAGGGCGTCGACGGCGAGAAAGCCGTGCTGGCCGGGCTTGGCATTATGGTGCGCGCGCGCAAGGTGACGGCATGAGCGCCAGCGCCGCGGACGTCGAGCTGGTGGCCATCCTGCGCGGGCTCACGCGCGAGCGCGCGCCGGAGGTGGGCGCGGCGCTGTACGCGGCCGGCTTCCGCACCCTCGAAGTGCCGCTGAACTCTCCGGAGCCATTCGACAGCATCGGCCTGCTGGCTAACAAATACACGGACTGCATGGTCGGCGCGGGTACGGTGCTCACGCCCGCCGAAGTAGATAGAGTGCACGCCGCCGGCGGCCGGCTGGTCGTCGCGCCGAATTGCGATGCCGCCGTCATCCGCCGCGCGCGCGATCTGGGGATGCGCGCATTGCCCGGCGTCGGGACGGCTACCGAAGCGTTCGCCGCAGTCGCGGCCGGCGCCACCGAGCTCAAGCTGTTTCCCGCGGCCACGTACGGCTCGGGCCATCTCAAGGCGCTCAAGTCCGTGTTGCCGAAGCACGTGAAGGTCTATCCAGTGGGCGGTATTGGCTCGCAGGACATAGCCGAATGGCTCGTGTCAGGTGCCGATGGATTCGGATTTGGCAGCGAACTGTTCAAGCCCGCGTATACACTCGCGGACGTTTCGAAGCGGGCGCTGGATCTCATGCAGGCCGCGCGCGCAGCAACAAATAACTAACGTCACAACGACGCTTCGGATGAGGGGGTTTCAGTGAATCTTGCAACCGTGGACATCGCGATCCTCGTGATCTATGCGATCGGCATCTTCGTGCTCGCGCAATGGGTTTCGCGCGAGAAGGGTGAGCACAAGAAGGACGCGCAGGACTACTTCCTCGCGTCGCGCTCCCTGCCCTGGTGGGCCATCGGCACGTCGCTCATCGCGGCGAACATCTCGGCCGAGCAGATCGTCGGCATGTCCGGA
Organism: Pseudomonadota bacterium; assembly: GCA_043747875.1. Lineage (GTDB taxonomy): Bacteria > Pseudomonadota > Gammaproteobacteria > Steroidobacterales > Steroidobacteraceae > CADEED01. The sequence continues at coordinate 6,072 of JAYTOI010000030.1, read as the reverse complement.
TCCGGATACGTGATGGGGATGGCCATTGCGTCGTACGAGTGGATGGCCGCCCTCACGCTCATCGTCGTCGGCAAGTGGATCCTGCCGGTGTTCCTCAAGAACGGCATCTACACGATGCCCGAGTTCCTGGAGAAGCGTTACAGCCCGGCGGTGCGAAACGTCATGGCCGTCTTCTGGCTCGCGCTGTACATCTTCGTGAACCTCACGTCGATCCTCTGGCTGGGCGCGCTCGCGGTGAATGCGATCACCGGTCTCGACATCCAGATCGCCATCACCGCGCTGGCGCTGTTCGCGCTCGCATATGCGTTGTACGGCGGCCTCAAGGCCGTCGCGCTCACGGACATCGTGCAGGTTTCGCTGCTGATCCTCGGCGGCATCATCATCACGTACATCTCACTCGACAAGGTCGGCGGGGGCGCGGGAGTGCTGGCGGGCTTCAAGACGCTCACGACCCAGTTCCCCGAAAAGTTCGACATGATCCTGTCGGAGGACAACCCGCACTACAAAGACCTGCCGGGTCTCGCGGTGTTGTTAGGCGGCATGTGGATGATGAATGTCAGCTACTGGGGCTTCAATCAATACATCATCCAGCGCGGCCTCGCGGCCAAGAGTGTGAATGAGGCGCAGAAGGGCATCGTGCTCGCGGCCTTCCTCAAGCTGGTGATGCCGGCGATCATCGTGCTGCCCGGCATCGCGGCGCTGGTGCTGGTCCCCGGACTCGAAAAGACCGACCAGGCGTATCCGAGCCTCATGGCCATGCTGCCCGTCGGCATCAAGGGCCTGGTGTTCGCTGCGCTCGTGGCAGCGATCGTTGCGTCCACGGGATCGAAGATCAATTCGATCGCCACGATCTTCACGATGGACCTGTATCGCGCGGCGAAGCCGAACACGGAGCAGGGCAAGCTGGTCATGGTGGGCCGCATCGTCGCGGTGGTGTCGATCCTCATCGCGGTCGTCATCACCAAGCCGTTCCTGAGCAATTTCGGCCAGGGCTTCCAGTACATCCAGAACTTCACCGGCTTCGTCACGCCGGGCATCTGCGTGATCTTCCTGCTCGGCCTGTTCTGGGCGCGTACCACGTCCACGGCGGCGATGGTTTCGGCAATCGCCACCGTCGTCATGTCGTGGGCGTTCTACCAGTTCCTGCCGGACTATCCGTTCATGAACCGCGTCGGCTGGTGCTTCGTCGCCGGCGTCGTCATCGCGGTTGCGATCTCGCTGATGTCGCCGGAGAAGGAAGCCGCGATGCGCGTCGACATCAAGAACGTCGACTTCAAGACGGGCACGGGCTTCAACATCGCCGCGATTCTGATTGTCCTGATCCTGGCGGCGCTCTACTACGTATGGTGGTAAAGCGGAATTGAGTTACGGCGCCCGGGCCTGCCTGCATGCCCGGGCGTCTTCTTCGGTGGCGCCCGCTAACTACCCGTACGGCAGTTGGCGACGATGAATGCCTCGTGCGTGGCCATCGCAAACGCGAGCGGGGGCGTTCAGGAAATGAACGCGTACTGCAGCAGTATCCCAATGAACACCGCGAGCCCGACGTACTGGTTGTTTTGGAATGCCTGGTAGCAGCGCGCCGGCTCGCGCTGGCGGATCAGCCACTGCTGATAGGCGAAGAACACGCCGGCGACCGCCAGACCCAGGTTGTACCAATACCCGAACTCCATGTTCGTGCCGACGAGGTACAGCGCGTACAGCATCAGCACCTGCAACGTCGCGATCATCACCTTGTCCATGTCGCCAAAGACGATGGCGCTCGACTTCACGCCGATCTTGAGATCGTCCTCACGGTCGACCATGGCGTACATCGTGTCGTAGATAGCTGCCCAGATGATGCCGGCGAAGAAGATGATCCAGGCGACGCGCGGGATGGCGCCACGCTCGGCCATGAACGCCATCGGCACGCCCCAGCTGAACGCCACGCCCAGGTAGAACTGTGGCAGCGGGAAGAAGCGCTTGAAGAATGGGTAGCTCACCGCGAGCGCCGCGCCGACGATCGACATGCGTACAGTCTTCTCGTCGAGCTGCAGCACCAGCGCCAGCGCGATGCCGATCCACACCAGGAACCAGATGACGGCTTCGTGGGGCGCGATGCGACGCGACGCGATGGGACGGTCGCGCGTGCGCTTCACGAAGGGATCGAAGTCACGGTCGGCGAGATCGTTGATGACGCAGCCCGCGGAGCGCATGGCCACCGTGCCGAGCACGAAGATGACGAGCACGCGCGGCGTGGGGTGCGAGCCGCCGGCGATCCACACTCCCCACAGCACGGGCCACAGCAGCAACCAGATGCCGATGGGCCGATGCAGCCGCGCGACTTCGATGAGATCGCGCGCACGGCGCGCATAACGCAGGGCGTTCAGCCGCGCGCTCGACGGCGTCGGCGTCAGGTCGAAATCAGTGAAAGGCTGCTGAGTAGCCACTGGCGCGCATCATACGCGCCGATGTGGGAAAGTCAGGATGAGCGGCGCGCGAACTCTATGGGCACGAGCACCTGCACGGCCTGCGCAATGCCGTTCACCTCGTGCGGGCGGAACAGCCAGCGTCGCACGGTGTCGAGCGCGCAGTTATCGAGCCGCTCGAAGCCGCTCGACCGTTCGACCTGGATCTGCAGGGGACGGCCACCGGTGTCGACCAGCACGCGCAGCAGCACGGTGCCGTGCTCGTGACGCCGGTTCGATTCGCGCGGATACACCGGCCGCGGCGTCTTCACGTATTCCACGGATTCCACGAGCGGCGGCGCGAACACGCGCGGGCCCGGCTCCGCGATGGCGGCGGTCTGCACGGGCGGCGGAGTGATGGATTCGGTTTCGGTGGAGATGGCCACTTCCGGCGCGGGCAGCACGTACGCGACCTGCTCGGGCGGCAGGTATACGGGCGGCGGCGGCGCGGCGTCCGCGAGTGCGTCTTCGATGAACGACGCCTCGATGACGGCTGGCTGATCGAGCGCGCGCTCGTGACGCTGCGCGTTCACGAACGCGACGAATGCGGCGACATGCAACACGGCGACGATGGCGACGAATCCCGCGCGGCCATTGAGGCGCGTGAAGAACGACGCGCTCGTGCGCGCTCGAGTCGAGCGCGCATACGCCTGAATGGGTTCACCACGATGAACCTGGGCGTCGGGCAGGAAGTTGAGGATTTCTACGGCCATGATGGATGCGACAGCGAATGTAAATGATTCGCATTTGGAGAACAACGCCATTCTTCATCTTTGGACTCGAAAGCTCTCGACGCCCTATCCGATGCGGCCGTAGCGCTCGGCCACACCGACCCATCGTCGGGTCAGTCCGGCTACACAATCGGGATTATGTTTCAAAAGCGCTTCCGCAGTGGCTTGTACGGCCGGCAGCAGGTCTGAATCGCGAACGATGTCGGCGACCCGCATATCGGCCAGCCCGGTCTGTCGCGTGCCGAGCAACTCGCCCGGACCGCGCAGCTCGAGGTCGCGGCGCGCGATCTCGAAGCCGTCGTTGGTCTCGCGAATCGCCGCGAGTCGCGCGCGCGCCATCTCGGAGAGCTTCCCGCCATAGAGCAGCACGCAGTGACTCTCGTGCGCGCCGCGTCCGACGCGGCCGCGGAGCTGATGCAATTGCGCGAGGCCCATGCGCTCGGCGTTCTCGATGACCATGAGGGTCGCGTTCGGCACGTCGACACCGACTTCGATGACCGTGGTCGCGACTAATAACCCGATGGTGCCTTCCTTGAATGCATACATGCCGCGCTCCTTGTCTTTCGCCGGCATGCGCCCGTGCACGAGGCCGACGCGCACCTCCGGCAGCGCAGCCTGCAGCGCGGTCGCGGTTTCCTCGGCGGCCTGATAGCGCAGTTCCTCGGACTCCTCGATGAGCGGGCACACCCAGTAAGCCTGGCGTCCCTCGAGCACTTGCCGGTGGATGCGCTGCACGATCTCGTCGCGCCGTGTCTGCGGCAGCACGACGGTGTTCACCGGCGTGCGCCCCGGCGGCAGCTCGTCGATGACCGAGACGTCGAGGTCCGCGTACGCGGTCATCTGCAGCGTGCGCGGAATGGGCGTGGCCGTCATGATCAACTGATGCGGCAGCGCGCCGCCACGCGCGCCCTTCTCGCGCAGGTTCAGCCTCTGCTGCACGCCGAAGCGATGCTGCTCGTCGACGATGACGAGCCCGAGATTCGCGAACGCCATGGATTCCTGGAACAGCGCGTGCGTACCGACGACTAGTTTGATCTCGCCGCTCGCCACCGATTCGAGCGCGCTGCGGCGGGCTCGTGCCGGCAGAGAACCGGTGACCAGCGCCACCGGAATGCCGAGCGGGCGGAACCAACGCTCGAAGTTCCGGGCGTGCTGTTCGGCCAGCAATTCGGTGGGCGCCATCAGCGCGGCCTGAAGTCCCGAGCCCACGGCGCGCGCCGCCGCGGCGGCCGCGACCACCGTCTTGCCGCAGCCGACGTCGCCCTGCACGAGTCGCACCATCGGACGATCTGCCGCGAGATCCCGGTCGACATCGCCGAGCGCGCGCGCCTGCGCGCGCGTGAACTTGAAAGGCAGCGAGTTCAGCAGCTGCTGCTCGAGCCCCTGCGGGTCCGCGAGCCGCGGAGCGGGATCGGACCGAATGGCTTGGCGCAGCAGCCGCAACGAGAGTTGATGCGCGAGCAGTTCCTCGAACGCGAGCCGTCGTTGGGCGGGATGCCGTCCCGACAGCAACTGCGCGACGTTCACGTCGCGCGGCGGGCGGTGCATCATGGTCAGCGCCTCTGCCAGGGAGGGCAGCTCGAGCTGCGCGAGCGCGGTCGCCGGAATCCAGTCGCGCAGCTCCTGGTGGCCGGTGGTGCGCCCCGGCGCGCCATCGAGGCCGCTGTCCCGCAGCGCGAGCTCGATGAGCGAGCGCAATCGGGCTTGCGACAGCCCCTCGGTGGTCGGGTAGATAGGGGTCAGGCTCTCTTCGAGCGGCGCCGCCTCGTTGCCCATGCGCCGGTATTCCGGATGGACGATCTCGAGACCCAGCGGACCGCGCCGCGCCTCGCCGAAGCAGCGGATGCGCGCACCGCGCGCGAGGTTCGCCTGTTGCGCGCCGGAAAAATGGAAAAACCGCAGTGTCAGCGAACCGGTGCCGTCGCTGATGCGGCACAGGAGCTGGCGCCGGCCGCGATACGCCACTTCCGTGAGCTGGATTTCGCCCTCGACCACCACGCGCTGGCCCGCGCGGGCCTCGCCAATGGATACCACCTGCGTGCGGTCCTCGTAACGCGACGGCAGCACGAACAGCAGGTCCTGAACCTGCGTGACGCCGATCTTCTCGAGTTTCTCCGCGACCGACGGCCCGACGCCGCGCAGTGCGGCGACCGGCCGTTCATGGGGTTCCGGCGCCGGCATGGCCACGATATAGCTAGGGGTGCCTCAGCCCAGGTGCAGCGTGCACTCTACTTCGACGCGCGCGTTGCGCGGCAGCGCGGCCACTGCGACGGTGGTGCGCGGCGGATACGGCTCCTTGAAGTACTGCGTCATCACTTCGTTGACCTTCGCGAAGTTCGCGAAATCGGTCAGGAAGATGCGCACCATGACCACTTGCGCGAACGTACCGCCCGCGGCGGCGATCACGGCCTGGATGTTCTCGAACACGCGGCGCGACTCCTTCTCGAAGTCGCCCTCGACCATCTGCATGGTGACCGGGTCGAGCGGAATCTGCCCCGCCATGAACACCATGTCGCCGACGCGCATGGCCTGGGAATACGGACCAATGGCCTTGGGTGCCTGATCCGAGTGAATGACTTGGCGGACGATCCCCATCGCTGACTCCTGTGTGATCGAGATTGAGCGTGATCAGGATTGGGCCGCGCGTCCGCGGCCGTGGCTCGCTATTGTACGGGTGACCTTGAGAACTTCCGGCATGCGGCGGATGACTTTGACGACGCGCGCGAGATGCTCGCGATTGCGGACGCGCAGCTCGAACACCAGCGAGGAACTGTCCGCGTCTTTCTCCTCGACGGCCACGCGCTCGATGTTCGTATCGCCCGCGGAAATGGCCGCGGCCACGGCGGCGAGCACGCCCATCTTGTTCTCGACGTCGACGCGGATCTCGGAGCTGAACA
>JAYTOI010000029.1:0-87046 GCA_043747875.1 Pseudomonadota bacterium | reverse complement strand
TCTAACTAGGCGAACGCGCTGGAGAAAACGCGTGTCGGTACGACGACGCGCGTCGGGCCGAGCACACTACAACTACTTCAGAGACTACGATCCGGCGGTAGGTAGGTACGCGCAGTCAGATCCGATCGGTCTGCGCGGCGGGCCGAACACTTACGTGTATGCCGATGGAGATCCGGTTAGCAGAATCGATCGCTGGGGACTGATGGGTGGTAAAGGCCCTGGCGTGTATGGGGGACGTCCGAGGACAGCGGGTCCAGGTGGTGCCTATGTCGGAGGTGGTGTCCAAGGCTCCTTCCACGTGATCATCGCGGGGGCCAATGTCTCTTACGGCTTTCAGTTCGTGAGCAATGGACAAGTTTGCCGAACAATCACGATCTGCCTACGTCTCGGCCCAGGCTTGTTTGTTGGTGGCGGAGGTTACGTGGGCGGCGGGTTGGTAGACGGTGGCGGCGAGAAACTCGGAGGCTTTGGCATGGGCGGTGGCGGTGACATAGGGTTTGGACCATCCGCTGGTGGCCAAGGATCGATCGGTCTCGGAGATGGAGGCGTGTCGGACGCAGGCATCGCGAAAGGCAAAGGCGGCGGTGGTTGGGGTGCCGTGCTGGGCTTTGACTTTTGCTGGACGGATGTTAAGTGCGACATGCCGAGTTGTGATCCCAGCAGCACAGGAGCGAAGTGATGGAGTTCCTTCGACGACATCTGTTCTTCATCTTGGCGCTAATACCGTTCGGGTACTTGGCATCCATCGACTTGGAATCGACACAATCGAATCCGAGACATCGCTGGGCGGTGGTCCTGGGTTTTGTCTTCATGGGAATCTACGTGGTTCAGCGCATGCTGCTGGTCAGAAAGAAGTGGCGCGAGCAGAAAGCCAAAGACCTGCAACCCTGATCGTGGCCTGGTCGGGCTCGTAAATCCGAAGGCAAAGATGATGGCGCTGTGAATGCACGGCGCCATCAATCTTGACGACGAGCTGCCTCCGATCCGCCTTCAAAAATAGCTGCGCGGTGCATGCAAAGCTGAAGGCGACGTGGCGCGGAGCCGTGGGCAAATGCGCGCCTGCCAAAGCTGCCCGACAAGGAACTTGGTCGTCTTAGCCGCTGGATCGAGTCCCTACACACCTGATGCATGCCATGCTGTCCGACACGGAGTTGCTAACTACTTGGTGCATCTCGTTTTTGACTGTCGGACATCCTCGTTTTTTTGTCCGACCCCGGTCGGGCACGATTTTAGGCGTGCGGCTGAGGCGATTGGCGCGGCGTTCCGGAGGCGATGCCGGAGGCGATGCAGGATAGCCTCGCGCTTGCTGTTGTGGCCCATTGTGGGCCAACGCTTGCGGGTCGGCGTGTCAGTGCGGGCGTTGCTGCTGGAGGAACTCGAACACTTCGTTCGGGGAGTGCACGACGAAACTGTCGGCGTGGCCGGGGGTCTTGTCGGCGGCGAGTGAGCGCAGGGCTTTGAGGAGCTTCACCGACACCGGCGTGATCTGCTCGCCGGCGAGTGCGGGGTTCACCTTGAGCACTTCAGTGAGCAAGCGCTGGGCATCCTCGCGACTCAAGAAGAACCTCACGGGGTGACGGCCGGGGAACCGATCGTCGGGGATCGTGAGGTACGTGCCGCGTCGTTTTGACTGCAACACCCAGGCCTCCGAATCCTCGGAGAACTCACTCATCACGGTGTCGAGGGGGAGCGGTTGGGTCATTGATGCCGGCCTACTTCGCCGCTTCGATCAGATCGATATCGCGCTTCAGGAGATCGTTGACGAGCTCGTTGACCTCAATGCCCTTGGCCTTGGCGCGCGCGGTCAAGTAGTCGCGCACGGGGGCGTCCAGGTACACGGGTCGATCGAGCACGGCGTCCTTACGGAAGAACTTGCCGCGCGTGGCGTTGGAGAAATCGTACTCGTCCTTCATGGGTTCACCTGTTAGCGGCCCTGGCCGCTCTCGTACTGCTCGCGTTCGCGCGTGGTGGCCTTGCGGGCCGAGATGATGCGCACGCGCGCTTCTGTGTCACTCAACTGCTCGAACGTATGGACCACGACGAGCAGCGTTGCGTTCTCGGCTTGGCCCAATGTCACCCAGCGTTCACATTTTCCTCCCGTTGCAGTTGTGGGCGTCCTCGTTGGTAGCGCGACGCGGTTTTGCGACGGGATCGAGCCGAACACAAATATCTCGATCGCGCCGAAGCGCGCGAATGACGAAGGGGTTTCCTACATCTTCGAGGGTTGGTATAGCTTCTATTTTCCCGCGGCGTTTTTCGACATGGTGACTTGTGAGGTGGAAACGGACCCGCAGGGATCGGTGAAATCGAAAAGCGTTTCGATTAGCCGTGATTGAATCGTGACCATTGACCTGCGCGCCCTGTTCTGAGTCGAATTCGTTCAAACCAAGCTTTGGCTCCACGGGCGACCTTCTGGCACGAGCCGCGCCAAGACGTTCCGTACCGGCACTTTTTCACGAAACGCGGCCTCCCCGAATCCCGCGGCTTGCCTCCTACAACCCAACGGGCGTACAACCGCGCGGGGGCGATGGACAACTAAAGGGGAAGACCATGGCAGGCACAGCAGAAACCGTACTCGACCCGATCGATCCGACCGATCCGGCGAATACCGGCGGTGATGAAGACACCAATGGCGGACCGGGCGTCAAACCGCCCATCAAGCGTTCCCTACCGCGCGACGATGACCCGAGCACCAATGGTGGTCCGGGCACCAAGCCTCCGCCGAAAGTGAATTGAAGCCGTGCGGAGACGCCTGGAGTCTCCGCGCCGTTTCTTCGATATCACTTCTTCTGCTCCGCCGGCTTTTTGTCGGCGGGGAGGGCAACGCCCGCGAGATAGGGTTCGCGCGCCGCCAGCCAGGCGCCGCGCCAGCCGTGCTCGCGCGCCTGTTCGAGCTGCGCGGCCGCGGCGTCCTTCTGCCCCTGCAGCGCCAGCGATTGGGCGCGCAGTAGATAGAGGCCGTAGTGCGTGCCGCCGTTCTTCTGGTACGTGGCCAGCATGGCGTCGAGATCCGCCAGCAGCTTCATCGCCTTCTGCCGATCGCCGCCACCCGCGAGTTCGACCGCGGCGTGCAGCACGGCGGGCGAATACTCGAAACGCACCTGGCTGCCGTCGTACAGATCGCCGGTCAGCGACGGCAACACGCGCTGCGCATGCGCCAGGGTGGCGCGCGCGCCGGCGGCGTCGCCGGCGAGGAACTGCAGGCGCGCCAATTCGCTGAGCTCCGCGCCTGTCGCCGCCTTCTGCCGCGCCTCGTGCGCGCCCAACCAGGCTTTCAACACGGCCGCACCGCCCGCGGCGAACTCCACTTCCGCCTCGCGCGTCAGCGCCGCGAAGCCGGAGTCGGCCGGCAGCGTGGCCAGCACCGCGCGCGCCTCACCGGTGTCGCCCTGCGCCAGCAGCAGCGCAATCTTCTCTTTGGCGAGATTCGCGTTCGCCGGATCGAGCGTGCGCGCGCGCTCGATCCACTCCAGCGCCGCGCGGGTCTCGCCCTGTGCGCGCGCCAGCCACGAGGTGGCGAGCGGTCCCCAGGAGTTCTCCGGCACCAGCGCGCGGGCGCGTCCGCAGGCCTTCTCGGCCTCTGCGAAATCGCCGAGATCCGGCAGCGTCATGCAGCGGAACACGTGCGGCAGGAAATCCATCGGATCGAGGCGCGCCGAGATGGAGTAGTGCTCGAGCGCTTTGACAGGGTTCGCGCGCCGGTCGTACAGATCGCCGAGGAATCGGTGGCTCGACGCATCGTTGGGGTTCGCGGACGTGGCCTGCTGCAGCAACGGCAGGGCCTCGTCGTAGCGGGATTGCTCGGTGCGCAGCCAGCCCTCCACCGCCAGCGCGTCCGCGAGCTTCGGGTCGATGGCGAGCGCACGATTGATCAGCGGCTCCACTTCGATCGTGACGTCCTCGAGCGGCGTGTGGTTCAGCGACAGTCCATTGAGCAGCGACTCGGACAGCCCCACCAGCGCCAGCGCGTAGTCGGGCTCGATCGCGACCGCGCGTCGGAAATAATCCACGGCCTTCTTGTTGTCTTCGGCCGTGCGCAGCCGCTGCCGAGCGCGCCCGAGTAGATAGTACTCGTACGCCTCGGTGACGCCCTGGCCGGCGACCGGCTGGCGCGCGCTCCAGCGTTCGTCGGTGTCCGCCGCGAGCTCCAGGTGCAGTGCCTCGGCCACCGCGCGCGACACCGTGTCCTCGATGGTGAAGATGTCGCCGATCGGCATGTCGAACGAGCGCGACCAGAGGTGCAGGCCTTTCTCCGCCTCGATCAACTGCACGGTGATGCGCAGCCGACCTTCCGAGCGGCGCAGCGAGCCCTCGAGCACGTGCGTCGCGCCGAGCGCGCGGCCGATGTCGCGCACGTCGGCGTCCTTGCCCTTGAACGCGAACGCCGAAGTGCGTGCTACCACGTTCAGATTCGGGATGTGCGCCAGCCAGTTCGACAGCTCTTCGGTCAGCCCATCGCACAGCGGCTGCTGGCCGCCATCGACGCTCATGTCCCGCAACGGCAGCACTACGACCGTGGGCAGGTCCGCGCGCGACGGTGTCGGCGCACCGAACCAATGGCCGGCTGGCAGGTGCCAGGCAACCACGGCGAGCACGATGGCCACGAAGATGCTGCCCAGGCCGAGCGCCAGCCGACGGTACGGAGCGCGCCGGTCCGACGCGCGCCGGCCGATGACGGCGCCGGTTTCGAAGGACGTGGGGATGTATTCGGTGGGCAGCGAGGGGATGCGGGCGGCCGGAGGCTCGGGCTCGAGTTGGCCGACGAACCGGTAGCCCTTGCGCGGCAGCGTCTCTATATAACGAGGCGTGTCGGCGTCGTCGCCGAGCGCGATGCGCAGCTTGCGCATGGCGCTGTTGAGGCTCGAATCGAACTCGACCACGCCGGTGGGCCACAGGCGCGCGATCAACTGCTCACGCGTGACGACCTCGCCGGGCCGCGTGACCAGTTCTTCCAGAATCTGTAATGGCTGATCCGGAAGGCGGTGAGTTTTCCCGTCCTTCGATATTTCCCCCGAATCGAATTCGACTCGCCAGCCGTCAAAATTTGCGACGCGTTTGTCCATGCACCTTCCGGCAGAACCCTTCCCGGACACCCTGGGGGCGAATCATAGACAAGTCAGCTCCGGATCAGCCTAAGTCCATCGATTTGGACCGTTAGGGACGTCAGTTTCCGGGCCGCGAAACCAGAAGGGTCACACGAAGGGAGGGCAAAGAATGAACGTCTCCGCGCATCGCAGCAACGCATCGGCCCAATCTTCGGGTCAGTCTTCCGGCCAGGCGCCGGCCCAATCGGGGACCCGCGCGCCGTCGAAGAATCTCTCGGCCCGCGCGTTGACCGCCCTCATGAGCCAGTTGACGACCGGCTACGCGAACCCGGATGGCCCCGAGACGCCACCCGGACCGCTCGATCCGTACATGCGCCGGGCGCTGGAGCGTGCCGTGCTCGGCACCGGTGCCGGTACCGATCTGTGGCGCGTCATCGCGCAGAAGCATCCGGAAATCTGGGATGTCATCGGCGGCGATCCGTCCGCTCAAGTGGCGCTGAATCCCCAGCCGCTGCCACCGAAGTCGGCCTTCCTCGCCGCCGTCGTGCAGGAATTCACAGAGCGCATGACGCTGGTCGCGGAGATCGCGGACCTGCTGCCGCGTCCCTCGGGCGAGCCCGGCAATCTTCTGGTGGCCAGCCGCGTCGCGGGTTTCGTCGACGAGCTGTGCTGCAACGGTTTCAAGATCCGCTGGCCATTCCCCTGGCCCGCGCCCCACTGGTTCAGCGAGACGCTGAGCGGCGCGGACTTTGTCGTCATGGGGACGCAGTTCCAGCAAGCCGCGGTGAGTGGGCGTGATCGCGATCTCGGTCGCACGTTTGCCGACGCCGCGCACGCATTGCTCGAAGCCGGAGCCGCGCGGTTGTTCTGATTTTTTCTATGGAGTGGGCCGGCGCCGCGGTGTCTCAACGCCCCCGATGACACCGTGGTGCCTCGCCCGCTCCGCACCTTTCCACAGTGGATCGGGGCGTGCGCGGACGGCACCAGCAACCACCACACCGTGGCCTGTGGTGGAGCTCGATGCGTCAGTCCTGGCGTGGTCATCCGCTCCTCGCTCGGATCCGGGTGACCTCGAGCAACCCCGAGAACCCCTCCGGCACCACTCCATGCATAATCCCGCATGGGGGTCTCCTGAAAATCATTCGCCTCAAGGTCAAGCCGCGCGCGCGGCTGGAATCGTTCGCTGCGCTCGACGACGGCACCTATGTGGCGTCCGTCAAGGCGTCGCCCGTGGACGGCAAGGCGAATGCAGCCGTAGTGGCGTTGGTCGCGAATCACTTCGGGCTGGCCAGGGCGCGCGTGCGCATCAAGACCGGCACCACGGGTCGCCAGAAGCTGATCCAGATCGAGGACTGACGATGATCACGCCGTACACGTTCGGACCGTACTGCCGGTTGTCTCGGGCCTGAGTCCATTTTTTACCGTTGGAGAACACGGAATGTTCATGAACATCTCGAAGGGCATAAATTTTAAATGGGTGGTTGCGCTGGGCGCGCTGCTCGCATCCGCCTCGTTCGCGGACCAGGCTCCGGCCCAGTCCGAGAACCAGACGCGCACGGAATTCCTGAAGGTCCTGGACCGGCCGCGCGTGGACGCAAAAGCGGACCTGCACCCACTGCTGACCATGGACGGCTCGAAGCGGTCGCATCTGTGGTTCTCGTCCAACGACCGCGAGCGCGTCCCGGGCGTCGTGCAGTTCCCCGATGCGAAGCAATTCAAGGGCCGGCGGCCGGTGGTCATCGCGCTGCACGGCACCGGCGGCGTCAAGGAAGCCGGTGACGTCGCGCAGTTCATCACGAAGGCCACCGACGCAGGATTCATCGGCGTGGCCATCGACGGGCGCTTCCATGGCGAGCGCACGGAAATGGGCGGCGGTGCCATCGCCTACAACAACGCTGTGGCGCTCGCGTTCAAGAGCGGCGAGGGCCATCCGTTCTACTACGACACCGTCTGGGACGTGATGCGGCTGATCGACTATCTAATCACGCGCAAGGATGTGGACCCCGTGCGCATCGGCCTCACGGGCTTCTCGAAGGGCGGCATCGAGACCTATCTCACCGCCGCGGCGGATCCGCGCGTGGCCGCGGCCGTGTCGTACATCGGCGTGCAGAGCTTCAAGTGGGCGCTCGACAATGGCGCGTGGCGCGCGCGCGTGCTGACCATCGAGGACGGCTTCACCGAGGCCGCGAAGGAAGCGGGCAAGTCGCCGCGTGAAGTGGAGTTCGTGCGCGAGTTCTACGCGCGCGTGGTGCCGGGCATCGACGCGCAGTTCGACGGGCCCGCGATGCTGCCGTTGATCGCGCCGCGTCCGCTGCTGGTGGTGAACAGCGATTCGGACGCGAATACGCCGATCGCGGGGGTGCGGCTGGCGGTGCGTGCCGCCGAGGCGGCGTACCGCGCGGCGAATGCGAGCGACAAGTTCTCGTTCGTGCTGCAGGAGAACACGGGGCATCGCGTGAATCCCGAGAACATCGATGCGGGCGTGGCCTGGTTCGTAAAGTGGCTCAAGCCGTAAACGAGAGGAGAGGTGGTGCCGGGGAAGGAATCTCGGGAAAACTCGCTTTCAATGCATCGCTGGCATCACGCAGTGCACGAGTTTTCCCGAGATTCCTTCCCCGGCACCACCTCTCTACGGAAAGACCACCGCCATCGGCTTCACCAACGCCACCGGCTCTCCCGCCGGCGTCAGCTCGCCGGTCTTCGCATCCACGCCGAACACGGACACGTTCGCGCCATCCTGGTTGCTGACTAACAACCACCTGTTCGTGGGGTCGAAGCTGAAATAGCGCGGCACCTTGCCGCGCGACGACACGCGCTGCTTGAACGTGAGCTCGCCCGACTTCGCATCGATGGCATACGTCACCAGCGAATCCTCGCCGCGATTCGACGCGTACAGGAACTTGCCATTCGCATGCACGGCGATTTCCGCCGCGGTGCTCGGGTCGGCGAACCCATCCGCCAGCGTCTTCACGGTCTGGAACTGCGTCAGCGTGCCGGCCTTCGCATCCCAGTTGAACGCCATGACCTGATTCGCCAGCTCCGCGACCGCATACACCCATTTCTTGTTAGGGTGGAACGCCAGGTGCCGCGGGCCCATGCCGCCCGGCACTTTCGTGAACGGCGTATCGTGCGGCACCACCTTGCCCGTCTTCGCATCGAATCGGTACACCACCACCTGGTCCATGCCGAGATCGGCCACCAGCGCGAAGCGGTTGGACGGATCGGTGCGGATCCAGTGCGCGAACGGCTTCGTCTGCCGCGGATGCACGCTCGAGCCGATGTGCTGCACGAACGCGGTCTGCTGATCGAGCGAGCCGTCCTTCGTCAACGAATGGATCTCGACGAACCCGCCGCCGTAGTTCGCGTCGAGCACGTATTTGCCGCTGCCATCGACGCTGATGTAGCTCGGCCCGCGGCCTTTCGATTCCTTGTAGTTGAGCAGCTTCAGTCCGCCGGCTTTCCTGTCGACCGCGAACGCGCTCACGCCGCCGGGGGTGCCGGTGTTGCACATGTACAGGTGCCTGCCATCCGCCGTCACGGTGAAGTGTGCGGGATCGCGCGTCTCCACGACCATCTTCGGCGCGGACAGCCTGCCGGTGGCGGAGTCGAATTCCGCCGCAGTGATGCCCATTTTTTCCGGATTCTGCGTGGCGATGTAGACGAGCGAGTTCTTGGCCATGGCGAGGGTGTTAGTGAGTAAGAGGACGAGCGCGGCGCGCCGCAGGAAGGTGCTGTTCATCGCGCAAGGATGCCACAACCCAACCGCCGGCATCGATATCCGTGCCGGTGCGCTCGCAGCGCACGCAAACCTGCACGGTAGTGAGGTGGTGTCTATACTCGCCCGGATGTCCGGAACGCTCAAACGCGACGAGCTCGACCGCCTCGCGGCGTTCTACTCGCTTTCTCCGGACGACACGCTGCGCATGCTCGACCTCGCGGACGCGCGTCCCTCACGCGCCGCCGGCCTCGACTTCGTCGCGCGATGCCTGCGCTACGGCGGCATCCTCTCGCTGGCCAGCGCGTTGGTGTTCTTCGTTGCCGCCAACTGGAGCCGCTTCGCCGTCTTCGGCCGATTCGCGCTCGTCGAGGCGTTTCTCCTCGGTTGCGTCGCGGTGGCGCTCGCCTGGCCGCCGCCGCGATTCACGGGCCGCGGCGCGCTGTTCCTCGCGTTCGTCGCAACGGGTGCGTTGCTGGCACTCTTCGGCCAGACGTACCAGACGGGCGCGGACGTCTACGAGCTGTTCCTCGCGTGGGCCTTGTTAGGCCTGCCGCTCGCCATCGCCGCGAGCTGGGCCGTCGCCTCCGCCGCCTGGGCGCTGGTCCTCAACGCCGCGCTGCTGCTCTATTGCGGCTGGCAGCCGCAGGGCGGCATGCTCTGGACGCTGTTCGACAACCGCCACCTCGGTCTGGCGCCCGTCTTGCTCACGGCCGCGTTCGTGAACCTGGCGCTGTGGATGGTGCTGCGGAAATGGACACTGGCCGCGGTGCCGGACTGGGTGCAGCGGCTGCTGGTGTTCTTCGCGATGCTGTTCGTCACGTGGCTCGGCGTGCGGGCGGCGGTGCAGGGGTTCGACTCGTATCGTCACGAGCCGCCTGCGTTGGCGTTCTTCGGCACGCTGATCGCGCTGGCGATTCCGGTCGCGGCCGCGCTGCGCGAACGCCGCGACGTCTTTGCGCTGGTGCTGGCCGGCACCGCCGCGATCATCATCGTCACCTGCCTGATCCCGCGCGCATTCAAGTCCCTGAACGAGGGCCTGTTGCTGCTGATGGCGCTGTGGCTCATCGGTGCGTCGACGCTCGCCGGCAGGATGCTGGTCTATCTACATCGCCGGTGGCGCGCGGAGCGCGCGCCATGACGCCAGCCACCGTGCCCGGGTTGCTGGACGCCATGCGCGCGGCGCAGATCATCGACGACCGCGAGCCGCCACCGCAGGACGAACCGCAGGACCGGCCGTGGTTCATCACGCTGGTTCAGGGCATGGCGGGCTGGGTTTCCGGCCTGCTGCTGCTGTTGTTCATCGGCGTGCTCTTGCGGCCGGACACCACCGGCGAAATCCTCACGGTCGGAATCGTGCTGACCGCCGGCGCGTGGCTGTTGTACTTCATCGACCGCAACGCCGTGTTCCTCGAGCAGCTCGCGCTCGCGGTCTCCATGGCGGGCCAGCTCGCGCTGGCCTCGGCCATCCTCGAGGACATCCACTCCATCACGGTCGTGGCGCTGACGCTGTTCGCGCTGCAATGCGCGGTGTTCGTCGTCATGCCCAACAAGGTCGCGCGCATCGTCGCGACGTTCTTCGCCTGCGTCGCGTGGGCGTATTTCATCCGCTTCGCGCTGTGGCCCGGGCGCGGCGTGGACGCATTCTTCGACGGCGACGGAAACCTGCGCGCACCGCTGTTCGGCATCTGGACCACGCCGGCAAGCTGGCTGCTGACCTGGGCGCCGGTCATCGCACTCATCATCACGCTGCTGGTGCGCGAGCCGCGCTGGATGGCGAGTAGCGCGCGCGTCTTCGCGCGACCTGCGCTCACGGGCGCGCTGCTCGGCGCCGCGCTCGCCGGCTTCTCGGCGGATCCGCTGTGGACGGCGCTGCTCGGCTCGAGCTTCGCGCAGAGCCAGAACCATCCGCTCACGCTGTGGTCGCTCTTTCCGCTGCTGTCCATCGCATTGACGCTGCTCGTGGCGCATTGCGCGTTCCGACTGCGCAGCTTTGGGTTGTTGGGCGTCGCCATCTTTGCGGCGTTGCTGCGGCTGTCGTTGTTCTACTACCAGTACGGAACGTCACTAATGGCGAAGTCCGCCATCATGCTGGTGCTGGGCGTCGCAGTGCTGGGCGGTGGATTCTGGTTACGCGCGCGAGCGGCCAAATGACGCCGCGGTCCGCGCGCATCGTCGCCGCCGTCGCGGCGCTCGTAGTGCTCGGCGGCGTCAACTGGTCGATAGCCGCGAAGGAGCGCATCAAGACGCAGGGCGAGCGCATCTTCCTCGAGCTCGCGCCCGTCGATCCGCGCTCGCTCATGCAAGGAGATTACATGGCGCTGCGGTTCGCGCTGGCCGATGCCATCGACAGCGAGGCGAGCGGCAGCGCGCCGCTGCTGGTCGACGCGCGCGGCGTGGCCACGCTGAACCCCGATGCGAGTGCGGCGGGGTTGCGCATTCGTTATCGCGTGCGCAATGGCCTCGTGTGGCTGGGCACGAACGCGTACTTCTTCGAAGAAGGCTCGGCCGACCGCTACGGCGGCGCCCGGTTCGGGGAATTTCGCATCGACCGCGCCAGTGGCGAAGCGGTGCTCGTGGGGCTGCGCGGCCCGGACCTCCAGCCGATGTAGCGGGACAGATCTATTCTCGCGAGAACAGATCGGCCCCCTTGTTACGCCAGGTTTGGCGCCGGACGTCCGCGCAGCCGCTGCAGGATCAATTCAACGGACTCGCGACCGAACGCATACACCGCACCCATGAGCAGCGTCAGCGCACCCGGAATCGTGGGACGCGGCCCGGGATACTCGAGCGCGCTCGGATCGAGATCGAAGCGTTGCATCAGATATGCGCCGAAGCCGTACCCGACGATGAGCACGATGAAGGCGATGTACCACTTGCCACCGAGCGTGATGCCATGCGGCAGCGCGCGTCGCAGCAGCGTGATGCCGATGGCCACGGCGACGACCCAGTGTTTGACTGCATCGTGACGGCCATACAACACGGTGAACGCAATGGCGGCGCCCGTCACCAACAACCCCGCGAGGCAGGCCATCAATCGCTGCTGCCAATCCAGGCGCTTCTGGAACTGAATCAGCAGCGTCTTGCGCCCGAACCCGCTCGCGAGCAGCACGAACGCGACGGCCGTGAATCCCAGCCAACTCAACTGGCCCGGAGTGCCGTCGAGCGTGGCCAACCACCAGACTACGACGGCGTTGTAGATCGCCGCGTTGCCGAGGTCGGTCGCCGCGATCTCGCTTTTCAAGCGCGGTGCAGGCGTGGAGCTCGCGAAGTACACAGACCACAGACAGGTCGTCGCGCCCGCCGCCGCGACCAGCCAGCCGAACAGGGAGGGAGCGCCGACGGCGCCGGCTTCGAACACGACGATGAGGCCGAGTGCCAGCCATCCGACCGAGAATTTCGGCGGCGGATCGCCGTGCCAGCGCTGCTGGACACGCAGCACGGGCCATTCGATGGCGTAGATCTTGAACGCGGCGACCGCGATGGTCGCCGTCATTCCTGCCAGGAAAACCAGCAGTATGCCCGGGAAAAGCATGCCGCCTTCCGCCATGCCCATGTAGAGCGTCGACATCACGAGCGAGGCCCCGAACCCGACACCGATCACGATGCGCGAGGGTCGCGGCTGGTGCTCGAACTCCTGCCACCAGGCGATCGTCTCGCGTGGAATCTGCGCATGCAGATTTGGATACTCCTCACGCAGCGTCTTCAACATGCGCAGCTCCGCGCACTCCTGCGACATGCTCGCGATCAGCCAGGTCCTGCGTCCCGGCTTCTCCTCGAGCAGGAACCGGTGCGCGCGGGCGCCGGCCGGATCGACCTTCGGCAGTGACTGGAGGTACTCGAGATCGCGCAGGCGGGCGAGCACGCCGCGCGCCGCCTCGGGGACCGAGCGATCGTCGAGGCGCTGGTCCCAGCCGAATTCTTTCACCGCCGCGGCGATCAGCGGGTCCGCGCGCGGGATGTGATTGACGAGCACATCCGCGAGCGCGACTTCCGCGCGCTGGTAGAGGTCGACGCGTTCCAGCGCCGGCGACCGCATCAGATCCCTGAACGCGCTTTGGAGCACGTCGACGTCGAACGACCCCGGGTCCCGGCGCAGCGCCGCGACCAGCGCATCGAAGAGCACCCCGGCCTCGCTCATCAGCGCATCGGCTTCCCGCGCGCTCGCGGCCGGCATGCGCGCCGGCTCGGGGGAGTGGTTAGACGAATCGTCGTCGCCCCGGGCGTCGTCCGCTTCGTCGTCCGGCCGGCCGGGCGGTCCGTTCGCCGCGAGCTGCAGCGCGTACTCGTACGCGGCGCGCAACTCCTGAAAACCCTGCGCGTCGTCCTCGGGGTTCGTGACCTTGAGTTTGCGCGCATAGGCGCGCCGGATTTCGCGCGCGTCGGCCGTCGCGTCGATGCCGAGGATGCGCCAGACGGAGCGCCTATCCATCACGACACTGCATCAGAGGAAGGTCTCGCCTTCGAGCGAATCGAGGAGCTGCGTGAACTGCGCGCGCGCGTTCTCGATGGCGCGCAGGTCCTGCGCATCGAGCACCGCCTGGAACTGCGTGAGGTTGCGCGACACGATTTCGCGCCGCTCGCCGATCGACTGCTCGAAGAACCGCTCGCCGCGCGCCATCAGCACGCGATTCGCGTCATCGTCGCGCGGATGGATCTTGAGCCTGGCCAGCGCCTCACGCCGTCGCGCCAGCTCCTCGGGCGCGATGCGCGTCTCGTCGTCCATGATGACCAGCTCACGGCGCTCGCCGGTCTGCGGCACGTGGATGTCCACCTCGAGCAGGCCGTTGATGTCGTACGAGAAGCGCACGTTGATCTGCATCTCGCGCGCACGGCCGCGCGGCACGGGCACGCTGACCGAGCCCAGCTCGATGTTGTCCGCGACGCGGCGCGACTCGCCCTGGAAGATCTTGAACACCACCATCGTCTGCTGGTCGTTGATCGGCGAGAACGGCCGCTCGCGGCTGGCGGGGATCAGAGTGTTGCGCTCGATGATGGGCGAGAAGATGCCCGTCACCAGCGCGCCGTTGGCGCTGTATTCCGCGGAGTCGACGCCCAGCGTGTAAGGGCAGACGTCGGTGAGCACCACCTCTTTGAGGCTCGCGTCGCGCGATTTCAGCCCGGCCTGGATCGCCGCGCCCAGCGCCACGGCCTCGTCCGGGTTGAGCTGCGTCTGCGGGAAGCGGCCGAACATCTTGGTGACGGCCTTGCGCACCACCGGCATGCGCGTGGCGCCGCCCACCAGCACGATCTCGTTCAGACTATCTACCCGGATGTTGCTGTCGCGCAGCGCACGTAATACCGGAGTGCGCAGCCGTTCGATGAGCCCCTCTGTGGCTTTCGCGAACTGCTCGTCGTCGACCGTGAGGCGGTACTCGCGGTCCTTCCACACCACCACCATCTCCGCCTGCGATTCGACGGAGAGCTTGCGACGGCAGCGCTCGGCCTGGTCGCGGATGCGCTGGTATGCGCCCGCGTTCGATTGCCGCGCCGACAGGCCCATCGGCTTGCCGTGCGCCTTG
Organism: Pseudomonadota bacterium; assembly: GCA_043747875.1. Lineage (GTDB taxonomy): Bacteria > Pseudomonadota > Gammaproteobacteria > Steroidobacterales > Steroidobacteraceae > CADEED01. Next base: position 72,764 of record JAYTOI010000029.1, on the reverse strand, counting down.
AAGAACTGCTCGATCAGCAGCTCGTTGAAATCCTCGCCGCCGAGCTGGTTGTCGCCGGTGCTGGCGCGCACCTCGATGACGCCTTCGAACAACTCGAGCACCGAGACGTCGAACGTGCCGCCGCCGAGATCGAACACCAGGAAGCGCGACTCCGTGTTGCGTTGATGGATGCCGTAGGCGAGGGCCGCAGCCGTGGGCTCGTTGAGCAGCCGCTCGACCTTGAGCCCGGCGAGCTGACCGGCGCGGCGCGTGGCCTGCCGTTGCTTGTCGTTGAAATACGCCGGAACTGTAATGACCGCGTCCGTCACCGTCTGGCCCAGCGCCTGCTCCGCGTCGGCCTTCAGGCTGCGCAACACCAGCGCCGACAGCTCTTCGGGCAGCATCTCGCGCTTGCCGAGCCGCGTCAGGCGCTTCGTGCCCATGTAGCGCTTGAACGCCGTCGCCGTGCACTCTGGATGCGTGACTTGCCGCTCGCGTGCCGCGAGCCCGACGAGGAATTCGCCGTTGTCCTCGATGCTGACGGCCGAGGGCGTGAGCACCGAGCCCAGGCTGTTGGGGATGAGCTCGGCGCGTCCCTCGCGGAAAATGCCGGCGGCGCTGTTGGTGGTGCCGAGATCGATGCCGATGATCATCGGCGAAAGATATCCGATTTCGGTGCTTCCGATCGCGTCCGCGAGGGTAGGTAGCCAATTTCACGCCGGGAGCGCAGTGCCAGCACGCGGAGGTCGCCTTCGAGGCGCCGCCCGACGAGCGGATACCGCGCGGTATGGCGCGCCTCTATATAATCCGGCCACTTCCTTTCGGCTTCAGGACCGACCACCATGAACAAGCTCATCGCCGGTACATTCGTCGCCGCGTCCCTCGTGTCGACTCTCGTCATGGCGCAGAGCGCCAGACCCACGGCCGCGGAAACCGTTGCGGGCGTGGAGCTGATTCCGCGCTCGGCGTTGTTCGGCAATCCGGAGAAGACTCAGGCGCGCCTCTCGCCGGACGGCAGGTTCGTTTCCTGGATCGCGCCGCGCGACGGCGTGCTCAACGTGTGGCTGGCCGAGCGCGGCAAGCTCGACGCGGCCAGGCCCGTCACCAATGACCAGAAGCGCGGCATCCGCCAGCACTTCTGGGCGTACGACAACAAACACGTGCTCTATCTACAGGACACCGATGGCGACGAGAACTGGCATGTGTATGCCGTGGACGTCGTCGCGGGCACCTCCAAGGACATCACGCCCTACAAGGCGGTGCAGGCGCAGATCGTCGGCTTCTCGTGGAAGAAACCCGGCTCGATCGCAATCGGGCTCAACGATCGCGTGGCCGAGTGGCACGATCTCTACGAGGTGAGCCTCGCGACCGGCAAGCGCACGCTGCTCGAGAAGAACACGCAGGAGTTCGGCGGCTACGAAGTGGACCTGGATCTCAAGCCGCGGCTCGCCCTCAAGACGCTGCCCGACGGCAACGAGATCTTCCGCCGCGCCGGACCGAAGTGGGTCAGCCTGTTGAAGTACGGACAGGAAGATTCCATCACCACCAACATCATCACCATCGAAGGCTCGGGCGCGAGTGCGCTGCTGCAGTCCTCGGTGGGGCGCGACAAGTCCGCGCTGGTGCGCGTGGACCTGGCGAGCGGCAAATCCACCGTGCTCGGTGCCAGCGAACAGGCCGATGTCGAGACCACCTGGGTCGACCCGCGCACGCACGCGCCGCAGGCGTACACGGTGAACTACCTCAAGCCCGAGATCACGGTGCTGAACGCCGCCGTCAAGAAGGACGTGGAACTGCTGACGAAGGAGCTCGGCGACGGCTTCGCGCTCGGCTCGCGCACGCTCGACGATTCGACCTGGACCGTGGTCACGAACGATGCGCAGTCCCCGCCGGCGACCTATCTATACGAGCGCAAAGCCGGGAAGGTCACCAAGCTGTTCGATACCCGGCCGGCGCTGGTGAAGTCGCCGCTGGTACCCATGCAGTCGCTCGAGATCGAGGCGCGCGACGGCCTCACGCTCATCGCCTATCTATCTCTGCCGCCCGGCTCGGACGAGAACGGCGACGGCGTGCCGGGAGCGGCCGTGCCGCTGGTGCTGAACGTGCACGGCGGTCCGTGGGCGCGCGACAACTACGGCTTCGACACCCAGCATCAGTGGCTGGCGAACCGCGGCTACGCCGTGTTGTCGGTGAACTACCGCGGCTCGACCGGGTTCGGCAAATCGTTCGTGAATGCGTCCAACAAGGAGTGGGCCGCGAAGATGCACGACGACCTGCTCGACGCCGTCGAGTGGGCCGTGAAGCAGAAGGTGACCACGGCGGACAAGGTGGCCATCTACGGCGGCTCGTACGGCGGCTATGCGACGCTGGTCGGTTTGACGTTCACGCCGGACACGTTCGCGTGCGGCGTCGACATCGTGGGCCCGTCGAATTTGCAGACCTTGCTCGCGACGATCCCGCCGTACTGGAAGAGCTTCTTCGAGGAATTTTCGACGCGCGTCGGCGATCCGCGCACCGAGGAGGGACGCAAGCTGCTGGCGGATCGTTCGCCGATCACGCGCGTCGATGCGATCCAGAAACCGCTGTTGATCGCTCAAGGCGCGAACGATCCGCGTGTGAAGCAGGCGGAGTCCGACCAGATCGTCAAGTCGATGAAGGACAAGGGCCTGCCGGTTACCTATGTGCTGTATCCGGATGAGGGCCATGGCTTCGCGCGGCCGAAGAACCGCACGTCGTTCTATGCCATTGCGGAAGGGTTTTTGAGCCAGTGCCTGGGCGGGCGGTATCAGGCCGTCGGCGAGGATTTCAAAGGCGCGAGCTTGAAGGTACTGGAAGGGGCGCAGCATGTGCCGGGCCTGGAGGCCGCGCTGAAGTAGTGAGAAAGGGGACCGATCAATTCATCGGGCGGGGCGTGCGCCGGCCGTGGCGTCGGGCCGATGAATAGATCGGCCGCCGCTTTCTTCACGTGGCCCGACTCACAAGTAACGGCTACCCCGGCGGCGCGGGCGTAAATTCCGGTCAGGGAGCCCACATGGCAGCCATTCTTCGTCCGCGTTTTTATCAGGCCATCGCACTGGCGCTCGGGCTGCTCGTGCTCGTGGGCTTCGCGCGCACGTTCTACCTGCGGCAGTGGTTCGCCGTGCCACCCATCACGATGCTGCTGCAACTGCACGGCATCGTCTTCACGGCGTGGTTCGTGCTGTTCGTCATCCAGACGCGGCTCATCGCGGCGAACAAGGTGCGCACCCACCGGCAGCTCGGCATCGCCGGCATCGTGGTGGCGGCGCTGGTGTTCGCCCTCGGGCTGGCGACGGCGATCGAATCTGCGAGCGCGCCACGCATGCGGCCGATGGGAATGAACTCGCAGCAGTTCGTGTTCGTGCCTTTGTTCGCCATCACGCTGTTCGCGGCACTGGTGGCCGCGGCCGTGGTGTACCGCCGTCGCGCGGACGTCCATCGCCGGCTGATGATGCTGGCGATGATCGCGGTGCTCGGGCCGCCCGTCGCGCGGCTCATCATGTTGTTCGACATCGGGAAACACTTCCTGCTCGTCCAGACACTGGTGCCGGCGGTGTTCGTCGCCGGATGCCTGCTGAACGACCGGGTGAAGCACCGCGTCGTGCACCCTATCTACGCGATCGGCGGGGCGCTGCTGGTGTTGAGCTGGCCGGCGCGCGTGGCGATCGCGCACACCAGTGCGTGGGAGCACGCGGGGCAATGGCTGGCGTCGCTGTAGATGGGGACTGGCCCCAATTCCGCAATCGGTGCCGAACCCCAGTCGCGCGGGGTGGCGATCCTCGACGGAAGTTGTCTGTGTGGCGAGGTGCGATACACCGTCGCCGACGAGTTCACGTACGCGCTCATCTGCCACTGCTCGCAGTGCCGCCGCGCCACGGGCTCCGCGTTCAAGCCCTTCGGCGGCATCGAGCGCGCGAAGCTGAAAGTGACGCAGGGCAATCTGCGCATCTTCGGCGACGTCATGACGCACGACGCGCACTGCGAGACCTGCGGGTCGCTGCTGTATTCGATCGTGCAGGAGGGTACGGTCGCGCATGTGACGTACGGTACTTTGACGGATGTACCGACCTTGAAGCCGCAGGCGCACATCTTCGTGGGCTGGAAGGCGCCGTGGTACGAGATCCTCGACGCGCTGCCGCGGTACGAGGCATTTCCGCCCGAGCCCGTGTCCTATCCGTAAGTCAGCGGTGAGCCCGGCGCTGCTAGCGTCGGCACATGCCCTTCAAGCAATTCCAGTGTTTCGAGCGGATCCCTTTTCACGGCAAGGAAGCCGACCGGGTGATCGTCACGGGCGAATTCACCTGCCCTGACGGGCGCAACTCGAGTGTCTCGGTCGAGGTACGCATCACGGCACCATCGATCGCCGTGAGTAGTTGGAGCGGCAACACCGGCGCCGGCTTTCCGAACTTCGACATCGAAGGCTTCGTGTTCGCCGATTTCCCCGCCTGGGCCAGGCACATGTGTGGGCAGGAAATCACGATCCAGGTGCGTGGGTTCTGCGGCCTGACCTTCACGCCCTGGGAGACCTTCGAGAAGGTCGTGGTGGGGCCGCGCGGCGACGACCGCCGCCGCACCTGGTCGCGCAAGGTGGATGGGGACATGCACGTGCCGCCGTTCGAGTATCAGCCCGCGAAGCGCTGGTATCCGGGCACGCTCGACGAGCTGCTGTGGTGCGTAAAGAACCGGCACGAAAAGGACGGGCCCGTCGCCGAAGCGCACGCGACGGCGAGCCACTGGGCGCTCTCATACGCATCGGTGACCCCGGGCCAGATGTTCGAGACGGCGACGCCGGTGCACGAGGGCGACGGCGATCAACTCGCGGCGCGGCTCAACAACGTGCTGTACGACGCATTCCCGGAGTGCCTCACGGAGGAGGCGCGCGGCTTCTTCGAGCGCGCGCAGCAGGTGCACGCCTTCAACCCGAAGCTGCCGGCCGACGAGCTCAAGAACTATCTATTCCACGTGGAAGCGGGCATTCGTCTCCACGAGCTGTACGCCTACATCGACGGCGATGCGGACGGCAAGGAAAAGCGCAGCCTCGCCGCGCAGATCGAGGAGAAGTTCAAGACCAGCACGAAGCCGCCGCCGAACGACCAGCCCTGTTACCTCGGTCCGTGGGCGCTCGAAACGATGGGCGGCGCGGGTGGCCAGACTATCGTCGGCGTCGCGTCGACCGCGACGCATGGCGGCGACGTGGATGCCTCCGCGATCGGCGAGCTGGTGGTCGCGATGCACCTGATCGCGCCGGATGGACAGGAATACTGGATCGAGCGCACGGGCATCCGCCCGTCGACGATATCGCTCAAACTATTCGACGAGGCCAAGCTTCGCAAGGTGTACCGCGTCGGCGATCCGACCGCGCCTGGCGGCACGTATCGCAGGAAGGAAATCATCTACAAGCGCGACGACGATCTCATGAACGCTGCGCTGGTGTCGTGCGGCCGCATGGGTGTCATCTATTCGGTCGTGGTGCGCGCGGTGCGGCAATACGGCCTCAATCAGGTGACGTCGAAGGGCGAGTGGAAAGACGTGAAGAAGTGGATCGCCAATCCGGCGGATCCGGCCAACATCGCCCTGTTCAACAACCGCTTCGTGCGCATCGACGTCGAGATGTATCCGCAGCCGGATTTCGACTGGGAGGACGCGGCCTGGACATTCGGTGCCTTCGCGCTCACCAACGTGGTCGGGTTGGCCGCGGCGTTCCTCATCGGCCTGAAGGGCGACGAATACCGCACCTGGCACCTGACGCGCACCGTGACGCCGCTCGACGCCACGACGCGCGCGGACGGCGCCGGTCTGCCGTACTTCTACGGGCGCACCGAGCGCGGCGGCGACAACGCCGGAAAAGCGATCAATCTGGATGTCGATCCGGAGAAGGGATGCTTCACGGCGCCCTGCCGCAGCGCGAATTTCGTCGATCAATTCCTCGCCGACTCCATCCACTTGCTCCACGAGGTGCAGTGGACCGCAATCGAGGTGTACGCGGTCGCCACCGTGGCCATGGCGCTGCCACTGGCGTCGCCGCTCGCGGCGCTCGCGCAGCAGACCGCCGTCAACGTCATCATCTTCACCGAGTACTGGATGATCGTGATGGAGGGGATCCGCGCGGTGCTTCCCGACACCGCGCACTTCGGTGATTTCGTCAGCTCGGCATTGAACGCGCTGAGCGCGATCCACGCCCAGTCCATCGTGCAGCTGTTGTACGGGCTGGCGCAGTCGACCCAGCACATGGACCCCGACGATGGGCCGCTCCAGGCCATCAGCTATGGCGTGATGGACGAGCACGACTACAAGAACATCGGCTGCGTCGCGCCTGGCGAGTCCATCGAGCTGTTCTTCGACGCCACCAAGCCGGACTTCGTCAACTTCGTAGACTATCTACTGGAACGCGTGCGCGACCTGGCGGACGACGGCGACAGCTGGGGCGGATACGTGAGCATGCGTTTCATGGCCGAGTCCCCTTCATTCCTCGCGATGCAGCGCTGGCCGCGCACGGTGTCGATGGAGATCGCCACGCTGTCGCGCGCGTCCGGCGCCGCCGACCTGATGTCGAAGATCGACGGGGAGGCGCGCAATCGCGGCATCGTGCTGCACTGGGGCCAGCGCAACAACTACCAGCAGTCCGACATCGAGAAGCTGATTCCCATGGGCAAGTGGCGTGATGCGCTCTCGGTGCTGTCGGAGCACGGGCGCCTGGCCAACTTCTCGACCGAGTTCACGCGGCTGCGGGGCCTCGAGATCACCGTGCCGCGGCTCTACGCGCTCGACGTGTCGCTCGACGAGGGATGCGAGCACGACACGACGCGCGTGCGCTATGACGCGTTCAACAATCCGCCGGGCACGAGGCTCGAGCTGACGCAGCGCTTCGACAGCGGCGGCGGCTCGACCCTGGTGCTTCCCGATCTGAAAGGCGAGATCGACATCCCGTTCGGCCGCGGCGGCTCCACGCTCGAGTTGAACGCCACGCGCTTCCTCAACGACAACAAATATCCGGCGGTGCCGCTGAAGCGCGCGCTGCGCGGGTTCCGTACCGGCGATTTCTGGGAATTCCGCAAGACCACCGAGACGCGCGTGATCGGCGGCGTAGTGCGCTGGTTCACGGAGATCAACCTGTTCAGCCAGCGCCTCTCCAACTCGCTGCGGGTATCGGAAGTGCAGTTGAGTGCGAGCAGCGGTTCGGGCTGGGTGCTGCACAACCCCGAGGCCGGCGACGTGAATTTCGCCGGGCTCACCGACATCAAGGCGCTGCCGATGCAGCCCGTGTTCAATACCAATTGGCAGTTCCGCACCGCGACCTCGGCGCAGGGCACCGTACCGCCGGAGCTGTTCATCCGGTTCAAGATTGTTTGTTAGGAGAGCAACGATGAACGAAGGATTGGAGAGCGCCACCAGCCGCCTGCGGGAGATGCTCGCGGCGCACGCCGCCCACAGGAGCAGGGACGTCACCGAGACGGTCGAAGGCAAAGTGTCCGTGACCGTCGATTCGCGGTTGCAGGTGACCGCGGTGCGGCTGCTGGATCAGTCCATCGACGAGTGCGCGCGCGCCGAGCTCGAGAAGGCCATCGCCGAAGCCGTGAACGGGGCGCGCCGGCGCGCGGTGCTGTCGGCGGCGGACGCGTTGACCGGATTGCGGGAGTCCGGCGACTGGAAGGCGTCCATGGATGAGATGTTCAAGGGAAAGAGCGCCACCTGAGGGGGCGATGGCCCCGGGGCCCGGAATATGCCCGCTTTTGACTTTCCCACGCCCGGGCCTACACTGCGCGCCATCCAGCCCCTGGCATTAGACCTCTATATATAGAGTCGAACCCGGGGGTGTCCCGACCCAGCAGGACACGGAGTTCGCCGGCGTAAGTTCCGGTCTGTAAGCCCGCGCGCATCCCCGCGCCGGCTCGAGCTCCATGTCGTGCGCACCTGAGAGCCCGATGTCCAGCACCGCCAAAGAACTCACCAGCTACCGCAAGCATTGGGCCGCACGCTTCGGCGTCGCGCCGTTCCTGCCCATGTCGCGCGCGGAGATGGAGCAGTTGGGCTGGGATTCCTGCGACGTCATCATCGTCACCGGCGATGCGTACGTGGATCATCCGAGTTTCGGCATGGCCATCATCGGACGCGTGCTCGAGGCGCAGGGCTTTCGCGTCGGCATCATCGCGCAGCCCGATTGGCACAGCGCCGAACCGTTCAAGCAGTTAGGCAAGCCGAACCTGTTCTTCGGCATCACCGCGGGCAACATGGACTCGATGGTGAATCGCTACACCTCGGACAAGCGCATCCGCAGCGATGACGCGTACACGCCGGGTGGCATGGGCGGCAAGCGGCCGGATCGCTCGGTGGTGGTGTACGCCCAACGCGCGCGCGAGGCCTATAAAGATGTGCCGGTGATCATCGGCGGCATCGAGGCGTCGCTGCGGCGCATCGCGCATTTCGACTACTGGAGCGAGAAAGTGCGGCGGTCGGTGTTGCTGGATGCCAAAGCCGACATCCTGGTGTTCGGCAATGCCGAGCGGCAGATCGTCGAGATCGCGCATCGCCTCGCGGCGGGCAAGAAGATAGACGAGATCACCGACCTGCGTGGCACCGTGTTCGTGCGCAAGGCGCACGACTTCATCGAGATCGACTCCACTCATATAGATGCGCCTGGGCGCCTGAACCCGCCGGTGGATCCGTACGCGATGGAACCGGTGGTGCCGGGGACGCGGACGAAGGCAAAGAACCCACGCATGAGCAGGTGGTGAAGTTCGTGCGCCGCGTGAAGAACGAGGAGCGATCACGCAGCGTGATCCGCATGCCATCGTTCGAGAGCGTGACCACCGACGCCGTGCTCTACGCCCACGCCAACCGCATCCTGCATCTCGAGAGCAACCCCGGCAACGCGCGGGCGCTGGTGCAGCGCCATGGCGACGTCGACGTGTGGTTGAACCCGCCGCCGATCCCCCTGGCGACCAAAGAGATGGACTCCATCTACGATCTTCCGTACGCGCGCGTGCCGCATCCGTCCTACGGCGACCTCGAGATCCCCGCGTACAAGATGATCAAGTTCTCCATCGCCATCCAGCGCGGATGCTTCGGCGGCTGCACGTTCTGCAGCATCACCGAGCACGAGGGACGCATCATCCAGAATCGCAGCGAGGCGTCGGTGCTGCGTGAGATCGAGAAGGTGCGCGACACCGTGCCCGGCTTCACCGGTGTCATCAGCGATCTCGGCGGACCCACCGCCAACATGTATCGCATTGCGTGCAAGTCGCGCGAAATCGAAAGCGCCTGCCGCCGCCCGAGCTGCGTATTTCCCGGCATCTGCCCGAACCTCAACACCGATCACAGCGCGTTGATCCAGCTCTACAAGAAAGCGCGCGCGCTGCCGGGCGTGAAGAAGATCCTGATCGCGAGCGGCGTGCGCTACGACCTCGCCATCGAATCGCCGGAGTATGTGAAGGAGCTGGCCCAGCATCACGTCGGCGGCTATCTCAAGATCGCGCCCGAGGCCATCGGCGAAGGGCCGCTGAGCAAGATGATGAAGCCCGGTGTCGGGAGCTATTACAAATTCAAGGAGCTGTTCGACCAGTACAGCAAGGCGGCGGGGAAAGAGCAGTACCTGATCCCGTATTTCATCGCCGCGCATCCGGGCACCACGGACAAGGACATGCTCGAGCTGGCGTTGTGGCTGAAGCAGAACGGCTTCCGCGCGGATCAGGTGCAGGCATTCCTGCCGGGTCCGATGGCGACGGCCACCGCGATGTATCACACCCACAAGAACCCGCTGAAGCGCGTCACGCGCGAAAGCGAACAGGTGACGATTCCGAAGGGGATCAAGCAGCGCCGGTTGCACAAGGCATTCCTGCGCTATCACGATCCTAACAACTGGCCGGTGCTGCGCGAAGCACTGCGACGCATGGGCCGCGCCGATTTGATCGGCAACGGGAAGAATCAGTTGGTGCCTGGCTACCAACCCGCCGGCACGGGCGATGCGCAGGAAGGCAAGCGGGGCGGTGGCCAGCATCGGCCGTTCAAGACGCAGCACACGGGGTTGCCGAGAGTGCCCGGCAAGCTGCCTCGCAAGAGCCGCTGACGTCGATCCCGCGCGGTCGATTGCCGCGCGGTCGAAAATCCGCCATCCCAATCGACTATCCTTTACATACAAAGGAGTCGCCCCATGAAAGTCATGGTCTTCGTCAAAGCCACGCCCAACAGCGAGAGGGGCCTCTTGCCCGATGCAGAGATGCAAAAGATGTTCACGGAGATGGGCAAGTACAACGAGCAACTGGTCAAAGCCGGCATCCTGCAGATGGGCGATGGACTGAAGCCCAGCAGCCACGCCAAACGCATCAAGTTCACGGACGGCAATGTGTCGGTGGTCGACGGTCCGTTCGCGGAGTCCAAGGAGCTGGTGGCGGGCTTCTGGATCTGGCAGGTGAAGTCGCTGGACGAGGCCATCGACTGGGCGAAGCGCTGCCCGAACCCGATGCCCGGCGAAGAGGGGGTGCTGGAGATCCGCCCGTTCTACGAGATCGAGGATTTCGGTGAAGCGGTGACGGCCGAACACCTCGAGCACGAGGCGCGCCTGCGCAAGCAAATCGAGCGCCAGCAGAAGGCGAAGGTCAAGGCGAAACCGCAGGCGAAGAAGGCGCCGGCCAAAGCCGAACGCAAGTCCAAGCCGGCCAAGCGCAAACCCGCGCGCGCCAGATCGAAGCCCAGCAAAAAGAAGTAGTCGCCGCCAGCGGCGCCTGCACGAGGCGTCCCAGCGGCATCACGACCCTAACAACTGGCCGGCGTTCGCCGACTGCGGGAACCACCCCGTCCGCGCCAATCTATTTTATGCTTCCCGGCCACTCGGGAGGCCTCGACGATGCTCCAACGATTCTGCCTGGTAACCGCCGCGCTGACACTGTCCGCATGCACGCCGCACGTCAGCGTGCCCGACGGCACGGCCGTGTTGAACGAAGACGTGGCGCTCACCCGTAGCGCAACCGCGCTGGTCGACGTCGCAACGCGCGAGCTCACGGTCGAAGACGATGCCATCCTCGTCGCGGTCGTCGATGAGGATCTCACCGACGTCAAACTAGCGCTGTCCGTGCTCGACGCCGGCGAGGACGCGCCGCAGCCCGTCGAGGTCGAGAACAACCTCGTCGGCGTGGGCGTCGAACTGGCGGTGCTCGCCGTGCCGTCGGGCGCGCGCATACGCGTGACGCTCACCGGTCCGCAGGACATGACTCAGCCTGGCAAGGTGCATCTCACCGTGCGGCAATACGCCGGCGGCGCGGACCGAGAAGAGCAGTTAGCCGCGCAGATCGATGCGGCGCGCGCCTGGACAGCCGCCACCAACTCTGCATTCCACACCAACGACTTCAAGAAGACCGGCCTTCCGGAAATTCAGCGCGCGATCGATGGTTTCGGCGCCGCCTCGGGCGACAAAAGGCTTCAGGCGCATGCGCAGCTCATCCGCGCGAAGATGCTGTATCTCGCCGGCGACCCGGGTGAGGCGCATCTGCAGGCGCAGCGCGCCGGCACCGCCTTCGCCAGCCTGCCGAAATCCGACGCCCTGAACGAAGCGCGCTCGAAGTACGTCGAAGCGCAGGCGCTCAGTCGCATGACCGACGATTCCGAGGCGAAAAACCCGACCGCCGCCGAGGCACGCGCGCAGGCAACCGGAACTCTCGTTGCGCTGAGCCAACCCTCGTCGCTGTTCGGCCCGATCGAACGCGCGCGCGCGTTCGACGGCCTGGCACAACTCGACATCGGCCTGATGCACGCCGATGACGCCAACCAGCATTTCGAGGCAGCCAGCGCGCTCTACGAAAATCAGGGCCACGTGGCGGGTGTACGCGAGATCCGTTGCAAGCAGGCGATGGTGCTCGTCGATCTCGGTCGTTTTGCCGACGGGGCGCTCGCGTTCGACCCGCTGATTCCCGAGCTCGACCGGATTTCGGATCCGGCGTTGCGTGTCGACGCCTATCTATCTGCCGGACGCGGCATGTCCCTTTCCGGGCGTTCGGACCAGGCTACGGAGCTGTTCCTGAAGGCACTGCCGCGCGCGCGCGAATTCCAGTTGCGTGTCCAGGAAGCGATCGTGTCGCAGGAGCTCGGCAACCTGTACCAGAATCGCGGCGATCTGCAGCAGGCGCACGTGTTCTACGACGAAGCGCTGCGGATCACGCGCGAGGAAAAGGACGTCACGCAGCACGTCTGGGCACTGATGGCCGCGGCCAACGTCGCGCGCCTGGAAGGTGACCTGGATCGCTCGTTCAAACTACTCGAAGAGGCCGTGAGCCGCGCGTCCATCCCCATCGCCCAGGTGCGGTCGCGATTCGACCTCGGGGTCGCGTACTACACCAAGGAAGACTATCCGGCGGCCATTGCGCAGTTTCGTAAATCGCTGTCCGGAGACTTGCAAGACCCTCGGCACCACGCCTTCACCGATGTAAAGACCTGGTTTGCATTGGCGGTGATCAAACAGGACGGCAGCACGCACAAAGAGCTGGCCGAAGCTTCCAGGCTGCTCGGCGAAGCGCTGGAGACCTCCACCCGCGTTCGCGACGATTGGCGTGTGATCAGCGTGCTGCGCAGCCAGGCGGAGCTCGACGCGCGGTTGGGCAAGAAGACGGCAGCGCTCGCGAATTTCGAGCGGGCGTTGACGCTCAGCCAGGATTTTCGCGCGCGCAGCGCGAGCATCGAGGTGCGCACGACCATGCTGCGCGACGAGCTCGGCGCCTTTCGCGGCTATCTGGACAACGTGTTGGCAAACGTCGCGAAGCGCGGCGCAGGCCTGCCGCAGCCTGCATCCGCCGTGGAAATGGTGGCGTTGCGACGGCTCGAGCGTGCGCGGCAGATGAGCTTCGGCGCCTTGCGCGTGGGCCCGCTCGACGCGGCCAGTGCCGCGCGCGTCGATGCGCTGCTGCAGGACATGGGCCAGAAGAGTCTGCGCATCGCGACGCTCATGCAGCACGACCTCGCCGCCACCGACGCGTCCGAGCTGCGCGCATTGCAGCTCGACATGTCGCGCCTGCACGTGGAGCTCGATCACCTGCGGCAATCGGCGGCGGCGAAGCACGTGCGTGCCATGACCTCGCCGGGCGCTCCGCCCGATTGGCGTGCGCTGAAGCCGGGTACGGTGCAGCTCTCGTACGCAATCGGCGAAGAGCATGTCTATGCTCTGGTGCGCAGCGCGGCCGGCACACGCGTCACGGTGCTTTCCACCGGGCGCAGTGATCTCGAGAAGCAGTTAGCCGAGCTCTCGAAGCTCGACGCTGGCGTCGCACCGCGCGACCTCGAGATGGCACTCGAGCGGGTGTCCGCAGTGCTGCTGCCCGCCGGCCTGCTGCCCCGGGATTCTTCGGCGGTCGAAATCGTCGGCGAAGGACGCATCGCGAGCGTGCCATTCCCGGCGCTGCGCTCGCCGGTGGATCCGCGGCGCCCGCTCGTGGAGACGCATGACATCGCGATGGTGACCTCGCTGTTCAACGTCGACGCGGCGCCACGGCAGAAGAGCGCGCGACCGCTGCGGTTCGTGGCGCTGGCCAGCGGCAGCGGCACGTATCGCGCCGCGGCCGTGGCCGACCCGGTGCCGCGCCTGCAGGCGGCGACCAAGGAAATTCGTGTCGCGGCGGCACTGTTCGAGGCGCGCGAGCCCTCGGCCAAGATCAAACTACTCATGGGCGCGGACGGCAACGCGGCGGCATTGCGCGACATCTGGGCCAGCGGCGTGGACGTGGTGCACTTTGCGACGCACGCGCTGGCCGATCTCAGACAACCGATCGCCTCACTGCTGGTGCTGCCGGCCACCGACGCGAACGGCAAGGCCACCTATCTGACCGCGGGCCAGGTGCAGGGCTGGCACGGCGATGCGGAGCTGGTGTTCCTGAGCGCCTGTGAAAGTGCCATTGGCCCGCCGCAATACGCATCCGGCATGCCGGGCCTGCAACGCGCCTTCCTGCGCGCGGGCGCGCGCGCCGTCATCGCCACGCTCGCGCCCATCGAGGACGTGCTCGCCCAGCAGTTCGCCGAGGATTTCTACACGCGGTTCACGAGCGGTCAGTCCGCGGCGCGCGCGTTGACCGATACGCAGCGCGCCTGGCTGAGTCCAAAGCCCGGTGCGAGCGAGGCCGAGCAGCAGCGCCGCCGGATCACGGCGCTGGCGCACGCATACTTTGCCGGCTGAGACATAACCGGCCGCGCCAGGCGCGTGCGCTAACCTTTTTCCCGCCTGCGCGTCCAAGGTTCGTGCTCACCCTTTTGAAATCCTGGGTCCGGCCGGACGCCTTCCACACGGTGCTTCGCGAGCGCAGCCGGCGTTGGTACAACGCCTGTCTGCGCATCACGCGCGACGCCGATCTGGCGGCGGACGCGGTCCAGGAAGCCCTGCTGAAAGCCTGGCACCGGCGCGACGACTTCCGCGGCGAGGCCGCGCTCGATAGCTGGATCCATCGCATCGCCCTCAACGCGGCCATCGACCTGGTGCGGCGGCGCAAGACCCGGGCCGAGGACGAGCTCGACGCCGATAGTGTGCCGGCCGGCCCCGCGACGACGGCCGAAAGCGAATATGTCCAGCAGGCGCTGGGCAAAGATCTCGCGGTCGCGATGCAACGGCTGACGACGATGGAACGGCAGGTCTTCCTGCTCAAGCACATCGAAGGCTGGCGTCTCGACGAGATCGCCGAGACTCTGCACATCAACACTCACAACGTGAAGCACGCATTGTTCCGCGCGGTTCGCAAGCTGCGCGTCGACCTGCACGTATGGCGAGGCGTGGAATGACTACCGACGACGACCTCCTGCTCTACCACTACCGCGACGGTCTGGGCGCCGCCGAGCGCGCGCGCATCGGCGCGGCGCTCGCCGAACAACCCGAACTCGCACATCGATTGCACGTTCTGGTGGCGCGCCTCGACGCCGCGGCGGATGCGCTGCCGGACGTGCCCGTGCCCCCGCAAGTGCAGCAGCGATGGCAGGCGGCGCTGGACGACGTCGGCAGCACGACACAGGCCGCGCGCCCAGGACGTTCCTTCCCGGGTAGATGGCTGGCAGTCGCGGCCACGGTCGCGGGCCTTGCCATAGTCCTGGCTATTTTCAGTGCTCAGCCCCCCGTGAACCATGTGGCGGGCGATGCGCTGCCGGCCGTTGCCCCGAGCCGGGACGATGCCTCCGCCTACGAACGCGGCCTCACCTGGCATCTCGCGAGCACCGAGCGGCAGATCGCAGGAATCGGCAGCGCGACGCCCGAGCAGCGCGCGCGCCTCGTCGAGACCATCGTCGCGCAGAACCGGATGTACGCGCTGGCGGCCGAGCGCGCCGGCGAGCCGCAGCTGGCGCGCGTGTTGCGCGCGTTCGCGCCCGTGCTCGAAAGCCTCACGCACGAGGGCAGCGACAACTCCGCGAACATCGCGCAGCTCGGCTTCGAACTGCGAGTCATCCAGGGCCGGCTGAGGGCAGGCGCCGATGCACCGAACGACCAATCCACCGCTTTGTAGTCAGAAGGACATCCCATGCATTTCATACGCATCACGCTGGTCGCGCTGCTCATGGCCGGCGCCACATTCGCGAAGACTCCGCCGGCCGCCGCCCGGGAGGCCGACCGCTCTCCCAGCGCCGACGAAGATCTCTCACTCGCGGCGCTCGAAGGCCTGATGGCGCAGTCTCCGGAGCGCGCGCTGCCGATCCTCAAGAAAGTGCTGGCCGGATCGCAGACGCCGCTCGTCAAACAGCGCGCCCTGTTCGTGCTCGGTCAGATCGAAGCGCCGGAAGCGCGCGAAATGCTGTCCCAGATGACGCGCTCGCCGGATGCAGCCCTGCGCGGCGAAGCCATTCGCAGCACCGGCATCGCCGGCGACCGGAAGGCGCTCGACGCCTTGCAGGCGGTCTACAACGCCGGCGACTCCGACGTGAAAGATGAAGTGCTGCAAGCCTGGCTGATCGCCGGCTACAAGGAGGCGGTGTATCAGGCGGTCCTGAGCGCCAAGACGGAGGACGACGCCAGCAATGCGATTCACATCCTGGGCGCGATGGGCGCGAGCGAGGAATTGCGCAAGCTCGGCGAGCAGCCGAATGCCGCACGCGGGTTGCTGGACGCGTACGCGATCAGTGGCGATCTCGAGAGCCTGCGCAAGATTGCCGAAGGCAGCGGTGACCGCTCCGTACGCATCGAAGCCATCAGCAAGATCGGCATCGTTCAAAGCGACGCCGCACGCACCGCGTTGCGCGGGATTTACGCACGCGGCGACGAGGAACTCCGCGATGCGGCCCTGAAGGGCATGCTGATCGCGAACGACCAGCAGGGCGTGCTCGCGCTGTACCGCGCCGCCAAGACCAGCGAGGAGAAGCGGGCGCTATTGCGTACGCTGACCATGATGGACGGGGACGCCGCGCTCGAAGCCATCGATTCCGCACTGGAGAAGAAGCCATGAGAACCCTCACCATCCGCGCCGCCATGCTGTGCGTGGTGCCGCTCGCGCTGGTCTCGCAGGCGTATTGCGCCGGGCTCGAGTTGCCGCAGGACGGCTGGGCGAGCTGGCAGGTTGCCGCCGTCGAGGACGCGCCGGACCAGTGCTGCTGGAGTAGTTGGGACGACCGCGATCCAGCGCGCAAGTCCTGTCGTCTGGACGATGATCGCAACAATTTCGGCAGTCGCGACGACGCGAATACCGACGCCGTGCGCGTGTATGCGCGCACGGCCGGTGGCCAGGTCGAGCGCCTGCGGGCGTACTCCGCGACCTGCGCGGTGGAATCCGCGACACCCATCCGGCAGTTGGGCATCGTGACCGCGGACGACAGCGCGCGCTGGTTGATCGCGCAGTTCAAGGGCGGCGCGGCCAAGAACGACGATCTCCGCGAGAACGTCCTGGCCGCATTGGCGATGCATCGCGGCGATGTGGCGCTCGACGCACTGGCTGCGATCGCCCGCGGCGACGCGAGCATCGGGCATCGCAAGCCCGCCTTGTTCTGGCTCGCCGTGCTGCGAGGCGCCGCGGGTGCCGACATCACGAGCGCCGTGATGTTCGGCAGCACAGACGTGGAAGTGCGCAAGCATGCCATCTTCGCGCTCACGCGATCCAAAGCGCCGCGCGTCGTGCCGGATGTGATTCGACTGGGCAATACCGACAAAAGCGGTGATGTGCGCGGGCAGGCGTGGTTCTGGCTCGCGCAGACGGGCGCCGCGAACGCTGATGGCGCGATCCTCGCGGCGATCCGCAACGAGGACGACGAGGACGTTCGCGATCAGGCCACGTTCGCGCTCTCGCAACTACCCGCTGAGCGCGCGACCCGCGCACTGGTCACAGTCGCGGAAGACCGGTCGATGGGGCGCGAACAGCGCAAGCGCGCGCTGTTCTGGCTGGCGCAGTCGGAAGCAAGCGGCGCGCAGACGTATCTGGAGAAGGTGTTGACCGGAAATGGCGCCGATTGAAAGGGTCACTCGAGCGGAGTCAGGACCGCAAGTCGCGTGCGTCCACGGCCCCGTTCTAGCTAGGGGGCTGGTTGAGAGTCCGGGGTGACGGGAACGCGAGAAACCCGCATGGCAATTTTGACAGGAGGTGCGCGCCGCGCAACCCATTAAGATGGCCGGTCACCATCGACAGACACGGAGGAATTTACATGTACATAAGGAAATTCGTACTCACACTGGCACTCGGACTCTGGTCGCTTGCGGCCGTCACGAATGCGCAGGTGCAGGGGCCCGACCCGACCGAGGCGAGCATCGCCGCCGATGGCCCGTTCGCGGTGTCGACGCAGTCGCTGGCGAGAGGCAACGGCTTCGGCGGCGGCACGGTGTATTCGCCGAATGCGGCTGGCACCTACGGAGTCATCTCGTTCTGCCCCGGCTTCACCGCCACGCAGTCGTCGGTGGCAGTGATGGGCCGCCGGCTCGCCACGCATGGTTTCGTCGTCGTCACCATCAACACCAATTCGATCCTCGATTTTCCGGCCAGCCGCGCCACGCAGTTGCAAGCCGCGCTGAACGCGGTGGCCGCCCTCACTACCGGTCCGGTCGCGGGCAAAGTGGACGGCAGCCGTCGTGCAGTCACCGGTCACTCGATGGGTGGCGGCGGAGCGCTGCAGGCGCTGCGTCAGAACGCATCGCTGCGCGCCGGCGTTGGCCTCGCGCCGTGGAGCACCGACGTGCGGAACTTCTCCGCGATCCAGTCGCCGGTGGCCATGGTCGGCGGTTCGATCGACGAGATCGCGCCCGTCAGCACCCATGCGGGGTGGTTCTACCTCAGCATCAACCAGACCGAGAAGCTGCTCGCCGTGATTCGCAACGTCAACCACTCGTTTCAGTCGGCCAACCCCGCGAACCAGCCGGCGAGCAAGTACCAGGTTGCGTGGATGAAGCGCTGGGTCGACGGCGACACCCGCTACAGCCCGTTCCTGGTGACCGACGCTCGCTTGTCGACGTTCTCGTCCACCGCTCCGTTCTGAGCTTCGAGTTCAGGGCGAGATGAAGGGCGGCTACGGAGCCGCCCTTTCGTCGTTTGGGGGTTAAGATTCGCCATCCCCGCGCGGAAAGGAGTTCGCGTTCATGAACAAGCGATATGCGGTTCTGACTGCTTCGGCTGCAGCGCTGGTCTTCGCCGGCGTGCTGTTCGTTTTCCGTGACGGGCCTGTTGAGTCCGTACCTCGGACGAATGCGGTCGCGACTGCGCCGGGTGCTTCGCAGTCCGACACACCGGCGTCGCCGGCTGCGATGTCTGCGGTGTCTGCGACACCGGGCATCACGACGGAGACGGCAGATGCCGGCACGGCCGCAACTGGCGCGGCCCCTACCTACAATCCGGAGCAGGACAACGGAGAGATTGCGTTCCGGGCCGATGCCAGCGGCCATCTCGTGACGGATGAAAAGGCGCGGCTCGATCTCGAGCGGTTGTTTGCGCTGTTCATCCCGACGGAGCGAGACAAGAAGGTGAAGGAAGTGGTAGCGACGCTGCCGCCCGACGCCGGGCACAAGCTTTATGAGTTGATGGCGCAGTATCAGAATTATCAGGCGGCGGTGTACCAGGCCTATCCACCGGATCGCGAGGTCACGACTGTGGAGCAGGGTGTGTCACAGATCGACGGCATGCATGGATTGAGAGTGCAGCATTTTGGCGAGCAGGTGACGAAGGGGATGTTTGGGGAGGAAGAGAAGGCGCAGCGGAAGCTGTATGAGCTGATGGAGAATGAGAAGGATCCGGGGTTGTCGGTGGAGCAGAAGGCGGAGAAGGCGCAGAGGATTTATCAGCAGCAGGAGGGGAGGTAGTTGCTTGCGACGGACGCGCCAACCGCGGCGAGAAGAGAGCTATTCACTAACGCGCGGCGGTGAAATGAGAATGTGCTGTGAGGCGTACGCGGCAGATTAAGGCAGTTGAAAATCGAATGACTGGCCCGTGTTGCTGCCTGATTTGTAATGCCGGGGTCGAGGGTTCGATCCGTGCAAGCGGCACCAACTCCTGTCCGACCAAACAAGAAGTCGCGTTCGTCTGGCGCGCCGAAGATTGGAACGTCATCATTGTCGGTGACCTTCAAATGCTCCTCGAGGAATCTGAAACAGGCTTTCCTTTTTTGGTCGTGCATCCCGACCGAGTGAAGCGGAAGCGGTCGTAGCGAGCGACTTTGTAGAAGTTCGCCAGGAGGGTAAACGAAGTCGATGTGGACATCGCGGAGCGTGATTTGGGCGTGCGTTCGGATTCTTCCGAGCACCTTTTGGTGATTGGGCGTCTTCAGACTTTCTTTGAACGCTTCCCGGTTAGCCGCGTCATCGTGCTCGATTAGCACGATGGCAATCTTCATCAGGCGTTCGAGGCAGACCGAAAAGTATTGGAAAACTTCGAAAAATCTCGTCTGCTAAATCGAGCTGTTTGAGTTCGTGAAAGGGCCGCAGGCCGTTGTAGTTGAACGCGCCGCGTTTAAGAATCCCTCGAGCTCGACAATATCGAGCAGGCCTGCTGGCCGGCGGATGAGCCATTCGTCCAGGGTGCCGAAGTCATGGTCGGAGAACATGAGAAGGCTGTTGGAGAATTGATGCGGCGGTCGCCGACGCCATGCGCTCGTGCGGCTAGCGTAGCCGCTGCATGCCTTCCAATTTTGCGAAATCGCGATCAAAGGTTGCGACTGGCAGGTGACCAGCTTTGCGGGCGATCTCGAGCACGAGGCAGTCAGAAAAATCGACGCCGCCCCGCACGCGAAATTGTTCGAGCGCCAACTGGATTACATCTGCATCCTGAACGGTGATCACCTCGTGATTGAGCAGCATGTCGACGGCGGTCGCGATTTTCTCACGCGACAAATCGTAGACGGCGTCGAGAACCCAGAGCGTTTCGGCCAGCACGAGATGGGAAACCCAAGCGCCCTTGGCGACAGCCAATTCCGCAGTCCGCACTTGAATGGCGTCATCGCGCACGATCAGGCGGACCAGGATGTTGGTATCAACTGCCAGCATGGCGCCGTCGGATGTACTTCCGAATGGCATCTTTCACGTCGGACGGACGCTTGGCCTTTGGTTTACCTGTCGCGAACAGCGCCTCGTGCATGTCGCCGGAGCTGAAACGGCCCGCCCGGCGGACTACCACTTGACCATCCTGCTCGTGCCACTCGAGCACGGAGCCTGGGCCAATCCCGAGCTTCTTGCGCACTTCGGCAGGCACCGAAATCTGGCCCTGCGCGGTCACTTTGGATTGTGCGAACGTCATGCTGTTACATTACCCAGGTAATGTAACGCTGTCAATCCGCCTGGTCGTCGACTGCGTGGACCTGCTGACGAGCACGTTCAACTAAATTCAAAACTCCCTTGCCCCGCCTCAGCGTCTGCCCCGGCATCTCCCCAAATTGACTATGTTGAATCCGCTCGCACGCAGATAGGTCATAGCCAACTCCAATAGAACCAGCACGAATCTGGCGGCTATCCTCGAGCGGCGCTTGAATGATGTGCTTCCGGCTTCGTTCTCTTCCATCAGAGGGATCAACGCATGAGGCTTGATAGATGGATGTCCCCGCGAACAATCAGGTTCGGCGTATGGAAGGCGTACCGCGACTCGCGCGAGCTGGTGGGCCCTGCCGGCACAAAAGTGATGGACCCCGACGTCATGGAGCGGTTGTTTCTGCTGCCGAGAAATGCGGAGACGGGCATCAGCCGCGCACAGATCTACGAGCAATTGTGGCCACGCGGCGGCACGGCCCCGAATGCATTGGCACGGTGCATCTCCCAGCTTCGTCAGGCGCTCCACGATGACCCGGACGCACGCGGGTACGTGCTGACGTATTTCGAGCGCGGTGGGCCTGAGCCCCGTCACACCTGGCTACGTCTATGGACTTCATACACGGTCCTGAAGAGTTCCTCACGCGGGGACTTTGATCCCGATCTCGTGGCCATGCAGGTGCCCGAGCGGCTGGGGCCACTGGTCTGGCTCGGGGTCTGCGCCGTGGGTTGTCTCAAAATGCTCTTATGGTTCATACGGCCATAGTAGTTTGATTGCGAACGATAGCGTTCACTACACAAAATCCACATTCGCATGCGCAAACCGCGCGGAGTTCGCAAATACCTCCCGCACCTCCGACGCGCTGGCACCAAACCATTTCGCCAGCGTCCCGCCAAACTCATCTATGGACGTCGACGGCAGCAGCCGTCCCTGACCCACCTGATCATCGCTGCTCACCGACACATGCGGCGCGGTGCCATAGAACCTTCCGCCGCGCACGGCGCCGCCCATCACGAAGTGATGCCCGCCCCAGCCATGATCCGATCCATCCGCATTCGACGTCAGCGTGCGCCCGAAATCCGACGCGGTGAACGTCACGACATCGTTCGCGACACCGAGCTCGACGGTGGCGGCGTAAAACGCGCTCATCGCGTCATTCACCTTGGCCATCAGCGGCGGATGATCGCGCATCAGGGTGTTGTGATGATCGAACCCACCCAATGACACGAAGAACACCTGGCGGCGCATGCCGAGTGCGGCGCGCGCACCGATCAGTCGCGCGACGACGCGCATCTGGCTGGCCAGCGGGTTGTTAGCGGCGAACGCAGTATTCAGCACCACCTCGCCCAGTGCGGCATTGGCGATCACGGCCTGGTCGATGGACCGGCGTGTCACGGCGGCATAGGCTTCTTCGAACACGTGCGCGCTGGGCTGGCGGATGATCTCGCGCATCGCCTCGCGTATACCGGCGGGCGTGTAGTTGGGCTCCTTGAGCATGTTCACGCCGACCGCGCCCTGTGGGCTGATCTGATACTGCAGCGCCTGGCGTCCCGAGACGAACACGGCATTGCTCGCCGCGGAAATGCAGCTCAGCATCGCGTTGCCGTTGCTGGCGAGTGCCAGATCCCCGAGCCGCCCGCCCCAGCCGGCACTGGCGCCTTCGCTGGCCAGCGCCTGCCACACGGACTGCTGATCGTTGTGCGAAAACAGCTTGGGTGGCACTGCTGCGTTCGCGCTCTGATACTCGGCCAAGGTCAGCGGCGCCACCAACGGCCCGACGTTGAGCTGCACGGCCAGCTTCCCCGCATCGAACAGGTTCTTCAGTCCGGTGAGCGGCGGGGCCAGCGCGTACTGCAGATCGTCGGTCAATGCCGGTCCGCCGGCGGGCGTGAGCGCGGTTGCGTCGAGCTCGGCGCGGCCGAACGCGATGCCGCCGCGTGTGCGGTTCGGTCCGCCGCCGCGGATGGCGCCATACCGGTCGTAGTTAGAAAGGTCGTACGGCACGACGGTGTTGGCGTAGTCGTTGCCGCCGTACAGGAACAGGCACACCAGTGCTTTGTAGTCGGTCGCGTCGAAGGCCGCCGCTTCGCCCGCCGCTGCGAGGTTGATGGCCAGCGGCCCGGCGGCGCCCATGAAGCCGAGCTGTGCGGCGCGTTTGAGCAGCAGACGGCGGGTCAGGGTGTCGGTCATATACCTAACTATCACTTCTGGATGAGATACTCGGGGCAGGCCAGGATCAGCAGGCAGGCATAGGCCGCCAATGACTTCTTCGCAGCCTCGGTGCTGTTCGCGGTCACCTCGAGCGTCGTCAACGCGACCTGCATGCGAGACAAAGTGGCCGCGGACACCTGGTTCGCCGCCAGCCGCAGATTCAGCCACGCGAGCAACGCGGGCGGGTCGTGCGCCAGCGGCAGCAGCGCGGCATAGCCGGGCAGTACGTCCTGGTAGGCGCCGCTGGTCATCCACTCCATGAAGTTGATGTATCCGGCGGTGGTGGTCTCGTTGTGCAGTTGGAATTCGGGGGCCTGCCGGGCGGCGGCGGCGATGCCGGTATTGGGCGGCACGTAGCCGGGGCGGAAGAAGTTGAACACCGACGGCGCGCGCAGCGGGCTCTGGCCGATGCCGAAGTCGTTCGGCGTGAGATCGTAGAGCTCGTATGCGCCGGTGGCGGACGTGGTCCCGACGGTGCGCGCCCACTGCACCAGGCGCACGATGGGCTCGCGCAACTTGCCGCGCGTCGTCTGCGTGGCGTCCGGCGCGGCGCGCGCTTCTGCATCGGTGAGGATGGCGGTCCACACAGCCTTGAGGTCTCCACGCACGCCGGCGCCGTTGTTGGCGAACGCCTGCGCGACGCGGCCGACGTAAGCGGGCGAAGGATTGCTGGTGACCAGCCGCTGGATCATCTGGCGCGCAAAGAACGGTCCGACGTTCGGATGCCGGAAAATGATGTCCAGTGCCAGGCGCAGGGCGTCGGCGCCGCTGGTGTTGGCGGGTATGGTGGCGCCGAGGAATCGCACTTCCAAAGTGGAGTGGTTAGCCGGGTTCAGCCGCATCGGGTCGGAGGCGAACTCCGTGCCCGGTACCGGATAGTCGTGCCAGGTCACGGGGGCCCAGCGTACGCGCGAGAAGTCGATGTCGTAGCCGGTGAAGACGCGCGCGAGATTCGAGATGTCGCTCTGTTTGTAGGTCTCGATCGGATTGCCGGCGGTGTCGGTCTTGGCGGTTCCGTCGGTGTTCAGCTCGTACAACCCGATGGTGAAGAGCTGCATCACTTCGCGGGCGTAGTTCTCGTCGGGCTGGCGGCCGGTGGTTAGATCCTCCTTGAGATTGCCCTTGGTGTTGAGATACATGCCCATGGCCAGGTTCAGCGTCACCTTCTCGAGCAAGGTGCGGAAGTTTCCGAAGGCACTTGCGGTGAGCAGGTCCCAGTACGCGGCGATGACATACGCAGGATGGAACCCGTCGATGGCGTTCAACGAGACGACGAAATACTCGGAGAGCGCCAGCGCGACGCGCTTGCGCATCTGGTCGGGGCCGGTCAGAAGCTGATTCCAGATCATGTGATCGCCGGCCATCGACAGGAAGTACGTCATCGCGGCAGTGATCGCGTCGTGATTGCGCGACGTGAGCCAGGCGGCTCCGGTCTGCCCGGGCGCCGCCGCATACGACGCATTCAGCCACGCGTCGTAACCCTGCGCGCGCAGCGTGGCGATATCGGCATCGGGCGCGGCGAACTGTGACTGCAGCAGAAAGCGCGCGGCCTCCACCTCGCTGATGGGCGGCGCAGGAGGCGGGCTGTTGGTCGGCGGCGGCGCGGGCCCGGGCGCAGCCTCGCCTCCGCCGCCCCCGCCGCATGCACTCAACGTCAGTGAACCGGCCGCCGCGAGCAGGACATCAGGCAGTGGCGACGGTATGGCTTTGGCGCGCATGGCGCCAAAGCTGCCGCTTCAAGGCGCGAATCGCGAGCGACATGTGATGAACCGGCCGCGGCCGGGGACGAAGCCGTCGGCCGGCCTCACAAGCTGGCGCCGGGAAACCGGTCGAAGGCGGCGCGATAGTTCCGATTGAGCTTCAGCTCGCTGCCATCGTGCATCACGAGCAGATAGTCCCCGCGCGTGAGCGGCGAAAGCTCGCGCACGCAGTCGAGGTTCACGAGTATCGAGCGCTGGATCCGCTGGAAGCGCCCCGGATCGAGCTGCTTCTCGAGCGCGTCCAGCGTCTGGCGCAACTGGTACCGGGCGGTGCCCACGTGCAGCGTGACGTAATTGCCATCGACTTCGGCCCAGCAGATGTCGACGCTGCGAATCACCAGGAACTTGTCCTGCGCGCGCACGAGAAACCGATCGCTGGGCTTCTCGAGCAAACTAATTAACGTGGCTAGGGCGTTCGACTCGAGCGCCGCACTCTGCTCGCGCAGCCGCCCCTTGGCACGCGTCATCGCGAGCTGCAAGCGCGCCTCGTCGAAGGGCTTCAGCAGATAGTCGAGCGCGTGGGCCTCGAATGCCTTCACGGCGTACTGGTCGTAGGCGGTGACGAAAATGATCTGCGGCAAAGCCTCTGAAGCCAGCGCGCGCAGCACGCCAAAGCCGTCGAGCTCCGGCATCTCGATGTCGAGCAGCACCAGGTCCGGATGCGCGGACTCGATCACGCGTACGGCGTCCACGCCGTCGGCACATTCGCCCACGATCTCGATCGACGGATCGGCGCTCAGGAGCTGACGCAGCAGCGCCCGCGCGGGCGCTTCATCGTCGACGATCACTGTGCGGACGCGGATCGGGCTCATGCGGACTCGAACGGTATGAGGAATTCCACTTTGAGGCCATTGGGGCGGACGTTCTCACATCGAAACGAGTGCTCGGCGCCGTACAGCTGTTTCAGGCGCGCGCGAGTGTTGGCGAAGCCGAGCCCTTCGCGTGCCGGCGCGGAGGGCATGCGCTCCGGAATGCCGGGGCCGTTGTCCTCGACCTCGAGCGCGAGCCTGCCGTCGCGCCGCGCGGCGCGCACCACCACCTCTCCGCCCACCGCGAAGGGCGCGATGGCATGACGCACGGCGTTCTCGACCATGGGTTGCAGCAGTAGTTGGGGCACGAGCGCCTGCATCAGCTCGGGGGCGATCTCGAAGCGGAATCGCAGCCGCTCGCCGAAGCGCATCTTTTCGATGGCCAGGTAGCACTCCAGGAATTCGATCTCGCGTCGCAGCGGTACCTGCTGCTGATCGAACTCGCGCAATGTCATGCGCAGGAAGTCACCTAACAAAGCCGTCATGCGCTGCGCGGCGGAGCTGTCCGTCACTTGCAGCGCGGAGATGGAATGCAGCGCGTTGAACAGAAAATGCGGGTGCAGCTGCATCTTGAGCGCGGCCAGATTGCTGTTCGCCAACTGCGCCTCGAGCCGCGCCGCGCGCAACAGGCCTTCCTGGTAGCTGCGGTAGTAGCGCACCGAGAGCGCGGCGAACAGGCTGATGGCGTACACGAGACTCACGAGGATGACGTCCTGCCAGTACCAGAAGTGCAGGTAGGGCAACATCGACTCGGCCACCGCGACGAACCAGCGCGGACTGACGACGAGGGAGTTCACCCATATCAGCGCGTAGGGATGCAACGTGCCCAGCACGAAGCCGGTCGTGATGTGGAGCGCGGCGTTGCGGATGCCGTGCGCCGGCGTGAGCGGAAACTTCTTCGCGAGATACCACGCGCAGGCGCCCACGGGCACCAGCAAATACGAGAATGTCAGGCCCCAGGGGATGGCGCGCGCCCAGCCGGGCTGCGGCGCGGAGGCACTGCCCTGCAACGCGTGGACCAGCCCTAACAGCGTCGCGACGACGACGATGAGCAGCGCGACGACGGCGCGCGACCACCGCGATGGCGGCATTGGTTCGGGGGTTTTCGGGTTCATCAGATCGCGTGAAGAATACCGAAGTGGTCGCTCTTCACAAAACAGAAGCCACATTTCTTCGCAAACTCAGCCGAAAAGCGCGCGGCCTTGCAGCCGCGACCGGGCGATACTTGCGGAACGTATATCATGCGTCTCTTTGACCACGGCGCACGAAGGGCGTACGGTAATACCTCGTGCTTCAAGGGTATTACTCGTTGTCCACCAACATCACGGTCAAGGGGCAGGTTACGGTGCCCAAATCGGTGCGTGACTATCTAGGTCTCAAGCCTGGGTCGGCGGTGACGTTCGAGCGCCTTGCGAACGGTGAGGTCGCACTGCGTCCGGCGAAAAAGCGCCCGAAGCCGGCGCCCTCGCCCTTTGCGAAGTTGCGCGGTCGCGCCACGGTGCGCATGAAGACACATGAAATCCTGGCCCTGACGCGCGGCACGAAGCGGTGATGCTCGTCGACACCAATGTGCTGCTGGATGTAGTGCTCGACGATCCAAAATGGGCGGACTGGTCTCAAGGACAGCTCGAGTCCGCGAGTCTCACTCACCGGCTCGCGATCAATTCAGTGGTCTACTCTGAATTGTCGATGGCGTTCGCGCGCATCGAGGAGTTGGAGGCCGTGCTCGAGGACGCTTCTTTGAACTACCAGAGCATTCCGCGCGAGGCGTTGTTTCTGGCCGGCAAGGTGTTTCTCGACTACCGCCGCCGGCAGGGAGCGCGCACCAGCGTGCTCCCGGACTTCTACATCGGCGCGCATGCGGCGGTGTGCCAGTGGCCAATCCTCACGCGCGATACGAAGCGCTATCGCAGCTACTTTCCTTCGGTGCAACTCGTAGCGCCCGGCTGAGTGGCGCCCTGCTCTAACAGCGCTCGGCAGCGATATCGAGACGGTCGGTCGCAAGCGGAAGCTCTCAGCCGTACGAGTCGCCGAAAGTTCTCGGTGAGCGGTGGGTGATGCCAATCGGGGTTCAAGGTGGACATAAAGCTGTCCAGACGCCGCGCCGCTTAATCCTCCGCGAAGCGCGCGGGTCGCGTACCATGCGCGGCTTCATGAAGACCCCTCCCGGCCTGCAGCCGCTCATCGACGATGGCGTCATCGACGAAGTCCTCCGCTCCCTCAAGTCCGGCAAGGAAGCCACTGTCTACACGGTGCGCACCGGCACTCAGATCCGCTGCGCCAAGGTCTACCGCGACATGGGGCAGCGCAGCTTCCAGAAGCGCGCGCAATACCAGGAGGGGCGCAAGGTGCGCGGCAGCCGGCAGGCGCGCGCGATGGCCAAGAGCACGCGCTTCGGTCGCAAGGAAGCGGAGTCGGCCTGGAAGAACACCGAGGTCGATGCGCTCTACAAACTAGTCGAAGCCGGAGTACGCGTGCCGAAGCCGTTCGGCTACTTCAACGACACGCTGGTCATGGAGCTGGTGACGGACGCGGCGGGCGATCCTGCGCCGCGCCTGGGCGAGGTGGACCTCACGCCCGAGGTGGCGCGCGAGTATCACGCGTTCCTGATCCGCCAGGTGGTGCGCATGCTGAGCATCGGCCTCATCCACGGCGATCTGTCGGAGTTCAACGTGCTGATGGCGGCGGACGGCCCGGTGATCATCGACCTGCCGCAGGCGGTGAACGCGGCGGGCAACAACGCGGCCTTCGCGATGCTGGAGCGCGACGTGAACAATCTGCGTGGCACGCTGGGCCGCTTCGCGCCGGACCTCCTAACTACAGAGTACGCGCGCGAGATCTGGGCGCTGTTCATGGCGGGCGATCTGCAGGCGGACAGCAAGCTCACGGGCGTGTTCGCGCGCGAAGAGGGTGTCACCGATACCAGCAATGTCATGAACGTCATCGACGACGCGCGCGAGGAAAACATCCGCCGCGAGCTGGGGCGCCAGGGCTAGCGAGCGCACCGGGTCGGCGCGACCTGCTCCAATAGGCGGACAACTCTCTCCTTTTGACGGGAATTTTGGCGCACCGCGGTGTCAGCGAACGCGCCGTTTCACCGTGGCCATACGGCGCGGTTCAGACAGCCCGTATAATGTGCAGCGCACTTTGTGCGTCAAACCCACACATGGATCCCTCCCAACAAGCCGACGAACAGTTGACCGCCCTGGCGTCGCATCTACATGCGCGCCGGTCGGAAATACTGCGCAGGTGGCGCAAGAAGGTCGATGACGATCCGGAGACCGCAACCGCTTCGGCGCTGCCGCGCGCCCAGTTCAACGACCACGTGCCGGAATTGCTGGATGCGTATGAAAGCAAGCTGCGCCGCTGGCCGCGCGCCGAAAGTCTCGCCTCGGAGGAAAGTCGCAAGGAAGAGTCGGCCAAGCACGGCCTGTTGCGCTGGCAGCAGGGCTACCATCTGCGCGAGGTCACCGTGGAGTGGGGCCACCTGCAGATGTGCCTGGTGGACGAGCTGGAGAATTTCTCCCTCGCACATCCGGAACTCGACCCTGCGGTCATGCCGATGGCCTGGCGGGCGCTGGCGAAATTGTGCAGCCAGGGTGTGAACGAGAGCGCCACGAAGTTCTTCGAGCTGCGGCAGGCCGAGGCCGCGGGCCACGTGCGGGACCTCGAGCAGGCGGTGGCTCAAGTGAGGGATCTGGAGCGCCAGCGTGCGGAGCTGCTGCGCCAGGCGACCCACGACCTGCGCGGCCATCTTGGGGTAGTTAGGAACGTGACCCATGGCTTGAGCAGCCCGGCGGTTCCGGAGGCCAGCCGCGAAGGCTTCCTGCGCCTGCTGGACAAGGGCGTCTCTTCGCTCAACTCAATGCTCGAAGACCTGATGAACCTGGCACGTCTGCAGGCGGGGCAGGAGAGCCGCGAAATCCAGCCGATGAATGCCGCGGAGATACTCCGCGACCTTGGCGCCGGCATGGAGCCGCTGGCGCGCGAACGCGGTCTGTTCCTGCGGCTCGAAGGTCCGCAGCTGCTGCCCGTCGAAGGCGATGCCACCAAACTGCGCCGCATCGCGCAAAATCTCTTGTTGAACGCCATCAAGTACACGCGCAGCGGCGGGGTGACGGCGCGCTGGGGCGAGAGTCGCGACAACGACGCCAAGCGCTGGATGCTCACCGTGGAAGACACCGGCCCGGGGTTCCACTCTGGCCCGGGTGCGCCGCTGGTGGACGCGCTGAAAGCCGCGACACAAGAATCGCTCAACGTCGATCATGAGCCGCACTCCGCGGCCAGCGCGGCGCAAACGACGGATGCGGACCTGCGACGCGCGCCTCTCGTCCAGGTGCGTGGCGAAGGCATCGGCCTATCTATCGTGAAGCGGCTGTGCGAACTGCTGGACGCCAGCGTCGAGGTCGATTCGGTGCTGGGTGAAGGGACGACGTTCAGAATCGTCTTGCCGCGCCGTTACGACGCCTAGCAGAGGGGCACGCAGCGGGAAAACCAGGTGTTCACGTCGGTCGGCAACGTGCTGAAAGACGCGATGACACGGTCGAGAATTCCATCGGCAACATTCGCTGACGGTGGACGCAGAAAACCGGGGCGGCCGTTGCAGCGGCCGCCCCGGTTACTTCTGCGCGACCGGCATCTCAATCGATGCCGTGCACGCGCAAACTCACCAACTTGTCGATGCTGAGATCGTGCATTCCCCGCGCCTTCAGCTCCGCGATGTATTCCGGCGTCACGCCGTGTATGCGCATCGCGATGAGATCATCCGGTGCCGGATGCGCATACCCCAACTTCTCGATCTTCCCGATGAACTCCGGCGAAACTTCGTGGACGCGGAACGCGATGAGATCGCTCACCTCCGTGCCGCCGTAGCCTTCATTTTTCAACTGCGCGATCCACTGTGGCGTCGCACCGTGTACGCTCATCGCGATGAGTTCGTCCTCATCGGCCTTCAACCCCGCCTGCCTCAACTCGCGCACGAGCGCGGGGGTGACGTCGTACATTCGAAATGCAATCACCTTGTCGGCATCCGTGGCCGGCGCGCCCTCGGCGCGCATCTCGCGGATGAACTGCGCCGTCACTTCGAAGATGCGCAGCGCGATGAGCTTCTCCGACGTCAGTCCGCGCAGGTCGTGCGCCTTCATCTGCCGCGCGAAATCCAGCGACACGTCGTGCACGGCCATCGCGAACTGCTCTTCCTCGCCGATGCCCGTGAATCCCAATGCGCCCATCGATTTCACGAAGCTGGAGTCCGGGACGAACCGGAAAGTGCCGGCGCCTTCGCCGGCCTTGAGAAATCCCTCACAAGCGATGCGGCCGGCATCGCGCCTGATGTGGAATGACACGTCGTGCCGCGCTTCAGTCGCGAGATCCAGGTCCCGGAACGCGCTCTTCGGCCAGTCGGACTCGCTGTTCATGCTGCCGCCGCGGTGGCGGCGTGCGAGGCCGAAGTAGACCAGGCCGTCCGCCTCGGACGGGCGCATGGTCCAGCTGCCGCGGAATTCGGCCGCCGGCGCCGCGTGCGCGAACGCCAGACAAAGGAAGAGCGTGGCGGCAACCGCCTGGAATGCTTTCACGGGAATCTCCTGGTTTAGTTAGAGAACGTCGGCGTTCTTGAGTTGAATCAGCTTCTCGATGTCCAGGTCCTTGAAGCCACGAGCGCGGGCTTGCTCGATGAACTGCGGCGTGACGTCCATGATCTTCGCGTGAATCAATTGCGCCACGTTCAGCTTGTATCCGGCGGCCTCGAAGGCCCGCGCGAAGTCCGGCGTCACGTCGTGCACCTTCATCGCGATGAACTGACCTCCATCCGCGTCGAGTCCCGCGGCGCGCATGCGCTTGACGTACTCGGGCGTCACTCCCTGCACCTTCAGGCTCACGATCTCGTGCACATCGAGGTCGATGCCGATCTCGCGCATGGCCTTCACGTACGCGGCGTCCACGCCCTGGACTTTCAGCGCCACGATTTCACCGGCATCCGGTTTGAACCCGACCGCGCGCACCTCGCGCACGTAGTCGGTCGAGACGCCCTGTGCCTTGAGCGCGATGATCTCGCGCACGTTCATGTCGACGCCGATGTCGCGCAGGCCTTTCACGTACGACGCCTCCACGCCCTGCACCTTGAGCGCGATCAGCTCGCTGGCATCGGGCTTGAAGCCCATCGAACGCACTGCATGAACGTATTCGGGCGTCACGTTCTGCGCCTTCATCGCGATGAGCTCGCCGGCGTCGGGTTGAAAGCCCTCCGTGCGCATCTGCTGCACGTATTCGACGGTGACGCCCTGCGCGCGCATCGCGATCAGCTCGTCGACATCGAGATGGTCGTAGCCCACAGACTTCATCTCCGCGATGAAAGAGCTGCCTGGGCGCGGGGCGGGTGCAGGGCGGGGCGCCGGCGAAACGCGCGGTGCGGGCGAGACGCTCGGCGCCGGCAACACGCTCGGCATGGGCGAGACGCTTGGCGCCGGCGAAACGCGCGGCGCGGGAGCGGCGCGCGGTGCGGGCGTAGCGGCGGGAGCGGGCATATCTGTCGGTGCGGGCACCAACGGCGCCGCGCGCGGGGGCTTGGCGGGTCTGGGCGGCCGAGGGGCTTTCGGCGCCCTGCGCTTCTGGCCGGGCGCGGCTTCGGCGGCCTCGGCGGCCTCGACTTCGTCCTCGGCGACCCCCTCAGCAACTTGGGGCGTCTGCATCTCCTGCGCGACCGCCCGTTGCGCCACGCCCAGCGATACGGCCCCCGCGAGTAGCGCGGCGGCCAGCACCAGCGATGCGGTGAACGCGCCCGCGGTGCGTGCGACGGGACCGCTGCGGTCCAGGCCTAACAAACGCGCCACGCGCGCCGCGATTGGTCCGCCGGTAGCGGCCATCGCGAAGGTGGGCACTTCGCGCCAGCCCGCCATGGTGGCCAGCGCGCGGGCGTAGCCGACGGTGCCGCCGCACGCGGCCACGGCGACGTCGTCACAGCAATCCTCGCGATCGGCACGAATACGCTTGCTGAGCCACCACACGGCGGGGTGGAAGAAGAACAGCGTCTCGGCGACGACCTGGAAGAAATTGACCAGCACGTCGAAACGCTTGATGTGGCCGAGCTCGTGCGCGATGACGGCCTCTAACTGCTCGGCGCTCAGGCCGGTGATCGCGCGCACCGGCAGCAGCACCACGGGCCGGAAGAATCCAATGACGGCGGGCACGCCGACCAGATGACATTCGCAGTAGCGGATGACGCGATTGATGCCGAGCCGCGCCTGCAGTGCGCGAAACCGCATCGTCAGTGCGTCGGGAAGCGCGGCGAGACTGCGCCGCCGCAGCCGCTCGAGCCACAGCAGGCCGAACGCCACGCGTGCCGCGAGCAGGAACACGCCCGCGAGCCAGCCGCGCGCTACCCACAGGAAGGCGTCGTCCGAAAACGGGGACGCGTGCCGCGCGAGCATCGCGGCGGGGTTCGCGGGCGCGGCCTGGGACGAGGCGGAAAGAGTGGGCGCCGCGGCGGCGGCGAACTCGGGCACGGTCGGAAAAATGTCGCCGAGCAGCGCGAACGTCACGCCGAACGACACGAGCATGAGCGCGAGGGCGCCGACGCCAACTAGATAGCGCGCCGCGGGCCGGCGAAATGCGAACAGCAGCGCGGCGGCCAGCGCGGCGATGGCGGCGCCCTGCCAGACGAAGTGGAGCAGAGACCACGCGAGCGTGTGCATGAAATCGTTCGAGACCATCTGGGACGCATTCATGACAGCTTCCTCTCGTGTTCGTCGAGCAGCTTGCGGATTTCGTCGAGCTCCTTCTTCGAGCTGCGGCGTCCCGACAAGGCGTGCTGCATGAGCTGGCTGGCCGAGCCGCGGAACACGCGGTGGAGCACGTCCTCGGCGAACTGCTGCTTGGTCTCCGCTGCCGGCTGATTCGCGGAGTACACGTGCGCGCGCTGTTCCTCGGCGCGTCTGACGAGACCCTTGCCCGTCATGATCTGCAGTAGTTTGAGCGCGCTGGTGTAACCGACGTCCTTCTCCTGCGCGAGACGATCGTGGATCTCGCGCACGGTGGACGGGCCGAGCGTCCAGAGGATTTGCAGGATCTCGAGTTCGGACGGAGTGGGCTGAAATTTCGATTCTTGCTTCATGAAACGGAAGTTACTACGAAGGCTTTCGTATTGTCAACGAAGACTTTCGTACTACCCCATATCCGCGTTGCCACGACATATTGCGAGTGGCATGTCGGTCGATATATCGGCATCCGACCGGGGGACGCGTCTTTCAGCGGGAGAAAAAACATGAACCTCGACAACGCATGGTCCGCGCCGCTGCGCGCGTTTCGTCTCCGGGCCGGTGCGCGACGACACAACGCTCTCCCGCCCTTACTGTTCTCCATTAAGCTTTCCCCCGATCCGGGGAGGTTTCATGTTGAAGGGAAGATTCTGGCTGCTCGCGAGCGCCATGGCTCTGTGCGCCTGCGCGCCGAGCCCGAAGGTGCCGAGCGGCACGCAGGTGCTCGACGAAGCCATCGCGCTGGTTCGCAACACCGACCCGCAGATCGACACGGCTACGCGTGAGCTCACGGTCGAGGACGATTCCATCCTCGTCGCCATCGTCGACGAAAACCTCACTGACGTGAGATTGCGTATCAGTGCCGTCGGCGGCGAACCCGTCGTGCCCGTCGAAGTCGAGAACAATCTGTCCGGCGCCGGCGTGGAGCTCGCGACACTCGCGGCGCCCGAAGGCGCGCGCGTCACATTCACGCTCACCAGCGCGCAGGACGCGAAGCAGCCCGGCGTGGTGCACCTGCGAGTGCGCCAGTTCGCGGCCAGTGCCGCGCGCGATGCGCAGTTCGGCCAGCAGTTAGACGCCTATCGCTCGTGGACCGCGGCCACGGATGCGGCCTTGCGCGCCGCAGCCGCTCATAAAACCGGCGCGGCAGACATGCAACGCGCCATCGATGCGTTCGCCGGCGTGCCGGCCGAGGCGGCGCTCGCGGCACACGCGCGGCTGATCAAGGCGCGCCTGCTGTATTTTTTCAAGATCGACTGGCGCGAGTCGCGCGCGGAGGCGCAACGCGCGGCTGCGGCATTCGCCGCGCTGCCACAGCCGGATGCATTAAATGGATCACGTGCGCGAACCGTCGAGGCTTTGGCGCTCATCGAATTGTCGAACGACCGCGAGTCCAAGGACCCCACTGCCGACGAAGCCAAACAACTGGCGCGCACGGCATTGGACGCGCTCAGCGCGGACACGTCACCGCTCGGCGCCATCGAACGGGCGCGCGTCCTCACGGCGCTCGGCAGGCTGGACATCGCGATGTCGCGCGCAGACGACGCGCTGCAGCGTTTCGAGGCGGCCCGTGCCATCCACGTTGCGCAGGGCAACGTTGCCGGCGAGCGTGAAATGCGCTTCTACCTGGGCATGCTGCTGGTGGAGCAGGGCAAGTTCACCGATGCGGCCCGTGCGTTCGAAGAGCTGCTGCCGGACATGGACCGCTTGACGGACCCCGCGATGCGCGTGGAGGCCTATCTAAACGCGGCGCGCGGTCTGTCGTTCTCAGGACGCCCGGACCAGGGTGCGGAGCTGATGCTGAAGGCGCTGCCGCTGGCGCGCGACTATCAACTGCGCGACCAGGAAGCGACCGCGCTGCAGGGGCTGGGATACATCTATCAGAACCGCGGCGATCACGCGCAGGCAACCTCTTTTCTGCTGGAAGCGCTCAACATCGCGCGCGAAGGCAAAGATGTCGCGGGGTACGTCACCGCGCTCGCGTCCGCCGGCGCTGCGGCGCGCAACAGCGGCGATCTCGCGCGCGCGTTCGAGCTGCACCAGGAGGCGGTCCGCAAGGCGCCGACGCCGGTGCTGCAGGTGCGCTCCCGCTTCGATCTCGGCATCGACTACTACGCCGGTGAGGATCTGCCCGCCGCGATTGCACAGTATCGCGAGGCGCTGTCCGTGAATTTGAACGATCCGGCCAGCCACATCTACACCGATGGAAAACTGGGGCTCGCGATCTTCCTGGCGGAGTACCAGGGCAGCACGCCCAAGGATCTCGACGAGGCGGATCGACTGGTCGCCGAAGGACTGCGGACGAGCTACCAGGTACGCGACGACTGGCGCGTGATCTTCGCGCATCGCGCGCTGGGCTATGTCCAGATGCGGCGCGGCAAGCTCGGGCAGGCGCGCGCCACGTTCGAAAAGACGCTGACGCTCGCGCGCGCGTACCGCGAGCACAGCAGCTCGAGTACCGAGGCCCGCTCTTCGATGCTGCGCGATGAGTCGCGTGCATTTCAGGGCTATCTAGACATCGTGCTCGCCGACGTCGCGAAGCGCGGACCCGGGGTACTGCGGCCCGCGTCCGCCGCGGAGCTGGCCGGCATGCGGCGGCTCGAGCTCGCGCGGCAGGGAAGTTTCGGCGCGCTGCGCGTCGGCACACTCGATGCGAAGACCCACGCGCACCTCGACGGGTTGCTCGAACAGATGGCCAAGAAGGGTTTGCGCATCGCGGCGCTGGTGAGGGCCGAGGTCGACGCGACGCAGCAGGCAGAGCTGCAACAACTGCAGATCGACATGGCCCAGTTGCACGCCGAGCTCGATCACGTCCGCGCGGCCGCGGCGGCGAAGAACTCGCTGGGGGCGACGCGGACGGAAACGTACCAGTGGCGGTCGCTGGCGCCCGGGACGGTGCAGGTCTCGTACGTGCTGGCCGATAAACGCGTCTACGCCATGGTCCGTAGCGCGGCGGGGACGCAGCTCACGGTGCTGGCGCCTGCGCGCAAGGATCTGGAGAAAGAGCTCACCGCCCTGGCCACGCTCGATTCTCGCGGCGCGCCACAGGAATTCGAGGCGGCGCTGGCGCAGGTGTCGGCGCAGCTGATGCCCGCAGGTTTGCTGCCGGCAAAGACCTCCGCAGTCGAGATCGTGGCCGAAGGGCGCATCGCCAACGTGCCTTTCTCCGCGCTGCGTTCGCCGACGGACGCGCAGCGCCGTTTGGTCGAGACGCATGACATCGCGATGATCACGTCGCTGTTCGTCGGCGACGAGGCGCCGCGCCTGCGGCATTTGCGGCCATTCCGCTTCGTCGCGCTGGCCAGTGGCAGCGGTACGTATCGCGCAGCGGCGTCGGTCGATCCGGCCCCGCGGCTGCAGGCCGCCACCAGGGAAATCAAGGTCGCGGCCGATCTCTTCAGCGCGCGCGATCCGCACGCGAAGGTCAAACTATTCACGGGTGCGGACGGCACGGCCAACGCGCTGCGCGACATCTGGGCCAGCGGCGCGGACGTCGTGCACTTCGCGACGCACGCGCTCGCGGATTTGCGCCAGCCGGTCGCGTCGCTGCTGGTGCTGCCCGCCACCGATTCGGCTGGCAAGTCGACCTACCTCACCGCGGGGCAGGTCCAGGCGTGGCGCGGCGATACCGAGCTGGTGTTCCTCAGCGCCTGCGAGAGCGCCGTCGGTCCGCCGCAATTCGCCGCGGGCATGCCGGGCCTGCAGCTCGCCTTCCTGCGCGCCGGCGCGCGCGGCGTCATCGCGACGCTCGCGCCCATCGAAGATGTGCTCGCACAGCAGTTCTCCGAGGATTTCTACGCGCGCTACACCGGCGGGCAATCCGCGGCGCGTGCGCTCAGCGAGACGCAGCGCGCGTGGCTCACGCCGAAACCGGGGGCGAACGAGGCGGACATGATGCGCCGGCGCCTGACCGCACTCTCGCACGCCTACTACTCGAACTGAGGACTCCAACCGGACCCGCGACACGTTGCGGCCCCTGCCGCATCCGGTAGTAGTTAGACCGAACACGCCAGGGCAGTGGAGCGACTTCGCATCGCTGCGCGAAAGCGGTACAAAGTCTCATCTTCCAGAACTGGGGCGCACGCGGCGTTCCCGCGCGAATCCTCCTTCGTTAGTGTGCGTCCGGGGGCCGACAGACGAGGAGAGAACATGAAACGCAGGACAACAGGATTGTTCGCGGGCGCCTTGCTGGCCTTCGGCTCCGGTACTACCGCACTCGCGGGATTTCAACAGGGACAGGCCGCAGCGATCATCGACGCGAGCAGCTGCGCCAACGGCGATTTCCATCTGATCTTCGGATGGAACGCGTCGCGCCAGTGCACTTCGATCAACGCCCAGAACGGCTCACTCACCGTTCCGAAGCAATGACTCGCTGACGATCACGATTGATCGGGGCCGCGCCCACGCGTGGCCGCGTTCGGCAGTCGGCTCCAATTAGCAGGGAAAAACCATGAATACAAAAACCTGGTGCCGCGGGATCTCGCGCGCGCGCCCCATGATTGCACTCTCAATATGCGCACTGTTCTTATGCGCGTGGGCATTTCCCGCGCACGCGGCCGGGACGCTCAAGGTCATGAAGCAGGGTCTGGGTGAGGGCACCATCCTCGCCACCTCCGGCAGCGTGGTGAATTGCGGCGCGATCTGCAACGAAGTCTTCTTGGGTTCGCCGGTCGTGACTCTGCAGGCCAATGCCGCCGTCGGTGCGGTGTTCGACAAGTGGTTCGGCGACTGCGCCGGCGTTCTGGTTTCCACCTGCAACGTCACGATGTCGGCCAACCGCTCGGTGCGCGCGAGCTTCCGACTGAGTCCGGACGTGCCGCCGCTGGTCGGTGCGCCGACGGCCGCGAACATCCAGCTCTATCTGGACACGAATCTTACGGTGGACACGGCCGCGGAATTCCTGCGCGCGCTGCCCGAGGCGTATCGCAAGGGCTGGATCCTGATGACGCGCTCCGAGAGCCTGCAGACCGGCACCGCGAAATTTCCGCGCGTGCTGCTGCCCAGCGCCAATGCGCAATACGTGTTCACGCTCGGGCTGGCGGCGCATGCGTCCTATCCCGGCTCGCATCCGAACGCGATCGAATTCATGGAGTACGACGCCACGGAGAAAAATTTCCGCTTCCACGAAATCGTGCTCGCGCACATCGATCCCATGGGGCGCGTCAACCAGTTCCCCGCGCGTGAGCGCGGCGTGAGTGTCGACGAGCAGCGCTGCACGCGCTGCCATTCGACGCGCAACATCCGCAATCCCGACGCGGGCGACGACGGTACGACGGGATATCCGGCCGGTCTCGTGAAATGGAAGAACAAGCCGAACTGGGAGACGTACGACAGCTGGGGCGGCATGCTGCCGTTCAATCGCGACATGATCTTCAAGGGATCGGTCGAGGCGGCGGCGATCCGCAAACTACTCAATCCCTGGACGTGGCAGACCGACACGCTGTCGCGTCAGATCATGGAGCAGCTCGCGCTGCAGTCGAACGGCCCCGGCGAGCTGCCGGTCTACCCGGCGAGCGACGTCTTCACGCGCATCGACGGTGGCGCGAATGACGGCCATATCCAGTTCGCGTTCGACACGGGCGTCGTGACCATCGAGCCCAATCCGGTCGGCGGGACCACGGGTCCGATCAACTACGCGTTCGATGGAGCGCCCGGCGCCGGCGCCGGCACGAACATCGAACGCGACCCTGCGACGCCTGTGATCCTCAACGCATACGCGTCGCCGGGTACCGGCGAAGGTCGCGGTGTGCAGCTGTTCGACCAGATCGCGGGCGGCGATGGCGGCGGCAATTTCAACCAGATCCGCATCGGCGACGAACTCGCGAACCATCGCTTCGCCACCGGCAGCGTGAGCCTCGATGCGCGTCCGCTGGCGCTGGCCATCAACAAGGGCTGCATCGTCACGAGCGCTGCCGGCGTCATCAGCACCACGGGCGGTGCGCCGGCTTTCACGGGCAACCTGGCGTTCTTCACCGCGCGGCACGGCGGCCTGAACCTGGCCAGCATCATCTCCGACACCTCCACCCGCTCGCGCGACCTGACGCGACGCAAGGCCGACATCCAGAAGTTCAACCTGAACCGCGACGGCGACAACTATCTACTCGCCGCCGACATGACGCCCGACGTCGACCTGATCTCGCTGTACGGCCCGTTCACCGGCCTGGGCTCGGTCACCACCAACGCACGCCTGCGGCAGGAGATATTCCGCCGGCCGTTCGGCAACGATACGAGCATCATGGGCGGCAGCTTCTACGTCGATCGCGAGTCGTACGGTTTCAACACCAACCGGGTCGCGCTATTCCGCTATCTGCTCGAGCCGCTCGGCGTCTCGGTGGACAAGTGGTCGATCAATGTACGCGGCCGCTCGCGCAGCTACACCTTCGCGGACGTATTCGGCAGTTATACGACGCCGATCACCACCGAGCTCGAGGACAGCTTGACGACGGATCCGCACCCGGGACTCGCCTCGTACACCTGCACGGCGCTGGTCACCGCGGCAAATGCCGAGCTGGCGGCGCGGCTGCCGGCCGCGGCGGACCTGCCGACGTACACGGACGTGCAGCGCATCTTCAACAAGAGCTGCATCGAATGTCATGGCGGCCTCGACTATCCACCGTTCGCGAAGTACAGCACCGATCCGAACGACTTCGATCTGTCGGAGCGCGAGAATCCGCCGACCAACGACCGGCTGAGCGGCTCGTTCGACACGCTCACGCTCGGCGGCTACGTCGGCGCGGATGCGGCGAGCAGCTATGTCTTCCAGCGCATCACGGACGCTTCGACCGCCTGTCCGGGCGGCGCGATGCCCTGCGGCGGCCCGCGCCTCGCGCAGACCGACGTCGAGACGATCCGGCGCTGGCTCGACGGCGGCGCGCCGCTCACGCACGGCGATCCGCACATCGTGAACGTCGACAACGTGGCGTACGATTTCCAGAGCGCGGGCGAGTTCACGCTGTTGCGTGGCACCGGCCTCGAAGTCCAGACGCGGCAGACACCGGTGGCCACCGACGGTCCGCTGGGCGCGCATCCGCATTCGGGTCTGTCCACCTGCGCCAGCCTGAACACCGCCGCGGCGATCTCCATCGGCGGCCATCGCATCACGTATCAGCCGCGCGTGGACAGCGACCAGCCGAACCGCGAAGGGCTGGTACTGCGCGTCGACGGAAAGGTAGTCAGCTATCCCGGCGCGCGCGGCATCCTGCTCGACGGTGTGCGCATCATGGCGACCACCGCGTCGGGCGGCATCCAGATCCAGGGTCCCGGTGGCACGGAAGTGATCATCACGCCCGACCTCTGGGAGTACTACCAGGTCTGGTTCCTGAACGTGGATATACGTTCCGCGCGCGCGAAGCACGGCATCATGGGGTCGATCGCGCCGAGGAACTGGGTGCCCGCGCTGTCGGACGGCGGACAGCTCGGCCCGCGTCCCGCCGCGCTCGTCGAACGCTACAAGCAGCTCTACGTGAAATACGCCGATTCGTGGCGCGTGACGAAGACGAACTCGCTGTTCGACTATGCCGCGGGCGTCGACACGACGAAGTACACGCTGTCGTCCTGGCCGGGTTTTCAGCCGCAGAGCTGCCTCGTGCCGAAGAACTGGACCTGGAATCCGGAGCCGCCGAAGAGGGCGACCGCCGACGTTGCCAAGCGGGCTTGCACGAACGTGCGGACGCCGAACACGCGGGCGAATTGCGAGGCGGACGTCATCATCACGGGCGAACCGAAGTTCGCGAATGCCTATCTCGCGAGCGAGAGGATCAAGCTCAACGAGCGTCCGAAGCAGGTGATGCTCGAGAAGCCCGAACAGTTCGCGGAGAAGTTGGGAGAGAGCGTCGAGTTCGTCTGGAAGCAGACCGACGACAAGGACCAGGGCAAGCTCGTGTACATGCACTGCCTGTGGGCGCAGGGCGAGAAGGTCAGCCGCAAGCATTGCCAGGATGTGAAGGACGGGCAGACCGGCACCAGCGCCGGCGGCCTCGAGGCCGGCCAGTTTTACTATTGGAAGGTGGTCGTGGATGATGGCCAGGGCGCGACGGTGGACAGCGAGACGCGCCGCTTCCAGGTGGATGGAAAGCTGGAGGCGAAGCTCAAGTAGCGATGCATCCTGTCCGCGTAG
The DNA here is from genome assembly GCA_043747875.1 of Pseudomonadota bacterium. Classification (GTDB taxonomy): domain Bacteria; phylum Pseudomonadota; class Gammaproteobacteria; order Steroidobacterales; family Steroidobacteraceae; genus CADEED01. Next base: position 31,463 of record JAYTOI010000029.1, on the reverse strand, counting down.
ATAGACGCAATGTGGCCAGCCTAAAGTACCGGCAGGCAAGGAGAGGCGCCGCATCGTTGCGGCGCCTCTTTGTCATCCGCTGCTGCCGCACGAACCGCAGGATCTGCGCATCGTTCAAAAAATCGGAGTGTGAAGGGCCGACTACAGAGAGCGGGGGGCGCCCGCGTCGGGTCCCGAGTCGCTCGCCACCGGGCGCGCCGGGCGCTACGTTCGTAGGGGGCGTTACGGTCGCCGCGTGCCCGCTCCGAGGTGGAGTGCGGACCAGCCGAGGCGCCCAGTGGCTTGCGAGAGAGAGCGCCGTCGGGGGCAATGTCGGCGTCTCCGAAGAGACTCTGTGCCGAGCTGCAGGTTTCTTGCAGCCTGTCACCGAATTTTTCGGCACCATGGAGCTGGGCGGCCGCGCAGGTAGTTAGTCTGGATCCGGACGGGTGCCGTGCGGGTGCACGCAGGCGCCAGCGAGGGCGGGGCCTCGTTCGTCCGGGTCGCGCCATCCTGCGCGCCGGGAGTCCCCGGTCCGCACGCCCAGTTGCCGCCGCCTGGCGAAACTGCGACAGGGTTCCGCACGGCGCCCGGCCGCAGGCGCCTGGCGGTGCCCCGAGCGCACACCGCGCGTGCGTGTGGCCGGCCGCTGACGCCCCCTCGGCCGATGCGCTTGCTCCGCGGCGCGGTACGTCCGATGTCGGTACCGCGGACGCGGCCGTAGCCTTCCGCCATGAGAACTCTGCGCAAGATCTATCTCATCGTCTCGATCGCGAGTGCCATCGTGAGCCTGGTTCGGCAGCGACGCGCTTTGGCGCGCAAGCCGCGCCGGCCGGTTCGAGAGACTCTCAAAACCCGGACCGCTCGCGCCAGCACTCGTGAGCTCGCTCAAAAATCCTTCGAGGAAGCGAGCACGAGTTATATCGCTCGCTCTCTTCGTTGACATGCTGTCCGCGCGGAACCGCGCTCCTGGCCGGGGGTACTCATCGCAGACCCCCGAAACAATCGACCACGCTCGGAGCATTAACTAATGAGAATGAAACATCTTGCAGCCGTCATTGGCATCGTTGCAGCGGGAACGGCGCTCGCGGGGGGCGGAGCGAAGCCCAGGAATACCCTGTTCAACTTCGATGGCGTCATCGGCGTCCAGCCGCTGCGCGCGGGCGGCACGGCGAACATCGTCGCCGGAGTAAATCCGGGCGGTGTGCCCTGGGGCATGACCTCGTTCCGCGCCGTCATCAAAAACACGGGCGAGATCCGCGCCGTCGGCACGGGCGTACTGCTCTGGGGCACGGACAACATCGGCACGCGTGGCGGCCCGCGCCAGGTGATCCTCTCGCTGTTCTGCCGCAACGCCGCGGTGCCGCCGGCCATCGCCGGCACAGTGCAGACCACGCCGTTCAACTCGCAACCCGTCGACCTCGACGAGGATGGCGACTTTGAAGTACGCGGCCCGCTGGCCGACGCCACGGGCGCGGCGCCGCCGCTGACCTGCGGTGACGACGTCGACAACCGTCCTGTGTTGCTCGTCCGCGCCGTGACGCCCGCCAACCCGACCACGGGCGCACCGGCCGCTCCGGGTGCGTGGTTCGCCGCGGGAATCGTTGCAGCGAAGCACGGCCACGACGGCCACGATCATTGATTTGTAGTTAGGTCTCGCTTGCTGAACCCCGGTGACAAGGACGTTGCCGGTTCTGGTGCGCCGCGCGCCCGGCCCAGGCCGGGCAGGCGAAATCTCACACCCCGTACGTAGCCGTCGATGATGGCGACGCGCCCGCGCCCCCGCTAGCCACGTTCGCATGGCACCCGCACCTCGCGCCCTGCGCCACCGCGCTGCTGCCGAAGGCGCCGCGTTAGCCGTATGTATGACGGACCACTGACGCGCGCGTCACGGAACCTTTGCATGGCCGCAATATTTGCGGCCGGATACTCCTCCCGATCGTTTAAACCAATGACCAGGGAGAAAGTCATGAAGAAGGCCCAAGTGCTCGGAATGCTCGCGTGTGGCTTGCTGTTCGCCGGCAGCGCGAACGCCGAGATGCTGTTCGGCGGTGCCATGGCCGGCACGAACGAAAATCCCGCCAATGCCTCACCCGCCTCCGGCCTCACAATCGTCACCATCGACGACTCGCTCAGCACGATGAGCGTGCACGTGGAGTGGAACGGTCTGACGGGCGGACTGCCGAGCGCGGCTCACATTCACTGCTGCACGAACATCGGTACCAACATCGGCGTCGCCGTCGGCTTCCCCGGCTTCACGACCGCGCTGTCCGGCAGCTTCGACGCGCTGTTCAACCTGCTGAATCCGGCTATCTACACGGCCGGTTTCCTCAACAACTTCGGCGGTGGCACCGCGGCTGGGGCGCGCGACGCGCTCATCGCCGGGCTCACCGCCGGTCGGGCGTACTCGAACATCCACAACTCGGTGTTCCCGGGTGGCGAGATCCGCGCGAACCTCTCGCCTGTGCCACTGCCGGGAGCCGCTCTGCTGCTGCTGTCGGGCATAGGCATGGTGGGCGGACTGCGCCGACTGCGCGGGAGCTGAAGCAGCGCGACTCGCGACTGCACCGGCAGGTCGCGCACGCGACGCAGGCCGGAAGGATGCGAGCTGCGAACGTCGTCTGCGAGCGTGCCGCCGCCGCTGCGCAGGAACAGGAACAGCGGCATCGCGGGCCGCAGATCGTAGTAGTGGCGCGCACGGCGGTGCGGATTGCCCACTGTGGATCAGCCGGCACGGGTACGCGGCCCCCGAAATGTCGGGGGCCGTCCGTCCCGAAAGCCTGCCCCGACAGCGTGCTTAAGGGGTAGGGCGCCGAGGGTTCCCCGCCCGCTGCGACTCAGCACCGAGCAGAGTTTCCACGTCTCCCGCGCACAGATTCCACGAATGGAACGAAATCGCGTTGCATGTCCACGCGACAAAGGCGCGAAATGGTCATCCTCTCGTAATGCGCCCGCATTGCGGGACAGAATGACAGGGGCCGCTCCACGGTCCGTAACCAATCGGGGGTCAATGATGAACGTCGTGATTCGTCTCACTTTGTTAGGAGCTTTGTCGATCCTGTCGGCGTGCCAGCCGGAGGTGCCGCCACCGGCACCCGCGCCGGCACCGCAACCCAAGGAAGAAACCAAGCCGGTCGATCGGGCGCCGGTCCCGAGCACCGCGTGCAGGGGCTGCCAATGGAAGAACTTCCTCAATAAGCCCAATCGGGTGGAACGTCTCGAATGCACCAATGGCGGCAAACCCGAGCATTGCCACCTCGCGGTCGAGGATGGCATGCCCAAGCGGCTCGTCACTCTGACTTTCGACAAGACCTTTGGGTCATACAACTGGAAGCTCGTGAGTCCGGAGCCTGGCCAGGAGAAGAACCGCATGGATTGCCCGAATCTCGCGCCGAATCCGAACAATGATCGCGTGATCGAAGGCACCTGCATCATCTTCAACTCGGATCAGGGACCCGCCGTGCACTTTTTCCGCGCGACGCTCCTGCCGTTCGAGGAGAACCCACAGGTGCCGAGCATCTACTTCGAGTTTGGGCACACGCCGTTCGATGACTGCGCCAAGCCGGCGCATGAAGGCGGCGGCCACGTCCACCTGAACAACTGATCAGACCACCGCGGCGAATTGCGGCGCGGTCACGATGACCGCGCCGCATTTCCGGTCGTCTCGATAACACACCGGCGACAGAAAGAGGTTCTGGTGCGTCAGCACCTGCCCTTCCTTGTTGGGGCAGGAGCGGATCAGCATTCCCACGACCAGATGGGTCTCGGCGTCGAGCACCGGCGCTCCCGAAACTCCGTCGTAGGCATCGAGATGCGCTTCGTGACAGCCCGCGAACGCACTTGGCCAGATGTCGCGCGAGCGCGCGTAGCGCATGGCGATCGCCTTCGGGTGGCCCAGCGCATATACCTCGCGCGATCCTTCGAGCGGCGCGCGCGCGATGCGCAGCGGACGACGATCCGCGCCCACCGGGCGGTCGAGCTTCAATGTGATCCAGTCGGTGCCGGGCGATTGGTATTCCCCGCCATGGTCGACGGCGACGACGGTGAAGACGCTGCGGCGCTTGCTCATCACTGCGGGCGCCTGCGGCGCGGGCGGTGTCTGGAAATCGAACACGACATGAAACTCGCCCTTTTCGATGAGGTTGAGCGCGGTCTTGCCGATGGTGTGCGCGGCGCTGATCACGCGATCGGGGGCGATCAGAAAACAACTCCCGGAAACCCGAGCCCAGCGCCATTCGTTCGCGAGGTGGTCATCCGGGAGCAGCTCCAGGACTTCTTTGTAACGCGTGAGAAAAGGATCGAACGTATCGCCGACGGACACGATGCCCGGCCGCTCGAGGACTTCGTGCGCGACGAACAAACCGACGCCTTGCGCATTGCGGACTACCCGCTCGGACAGTGCGCCTTGCGCCACCCATCCGCGCACGTCGCGCAGGTTGCCGCGCAGGCGCTCCGCGCGCAGCTTGCGCTGCATCTGGATCAGGGCCTGGGTTTCGCCCGCATCGAGCGGCCCGCCGCCGAACTCATGCCAACAGGGCTGCGGCTCGACGAACACGGGCGTCGCCTCTTCTTCGAACTGGGTGAGAAGTCTGTCTATCGCCGGCTCCCGAGAGAGGAGCGTCAGCGCGAGTACAGGACATAACCCCACGCGGCCACTCGTCTCCTCGTTGCCTTCTGTGGCGACTCTCCGCTTCCTGACGAAATCCAGCGACGTTGAGTGCGGGCCAGCGCGTCCGCGGGGGAGACACCGCGTGAGAATTCCTCATAAAAGGCTTCGGCGAATTGACGCGCCAACCCGTCCTCGACGGGCCAGAGCGTGGCGATGACGTTGGTGGCACCCGCGCGCAGGAAGGCGCGCTGCAAGCCGGGCATTCCCTCGGCGAAGCGCGTCGGGCCGACCGCGGTTTCGCAGGCGCTGAGGAACACCAGGCCCACGTCGCCATGCCATTCCTGGATCTGGCCGGCCGTGAGCAGGCCTTGCGGCAGCGACAACAGCGAGGCGAGCGGATGGCGCAGATCCGCGAGGCCGTGCGTGGCGAAGTGCATCACCTCCGCGCCATCCGTCATCAACGAGCGCACGCCGTCGACGGTGGCGCTGGCGCCTTCGAGTACCTGCACCCGTGCGTGCTCGCCGCCAAATCGTTTCAGCACCGCGTCGACTTCGGCGCCGGCACCGGGCAGCGCGGGAAACAGCGACGATCCGCGCATGACGGTACTCACGCCCTGCGCGTTCTCAGCGCCGCGCACCGCGACGAGATGCCAACGACGTTTGCCGGTGGTTTTCGACTCGCGCGTGTCGAGCAGCGACGGCACCATCGTGAGCACGTGGGTCTCGGCAAAACGTTTCGTCGCGTCCGTCGGTGAGCGCAGCGCCGCGAATGGAATGAGACTTAGCTCGTCGTCGGCGACGATCGTGACACCGGCCGCGTCGGCAGCAACCACGTCGCGTGGCAGCAACATTCTTGACAGGTCGAGAAGTGCGGAATCGTAGGCAGCGGGCTTTTGCAGCCGGTCGATGCGCGCCGCGTTCAGGACCGCCGTGCGAATCTCGCGCGCGGTGCCGGGAAGTGTCCAGCCCTCGACGCCCTCGGCGGTGCGGCGCCACAGGTACCAGCGCGTGGCGCCGAGCGAATACGACAACTGCACTTCGCCGCGCGCCAGCGGTTTCCATTCCGGCCGCAATGCGGCGTCACGCGCCGCGCCGCCGCCCGCACTGCGCGCCGCGCGCACGCGATCGATCTGCGCGCGCAGTGTCGCCATCTCGAGCTGCAGCGCCTCGATGGCGCGCGTCTCCGGCGCGTCGCTTTCGCGCAGCTCCGCGAGACGCACGTGCCGGTTCGCGAGCTGTCCGAGCAGACCATCGAGCTCGGCAGAGCCGGGCGCGCCGGCCGCGCCGCGTACCAGCAGGAAATTTTGCGCGCGTACGGATTCGAGCACTTCGAGCGCGCGCTGGCGCGCGCCCGGCGTGGATGCGCTCATCTGTACATCCAGGTATTCGCGGAACAGTTGCTGCTGGCCGGCGCGCGTCGCCGCCTGCAGCTCGGGATTCGCACTGCCGCGGCTGTACCGGGCGACGAGATCGATGGCGCTCTCGAGTTCGCGCACCGCATCCGCGCGCGCCACGCGTTCGAGCGCCACGCGCGCAAGCACGCGCCGCGCGACGATTTCGCTGGGCAGGTCGGAGGTCTCCTCCGCGCGACGCAATGCGTCGCGCGCGAGCGCGACGGCCTCGGTCGTTTCGGGGGCCGGGCGGCCGCGGTCCATCACGAGGGTTTCGGCCAGCGTGAGCTGCGCTTCGCGCCGTGCGGGGTGTTCGGCTTCGAGCGGTTCGACGAGACCGGCGCGCAGTGCGGCCAGCGCGCGCGTTCGGTCGGTGAGCGCGGCGTAATCGCGCGCGATTTCGATCTGCGCGCGCAACTTCGAGATGGAGCCATGCGCATGTTCGAGCGCCGCGCGGTGCGCCGCGAGCGCGCCGCGAGCATCGCCCGAATCGCGCAGTAATACGCCGCGATAATGCAGCGCCCAGTACATGCCGAGGTCGTCGGCCAGCGCTTTCTGCGCCTCATACGCCTGGTCGAAAAAGGTGCGCGCCTGTTCGACGTCGCCGCGCGCCCAGTACGCGAGGCCGAGGCCCAACAGCGCACGCGTGCGCGGCGCCGCCAAATTCGCCTGTTCGGCGATGTCCTTGGCGCGCAGCAGCCGCTCGATGGCGAGGTCGGTGTCGCCGATGTTGACGTTGGTGGCGGCGGCGTTGATGAGCAGCAGTGCCTGCATGTCGGGGTTGTCGATCTCGTTCGGTATCGCGAGCAGCGACTGGAATGCGCGCGTCGCCAGGGCGTAGTCGCCACGCCGCTGGGCCATGAGCGCCAGGTTGGCGGTGGTCAACCGTTCGCCGGTGCGCATTCCGGCGGCGCGATGCAGTGCGATGGCCTCATTGAAGTTGCGCTCGGCGCTGGCCCAGTCCTGGGCTTCCACGTCCATGAGGCCAAGATCGTTGTAGACACGGCCACGCCCGACGGCGTCGAGCGCCGAATCCGCGGCGATGAGCTCGGCGAAGATGCGCCGCGCCTCGTGTCCCGAAGTCTCTTTGGATTTCGCCGTCTCCTCGCTGCTGTGCGCCATCTCCTGCAGAGACTGCGCCACGACGCGTCGTGCGCGCGCCGCGCGCAATGCGTCGCCGATCTGCGGCCCGGCAAACGCGTCGGCCGCGCGCTGCGCGCCGTCGCGGGCTTCGCGCCAATCGAGCTCGGACCAGTAGAACATGTAGGCGCGCACCAGCCGCGCTTCGGCCGCGAGCATCGCATCGCCACCGTCGCGTGTTTCGAAGGCGGCGATGGCCTCGTTCATGCGTGGCGCGCATTCGCCCTTGATGTCGACGGCTGTGCGGTCGGCGCGCGTGGCACGGCTGTACGCACGATAGCCTTCGAGCCGCGTCGCGACTGCCGAGCGCTCGATATCCTGCGCGGAGAATGCTTCGAGCTTCAACTGCACCGATCCCGGCCGCACCTCGTTGGCCGGGCCGCGCAGTTCGATGCGCACTCGGCCGGCGGAAGGCACGTCGACGACGGCGATCTCGAGCCCTTCGCCACGCCGCGTGCTCTCCACTTCGCGGCGAGTGGCGCCCGCGATCAGCGTCAGCGAGACGTCGGTGCCGCGCTCGTCGGCGAAGGCAACGACCACCATGCCCGCGGCTACGGAGACTTCGCGCGTCGCGGAGTCGATCGCCTCCGTGCGCACGAGTGCGACGGGTTCGTCGAAAAGAATGGTGCCGTGGACTGGTTTGTGTGTGCCGGAACAGGCGAGCAGGGCGGCGGCCGATGCAGCGCAGACGATCGCGCGCCCGCGGCGCGCGGCCGCGGGGATTTCAGGGCTGCACGACACGCAGCTCGAAGTTCTGTCGGCTGCTTGCGGACTTCACGTCGAGCCGCAGTCGGCGACCTTCGACGGCGGTGAGATCGAGTACCACCGGCAGGACGCGCTCATCGTCGATGGCTCGAGGCGCCTGCGTGGTGCGCCCGCGCTCGACTTCGCCGTGCTGGGTGTATTCGATGAGCGAGACGGTGAACTCGGGCGCGGTGTCACTCATGTCGAGCACGACGTCGAGCTGCAACGCTTCGCGGCCGGGGGCCTTCACGAGCAGGACCGGGGCACCGCGCTGCTGTACCACGCGCAGTGGCTCGGACAGACGCGACGCGAGGCGCGTTGGCACTGTGTCAATCTTGGCGTAGAGGGCGTTCGGTGCGGGCGCGCCGAACTGGAGGAAGCCCCAGATGCCGACCATCGCCACGACCACGGCGATGCTCGCGGCGAGCCGGTAGCGAGTCCAGCCTCCGGCATCGCGGTCCATATCCTCTTTTTCAAGGGCCTGCATACCGCGCAACAATACGCGATCCGTGGCCACCTGTTCGGCCACCTCTGGATGCAAGAGGCAGTAATCCTCGAATGCTTCACGTTCGTCGACGCGCAGACCGTCGCGGACGTAGCGCACCACGTAGTGACCGATATCGACGATTTCGCGGTTCAGTCCAGCCATGACTTGGGAATCCAAAAGCCAACCAGGCACAAAAGGTCGCGGCTCGCCACACCGCGTAGGTTGAGTAGTACGCGAAGGCGGGCTCTTGCCCGGAAGACCAGTTGGTCGAACGTTCCAGGCGCGAGGCCATAGCTGCGGCAGATATCGCTCTTCTCCTGTTCGAGCAGATAGAAGCGCTTCAATATCTCTCTGTCGCGATCATGAGAAAGCTCACCAAGAAGTTGCCGAACCAGGGAAACCATTGAGGCATTCTCCACCGACTCGTCCATCGGTGATTCGACAATAGCCGCATCGACGGCTTCTGAGTCCACGACTGTGTTGCGGGTGGCAAAACGGCGGCGTGCGTCGAAGGCCAGCTGTCGGGCGGTCTGTGCCGCGAAGGCCGCAAGCCGTGAGGGGTCTTCCATGCTGCGACTGCGCAATCGGTTGAGGACCACGAGCAACGTGTCCTGGCACAGGTCGGCTGCGAGCTCGACGTCGTGAGCGCATCGTGCATAGAGGATCATCTTGAGACCCGGGCGCAGCCGTTCCATCAGCAACGCTTCGGCGCTCGGATCGCCAGCGCCTATGCGCTCCGCGATGTCCTTGCACCATTTGCCGTCCTCAGGCGTCTCCAATTCACGTGTGCCGCCCTGATCGACCACGCGCAGTTTTAGTTCTGAAGTGCTGTCCATTCGCCAGCCTTGGCGGCTGGGAATGCATTCTGCCACGGCGCGGGGGCGGGACGCGCCCCATTGGGTCCAGGAAATGGCGTTCCCGCACCCCCCGCAGCCCCGAGGTGGGGGGAGGCTCGGGCCCCGCGAACTCCGTGGGAGATCGTTGCTCGCGTTTGCCGGCCGAGGCCGGCGGGCCCGGGTTCGTCGTAGTTAGTGACTCTTGTAGTAGTCGTTGGCGCGGGTGGCGTAGGAGCCGGCGCCGTCGTTGCGGGTCAGCTTGTCCAGGGAGTCGGCCGGGGCCGCCTCGAGCTGTTCCTTGGTGAACGGTACGACGTAGCTGGATTCAGCCTCGTCGTAATTCAGCGCGGACCAGGGGACCGGGTGATATTTCTCGTTCATTCCGAGGAAGCCGCCGAAGCCCACTACTGCGAAGAGGATCTGGTTCGAGGTTTTCTCGAGCACGATGTCCTCGATCTCGCCGATCTTCTCTCCTGCGGTGTTCTTCACGGCTGTGCCGATGACTTTCTTCGCGCGAATGGCGGCGGTATGTCCGGTTGCGGTGGGCATTGCTGGTCTCCAGTTGGCTCTCGTTGAATCGGGAGGCACTGTACGGAGCGCGCCGTGCGGCACCCATCGGAGGATGTCGCGGCGCGGTGTCAGCCGATGCGCGACAGCCCGTTAAGGCGCGGGCCACTCGAGCGCGAGACGCGCGCCGCCGAGATCGGAGCTCGACTCCGCCACTACGCGACCGCGGTGCAGGGCTGCGATACGCGCGACGATGGCCAGCCCGAGCCCGAAGCCCCCGGTCTCGCGGTTGCGGCTGGTGTCGAGCCGCGTGAACGCGCGAAACACCGCGGCGCGCTCGGCTTCGGGAATGCCGTCCCCGTCGTCCTCGACCACCAGTCGATACAGGTCCGCGTCGCGCGCGATGGTCACGTTCACGCGCTGCTTCGCGTAGCGCACCGCGTTCGCCAACAGGTTGCTCAACGCGAGCTCCATGAGGCGCGGCTCCATCCACGCCGTCTCGATTTCATCGGCGCGATTCGTGCTCACGGTGCGCGCGTGCGGCGGACACGTCGCGAGCACCTGCTGCAACCACGGCTCCACCGGCACTGACTGGCATTGCATGCGCAGCCCCGGATGATCGAGCCGCGCGTAGTCGAGCATGTCGGAGATGAGATCGTCGATCTGCTTCACATCGTTGTTGATCGCGCGCAGTGACAAATGCAGCCGCTCGTCGACCTCGCCTTCGAGCACCGCGACGGCGAAGCGCACCCGCGCGAGCGGCGTGCGCATCTCGTGCGACAACGCCGCGGTCATTTCCTTCTGGCTCTGGATGAGCTGGCTGACGCGCGCGGACATCTCGTCGAGATTGCTCGCGAGGCTGGTGAGCTGCGTGATCTGCGTGGCGGTGTCGAGCGGCTGGCGGTAGTCGGAGGCGAACTTCTGCGCGGCGTCGGTGAGCACGCGCAGATCGGTGAGCAGCGGTTTCAGCCACAAACCCACGATGAGCAGGATGGACGCATAGAAGAACACCGGCAGGTAGCGCACCAGCCAGCTCTCGGTGGGCGGCGTGAATGGCCCCAGGCGCAGCGCGCCGTCGATCGAAGCCGCGCGCCACAGGTAGTACACCTTGCCGGACTCGTCGACGAGCTCGCGCGCGCCGCCCGCGACGGGCTCGGCGCCGGCGATGTCACCGGACTCGAGCAGCGTGAGCTCCAGATCGAGCCGCCGTCCGAGCTCGGCCGCGCGCGTCGCGCGCCCGGAGGAGGGCACGGATGCGGGTTCGTGCTCCATGAGGCGCAGCGTCGACTCGAGCCACGGGTCTGCCGCGCGCGTGTGCCGCGCCTGCAGCGCGCCGAAGCCGAGATCGAGCAGGATCGCCACGACCAGCAGGCCGCCCGCGAGGACGGCGTACGAACGGAAGAACAATCCGCGCTCGCCGGCCGCCAGCCAGTGTTTCATGCCCACGCCTTCAGCCCGCAGCTTCCCACGCGTCCGGCACGAGTAGATAGCCTTTGCCCCACACCGTCTTGATGCGCGTGGGCGCGGCGGCGGCGTCGCCGAGCTTGCGGCGCAGCTTCGAGACGCGTCCGTCGATGGAGCGGTCGAGCCCGTCGTAGTCGATGCCGCGCATCGAGCGGAACACCTCGTCGCGGCTCACGAGCTCGCCGGCGCGGCGCGCGAGCAGGCTGAGCAGCTCGAACTCCTGCGTGGTGAGTGGGATGGCACGTCCCATCAGCCACACCTCGCGCGAGGTGTCGCTGATGCGCAGCGCGCCGAGCGTCACGTCCGGACGGCGTTCAGCGGCGGTACCGGGACGCTCTGCGCGCCGCAGCAGGGCACGCACGCGCGCCAGCAGCACCATCGGGTCGACCGGCTTCATCACGTAGTCGTCGGCCCCGGCCTCGAGGCCGATGACGTGATCGATATCGGTGTCGCGCGCCGTGAGGATGAGGATGGGCACTTCGTGCACGCGCCGCAGCTCGCGGCAGATCGCCAGACCGTCCTTGCCGGGCAGCAGCAGGTCGAGCAGCACGAGACGCGGTCTTTCCTGCGCGAAGCGCTCGAGCGCGCGATCGCCGCGCGCCTCGACTTTGACGCGCAGGCCGTTCTGCTCGAGGTAGGTTGCAGTGAGCTGTGCGAGACGGGTGTCGTCCTCAATGAGCAGGATGTCGATGTTCGATGCGGTCATAGAACGTCCCAGACGTGCCGGGATCGGCGATCGCGCCGCCGGTCCGTGGAATCGACCCGCAGCACCGAGATTTTCACTTCGGACACGCGTTCGACGCCACCTTCCTTGAGCCCAGTTTCCTTCAACAGGTACACGAAATCCTCGCTGACCACGCGCTGCCGCGTGAGGGTGCCGGTGATGGCGCTGGCCCAGCAATACAACGGCGCGGGCTCGGCGCTGTCGTGCAGGCAGTACGCCCCCGCCAGCAGGCTGCGCCAGCGGATGTCGAAGCCCATGAGGCAGGAACTGGCCTGACGGTCGAGCACGCACAGCAGCGGCTTGACGATCAATTGCACGGGCGCCGGCTCCGCGGGTCTGGCCGTGGCAGGCGCCAGCACCGCGCCGGCCACGAGCAGGGCAATCAGCAATTTGTGCATCGTTCAGAACGTCCAGGCGAGACCGGAGAAATAGCCGAAAACGTGGTCGCTCGCCGCCAGCGGACTCTCGGCTACGGAGTGCTGCAGGTGCTCATAATTCGCCGCCAGCGCGAACCGCAGGCGCTTCGTCACATAGTAGTTAGCCCGCAGGCCCGCTTCCCAGCCGACACCGGCGCGCGCGCGGTAGGCGGGCAGGCCGGGGTTCGCCTCGCCCGCGTGCACGCCCCAGTAGTAATCGCTGAGTCGCGCGCTCTTGTACGCCACACCGAGCGAGGGCGTGAACGACAGCCGCCCGCGCGTCACCCGGTACTGGTAGTCCGCGGCCACTTCGTAGCCGCGATGCGTGCCGCTGACGTCGTGGAAGGCGCGCAGCGTGGCCGCACCCCAAACCCCGTCGAACAGCGTTTCGAAGCCGGTCTCGATGGCGTAGTCGCGATCCGGCGGCGCCACCGCCACCGGCGGGGGCACGACCAATCCCGAGCTGTCCACGAGCGCCGTGGGCGGTGTCGCGCTGCCCTGATATGCGAAGTTCACGTACCGGGTATTGGTCTTGCCGAAGAACACCCGGTCGCTGTTGATGCGCGCGACCAGATTGGTGGTGAACGCCGGACGGTCGAGCAGTGCGAAGCCGACGTCTCCGTTGTCGAAGAACCAGCGCTTGCCGAACCACGCGATGTCGACGTCGACGATGACCGGAATGTCGTCGGACTGGATCAGCGGGTTCGTGCGCCGGCCGTAACCGAGCGCGAGGCCGAAGCGCCACGCGCGCTCTCGGGCCGCATCGCCTGGCGCGGTGATGACGGGCGGTGGCGCCACGCTCATGGTGGCCTCGTCTGGGGCGTCGGCCGCCACCTGGGCGGCCACCCCGTCAACGATAGTCTGCGCGCCAGCGAGTGCGGTCAGAGACCACAGCCCGATGGCCCAGACAAAAGCCTTTCCGCGCGCGCGCATATCTAACGCAAGCATCGCTCAAACCACCCGCGAGTTTGTGAAGAAGTGTCTCCGGCAGGGAGGACACAATTTGACCAATTCACCGCACTCTCGCGACACGCCTCACGCTTCTGCCGCGCACATTGGCGGCCAGTTTCAGCGGGAGTCGTGTCATGCCAAGAGCTCTGCCCGGCAATCTACTATCGATATTCCTCGCGGGATTGACGCTCACGGGCTGCGGAGGTTCCGGAAGCGACAAAACCGATACGCAGGAACCGTCCGCCGTGACCGGAATGCTACGCCCGGTGCGCAGCGCCGACGAGCTGGAATCGCTGCTCAAGGCCTCGCTGAGCGATGAGATGGCCATCGGCATGACCAACGATGTCGTGGCGCTTTCCGCGGCCGCGACCGCCTCGTTCTCCGGCACCTACACCGTGGAAAACGGCGTCGACGAATTCGATGTCGCGCGCTACGACGGCACGCATCTGTTCGTCGCGCCGCCGTCCGGCGTCAGCGGTTCGAACGCTGCAATCCGCATCCTGCGCACCAACGCCGCTACGGGCGACGCGACCGAAATAGCCGCAGTGCCGGTCCCGGACACGCAGCGCGTGCAAGGCATGTACGTCGCGAACCAGCGCCTGGTCGTGCTGACCGCCGAGGCGTACTTCGGACCGTTCGGAGACCCGTGGACCTCGTCGCTGATCTGGGCTCCGAGCCGGCTCGCTGTGCACGTGTTCGACATCGCGAATCCGGCGCAGCCCAGGAATGTGATGAGCGCCGACATGCGCGGCGTGTTCGTCGCGAGTCGCCGCATCGGCAACCAGGTGGTGCTCGTGACGCGGCACACGCCGCGCGCGTTGATAGACCCCACGCTGAGCGGTCGCCTGGCGAGTCTCACGCTCGACGAGCTGCTGCCGACCGTGACCATCGACGGGCGCACGCAACCGCTGGTCGAGGCGCGTCGCTGCTACGTGAGCAACGACACCCAGGCCCAGGGCGGCGGTCACGCGACGCTGACCACCATCACCACGTTCTCGCTGAGCAATCCGCGCGAGTTTTCGAGCACCTGCTACGACGAGATGGCCGACGGCGTGTACGCGTCGCAGACCGCGCTGTATGTGTCGCAGCCGCGATATACGGAGACGGCAACGACGACGCGCATCCACAAGTTCTCGCTGACCGCGGCTGCGCCGCGCTACGTGGGTTCAGTCGAGGTGCCGGGACAGATGTGGTCCGCGGGTCAGCCCGACTTCCGCATGAGCGAGCGCGATGGCCTGTTGCGCGTCATGACCACCGAGTGGACGCAGGACCCGGCAGACTTCGTGGATCACCGCCTGTTCGTGGTGCGGGAAAAGGCCGCCGAGCCCGCGCTCGAGATCGCGGCGAGTCTGCCGAACGCCACGCACCCCGAGGAGATCGGCAAGCCGAACGAAGCGTTGTATGGCGTACGCTTCGTCGGCGACCGTGCCTACGCCGTGACCTTCCGGCGCATCGACCCGCTCTACGTCATCGACCTGTCGACGCCCACCGATCCGCGCATCGCCGGCGAGTTGCAGATTCCCGGCACGTCGGACCTGCTGCACCCGGTGACCCAGAACCTGCTGCTCGGCATCGGCAGCGACCTGAACCAGGTGAAGATCGAGCTGTTCGACGTCTCCGTGCCCGGCTCGCCGCAGTCGCGCGGCACGCTGCTCGTCGACGGTGTGAGCTCCTACTCGGAGGCGTCGTGGGACCACCACGCGTTCACCTATCTATCCGCCGAAACCGCGGATCGTGGGGCCATCCCGGCCACGAGCACGTACCCGACTTTCGCGCCGCCGCTGCACGTGCAGACCGCGCTGTTCCAGTACGAGGTGATCGGCAAGCGGAGCGCGGGCAGCGCGTCGTTGCAGGCGGCCGGCAGCGTGCTCCCGCCGCCCGCGCCCGGCGGCACGGCCAACGTCGCGAGCCTGAACCGCGCCTTCATCGATGGCGATACGGTGTTCTACGTCCGCGACGGCCAGGTGTGGTCGAGCTCGTGGCGCACGCCGGCGCAGGTGCGCGGGCCGTTCTGACACCGATGCGTTAGGCTCCCCGCAACCGGTTCACGGTGCGGGAAGTTCTAATCACATGGCAGAAAAAGTAACGGCGCCCGATGCGGCGCTGCAGCTCACTTCGCTCAATGGAATCCGCTTCTTCGCGGTGTTCCACATCTTCCTGTTCCATCTCTGGTCGACGCGCAACGAAGGCGACCTGAAGAACGGGCCGATGGCGGAAGTCTATGGCGGGCTCGATACGCTGCCGCGGCTGGCCAACAACTTCCTGGCGCACGGCTATCTGTCCACGAGCTTCTTCTTCCTGCTGTCGGGATTCATCCTCGCCTATCTGTACTGGACGCCGGGCGGCGCACTGACCACCTCCGACAAGCGCTTCTGGTGGGCGCGCTTCACGCGCATCTATCCCATTCACCTGGTCGTGCTGCTGCTCACGACGCTGCTCATGCTGCCGCGCTACTGGTTCGATCCGAACGCGCCGGGCGTACTGCTGTCGATCGGCAGCTTCTTCGCGACGGCGATGCTGACGCAGGCCTGGGTGCCGCCGTTCGTGCCCGTATGGTCGTGGCCCACGTGGGCGCTGTCGGCGGTGGTGTTTCTCTATCTACTGATGCCGTGGCTGATGCGCACGCTGGCGCGGCTGCCGCGCGCGCGGCAGATCGCGCTGCTGGTCGCGATGCCGCTGGTGTCGCTGTTACCGACCGGCGTGTTCCTGCTGTTCTTTCCGGACGGCGGCAAAGATCACCTGAGCTGGCAGATCTTCCTCGGCAGCACGCCGCTGTTCTGGGTACCGCACTTCGTCGCCGGCATGCTGCTCGCGCGCATCTCCGGCATCAGCCGCTTCGAGACCGCCTGGCGCGCGCGGATCGGCGGCTGGTTCGGCCTGGGCGACTTTGCGCTGGCGGCGATCGTCGCAATCTCGCTCATGGAGCCGCACACGGCGGATTGGCGGCACATCCTGCGCCATGGGCTGCTCATGCCGCTCTATCTGCTCGTGATCTACGACTTCGCGCACGGACGTGGCGTGGCGGCGCGCATCTTCTCGCTGCCCGGCATGAGCTTCCTCGGGCAGGCCTCGTTCTCCATCTTCATCTGGCAGAATTTCCTGATGGTGGTGAGCTTTGCCGTGGCGTACGCCACGAAGAACCAGGCCGCCGCGCTGCCGGTCGCCTTGTTCGGAGTGCTCGGGATGTCGATCGTCAGCACCTATCTCATCGAGAAGCCGTGGGCGCGGCGGCTGCGCCGAGTGGTGCCGGGGGAAGGTTCTCGTGGTTCGAAGCCGGAGCCGGTGTCCGGACTGTAATATCGCGCGTGGATTCCGGGTTCGAAATCGTGCCGGACTTGCTTCGCGCCGACGAGATGGCGCGGGTCACGGCTCATCTAGACGCTGGTGCTCTGCTCCGCACGCGCGCCGGTGCGCGGCACCTGCTCGGCGATGCGACCGTAGCGTCGCTGGCGCGCGATCCGCGCCTCATCGACTTCGCCACGCTCGTGCTCGGCGGCGCGGCGCTTCCCTACCGCGCCACGCTGTTCGATAAATCGCCGCGGGCGAACTGGCTGGTCGCGTGGCACCAGGATACGGCGCTGCCGCTCGAGACTCGCGCCGACGTCGCCGGCTGGGGACCGTGGTCGGACAAGCACGGCGTGTGGTACGCGCATGCGCCGGCGGCCGCGTTGATGCGCGTGGTGGCACTGCGTGTGCATCTCGACGATTCGACGTCGGACAACGGACCGCTGCGCGTGATTCCCGATTCGCATCGCGACGGCGTGCTGAGCGATGCCGAAGTGCATGCGCGCGCGCAGTCGGCTCGCAGCGAAGGCTGCATCGTGGGTCGCGGCGGTGTCGTGGCGATGCGCCCACTGCTCATCCACGCCTCGTCGAAAGTGCGCGACGACGCGCCGCGCCGCGTGCTTCACATCGAATATGCGACGTCGCTCGAACTCGGCGAGGGACTGCGCCTGCGCGTGGTGTGAGGATGGGGCAAGTGGCGCCTCCCCCCGGGCACCACGTCAGCCGGCCGGGTCGACCTGTACGCGTGCGGCACTGGCGCCGGACCCCGGCACCAGATGATTGGTCCCGGTCTGTGTGGCGAATGCAGCCGCGAGCGCTTCGTCGCGGCTTGCGGAGTCCACGGTCGCGACGTGCCAGAACTCGCCCTGCAAACGCTCGCGGTCGATGTCGAGGATCACGTAGCCCCGCTTGTTGAGCTCGGCGTATTTCATGTGCGGCGACACGCTGCGTACGAACGCCGCCGTTTGCGCAGCCTGCGCCGGATCGAGGATGCCGGGCGAGGTCACTCCGGGCGTGACGAATTCCACGCCCACCGCGCCGGCGCCGGTCTCGGGGTTGTAGCCGGGGCTCCACGGATTGCTCGTGAGCTCGTTGGCCCATGAAGAGTGGATGTCGCCCGTGAGCACGACGACGTTTTCGACGGTGTTGTCGCGAATGCTCCTGAACAGCCGCTCGCGTGCCGGAATGTAGCCATCCCACTGGTCCAGGTTGAACAGCGTCTGTCCGCCACTCGGCGACAGCTGGGCCATCATCACCTGCTGACCTAACAACTTCCACGTTGCGCCGCGAGACTGCGACGCCACGAGACGCCGGTCGAGCCACGCCTCCTGTTCGAGCCCGAGCAGGCTGCGCGCCGGATCGTTGGCCACCGGGTCGTTCGCTGGGAATCCTGCCGTGGGGCTCACGGGCGGCACCACGGACTGTTTGTCGCGCCCGAAATGGCGCGTATCGAGCATGAGCAGGTCGGCAAGGTTGCCGAAGCGGAATTGCCGGAAGATGCGCGAGCGCGGACCGCGCTCGAAGGCGCCCCGAAAATCCTCCCGAATGGGCATCCACTCGAAATATGCGCGGATCGCGGCGCGCCTGCGCACGGACCACGCACCTTCGCCGAGCTCGACGTTGTGGTTCTCGGCGCCGTCGGTCCAGGCGTCGTTGGCGATTTCGTGGTCGTCCCACACGCAGATGAACGGATGCTGGCGGTGCGCCGACTGCAGGTCGATATCCGATTTGTATTGCGCATGGCGCTGGCGATAGTCGGCCAGCGAAAGGATCTCCCGATCCGGCAGCGGTACACGGCCGAGCAGACTGCCGTCACCGAAAGCGGCGTTGGCGTACTCATATAGATAGTCGCCGAGATGCAGGACCGCATCGAGATCGTTGCGGCGCGCGATCAGCGCATACACGTTGAACAGTCCCGCCGGCAGATTCGAGCATGAAGCGAGCGCGAGCCGGGCCGCATCGACCCGACCAAGGGGCGTGGTGCGCGTGCGACCAATTGGGGAGGGGTCGCCTGCGACACTGAACTGGTAGTAGTAGGTGCGGCCCGGCTCGAGACGATCGACATCCACCTTGACGGTGAAGTCGCGAAAAATGTTGGTATGCGCGCGCCCGCCGTCGATGATGCGCCGCATCGCGGGATCGCGTGCGATCTGCCACTTCACTTCCACCTCATCGTGCGGATCGGCGGGCGTAACGCGGGTCCAGAGAATGACGCGATCGTGCAGCGGATCACCGCTGGCGACACCGTGGCGGAACATGCCGCGCTGTGGCCGGTGGGCCCGGGCCACGGAAGAGGTGACGGCCGCCGCCGCGGCGGCGCTGACGAAGCTGCGACGGGTGAGATGCGTGAACACGGCGGCTCCGGAAGACGACGAGAGCGCCAGCCTGCGCGGCGGAAGTGAACTCTTTGTGTCTCGGCGGTTAAGTTCGTACTGGGGTGGCCTGGTCGCGGCGGCTGCGCCAAGGGGTGCCGCGGGAAAGCCCCGGCACCGCTACTCGGCACCGCTACTTGAGGTTCGCCAGCAGCGCCTGGAAGCGCGGATCCTCGCGCAGCGAGTCGTAGTCGCGGTCGTTCTCGATCCAGTCGCGCTTGCCCCAGCCGAGTCCCAGGGCGCGTCCGAGTATCTCGATGGCGCGATCCTTGTTGCCTTCTTTCGCATACAGGCACGCCGCGTTGATGAGCGAGCTCATGTCCTGCGGATTGATCTCGAGCGCACGCTCGGCCCACTCGCGCGATCGTTCGAACTGGCCGTCGTTCTGCAGCGCGCCGGAACCCAGCGACAAAGTGCGCGTATCGCGCGGATTGAGTTCGAGCAGCCGCTGCGCGCGCGATGCTGTCGCAATTGGCCGCGCGCGCCTCCGCGACGCGGCCGATCATGCGCAGCGACTGTCCTTCCAGGAACCTGCTCTGGAAATCTTCCGGCCGGGCGCGGGCCGCGCGCCCGAACAGCTCCGCCGAGCGCTCGATCTGTCCGCGCGCGAAGCACGAGCGTCCAAATAGATAGTACGCGTCGAACAGCTGCGGATTGATGCGCGCCGCCGCTTCGAAATGTTTCTCGGCGCCGTCGTACTCGCGGTGCAGGGACATCGCGAAGCCGCGCGCCACGTGCGCGTCGGCGAGCTCCGCATTGAGCTGCATCGCGATGCGACTCGCGCGGTCGGCCTCCGCGAGATCGCCATCATGGGAGCCAAACCATTCGTAGGTCTGCGCATGCGCCGTCGCGAGCCCGGCCCAGGCCGGCGCATATTCGGCGTCGATCTGGATGGCCTGACGAAACATCTCGCGACTGTGGTCGAGATCGGAGCGCGTCATGCGGTGCAGGCTCTGCCGGCCGCGCAGGTAACACTCGTAGACGTCGGTTGCCGTCTGCGTGCGGCGCACCGCCCGCTTCTCGCGCCGCGAGAGCGCGCTGCCGCGCAGCGTCGCGGCCACGGTTTCGGCGATCTCGTCCTGGATCGCGAATACGTCGCCGAGCTCGCGATCGAAGCGCTCCGACCATTGGTGGTAGCCGGTGGTGACGTCGATGAGTTGCACCGTGATGCGCAGCCGGTCGCCCGCCTTGCGCACGCTGCCCTCGAGCAGCGTGCCGACGCCGAGCTGGCGTCCGACTTCGCGCGCATCGAGCCCCGCGCCGCGAAACTGGAACGAGGAGCTGCGCGCCGCGACGCGCAAGCCGTCGACGTGCGTGAGCGCATCGATCAATTCTTCCGCGAGACCCTCGCAAAGATAGTCCTGGTCGCGCCCCGGACTCATGTCGGCGAATGGCAGCACGCCAATGGTCGCGGTGCTCGCGGCCGCCTCGGGGCTTCCAAACACGCCCTCTGGCGTCTCGCCGGGCGCGATCTCGGCGGCGAAGCGGTAGCCACGCCGGTGGCGCGTCTCGATGAACCTGGGGTTCTTCGCGTCGTCGCCCAGCGCCTTGCGCAATTCCTGGATGCAGGTGACGAGCGCATCGTCGCTGACCACAGTGCCGCGCCACACATGCGCGAACAATTCTTCCTTGCTCACCGGCTGTCCCGCGCGCGCGAGCAGTGTGCTCAGCACCGCCGCAGCTTTCAGTGTGAGCTTGACCTCGCGTTCCCCGAACCACAGTCGCGCGGACTCGGGCTCGAAGCGAAAACGGTCGAAATTGATGGCTGCGGTCATATCCCGGCGAAATCCCGGAAGTGACCCGGGACTCGAACTGTGCCTCGTCCGTAAGGTTCGCGCATCTCTATGAAGCCCAGGCGGGTAGTACTTCTGTGAAAAGGTCCCTCATCTTTCTGTATGGCGTCGTCAGCTACGCCGTGTTCTTCGCCGTTTTCCTCTATGCGATCGGGTTCATCGGCAACTTCGCGGTGCCTACGAGCCTCGACGCGCCGGGCGATGGCGCTTTCGGCCGCGCGCTGCTGATCAACCTCGGGCTGCTGGCGCTGTTCGCCGTGCAGCACAGCGTGATGGCGCGGCCCGCGTTCAAGCGCTGGTGGACGCGATTCGTGCCCGAGACGGCCGAGCGCAGCACGTATGTGTTGTTCTCTTCGCTGGCGTTGGTCGCGATGTTCTGGCTGTGGCAGCCGATGGGCGGGGCGATCTGGAATGCCACCTCGCAGGCTGCCGAGTACACGCTGTACGGCCTATATGCCGCGGGCTGGGCGTTGCTGCTCTACTGCACGTTCCTCATCGATCACTTCGACTTGTTCGGCCTGCGCCAGGTGTGGTTGCAGGCGCGCGGCAAGCCGTACTCGCCCGTGCCGTTCTGCACGCCGTGGCTGTATCGCCAGGTGCGCCATCCGCTGTACGTGGGCTGGCTCATGATCTTCTGGGCGACGCCGACCATGACCGTCGCGCACCTGGTGTTCGCGATCATGACCACTGCATACATCCTGGTCGCGATCCGGTTCGAGGAGCATGACCTCATCACCGAGCATCCCGAGTACGCCGACTATCGGCGCAGGGTTCCGATGTTGATTCCGTTCACGAAGCGCGGCGACCGCGACGCGATTCCTTATCGATCCGGCGCCACGGCCCTACGGCACGCCCAGCCAGATAAATAGAACTGTCCCCTTTCTTCCTTGTGCGCGCGCTGAAATCAGATCGGCCGCGAACGCGCTCACCGCGACGCCCCTATGGCTTGACGAACACGAAGTCGAGCGGCTCGTCGGCGGATTCTGGCCGGCGCACGCGCAGGGTGTACGCGCCCGGCGTCAGCCGATCGCCATCGACCAGCACCTGCATCGTCACTGTGGAGCTCGCGCGCTGGTGCTCGAGCGTCGCCACGGGCTGCGTCGCGCGTTCCTCGAGCCCCGTCAGTGTGATGGTGTAATCCACGCCGGGCTCGAACATCCCCACGATTTCCACGCGCGCGCGCCCGGCGGGCAGCTCCGGCATTCCCTCAGCGCCGCGCACCATGGCCAGCCGCAGGACGCGGCCGCCCGACGTGTGTTCGCCGCCCGACGCCTCGAGAATGGGCGGGACGGCGGCCGCATTCGGCGACCAGGAATACAGCACGATGCCGGAAGCTGCGATGACGCTGGCCGCCAATGCGAGACGCCACCGCCAGGAGGTGTCGCGCGGAGCGGCGAATTCCTGCGGAGAAACGCGCGCGACATGCGCGACGCCGGCCTTGAGCAATTGCTCGTATTCCACCTGCTGCGCGAATTCCGGATGCTCCAGGCAATACGCCTCGAACTCCTCGGCTTCCTGCTCGCCCAGGTGACCTGCGACGTATTGGTCAATCAAAGCCTGATTCATGAGTCGTTCAAAAAATCGCCCTTGGTGAAGCCGCGCTCTTCGAGAATCTGCCTGAACCGACGGCGCGCGCGACTCAACGCCTGATTGAACGCGGCCTGACTCAGATGGAGCTCCTCGCAAATTCGGTCCCGATCATGGTCATCGAGATAGAAGCGCTTGAGCATCAAACGGTCCCGCTCTTGGGGAAGTTCGCCGATCAGCATCTGTACCGCGAGCGCACACTTGATCCCGGCCGTTTGCCCATCGGGGCTGCCGCCCGGGTCGGCATTGCGCTCAGTGGCTTCACTGTCCACATCGGTTCTCTGTCGTTCGGCCTTGCGCAATGACGCGATTGCAAGATTACGCGCAGTCTGGGCCGCGAAAGCCGCGAGCTTGTTCGGTTCGTCGATTCCTTGACCGCGTAGGCGCTGCAGAACGATCAGCAGCGTTTCCTGGACGAGGTCTTGTAACAGACCGTGGTCGCCGCCCGTACGCCGTCTCAACAGTACGCGCAGGCCCGGCTCGAACTGACGGATGAGCGCGCTTTCGGCAGAAGCATCTCCATCGCGAATGCGGCGGGACAGCTCACCGCCTGGAACCAAATCCATTACCTGAAAGCCCCTATTGACGTGCACGTCGGAATATTGCCACGTCCCTGGCCAGTCTTGTCCTGCAGCTCCATATTCCGTCGCTATCGACACAGGTCATGCTGCGTCAGGTTGAAGACATATCGGGGTAGTGGCCATGTGGTGGCGTGCGCTGCAGGAGGCAGTCGCCGCCACTTTCCGCCTGCGCGAAAGTAAGACGCATCTCACGCAGTATTTGTTCAATCCGCCGGCAGATACGCAACGGGCAGAACTCGCCGGCGATCACGCGTTTTCGGTAGTCAGCCGCCCGCCGCGCTCGCGGGCTCCGTGGCGTGCGAGCGAACTGGCAGGCGCACGTGGAAGGTCGTGCCCGCGCCGACCTGCGTGTCGAAACTGATCGCACCACCATGTCCTTTGACCACGACGTTGCGCGCAACCGAAAGTCCCTGGCCGCCCCCGCGACCTACATCCTTCGTCGAGAAGAACGGATCGAAGATGCGCGCGCGTATGTGCTCGGGAATGCCGCTGCCGGTGTCGGCCACCGAGATCAATACATCGTCCTTATCGTGCCGCGTCGCGATCGTGATGAGGCCGCGCGTCGAGGTGTCTTTGTTTGCATCGGCGATGGCGTGTGCGGCGTTGGTGATCAGATTGAGCAACACCTGGTTGATCTGACCGCCGTGGCACACGACGGGCGGCAGCGGCTCGAAGTCCGTGCGTATGTCAGCGAACGCATTATATTCGCTGCGCGCCACCACCAGCGTGCTCGTGATCGCGCGATTCAGATCCAGCTCGCTCATCTCGCGCTGATCGGCGTGTGAAAATTCTTTCATCGAGCGCACGATCTCGGCGATGCGCGCGAGACCCTCGGACACGCGCTTGAGCGCGGGAGGCAGCTCCTCGCGCATGTATTCGATATCGTCGTTCGGCGCGGCGCCTGAGGCGCGCAGCTGGTCGAAGTAGGCCAGCATCTCTTGCACGCCCTCGCCGATGAACGTGACGCTGTCGCTGAGAAACTGAATGGGCGTGTTGATCTCGTGGGCCACTCCAGACGCCAGCCGCCCGATGGATTCGAGTCGATCGCTCGAGGCCATGCGCTCCTCGGCGGCCTTGCGGTCGGTGATGTCGTAACCGGTGCCGACGATGCCCGTGAGATTGCCGGCTGCATCACGCAACGGCACTTTCGACGTGAGGATCACGCGATCCATGCCGCGCGCCTTGTCGAAGGCGATCTCTTCGTGATCGATCAGGGGTACGCCTGATTTGATGATCTTTTGCTCGTCGGCGAAGAACTGCTCGGCCATCGCGCGCGGGAAGAAATCGAAATCCGTCTTGCCGATCAATTCCGACGGCACGGTGTCGAGGCGGCTCGCGACCAGCGCGTTGCAGGCCGTGAAGCGACTCTGCGCATCCTTGGCGTAGATGAACGCGGGGATCAGGTCGATCATGGTGCGCAGGACATTGCGCTCGTGCGCAAGCGCGTCGGCCAGATTGCGGCGCTCCGCGCTCGAACTCTCCGGCCGTTCGTCCGCCTGATTGTCGGGATCGTCAGTCACGGGTCCACACCATAGTCAGCCTCACTCGGGTAACGGCCTAGGGCGGCGGAACTGAATGTTCCAATGTGAGCTGGTCGAAAGTTGCGTCGAACCCCGCGCCTTCCGGTGCCGCGCACATCACACCGGCATTCACGCCGACACCGGCCGGGAAATATCCCTGGCGGATCGTAGTGAACTTCTCGCCGTCCTTCGAGCACTGCACCTCGAGCGAGTCCTTCTTGCGCATCACGCGCCACCAGATTGCGCTGGTCTGCGACAGGTCTTCCAGCGTCGACCAGTCCGAAAATTCGTGCGTAAACACGACGCTGGCCCAGCGTTTGTCGTCGAAAAACTCCGAGCCGCACTTCATCCAGTGTTTCTCGTCGAGTCGCACCATGAGACCGGCCTGGTCGTACAGCGCCGAATAGTTGCCGTGGACGCGCGCGGTGAACGTGAAGTCGCCGACGACCGGGGCGCCGAGGAAGTGACCGTTGTCGGTGATGTAGCCGTAGAAAGTCCTGCGCCAGAAGTCGGTCTTGCCCTTGCTGCGCACGGACAGCGTGCCTTCGTCATAGTGCTCGCTGGCCGGCGGATTGAGCCAGCTCATGCGCGACAACAGATCGCCGCCCGAGCGCGTGATGGTGAGGACGGGAGCGGGCGTGGGCGTCGTTTCCGCCGCGACCGGGACCAGCCGCGTGCCGAGAGTCAGTCCCATCGAGCCGTGCATGAAGAATCGCCGCGTGGTCGACATGGGTGCCTCGCTCGGAATGCTAGAGTGTCGCCGGCGGTAGATAGGTGCGCAGCGCCGCGCGGCAGTCGTCGGGCCCGCGGAACTGGATCGCGTGCAGCCCGCACTCGCGCGCCGCGATCACGTTCTTGGCGAGGTCGTCGATGAACACGCTCTCGGCCGGCACGATGCCGGTTTTCTCGACCAGGTGTTGGTAGATCGCGGGCTCGGGCTTGATCATCTGGATCGCGCCGGAGATGACCATGTGCTCGAAGTGGCCGAAGAACTCGTGGCGACGCGTGAGGAATTCGTACGTGCTCACGGGCATGTTCGACAACAGGTACAAGTGCACGCCGGCCGCGGCGAGGTCCTGGACGATCTTCACCGAGCCCGCGATGGGGCTCAGCGATTCATTCGCAGTCTGCAGCAACGCGCGTATTTGCTCGGGCGCGAGACCGGCGCGTTGGCCGAACAGGGCGACAGCGGCGTCGACGTCGAGCGCGCCGCGGTCGAACTCGTGCCAGTCGGGGTGTTCGAAGATCTCACGACGGACGCGCGCCTGAGTCGCCGAGTCCGGATGCAGCTTCGCGATGAACGCGGGCGGATCCCACTGCAGCAACACACCGCCTACGTCGAAGATGACGTTCCGGATATTCATGGCCGGGAGTGATCTGGTTTCGGCCTGCAAGCTGGCCGGTGCTGCGATGCTACCAGAATGGGGTCACTCCCCATTTCCCGGAAATGGGGAGTGACCCCAAATTGACAAATGGTGCCGGACTTGCCAGTTTTATTTACGGGTCACGAGCAGGTTCAGCCCGAAGAAGATCAGAGCGCCGCCGAATGCCCGCTCCACCCACGACATCACTCGCGAGCCTTTGAGCGCGCGCGCCCCGCGCGCCGCGATGTGCGCATACGCCAGCAGCGCCACCGCGTCGATGATCACGGTCACCGTGAGCATGATCGCGAGTTGCAACAGCAGCGGCCGCTCCGCGCTGATGAACTGCGGCAACAGCGCCAGCACGAACAACAGGTTCTTCGGGTTCGTCATCTGCACGAGCAGCCCCTGCATCGCGATGCCGTGATTCGCCGGCTCGCTCGGCGCCACCGCGCGCGCATTGCCGTTTTCGCTGCGGGGCGTTGCGCCACGCGCCTTCGCGAACAGCATCTTCGCGCCGAGATAAATGAGATAGAGCGCACCCACGATGCGGATCGCCTGCAAGACGCCGCTGGCGCTCGCGAGCAACGCCGCGAGTCCGAACGCGACGCACGTGAAGCACACGAGGTGCCCCGCGCAGATGCCGGCCGTGCCCGCGATGGCGCCGCGCGTGCCGAAGCGCGCGCCCTGCGACATGACGAACATCACCGCCGGGCCGGGCGACAGCGCCACCAGCGTCCAGGTGGCGAGATAGAGCAGGAAAGTTTCGAGTGCCATGCGAGGAAGTTAGCCGGGACGAAGCATCGTTTCACGAGTCAGATCGGGCGCGGACGGCGCGCACTGTACTGCGGGGCACACACGAGTCCCGCCGACGAGGACGACCGGCGCTGCGTCGGCGGCCGGTCGTCCCCATCGTCTGCGCATCGCTAGGCCTCGGACGGCATCGGCACCGGCATATCCCGCGTTGGCATCGGCGCCTGCACGGGCGAGTTGAGGCCCGTGACGAGTTCGTCGATCTTCACCGCGTTGCCGGACACGAAACACTGGTTGGCCGCCGCGCCGATCAGGCTCGAGTACAGACCGCTGCGCTGATCCGCCGCGCGCTTGTACTTGTCTGGCTCGGCGGTGCCGAACACTTCCGTGAGCATCACGGCGTCGCCGCCGCCGTGGCCGCCCTTGCCGGTCCACACTTCGACGTTCTCGGGCTTGCCGCGCAGCGGGATGAGGCGCGTGCTGATGGCGTCGTTGTCCTCGCCCTGGTAGTTAGCTGCGCCGGCCGATACCTGGCCGCCCTCGACGATGCGGTGCTCCAGGCGGCCCTTGGTGCCGTTGAACGCCACCGTGTAGCCCTCCCAGGCGTTGAACGCGTTGAGCGAGTACGACAGCGTCGCGCCCGACCGGTACTTCACGATGACGTTCATCGTGTCCTCGATGTCGATGTCCGGGCGGAACACGCAACGGTCGCGGAAATAGCCGTCGTGCTGTTCGTTGTCTCGATACAGCGCCTTGAAGTTCTTGTCGGCCTCGATGTCGATGTAGAACGTGCACTTGGCCTTCTCGGGGCAGGTCAGGCAGCGCTCGTGATGGCTTTCGAGCCCCATGCGCCTGGCCATCTTCGGCGTGTAGTACTCGCGCTTGCCGTTGGCCAGCACCAGCTCGGGATCGCTGCCCAGCCACCAGTTCACGAGGTCGAAGTGGTGGCTTGCCTTGTGGATCATCAGGCCGCCCGACAGCGCCTTTTGGCTGTGCCAGCGCCGGAAGTAGTCCGCGCCGTGCACCGTGTTCAGCAGCCAGTGGAAGTCCACCGACATCACGTCGCCGATGGCGCCGCTCATGAGCAGGTCTTTCACCTGCGTGCGCGGCGGCGAGTAGCGATAGTTGAACATCACGCGCACGTTGCGGTTGTTGCGCTTGCAGGCATCGATGATGCGCTGTCCCTTCTCCGCAGTGATCGTGAGCGGCTTCTCGGTGAGGCAGTCGCAGCCGGCGTCGAGCGCGCGAACGATGTATTCGTCGTGGAAGGTGTCCGGCGTCGTGACGATGACGCAATCCGGTTTGAGATCCTTGAGCATCTTGTCGAAGTCGGCGGAGAGATATTTCCGGGGTCTCGCACCATTGGGCGCGACGAAATTCGCGGCCACATCGAGCCGGCCCGGATTCACGTCGCAGATGCCGACGAGCTCGTTGCCGTCCTTGAAGGTGTTGGTGACCGCGTTGAGATACATGCGCGATCGCGAACCCACGCCCACGTTCACGTACTTACGCCTGCGTCCTGCGGCGGCAAATGTGCTGGAGGCCGCAAGGCCTACGGCGGTCACACCGGCGGTTTTCAGAAGCGCACGCCTGTCGATCGTCGACTCACTCATCTATATATCCCTCACATGAATTGTTCGCGCGCTCGGTGGCAACGATACCGACGCGGGACGCGCGGCGGAAGCACCGCGTGCGGCGGGGGTTGTTAAGAACGATTCGCAACTCCCGCCATGGGCGCGAAACGCCCGCGCGGATATCACCCATGCGAGCGCCCCAGTCACCGAGCGGTGCGCGTTGCTGGACTCGATCGAGATTCAGTTGCTCGACGGCGCGCCGGCCGTGGCGCCTGGCGCAGGGGGTCGCGTCGCGTAGAGTGGCCATACGAGCAGCCCGGCGACCAACAGCACCGCGGCGATGAACAGTACTTGGCGCCGACGACGCGCGCTCGCGAGAATGCGCATATAGAACCCCCGAGACCCGATTGCCCCCGTGGGTAGTTAGACTCGCAATGCAACCCGTCGTCAAATGAAGACAGCGCGCGTGGAGAAAACTTGTCGTCTCTCAGATGCTTGCGCCTTGCGGCGCCGGACTGTGGGGGGCAGCTGACATACGATGCTCGTGTCGTCCGCCCTGCAATTTCCACGCGCGCCGCATGCGGGGGCGCGCCGTTCCCGGCCGCCGCAGTCCCGAAACGCAGCGAAAGTTGTGCGCGGACCGCCGCGCGGCAAAGATAGCCGCTCATGATCAATCCCTTGCGCCTCTTCGCCCTCGGGCTGCTGTTGCTTGCGACGCTCGCGGTGGCGGAGCCGGTGGATCGGCGGGCGCTCGTCACGCGTCACAGCCCCACCATCACCACCCTCGACCCGCACGCGCCGTTCATGGTGGGCAACGGCAACTTCGCGTTCACCGCGGACATCACCGGCCTGCAGACTTTCCAGCAGGCGTACTCGCCGCTGGTGCCGCTGATGACCCAGGCGCAGTGGGCCTGGCACAGCTTTCCGAATCCGCAACGCTTCACGCTGGAGCAGGCGATGGTGCCGGTTGACGCGCGCGGCGTCGCGCGGCCGTTTCCCTGGTTGAAAAGCTGGGACGAGGCGCGCCGGCCCGTCATCCAGTGGCTGCGCGAGAACCCGCATCGCTTTTCGCTGGGGCGCGTAGGCCTGCGGCTGAAGCGCGCGAACGGCACGACCGCGGCGCTCTCCGATCTGCGCGCGACCCGACAGACGCTGGACCTGTGGACCGGCCGTTTGACGAGCCGCTTCACGCTGGACGGCGTGCCCGTCGAAGTCGAAACCAGCGTGCATCCCACGCGCGACATGCTCATCGTGCGGCTGCGCTCGCCGCTGCTCGTGGATGGGCTGCTCGGGGTGGACCTCAAATTCCCGGGCGTCAGCGCCTCGCTCAATCCGGATCCGGCGGACTGGTCGAGCCCGGGCAAACACAGTACGCGCGAAGCCTCGAGCGACAGCGGCACGCTCGTGGTCGAGCGCGCGCTCGATCAGACTCGCTACAGCGTGCTGTTCCATGCGGATCGCAAGGTGCGCATCGCGACGCCGGCTGCGCACGAGCTCACGATCACCGCGCCCGGCAAGCGTGTGCTGGCGTTCGGGATCGAATTTCACCGCTACGGGTCGGGCAGACAGTGGCTGGACCCCGGCATCGCGCGCGACGAGGCGCAAGCGAGCTGGAAAGACTTCTGGACGCGCGGGGCCGCCGTGGATTTCTCCGGCAGCACCGATCCGCGCGCACGCGAGTTGGAGCGGCGCATCGTGCTGTCGCAGTACCTCACGGCCGTCAACAGCGCCGGCGGATATCCGCCGCAGGAAGAGGGGCTGTTCTCGAATAGCTGGAACGGCAAATTCCATCTCGAGATGCACGCCTGGCATGCCGCGCACTTCGCCGTGTGGGGCCGGCCCGAGCTGCTCGAGCGCAGCATGCCGTGGTATCTCTCGCAGCTTCCGGCCGCGCGGGCTCGCGCGCGGTTGCACGGCGTGTCCGGAGCCTGGTGGCCGAAGATGGTGGGCGACGACGGGCGCGAGAGCCCGAGCGCCGTGAATCCGTTCATCATGTGGCAGCAGCCTCATCCTATCTACCTCGCCGAGGCGCTGTATCGCGCGCGGCCGGACCGCGCGCGGCTGGAGCAGTATCGGGCGCTCGTGTTCGACAGCGCCGATCTGCTCGCCAGCTGGCCTCACCACGACGCCGCCACGAAGCGATTGATGCTCGGACCGCCGGTCATCCCGGCGCAGGAGAATTTTCCGCCACTCACCACGTTCAACCCCACGTTCGAGCTCGAGTACTGGCGTTTCGGTCTGCAGACCGCGCAGAAATGGCGCGAGCGGCTGGGCCTGCCGCGGGAGGCGCGCTGGGACCAAGTGCTCGCGCAGCTCGCGCCGCTGCCGGTCAAAGATGGGCTCTATCTAGCCGCCGAGTCGCGCCCCGACCTGTGGGAGCGGGCGCGATCGGCGGAGTGCTCGAAAGTGGCCAAGACCGAGGAGTGCCCGAACCGCGATCATCCTTCGTTCGTGGCGGCGTATGGCTTGCTGGACGGGGCGGTGGACAAGGAAACGATGCGCCGCACGCTCGACGCGGTGATGGAGCATTGGGACTTGCGCCAGACCTGGGGCTGGGACTGGCCGATGTTGGCAATGACCGCGGCGCGGCTCGGGCAGGGCGAGCGGGCGGTCGATCTGCTGTTGAGCGATGCGAGAAACTTCCAGTTTGGCGTGTCGGGCATGACGCCACGGCTGCACGTGGCGAACGACTCGGCGCCGCATGCGGCCGGCACGGAATACGGGCCCCCAGAAGATTCAGGATACCGGCGCGTGGCGGAGACGTATTTCCCGTCGAACGGCGCGCTGCTGCTGGCGGTGGGATTGATGGCGGAGTTGCAGGCATTTCCGAAGGATGGCAAGTGGATAGTGCGCAGCGAGGGGCTGCGGGCGCTGCCGTAGCGGGCGGGCTGGACTGCTGCGCGGCGGCCGAGGACGGGTTCCCGAGGAGGTTGTTAGGAAAGAAGGCCGAGCTCGACGCGGCGCGCGCCAAACTCGACACGGATCCGAAGCAGATCCTGGAGGCGGAGCCGGGAATCCGGCTGACGGTAGAGGCCTGAAACTCCAAGTTGGACGCCGCTCCCGTCCGGCGCGATGATCCCCCCATGACCCTGACCGAGCTCCGCTACATCGTCGCCCTGGCCCAGGAGCAGCATTTCGGCCGTGCGGCCGAGCGCTGCCACGTCAGCCAGCCGACGCTGTCCATCGCGGTCAAGAAGCTCGAGGAAGAGCTCGGTGTCCTGTTCGAACGCGGCAAGCAGAAGATCCTGCCGACGCCGCTGGGCGAGAAGATCGTCGCGATGGCGTCGCGCGTGCTGGAGCAGGCGGCGGCCATCAAGGACGTGGCGGAGGCCGGCAAGGACCAGCTCGAAGGCCCGATCGCCCTCGGCACGCTGCCCACCATCGGCGCC
>JAYTOI010000028.1:0-15012 GCA_043747875.1 Pseudomonadota bacterium | reverse complement strand
CCGCCTTGATCTCGATACCTACGATCTTTCCACCGCTCTCCAGCACGACGTCCGCTTCTAACCCTTCCTTGTCACGGTAGTGACTAAACGAAATCAGCTCCTCCTGCCAACTCGCCTGACGTCGCAACTCTTGATAGACGAACGTCTCCAGCAATTGTCCGTATAGCGCGCGGTCGTCCCATAACGCTGCCGCATCCACGCCTAACAAAGCGCAGGCCAAGCCGGTATCACAGACATGCAGCTTGGGCGTCTTGATCAATCGGCTCAGACGATTGCTGTGCCAAGGTGGCAACTCCTCGAGCAGGAATACCCGTGCGAGCAGGGTCATGTAGTCGCGAATCGTCGGGCGACTTAGCTGAAATGGCGCCGACAGTTCGGCCACGTTGATGAGTCGTGCCGTCTGTCCGACCGCCAGCGTGAGTAAGCGCGGCAAAGCGTCGAGCGCGCCGATGCGAGCAAGGTCGCGCACGTCACGCTGCACTAGCGAGTCTGCGTACTCGCGGTACCAGGATGCCCTGCGCCGTGCAGTGGATCGAGCCAATGCCGCGGGAAATCCGCCGGCGGCGACATGCGTGGCGAGCGTCTTTCCCAGACGTCTGCCTGTCGAACCAGGCTTGAAGCCTTTGTCGAAGAGGGCGCTCAGGAAATCAGGCTCAAGAGCTGACAACTCCGACTGCGCCAGAGGATGCAGGCGCAGAACCTCCATGCGGCCCGCCAGCGAATCCGCGAGTGTCGGAACCAACAACACATTGGCGGAGCCGGTCAAAATGAATCGGCCCGGCTTCCGTCGCTTGTCGACGACCGCTTTCAGCGAAGTGAACAGGCTTGGAACGCGCTGGACCTCGTCCAGCACGACCTTTTCGGGCAGATCGGCGACGAAGCCGATTGGATCTGATTGCGCTGCCGCACGCTGCAGGTCGTCATCGAAACTTACATAAGCGTAGCCCGCCGCGTCGCCCACCTGCCGCGCCAACGTTGTCTTGCCACATTGACGCGGCCCATGAATGAGCACGACTGGTGTATCCGCCAAAGCCTCGGCCACGCGTGGAAGAAGGAAACGGCGGTGAAAAGCAGGGTCTGGCATCGCGGCCAAATGTAACCCTAGGGCTGGCCAAATGAAAGGTTAGGATCGTCTAAAAGAAAGGCGCGGAATTTACGACGAATGGTTTCGCAAACCTCCGATATTTCTCTTCTCTCCCACCCCTCGGAAACACCATCCTTCATCTTGGCGTGCTCGTGACCGGGGAAGCGAAGGTGGACGAACCATTCCTTGAAGAGCAGCTGCCCGGCCTGCTCCAACAGATGCATCTGACGTCGGTTGTTCTCGATTAGGTAGTCGTAAGCAGAAAGAATGGAGACGACTCGCTCCTGTTCTGCCATCGGAGGAAGTGTTAGTCGGATCTTTCCCAGATTTGCAAGGTTAAGATTCGGCTGAGCAGTTCGTGCGCTCAATAACAATAGAAGCCATGGCTGCCAATCTGGCGCGTCGGCTTTGAGCGTGCCCTGCGTCTGGCGCAGCGCGAGGTAATAGCCTTCCTTGCTGTTCTCGATTGAGTGATTCCGGCGCGTTCGTCTACAACGGGCGGCGGCGCTTTTACATACTCAAACAGCTCGATTTCGCAGACGAGATTTTGTTCATAACCGAATTGCACGAAATCCCTCGCATCACACACCCATTCCGGTTGACCTGGCCGATCCGACGGTAATACGATTCTTCAGTATTCGTAATACCCCGTAGGAGCAGGTTATGCGCGTGGTTTCAGTGAAGCTTTCTAAAGAACTCGACGAGAAGGTCACCGCCCTCGCTCGCCGCCGTCGCTCCTCGCGATCGGAGATCCTCCGTGAGGCGATCGCATCGTTCGCGGATAGCCCGATGCGATCGGTTACCGATGCTGCCGGTGACCTCGTCGGGTCCCTGCGCGGTCCGTCCGACTTATCCACGAATCGCCGCCACCTTGCGGGATTTGGAGAGTGAAGCGCTATGTTGTCGATACCGGCCCGTTGGTGGCGCTGCTCAACGCGACGGACGCACATCACGATTGGGCCAAGACGACATTCAGCCGGATCGAACCTCCGCTCGTGACCTGCGAAGCGGTGATTGCCGAGGCTTGCTTCCTCACAGCTCGATTGGATACCGGCGCCGACAAAGTGATGGATCTGCTTTCTCGAAAAATCGTGCTGGTTGCTTTTGATCTGAGCGCCGAGCACGGTGCCGTTCGCGCGTTAATGCAACGCTATGTCTCGACGCCCATGTCCCTGGCGGATGCGTGCCTCGTACGTATGGCGGAACTGGATGGCGAAGCCACCGTCGCCACCCTCGACAGTGACTTCACGGTGTATCGCCGCCACCGGCGACAATCGATTCCTTTGCTGATTCCGCGATAACACAGCAGTGAGTTGTTACCCACGGGAAGTTTTCCAGATCCAGCAGAACAGATGCGAAAGTAGTTCAACCCCGTTTCACACACCGCTCGCGGCAGAATGAGCGCAATTCCTCTACACCCTTCCGCCCCACTTCTCTTTTCGCATGTTTTGGCGGAAAACCGCGGCCAGTACCGCGCAATCCTGGACGTGTTCGCTGCGGCCAAGCGCCAGTTCCGTCTTCATCTCCGGCCAGATGACGTCTTCGCCGAAGCACACTGGCCTGAACCGGCCCCGAGTCTCGAGACAGTTCAACACGCCCTGGGGCAGCTCGTCGAATGGGGTAACTTGCAGGCGCAACCGGATACCGCGCGGGTCTCTACGATCGAAGACTTCTACCGCAAGCGTCTGCTCTATCGGATGACTGCGGGCGGCGAAGCCGCGGAAGCCGGCCTTGCGGCTTTCAGCGAGACCCTTGCACGCCGCGCGGAGCTGCAGTCCGTGGCGCTCGAAGATATTCGAGCACGCCTGGTCTCGCTGCGGACCCTGATGAGCGAGTCCTCGCCAGACTCGCCCAAGGTTCACGGTGCGCTCAGGGATCTCATGCATATCTTCGCGGGCCTCTCGAACAACGCCGAAAGCTTCATGGCCGGGCTCGCGAGAACGATTGAACTGCAGCGGGCCGAAGTGTCCGCGGTGCTGACCTTCAAGACACGTCTCATCGACTATCTACAGAGATTCATCGGCGATCTCGTCACCCGCTCCAGCCAGATCGCCGAACTGCTGGAGGGCCTCTCAAACGTCGAACAATCGCTGCTGCAGATCGTGGCCGAACGCGACGCTCGCAACACTGCGCCTGGCGATGTAGATCCGGGCGGGGAAACGTTGCCGACGCGGCTTGCGGCCTGGACGGAGCGATGGCAAGGATTGAAGCATTGGTTTCTCCCGGATGGGCGGACGCGGTCTCAGGCGGAGCTGTTGCGATCCGCCACGCTTTCCGCCATTCCCCGCCTCCTGCAAGCCGTCTCGACATTGCACGAACGGCGTGCCGGCCGCAGCGACAGAGCCGCTGATTTTCGCCGCCTCGCACTCTGGTTCGCCGAAGCACCGACGGATGCGGATGCTCATCGGCTCTGGCGCGCGGCATTTGCGTTGTCGCCGGCGCGTCATCTCGCGCTTGCCGTGACCGACGAGAAGATTGGGGCAAATACGCCGTGGCACGCGGCTCCCGGCATCCCAGTACTGCCGAAACTGCGCGAGCAGGGAGTGCTGCAGACTCGAGGTGCGCCGACCAAAATCATCGACCGCTCAAGAGAGCGCGTATTGCTCGCCGCGCGGGTCGCCGAGGAGGTCGCGCAGACCGAGGCAGCGCGC
Source organism: Pseudomonadota bacterium (assembly GCA_043747875.1). Taxonomy (GTDB): domain Bacteria; phylum Pseudomonadota; class Gammaproteobacteria; order Steroidobacterales; family Steroidobacteraceae; genus CADEED01. The sequence goes on along the minus strand of JAYTOI010000028.1, from coordinate 11,277 downwards.
ACACGGCTCGCGACCGATCGCGAGCTGCGCCTCTCGGAGCTCGGCGAGCTCGACGCATCTGCGTTCAGGCTGTTCCTCGGCCTGCTAGGTGAGGCACTCGCTTCCCAGACAAATCCGGACGAGCCCGTCGAACGCCAGACCGGCGATGGCACGTTGAGTATCCGTCTCGTTCCGCTCGACCCCAATAGCCATGCGGAGTTGAACACCGCACTCGGCCGGTTTTGCGGGCGCGACCACCTCATCCATATCAGCCGCACCTAGGAGCGTTTCAGTCCACATGCAGACTCGCGGCCTGAAAGATGTGCTCACGCAGCAGCAGGAAGAGGAGCGCCAACGTGCCGTGCGCGCGCTGCTGATGCGCCCGCTGATCGCAAGCGGGAACCCGGATCTGGAGCTGGTGCGAAAGCACGCTGAACATCTGCGCGACTGGTTCGTTCGCGAGGCGGGCTGGAACCTGCAGGTTGAACGGCAATGCGCGCGTCTCTACAAGCGACCTGCAACATTCGAGGACTCCACTCGCGGACTGCCGGACTTCGATCGTGAACGCTACACGCTCCTGTGTCTGGCCTGCGCCGTGCTGGAGCGTGCCGAATCGCAGATTACTCTTAGGACGCTGGGTGAACGTTTGCTCGAGGCAGGCTCAGATCCCGAGCTTGATAGTCGCGGGTTCACCTATGCGCTGGAAAGTGCGCGGGAACGACGCGCGCTCGTAATTGTTTGCCGATTGCTCCTCGAACTAGGTGTGCTGGGACGGGTGGCAGGAGACGAAGAAGCGTACGTAAATCAGTCGGGCGACGTGCTCTACGACGTTCATCGCAGAGTCCTCGCGCGCCTGCCCTCAGGGACGGCAGGCGCAAGCTTCATCGCCGCGACTCAGCCCGAACTGAATTTCGAGAGCCGCCTCGCCGCGCTCAATGACGAATACATGCCCGACAGCGCCGAAGGAAAGCGCTTGGCGCTCCGCTTTCGGCTTGCACGGCGTCTTCTCGACGATCCCGTGCTCTACCACGAGGAGCTCACCGGCGAGGAGCGGGTATATCTCGCAAGCCAGCGCGGCCCAATGGCGTATCGCCTTGCGCAAGCCACGGGACTGACTGCGGAGCTGCGGGCCGAAGGCCTCGCACTCGTGGATGCGGACGGCGAACTGTCGGACAAACATTTGCCGGCCGTGGGCACGGAAGCGCATGCGACGTTGCTCGTTGCCGAGCATCTCGCCCGGGCGGCGCGGCGCGATTCGGCTCGAATTCACTCTCCGCACGAGCTCGCGGCATTCCTTCGGGATGCGGCGGACCGCTACGGCCGCTTCTGGCGCAAAGATGCACGCGAACCTGGCGCTGAGATCGGGCTCGCCCGGGAAGCCATCGATCGGCTGACTGCTCTCAGGCTCGTTCAGCGCGTAGAGAATGGCGTACTGCCGCTGCCGGCGCTTCATCGATACGCTATCAGCGAGCCACAGATTTGATCGGCACCCCTCCCAAGATGCCCCTCCCGGTTCCGACGAAGGCGCGATGGCAGCCGCTGCGCATAGGTCTCGTGGAGCTCTTCCACTACGACGTCGAGGAATTCTGGTTTCGCGACGGTCATCTCCTGCTTCGGGGCAACAACGGCACCGGAAAATCCAAGGTTCTCTCGCTGACGCTGCCGTTTCTGCTCGATGCCAATCTCGCTTCCTCACGGGTCGAGCCGGACGGAGAACGCAGCAAGCGCATGGAGTGGAACCTGTTGATGAACGGGCGCCACGAGCGCCGTATTGGCTATGCGTGGATCGAATTCGGGCGCTTGGACGACACCGGACAGCCGCTCATGCTGACGCTCGGCTGCGGGCTGCGCGCCGTTGCAGGCAAGCCGGGAGTGGACCCGTGGTACTTCATCACGGATCAGCGTATCGGCTCGGACCTTTGGCTAACTACCGCGGAACGCACTGCCCTGGGCAAAGAACGTCTGGCAGAGGCGATCGGCACTCGCGGCCAAGTCTTTCCGAGCGCTCAGTCCTATCGGCGCGCGGTCGACGAGCGTCTCTTCCGTCTCGGGACGGAACGCTATGACGCGCTCGTGGACACGCTCATCCAGCTGCGCCAGCCGCAGTTGTCGAAGAGCCCGGACGAGCGCCGTTTGTCCGCAGCGCTGACGCAGGCGCTACCGCCGCTCGATCGCGCCGCCCTGGAAGACGTGGCGGAAGCGATGAGCGAGCTGGACGACATCCGCCGCGGTATCGATGAAATCGAGGCCATGCGCAAGGCGATCGCATCGTTCGGCACCCGCTACCGGCGTTACGCACAGGTAGCTAGCCGCCGAAAGGCAAGAACCCTTCGTCAGGCTCAAACCGACTTCGACAATACCAGCCGCGAAGTCAACGCCGCACAGGAAGAGCTGGAGAATACGCGCGCGAATGTGGTTCGATGGCAGGCGACTCAACAGCAGCTGGATCAGCAGCTCGCGGCCGACGCCGCCAGGTTGCGCGTGCTTCAGGCAGACCCAGCAATGCGAGACGCTGCACGGCTTTCGGAAGCCCGGCAGCACGCGAGTCAGTGCCGAATCCTGGTGAGCGAGACCGAAGCTCGCGTGAAAAGCGCGCATACGCAGCTCACGCTGGAGGCCGGCAACAGTCGCCGCCGGTGCGCACATGCCGATGGCACGCGTGGACAGCTGCAATCGGCGGATTCGAACGCCTGCCATCTCGCAAGCGAAACAGGGCTCGGACGCGGCCATGCCGGCCCGCTCGAAGGAATTGCCCTGCCGGACGGCGTGGCCGGCATGACGGCGGAGTCGATTTCCATTCTCCAGCGCGAAGGACGTGAAGCGGAAGCGAGACGCCGCGAGCAGATCACGCTGATCAAGAAGCGGATTCGCGCCGTGGACGATGCGATACAAGCGCGAAGCCTGGCGCACGACGCACGCACGCTTCGGGCAGAGACGTTCGATGAAGCAACGGCTGTCGCGCAACGTGCGGTCGAAAGTTTGCGGGAAGGCTCTGCGCAACAGCTCACAACCTGGCGAACTTACGCGACGTCTGCGACCGCATTGCATGTCCGGGACCTAGATGATGCGCTCGACGCTCTGGAAATCTGGCAGCAGACGTTGTCCGGCGCGAACCCGATCCGCGCCGAGATCGATCGTGCGCGGCTCGATCTCGAAGAGCAGCTCGCCATGCGCGAAGCGGAGATCGCGAGCGAACGCCGGAAGCTCGAGAGCGAGCAGGTCGAGCTTCGATCCGAACAAGCACGACTCGAGGCCGGCGAGAGTCGAACGCCCCCTGCTCCCTATACGCGCGATCCGTATGCGAGAGCTCAGATTCCCGGCGCACCGCTCTGGCAGCTCATCGACTTCGTTGACCATGTCCCGTCCGATGCAAGGGCAGGATTGGAGGCAGCGCTGGAGGCTTCCGGCCTGCTCGACGCATGGGTATTGCCTGAAGGCATCGCCATCGATCCGCGCACTCGCGACGTCATCCTAACCTCGCGTGCGCCCCGCACAGGCTCACTTACCGAGTGGCTGGCACCCGCCATTCCTGAAGCAGGGCGCGGCGCCGAAATCAAAGCAGCAGTCGTCTCCGGAATCCTGGGCGCGATTTCCTGTTCGGAGCACGAGCCGGCAGAAGCCGAAACGTGGGTCTCGCCTGTCGGCGAGTTCCGTGCGGCGAGCGTGCGCGGCTCGTGGACGAAACCTGAAGCGCACTACATCGGACATACCGCCCGTGAAGCGGCACGACGCGCGCGGATCGCGCAGATTTCACAGCGGTTGAGCGAGATCGATGCAGCGATCCGTGACTGCGCATCAGCCCATGAAAAGGTTGCGGCTTCCAGAGATGCAGCCCGCCTGGAATACGAACGCGCGCCTTCCGATGATGCCCTGCTTCGACTGCATGCTCATCGCAACTCCGCCGAGCAACAGCGACGCGACTCTCAGATGAGGCTCGGCGAAGCGGACGCGAAGCTTGCGCTGGCGGAGACGGCACTTGCGCGCGCAAGGGACGATTTGTACCGCGACTCTCGCGATCTTGATCTGCCGGCAGCTGTTACGGATCTGGACCTGCTCGACCAGGCGCTCGGCGAATACCGCGTGGCGCTCTCGGAGTTTGCGAGTGCCATTCGTAATCACCAGACGGCTCTCGTCGAGCTCGACCAGCAGGCGCAACGCGAGCAGCGGGCAATCGAGGCGCTCGAAGCCGCCCAACTCGATCACGCGGAAAAACGCACACAACTGAGCGCAGCCATCGAGTCCGCGGACACATTGCAGGCGACAGTGGGCAAGTCGGTCGAAGAGCTGCAGAGGAAGATCGAGGAAGGGGAAGCGCTCCACCGGCAGCATGAGAACGAGAGCAAGCGTGCACGTGCGGAGCTCGTGGTAGCGAGTTCGCGTCGAGGTACGGCCGAACAAAAACATCACGACCTGAGCGCACAGCAAGAAGAGCGATCTCGGGCGAGAAAAGCTGCGGTCGAAGGCCTGCAGGCGTTTGCAGCACACACCGGCTTCATCTCCATCGCTGCGCCGGACGCGGGCAATGACATTCCGGCAGGCGCTGAGCCATGGGGCGTCGATGCAGCCCTCACGCTGGCGCGGCGCGCCGAAGCCGCGCTTAGCGACGTGCCGTCGGAGGATAGGGAGTGGGAGCGCATCCAACGCGACGTGGGTCAGGATTTCACTCAGCTTCAAAGCACTATGTCGACGCAAGGCCATTCGGCAACCGCCGAGCCGAGTGACCACGGGCTTGTCGTGCGCATCGTCTATCAACAGCGGCCGGAGCGCCCGGACGTCCTCGAGCAGCGCCTGGACGGTGAGCTGGCGGAACAGCGCCTCATTCTGTCCTCGCAGGAGCGCACCTTGCTGGAAGAGCATCTGGAGAAGGAGGTCGCAGCGAACCTTCAGCGGATGATTCGTGATACGGAAGAGCGAGTTGCTTCCATCAATGCGGAGCTCTACAAGCGCCCGACCTCTACGGGAATGCGTTATCGGCTGGTCTGGTCGCCGCTGCCGGAGAACGATGAGAACGCCGTGCCTGGTCTGGCCATTGCGCGCAAGAGACTGCTGAACACATCGGCCGACGCGTGGTCGTCCCAGGATCGACAACAGGTCGGCGAGTTTCTCAGAGCGCGCATCGACGCTGAGAGACAACGCGACGACCGAGGCACTCTGTTCGAGACTCTTGCACGCGCGCTCGATTACCGGCGCTGGCACCACTTCAGCGTCGAACGCAATCAGGACAGGCAATGGAAGCCACTGTCGGGGCCCGCTTCCAGCGGAGAACGGGCACTGGGCCTGACGGTGCCGCTATTCGCGGCGGCGAGCAGCCACTACGAAAGCTCGGACCCGCACGCTCCACGACTGGTACTTCTGGACGAAGCCTTCGCCGGCATCGACGACGAGGCGCGCGCGGCCTGCATGGCTCTGATCCGCGAGTTCGATCTCGACTTCGTGATGACGAGCGAGCGCGAGTGGGGGTGCTACGCCGAGCTTCCTGGCCTCAGCATTTGTCAGCTCGTGCGTCGCGAAGGAGTAGATGCCGTATTCGTGTCCCGCTGGACGTGGGACGGGCGAGAGCGACGAGCTGAAAAAGATGCCGTGCGCCGATTTCCAGACACCGCGTCTGTCGAATCCTGACGAATGCCTCTGGACTTGGACCGGCTGGCGCGGCTGCTCGGAGGACACGACCTCGCGGACTTGCGTCGCCGGCTCCGTGCCCGTTTTGAAAGAGGCGCGGGCCAGGATGAGTTCACTCTCCTGCGCCTTTCGGTGGCCGAACGTCGGGCCCTGTCGGGGCTACTCGGTCGTCCGGCGCTTTCTGCCGGTTCGATGCGGCTGCGCCTCGCGGACATCGACGAAGCACTAGTTCGTGCCGGCATAGCGGACAGCCTTCGAAGCGCTCTCGAAGCCCTCGATGGCGTCATTCACGATCGAAAGGCAGCGCGTACGACTCGAGATGAAGCATGGGCTGCCATGTTCGAAAGCGTAACTAATACCCGCCTCCAGGCTCTCGTCCTGGATCCAGTGGGAAGAGCGCTACTGAAGCGATTCGCGAGCCGCGATGCCGAGCGCGCTGCGCATTTGCTCGCGGCTGCCGCAAAGGTGATCCATCGATTGCCCGTACATGGTACGCCGCTCGCCGAACTCGCAGCCACCGAACTGGGAGATGCCCATGCGCTGGACGCGGGACGGCCGGTTGCAACACTGGTGCTGCGCGCATTCGGACTCGACGAGTCGCTCGAGGAAGGCGCGCGGCCCCGAGAACAGTGGGCACGAGTCGGCGTGACAGTGAATGAGCTCGCGGCTCCCGCGCTGTGCCTCAACCTGCAGGCATCGGGCAACACTCCGGCCGCGAAGTTGGCGAGTGTGGCCGCCGAATCGGGCGAGCCCTTTCATCTCACACTTCGCATGCTTTTGCGTGCGCCGCCAACGTGGGAAGTCGCCAGACGACGGATATTCGTTTGCGAAAACCCGTCGATCCTGGCAATCGCCGCGGAACGCCTCGGGACGCGTTGCGCTCCCTTGGTCTGCACGAACGGGATGCCAGCCGCCGCTCAGCAGACGCTGCTCAGACAGGTTGTGGCTTGCGGAGCGCGCCTCGAATACCACGGCGATTTCGATTGGGCCGGCATCCAGATCGGCAACTTCATGATGCGCGAATTGAACGCCTCCCCCTGGAGATTCGCGACTTCGGACTATGAAACCGCGTGCTCCGGGTTCAACAAGACCCTGTCCCGCGACGCGCGCATCGACGCGTCGTGGGACCAGGATCTCTCAGCTGCAATGAGCGCAAAGCTGGAATCCGTTCATGAAGAGGCCCTGGCCGGAAAGCTGATCGAAGATCTGGCGAAGTAGTAACTGTCGCTGACACCGCCGCGTCTGCGGTCCTCTCTGCAGGGATCGAACCCGCGACCCCCTGATTACAACTTCGGTAAGGCGCTGCCATTGCTCCGCGTAAACCACGCGATACCGGACCGCGAGCCGGTCGGGGCTGGAATCTCCGTTCCGCAGTGTTTCCAGGCAGCGATCCTCGGCCCAAGTGGGTGGCTCGAATCATCTGCCCGCGATTTATACTCGCGCCACAATTCTGCCGCCAATCTCGACATGAGAATTCTCGAATACACCGCACTAGACATAGCAGGCGTGGCCACGCAGTACCGCAAGGCGACCGAGGCCATCGCGCGCGAGGATTTCCGCGCCGCGGAAGTGAAGAAACTGGTGAACCTGGGACAGGGCAAGTTCTACCGCGCCCGACTCGATGGCGCCGGCCGCCTGTTGTTCGCGCTCGTACGCCACGGCGGGGAGACTTGCGCGTTGATGCTGGAAGTCATCGCGAACCACGACTACCGCAACTCACGTTTCCTGCGCGGAGCGAGCATCGATGAATCAAAGATCATCGACGTAGATGCGGCGACGGCACGGGTGGAGGCACAGCCGATGCGCTACCTACACCCGGAGCGCACTGCAATGCACTTCCTGGACAAACCGATCTCCTTCGACGATGCGCAGGAAGCGGTGTATCGCCTGCCGCCTCCTTTAATAGTCGTCGGCAGTGCCGGCAGCGGCAAGACCGCGCTTACCCTGGAGAAGCTCAAGCACGCCGACGGTGAAGTGCTGTATGTCACCCAGTCGGCATACCTCGCGCAGAACGCGCGCGACCTGTACTACGCCAGCGGCTTCGAGCGCGACGAGCAGGAAGCCACGTTTCTTTCCTACCGCGAGTTCGTGGAGTCCATCCGCGTGCCGGAGGGGCGCGAGGCGGGCTGGCGCGAGTTCTCGGGCTGGTTTGCGCGCCTGCGGCAGGGGCAGGCGTTCAAGGATGTCGATGGTCACCAGGCTTTCGAGGAAATTCGCGGCGTGATTGCGGCGCGCGCCGGCGGCGTGCTTACGCGCGAAGATTACCGGGTGCTGGGTGTGCGCCAGTCGATCTTTCCAGTGGAGGAACGCGACCGGCTCTACGATCTATTCGACAAATACCGGGCGTGGCTTGCCGAGGCGAAGCTGTACGACCTGAATCTGCTCGCGCAGGACTGGCTGGCTCTGGCCGCGCCACGCTATGACTTCGTGATGGTGGATGAAGTGCAGGACCTCACCACGGCGCAACTCGCACTGGTACTGAAAACGCTCAAGGCAAAAGATCGCTTCATGCTCTGCGGTGATTCCAATCAGATTGTCCATCCCAACTTTTTCTCCTGGAGCCAGGTCAAGACACTTTTCTGGCGCGATGCGGAGTTGGCGGAACGGCAGGAGTTGCGCGTACTGACGGCCAACTTCCGCAATGGGCCGCAGACCGCGCGCCTCGGCAACACCCTGCTCAAAATAAAACATCGGCGCTTCGGCTCCATCGACAGGGAGAGCAACTTCCTGGTCGAGTCCGTGGGCGGCGAACCGGGCGAGGCGACGCTGCTGGCGGACAACGAGGCGGCCAAGCGCGAGCTGGATCGCCGGATCCGCCACTCCACGCAAGTTGCCGTGCTCGTCATGCGCGATGAGGACAAGACAGCGGCGCGCGAGTACTTTTCCACGCCGCTGCTGTTCTCGATCCATGAAGCAAAGGGACTGGAATACGAGAGCATCGTGCTTTACCGCTTTGTCTCCGGCCACCGGCGCGAATTCGCAGAAATTGCCGCGGGCGTGACGCGACAGGACCTCGCGACCGACACGCTCGACTATCGTCGCGCGCGCGACAAGAGCGACAAGTCTCTGGAGGTCTACAAGTTCTTCATCAACGCTCTGTACGTCGCACTGACCCGCGCAGTAAAGAACGTGTACATCATCGAATCCGACACCGCGCATCCGCTGTTCGGCCTGCTCGAGCTGACCGTCGGCGGCGAGATGCAGGTGGAAGCGAGACAGTCCAGTCGCGAGGAATGGCAGAAGGAAGCGCGCAAACTGGAGCTGCAGGGAAAGCAGGAGCAGGCCGAGGCCATCCGCCGCAGCATACTCAAGCAAACCTCACCGCCCTGGCCCGTGCTCGACGAGCCTGTCGTGCGCGACCTGCTGGTCAAGGTTTTTCGCGAGCACGCGGTCGGCGACAAACAAAAGCGCCGGCTCAACGAATACGCCGCGTTCCACGATGAACCCGCGCTCGCCTCTTACCTCGCGCAAGAGACAGGTTTCGGCGTAGCGGAGTTCGGCACAGCCAAGGGCTTCGAGCAGCAGCGCGGCGCGCTCAGCCGCAAACACCTCGCGCCATATTCCGCGCGCAATTTCAAAGACGTGCTGCGCCAGTGCGACACGCACGGCGTCGACCATCGCACTCCCATGAACCAGACACCGCTGATGGCCGCCGCGGCCGCTGGTAACGCCGCGCTGGTCGCAGCGCTGCTCGAACGCGGCGCGGACCGCGATGCGACGGATCAATACGGCTGCAACGCGCTGCATATCGCCTTGCGCGAAGCGTTCCGTGACCCAAACTTCGCGCGTGGTCCGGGCGCCGCGCTTTACGAACTGCTGGCGCCGGCACACGTGGACGTGAAAGCCGGCGAGCGCTTGGTGCGCATCGACAAACACCTGTCCGAGTATTTCGCGTTCCAGACGTTCTGGACGCTGTTCAAGTCCCGCTTCACACGTATCGACCGCACGCTCGACTGCGCGCTCGACACGAAGGCGATACTTCAGGCCTGGGAGGCATTGCCGGAGAACATCCTGCGCGGCGTGCGCAACAAACGTCAGCACCTATCTAACGTGCTCTCGCGCAACGAAGTGGCGCGCGACTACGCCTACAACCGCGCCCTGTTCAAGCGCGTGGCGCACGGCTGGTATCAGTTCAATCCCACGCTCGAAGTGCGCTGCCGCTCGGACGCGGGGACGGATTCGTGGCGGCCGGTCTTCGCGGCGCTCAACTTGCCGCTGGTCGGTGAATTTTCGACGCCGTATTCACGAAGGGCCGTCAACGACTTCCTGACGGCGGCGGGCATGCCAGCCTGCCCGGTGCCCATAATGGCCGAACGCGAGACGACACGCGTGGAAGAGGAAGCCCGCCTGCAGCAAGAGGAACTGCAACGGCAGGAAGCGCAACGGCGCGAGCAGGAAAAGGAACGCGCGGAGCTGTTCGCGCAACGTGAACGCCAGCGAACGCAGCAAGCCATGCATTCGACGACCGACGCGAAGCCGCGCTGGGGCACGCGGGAAGCGCGTTGGCAAGCCAGGATGGAGCTGCAGCGCCGGATCGACAAATCGCGCGAACAAGACAAGGACCGGAATGACAATTAGCGAACAAAAGCCACGCGCTTCTGTCCACGAGAAGTGCAGTGAAATGATCTGTTCATGGCAAGCCGCGCTTGTCCCAACTGGAATATCGGGCCTTCAAAAATACGCGGAAGAGATCGACGGCTCGTGTACGACGCTCGCGAATGCCGCAACCCGCGAGCACGAATAGAAATCTCTGGAATGATTGAGTATCGATTCTTGCCAGCCGGTGCAGGTCTGAAATGCGCCCGGTAAGATCCGCGCCCGGCGGACGGCACACTTGGAAATTTTCCGCTCGCATTCGACCGAATGCGTTCGGCTGGAGGTCTTCGCGCCTGGCGGTGCAGCGAGTCAACGAAGCGGTAGCCGAAATCAAGAGCGCAGCTCGCCACGATGCGACGCTGGCAGCCGAGGGCGCCGTGCGGCTCATCGAAAAACTCTCTGCGGCACTCGACCCGCGGTGAAGTCGACCATAGGATCCGCCGTAACTTGGAAGCTGGCGATCGTGGCGGGTTGCAGCAGAGTCGACTCCTGATGGTATTCGCGCAGCGCAGCGAGGCTTCCGGGGTTGCGGTGAGGTATCGCGCGCGAATCCCCACTCCTCTATATATGTTTTAGGTTCATATACTTAAGCGTTGCGCGTGGCAACGGCCCTTGCCAACGAAGGCTACGCTGGCGCGCGTCGATCCTGCGCTGCGGATCGCAGTGGATCCGGACTTTCTGGCTGGAACGACAGCCGCCAGTTGTTAGTTCCAGCTATTGACGGCACAGGTAATGGGGGTCAGCTTGTCGTTTCGCGGGCCGTTCCCATTCCCGCCCGCCAGGGGGAACGATGAACCACGGATCGGATCGGGCCGCGCGCCGCGGCGCCAGCGGCATCTGGCTTTTTTCTTTCGTACTGTTGTTAGGCGCTTGGCTCGGCGCGCCACCGGCACATGCCGCCGGCGCGGGCTACTGGCACACCAGCGGCAACCAGATCCTGGATGCGAACAACCAGCCGGTGCGCATCGCCGCGATCAACTGGTACGGCTTCGAGACCACGACGTTCGTGGCGCACGGCCTGTGGATCAACGACTACAAGGCCATCCTCAATCTCATCAAGTCCTCCGGCTTCAACACCGTGCG
>JAYTOI010000027.1:0-110534 GCA_043747875.1 Pseudomonadota bacterium | reverse complement strand
TCGACGCGCCACACCGGATCGCTGCGCGCTGCACCAGCGGCGAACAACACGTGGCAGCTCGTGAGGAAGACCGGCCGATGCTGGTGCACGGTACGCGCGAGGCAGCCGAGCGTGCCGGGGATTCCTCGCGAATTGGCGATCCGTACGGACATTTCCCGATTCCCTTCTTCCTGCGCTCGCCTGGCGAAGCGCGCCGTTTTTCTGCGGGATGTTTCTTCTTACTGTGGCGAACCGGTGTGTTCTTTCATCGGCGCGGTGATTTTCGGCGGCACCGCGGGTTCGACCACGACGTACTCGCCTTCGAGCGCGTCGGCCCCGTCCCCGGTCCGCGACGCCTTGCGGCGCCGCCACCACCACGCGATTCCGAATGCCGCGATCGCGACGACCGCCACGACCAGCACGAAAACCAGCGAAAAGAGGCCGAGCGCGAGCGCGGCGATGGCGATGGGGATGGCGACCAGGCGGGAGAACCAGCGGGCGGGTGCAGAGGCACCCGGCTGCGGAGCGCCCGCGCCGAACGTGAAATGGAAACCGCGCGCGTTGCTGCCACGCGTTGCGGTGATGCGGAATCTGCGCGTCCCTGCGGCCATTGAACCTGGTCCGGAAGTTTCTGTTATTGGTTTGCCGTACTAGGCACGCATGGCGCGCGCTTGTCAATCCGCTGGCCGTGCCGCGGTGCACCGCGCGTCCGGGGATCGAATTCGATCCCGCCGCGGACGCTCACGTAGTTAGTCCGGACGCGCTCCGCGCACGATCTGCTACGATGGTGAAACAATGCACCTCATCAGGCACGCCATGTAGCAAGCGTTCGCGCGCCGTGGCCTACATCCGCCGGACAATGGGCGCGCTTCGCGCAGGCGGTGAACCATGCTCACCTTCAGGACCAGGTTGCTAAACTTGCCGCGCTCGTCGATCACTACTACGCCGCCTATCGGGAGACGCGCGCCCTGCTGGATCGTCGAGATCGACAACTTGCTGAACTCAGGCGCAAGTCAAACAGCGCGCCGGTAGCAATTCGACACTGACCTAATGTTTTGGTTTGCTCGGGCAGCTGATGTTGAGCCTCGACCGAAGCCCGGGCCAGCACGCGAGCTCCACCCGATGGAACGCGATCTTTGCTGCATCGGGCCTCGAGCGGGCCTCGTTTGTCAGTGCAGCGCGGCGGCTCTGTCGGGAACTCGATCCTGTTCGCGATGAATGCGCGCGGAGCGCGGTTCCGACCGGCGATTGCCGCTGCGGCCTGAGAATTCCTATCTTCTGGGAACGAGAGATCGGCGCACTTCGTCACGCTGCGAGCCTGCTGCAACTCATGCGCACTCGAGACCTAAGGATCTTGGCGGTCGCGAGTCCGCGATTCGTGGCGTACCGAAGTTCTCGAAACCTAAACGATGTTGTGCTGGAATGTCCGCGAGTGGAAAGGGAGTTCACGATGCAGAAAAAGAAATTGGTCTTCGCCATTGCGGCGGTGCTCGTCGCCGGCACTGGCGCATTCCGATTCCATTGCTCGCGGAGAGTCGCCGCGAAGCCAGGCCCCCGCGCGCCGGACGAGTCGCAACTGTGACATCGTCGGCGACTGACTACCGCCCGAGCAGCGGAAGTACCCGATGAGCTTGCGCAAAGCCTTCACGCATGGGTTCGTGATCTTGCTTGCGCTGCTCGTCGGCAGCGAGGCACTCGCCGAGCGCACCACGACGTACTTTCACACCGATGGGCTGGGTTCAGTGGTCGCCGCGACCAACGAAGCCGGGCAGGTGATCTGGCGCAAGGACTACGCGCCCTTCGGCGAGCAGATCCACGCGACGCCGGACACCGAGCGCACCTCCTACACCGGCAAGCAGCATGACAAGGAAATCGGGCTCACCTACTTCGGTGGGCGCTACTTCGATCCGGAGATCGGGCGGTTCGTGAGTGTGGATCCGGTCGGGTTCGTCGAAGACAACACGATGAGCTTCAACCGCTATCTGTACGTGAACAACAATCCGTACAAGTACGTCGACCCGGATGGGCGGTTTCTGAACTTCGTAGCGAAGTTCGTCGCTGATGTGGCGATCACGGTCGCGATCAACTACGCGACCTCAGGAAGCCTCGGCATCGGCGCGGCCCTCAAAGACTCCGCGATGGGGGTATTGAATCCTGCCAAGACGATCGTTAAGGCCAAGAAGCTCTACGGACTGCTCAAAAAGGCAGACAAGGTCACGCCGGATCCTGGCATCGCAGCGAAGGTATCGAAAACCACGGCTACTTCACCCACTATCGGAAAGCCAGTCGACGCCAAGACGCGAGAGCGCATCTTGGAAAGAGACCGCAAGCCCGATGGCTCTTGGGAATGCGCGACGTGTGGTCAGCGAACTAAAAATCCGGACAATGTGCATACGGGACACGTCAATCCACGCTCGAAAGGCGGCGACCTCTCAGAGGGCAATCTGCGTTGCGAGGGAGCTGCGTGCAATCTCAGCCAAGGAAATCGGAACGCGCCCAGACCCGGCAGTACCTGCGCGGAGCGAGGGAGCTGCGGAGCACCGTACGGCAGAAAGGACTAGAGCCAGTGACTCATGAGCACGTCAGAATCGCAGTCACGGATACGGTGACTCCGGGAGTCGAACACGTTCCTGCGCGAAAAGTCGGCGACAACGAGTGGCAACTGATTCGCTCGCCACTATATGCAAAAGATGTCGCGCGCGGCGATGTAATCAGGGTTCTTGACCGTGACACTGGAGCATTTGAGATCGCCGAGCGTGCCGGAAATATTTGTGTCCAATTCTATCTTTCCGAACATGATGCCGATGACGCAGAGAAGACAGAAATGGTCGCAAAGGCCATCGCGTCGGATCTCGCTTCGATAAGGGGACAGGTTGACGGGCAAACGCGTGGCTTGATCGCCTTCTCCATTCCAGTCGAAGCTGGTTTCCCAAGTATTGAGCGGGTCTTCGAAGCAGCGAGGCTTCAGTATCCTGGAGCTCAATGGCAGTTTTCCAATGTGTACGATTCAGAGACCGGCCAACCCCTCGCTTGGTGGAAAGATTCCACTTAAAGCGCACTATCAACTCATGCACGATGAGGGGAACAAAAAGACGCGATCGTGCCATGTGAATGAGAGCGGCGCTGCGCCGCAAAACTCCTTCACCATCAAGCTCGATGGGGTGCTGCTACGGACGGGAACGGACTCCACCAACCCGATCTCTTCGGGATCGGTCGCGATGTAGTCTTGGCAGAACACCGGGGTGCAGCTCGACAACATCCTGGTGCGCTATCTGTCGGTGCCGCTGAGCACGAACGGGGAGCCGCGGCGCGGGCTCGAGCGCACGCGCGCCGATACTCGATGCTTGCGAGTAGTAAGCCCAAGCCTACACCCGCGCCACGACGCGCTCCCGACTGAGTGGCGCTGGTTGCAGAATTGATGATCGAGCATCGCCAGCGCAGCGGAGGTGTGCGATGAGCTTGCGCAAAGTCTTCACGCATGGGTTCGCAACCTTGCTCGCGCTGCTCGTTGGCGGCGAGGCGCTCGCGAGCGCACCACGACGTGCATCGCCAACCCGTGCCGCGGATTGTCCAATGGCCCCAAGGTGGATATCAGAGTAGTCGACTAGAAAATGGGAAAATCACAGGAAAAGTTGGTGAGCATAGGTGGAGTCGCGATATCTCCGTCAACACATCTTTCTGGTTCAGTTTTCAAAGCGATTGCTGAAACCGCTGCGAACGGATTGACCGACTTGCTGAGGGCGAAGAATGGTTTTTACGCATTCGAATCTGCTCTGCATTTTTATCCAGCGCAGCGCAACGGCATCGAACTCGGTCTGCCTGAGTGGAATGGTCCGGAGCTTTGGGTAAGCGAGTACAAGGGTCTGGCCGACGGCTGCTTTTTTTTGCTGAAGACATATTCGGCGGCCAGTTTTGCTCGAAACAAGATGGGAGCTACTCGTTCGATCCCGAGACGGCCGCGCTGCAGCGTGTCGCCGATGACATCGAAGGCTGGGCTCTGGCGACCCTCGAAGACTTCGAGTATCTCACCGGTCATCCCCTTGCTCGCGAATGGCAAGAAACAAATGGTGCGCTTGCGTCAGGAGTTAGGCTTGTGCCGCGTATTCCCTGTGTGACGGGCGGAGCGTATGCCGTCGAAAACCTTTACGAACTCGAAACAATTGAAGCGATGCGCTTTAGAGCCAACCTAGCGACTCAAATTCGTGACCTTCCGGCAGGCCGCAAGCACAGTTATCGCTCCCCCTCAACAATGCGGGATCAATCCCAAGGCGTGGATCTCCGCGCAATCGCGCCGTGGTTTAGCCGGCGAACTTCCGCTGACGGGCGCTTCTGTGTTCCTATAACCGGCATGTCGAAGCGGCATCCGGGAGGCTGGGAATGAGCAAGCTCAAGTGCGGATTGATCCAGATGGGGTTGAAGGGCGATGTATCCATGGGCCCCGAGAAGATCCGGGACAGGATGATCGAGGCGCATCTGCCGCTGATCGACCAGGCCGGTGCGGCCGGCGTCCAGGTGCTGTGCTTCCAGGAGATATTCACGCAGCCCTATTTCTGTCCCAGCCAGGACCGCAAGTGGTACGCCGCAGCCGAGGCGGTGCCGGACGGCTACACCACGAAGCTCATGCAGGAGTACGCGAAGAAATATCGCATGGTCATGGTCGTCCCCGTCTACGAAGAGGCGATGACCGGCGTGTACTACAACACCGCGGCCGTCATCGACGCCGACGGCAAGTATCTCGGCAAATATCGAAAGACGCACATCCCGCAGGTCGATCCGGGTTTCTACGAGAAATTTTTCTTCAAACCCGGCGATCTCGGCTACCCGGTGTTCCAGACCGCGTACGTGAAGCTCGGCGTGTACATCTGCTACGACCGCCACTTCCCCGAGGGCTGGCGCGCGCTGGCGCTGAACGGCGCGGAGTACATCGTCAATCCGTCCGCGACGGTGGCCGGCCTCTCCAAATATCTCTGGGAGCTCGAGCAGCCGGCGTCGGCCGCGGCGAACGGTGTGTTCATCGGCGCCATCAACCGCGTCGGCAGGGAAGAGCCCTGGGCCGGGAAGATGGGCGAGTTCTACGGCTCCAGCTACATCGTCAATCCGCGCGGCGAGATCGAAGCGCAGGCGAGCTACGGTGACGACGAACTGCTGGTGCACGAGATCGACCTCGACCTGATCCGCCAGGTGCGCGACACCTGGCAGTTCTTCCGCGATCGCCGGCCGGACGCATACGGGCCGCTGGTGCAGGGCTGATGGCGGACATGGCGGGCGTGGCGAAGAGCCGCGCAGTCCAGGTCGGTGAGTTCTACGAGCTCGAGGTCGGCGCCGATCTGGCGGCCAGCCCGCGCTTCAACGAAGACATCGCGCCGACGAAGGTGGCGCAGCGCACCTGGAACTCGTGGCACATCGCCGCGTTGTGGGTGGGCATGGCCATCTGCGTTCCGACCTACACGCTGGGCGGCGTTCTAACTACCTACTTCGGCCTGTCGGTGGGCGAGGCGCTGTGGGCGGTGTTCGTCGCGAACGTCATCGTGCTGATCCCGTTGACGTTGAACGCCTTCGCGGGCACGAAATTCGGCATCCCGTTCCCGGTCATGCTGCGCTCGCCGTTCGGCATCGTCGGCTCCAACGTGCCGGCACTGATCCGCGCGCTGGTCGCCTGCGGCTGGTTCGGCATCCAGACCTTGTTCGGCGGCATCGCGGTGCATCTCATGCTCGCGGCCGTCTCCAGTAGTTGGGCGCAGCTCGGCGGCGCCGGCGAGGTCATCGGCTTCTTCATATTTTGGACGCTGAACGTCTGGGTGGTGCTGCGCGGCCCGGAGTCGGTCAAGTGGCTCGAGGTGCTCGCCGCGCCGCTGCTGTTGCTGGTGGGTGTCGGGCTGCTGGTGTGGGCCTGGCCGCAGGCATCCGTCAGCGAGCTGCTGGCGCGGCCGCCGGGTCGGCCCGCGGGCGCATCGCTGTGGGGCTACTTCTTCGCCGGCCTCACCGCGATGGTGGGGTTCTGGGCCACGCTCTCGCTCAACATCCCGGATTTCAGCCGCTTCGCGAAATCGCAGAAGAGCCAGATCGTCGGGCAGATCGTCGGCCTGCCGGTGACGATGGTGCTGTTCGCTGGGCTTGGCGTGGTGATGACCGCGGCGTCCACGAAACTGGTCGGCGAGACCGTCTCCGACCCCATCACATTGATCGGCAAGATCGACGACCCGTTCTGGGTCGCGGTATCGATGGTCATCATCATCATCGCGACCATTTCCACGAACACCGCGGCCAACATCGTCTCGCCCACCAACGATTTCCAGAACCTGGCGCCGCGGCTCATCAACCAGAAGAAGGGCGTGCTGCTCACCGGGTTCATCGGCATCGCGTTGATGAGCTGGGAGTTGCTGAAGCGCATGGGCTGGCTCCATTCGGACGTCAGCGTCGACAGCCTGTATTCGAACTGGCTGCTCGGTTACTCGAGCCTGCTCGGCCCCATCGCGGGCATCATGGTCGTGGACTATTTCGTGGTGCGCGGACAGCACTACGATCTGCCCGGGCTCTACCTGGATAAAGGGTCCTATCCGGCCTGGAACGCGGCCGGATTCGTGGCATTGGGCGTCCCGGTGGCGTTGACGCTGGTGGCCATCATCACCGGCGCGTTGCAGTGGTTCTACAGCTACGGCTGGTTCACGGGCTCGTTCCTCGGCGGCCTGATCTACTATCTAATGAGCATGGGCCGGGGCAACCAGACCTCCTCTGCGGCGATTCGTTGACGGACCATATCCGCACAACAGGAATGCCCGTCGCACCTTCGGAAATCCTCTGCCGAAGCGCAGAGCTCCGAGCACCTCACCGTGCTTGCCGACCTCGAGCGGATTCGCGTCGAGGCGCAAGACGCCGTGATACAGGTCGGACGTTTCCACGCTCCGCACGCAGTGGATGTCGTATCCGTCGCATTCGCACCCATCCTTCTCCGACTGAATCTGGTCGCGCGCGAGGAATCGAACCACGTGATCCGCCCGCGTCGAGTCTGGATGCAGTTCCAGGAAAAGCTCCAGGCGATTCAGCTCCAGGTCCCGATGGCGCGGATCGAACGCGAAGTGCTCGCGGCGCAACGGTAACAGCAGGTCGCCATGCGCGTGCTGGTCTCCGTGATGCGCGTGAACGCGATGCCAGGCCTCGGGGAACTCCCGCTGCACATCGAACAGTCGCAGACCATCGCCGGTGAGCTTGCGGTGCGCCAGTCTGCCGGCGGCGGCGCGGAGCTGCTCGCCGCCCTCGCGTGCGGTGTAGTTGAGATGCATGACGACGTCGCTCATGGTCTCGATGTCGAAGCGGTTGTTGTCCCGCGGCAATTCGAAGCGCCAGCAGCTGGTCGCGCCCCGGAACTCGAACGGTAGATAGCGCTCGTCGCGGAAGTTGAGCTCGAACATGCCGCTGTCGTTCTGGCCGCTGGAGGTGGCGATTGCCTCGGTGGCCCCGTAGGTCTTCACGATGCGCGGATCATCGCGCAGCGGGGTGTAGCCATCGTGCTCCTCGCCGTCGCAACAATCCGCGGGAACCGCGCTCAGGCGCGGATCGATCCGCGTTGCGCTGCTGAGCAGGGTCAGGCGGCAGTGCACGCCCGTGTATGGCCCGACGACACAGGGAATCGTCAGCATCACGTTCTTCACTCTCCTCATGTAGTGGCTCGGGTAATCCCGATCGAACAACCACTCAGGCAGCTCGATCTCGCAGCAGCCGGACTGTTGCAATTGCAGGAAAGCCAGTGGGAAATCCTGTCGTAGCGAGATGTGTTTGGTCAGCTCGTACTCGCGGCAGTTCGAATCCAGATAGGCCTTTTCCATCTGGCGCAGCGCGAGCTGCAGCCGTTCGCCGGCGAGCAGGCCGTGATGCAGATTGTCCCAGCCATGTTCGGGCAGGAACGTCCGCGAGGTGAAGCCGCGCTCGTAGTTGAACGCGCGCTGCGTCCGCGCCGCGAGCTGCGATGCCACTTGGTGAATCTGGAAGAGATTCGCCGCCGCTTCCTGTTGCTGAAACAGGAACATCGAATGACTGGTGAGCTTGTCGCGCAGGAAATTCTGCACCTCGGTGCTGTGCTCGATCTGGCGCTGCTGATCGTTCAGCTCGCGCAGCGCCATGTCGCGCCGGCGTTCGGCGGCGAGGATCTGCCGCTCTATCTGCTCGCTCTCGATGCCGATCACTTCCGACTGATGCTGCCATTCGGCCAGACGCCGCGCCCATCCACCGAAGGTCATGCTGAGCGATGCGTTGGTGCCGACGATCTCGGCGTCGGTATGGGCGATGCGCCCCCGGGTCGACAGGGCATTGGCGATCTTCGAGCCGATGGGAATCTGGTTGATCGCGACCGGGCTGCCCGCGATGCCTGCGGCCCCGAACGTGAAATCGGGAATGAAATTGGCCACGGCGGAACGAGCGTCCCAGCCATTTGCCGCCGTGCGATCCTGGTTCGAAACATCGATTTGCGCGACGTGCACGTTCTCGTCGGCGATCAGGCCGACCCGTATCAGGCCGTCGAAATAGCGCTTGCGGGTCTGGGCGCTTTCCTTGGTCTTGCGTAGCGCCTGAACCTGCCAATCCGACTCGCGCCATCCGTCCTTGCGAATCTCGAGCGCCAGCTCGAGCAATTGCCGCTCATGCGTGGCGCGCAGGGATGCGAGGGCTTCCGCATCGCCTTTTTCGTAGGCCGCCTGCAGCTCTGCGCCGAAGGCGCGTACCTCGCCCGCGAGCTCGAGCGACTTCTGCAATAGATAGGAGAATCGATACGCGTTGCAGCACGAGGAACATCCGTCATCGTCACCACAGCAATTCATGGCTGCGATCCAGCCGTCGCGCACCGGATCGTCGCCGAAGTACGGCATGTCGAGATTCGGTCGCCCGTTCTTCAGGCGACGGGCATTCGAACAATGATGCAACGTCTCGAGGCGATCGCCGGTTCGCTCGTAGAGGGAGATGAGGCCTGGATTGAGTGGCGCCGGCCACGCGGCGAAAGTCGCGACGGTCATCGGAGCCGTTTCGTCGTGCGCCATCACTGTCTTCGGATGAACACCGAGAATGCGTTCGGCGGTGCCGTAGACCACGGTCGCCTGCTGAAATGCTTCCGGGGAATTGCGACACATCAGGGCGTCGCCCCACATCAGTAATGTTTCCAGGTACGCGAGTGTCACCGCGCGTTCGCGAGCGATCCGATCCGTCTCGGCCACGGTCGGGCAACAGGTGGTATCGCCGGCCGTCACCTCGGCGATTGCGATGCGTCCCGGAAGCACCAAGATGCCGTTCGGGTTGTCAGGGCCACCATCGCCTCCTCCATCCGGAATTGCAGGGTCCGGAATCGCGGGATCCCGCGTGGGACAGATCGACCAGGTGTTGTCGCGAATGAGCGGTCCGAAAGCGATTTCGTACCACTTGAGCGCGGCCTCGAAGCGGCAATGCGAACGTAACGTGCGCGCGACCGCATGCGCGACACTGAACATCGATGCCGGTTCGACGGGCGCGCCCGGCGGAAAGTAGGCGAAGTATGGATAGGCGCGCAGTCCACCCGGCAATCCCGCACTCGCTGCAGGCAGAGCGGCCTCCACCAGAGGCAGTGTGACGGCGGAGTCGTTCTCGATGTCGTAGCGGAATCCCGGCGGCGAAGGGTCATTGTGTCCCGCGGGAACCAGAGCGCCCGAAATCTCGAAACGCAACGAATCGACCAGGCGTCCCTTGAAATCCAGTTGCGGGATCTTCCCCGTGCTCAGGAAGCTCGCATCGATCGCCAGCACGTCGCTCGAGCGACGCGGCTGCTGGAACTCCCCGTTGTGGACCCGGCACCAGAACAGCGAAACGGCTGCCGCGGAATCCCAATGCAACAGGTTCGCCAGGTTGTTTGGCTTGTGCCAGCCGGAGGTGGAATCGGGCGGTTGAACGCCATCGTCGGCATGCTGGAAGTCCTCGTCGAACTCACGCGCGTCCTCGAGCCAGAAGTAATACTCATCCATCGTCGGGGGATGCTCGCAGCCGCATTCCGCGCAACAGCCTCCGTGCTCGCCGGATCGGCGCGCCACGAACTGCGTCGAGGCCGGCGGAATCGCCGCCGCCGCGATGCGCAGGAAGCGCGTGCCCAGGCGCACAGCGGTCTGGAACCACAGTGGCAGGTGATCGCTATTCTCGCCGAAGCCGAATCTGCCACCTGGAGCGCCGGGAACGAGCGGGGAGTTCGTGCCTGCATTGTTGCCCGCGCCCACGGGCAGGCCCGTCGCCGGATCGATGCCCGGATTTGGATTGCCGTTCGGATTGCCGTCATTGGGAATGCCATCGCTGGTTCCGCCGCGCGTGCCGCCGCCGAAGCGGCGAACCGGCGCCATCCACGACGGACGACCGTCACGATCCGGAGTGCCGAGCAATCCCAAGCCTTCTGGCACCGGTCCCGGGTTGAACAGCTCGATGGCCGACGGCTCGCTCGACTGCAAGGTGCACAGGCCGGGATGCGCGGGAGGCCGCGCACCCGGCCAGTACTCGAGCCCTCCCGGAACGGGGATGGCCAGTGTCGCGCGCCGCAGCTCCGATTCGAAAAAATGGAACGCGTCGGTCTTTCGATCTTTCTCCAGCTCATCCCAGTAGATCCAGTTCTCGCGATAGATCTCCCGCAGCTTGCAGGTCTTCCACTGATTGAAGGTCGCGAATACGCGCTCCCACAACCGTGAGAATTCCTCGGTCACGGCCAGCTCAGGCTCGAGCCCGAGGCGTGCGCGCTGCACATAGGCGTGAATCGCGCTGGTCGCCTCCTCGATGCGGCTCGCGCGCTGGCAGAGGCCGACTTCGACGTCCTGCAACAGCAGCTCGCTCAGATCGCGCGGCACTTTGGCGTGCGCGCCATTCCAAGGCAGCGGCACGCGATCCATCCCGCATAGATAGGCCAGCAAGGCCGCGCGAGCGCGCTCGCGCAGACCGTCGTTGAGCCTGGCGACGTCCTGGTAGCGACGCGGGGCGGCGTTCTCGAAGCAACCATCCTGGACGAAGCGCGTGAGATTCTGGTTGCCGGAGTGCGGCGGCGAGCCGATTGCGAGCTTGGGGTCGTCGGCCGCCCACAGGTCCGGCCGCGCGGCGCCTATCCACTCCGCGAAGAAGTGGCGCAGCAGGCCTCGCACCCACTGATCGCCGTGCCAGACTCGCACCGCCCAGCGCTCGTCCTCCAGATCCGGCGTGCTGACCACGTAGGGGGCTGGCGAATCGAAGTAGTTCAGCACCAATGGCGCATGCCGTATGTCGACGCCCACATGCCGCACGAGCTGCGGCGGGTCGTCGGGCTGGCGCTCCGACGCCTCATGGAACAGGAGCCAGGCCGGCCGCTCGCGCGCGGCGCGCGTCTGCTTGCGCATGAGGCAGTAGTCCCAGATGCGCTCCCACCAGTCGAAGAGCGCGCGCTGCCGCATCGCGCTCGGCTGCTGCCGCGAGTCGTGCGCCGACAAAGGCGGACGATACGGATCGGTGACCGGCAACAGGTTGAAATCGAAGTAGGCGTGGTGCGTGCCGAATGCGGCGGCGCCGGTTCTCGGATGCGAGGTGCCGAAGAATGCCTGGCCGTGATCCAGTAGATAGCCGAGCTCCGACTGCCGGTCGCCCGGCATCGGCTTTGCCGACAGCTGGAAGCGGCACGCGAACAGGACCGCCTTGAAAGCGCGCTGATAAGTGCGGCGGATGTCGCGCAGGGTGCTGGTGTAGTGCTCGGCGAGGAACTCCCCGCTGCTGCCGTCGCGGTCCAGGCGCGCCCCGAGAAGCTCGTCTTTCGCGTTTCGATACAGCCGGCTGACCGGCAGAGTGGCAGGACAGTCGCCGCTGTCCGGTCCGCAGTACTTGATCTCGAACCCGCAGGTCTGCGCGCAGAGGTCCTCCTCGCGCAGGAAGGTGGGCTCGCGCTGCTCGAGCTCCGCCACGATCTGATACGCGCCGCGCCTCAGCAGCAGCGCGCCGGAGTGGTCGTCGGGCGCGTCTTCGCCAACCCAGTTGTTGTTGAGCAGTATCCAGCTCTTCTGGCCGCGCCGCAGCGTCAACCGCCAGCTCTGCGACTGGGCCGCGTCGAAATCCGGCTGCTGGCCCTGCGGCGTGGGCGCACCGGCGAAGAACCGGTACTGCCCCGGCTGCTCGACCAGCAAGGTTCCGGACCAACGCACACGGAAGCGCTGCGCGCCGCCCAGCGGCTTGCCGTCGGCGTCGCGCAATGCAAAGCCATTGCGCGCCGTGACGAAACGCCGCTGCGCCGGCGTGAGAATCAACCCGAGCGCGGGCGTGATCGTCGGCACCGGAGCATTCCAGCGATTGTTGATGTCTCCGAACGCGCACAGCGGGCCCGTCATTTCGCGCCACACCGGCGAGGCGTCGTCGGTGCTGAACTCCGCGAGCAACCCCGTGCCGGTGAGCCCTAACAATCCAGCGAACGCGCCGCCATTCGGCTGCGGGCCCCAGGCCACGTCCGGCGGCGCGCCGGAATCCGCCTCCCAAGGGGTCTTGCCGAAGTTCTCATCCGCATGAAGTTGTTTGAGCACGCGCCAGGCGACCTGTGCATCGAGTTGCCGGCCGCCGGTTGCGCAAGACACGTGGCCCGCCAGGTGCTCGGCGATGAGCTCGCAGCGGCGATGGAAGCGCGCGAACTCCTGGCGAAAATATTGCCAGCGTTTGTTCTCGTCCGCTTCCTGGATGAGCCGCTCGATGGCTTCGCCAAAATTCGCGAACAGGAACGAGAACTTCGCGAGCGCGGCGCGCGGCGCGAAGTACAGACCGTGCACGGCCGCCTGCTCCAGGCTCGACAGCGGCCGCATTTCCTGCAGCGCCTCGATCACCGCTTCGTCCTTGATCGGCAGCTCCGTCCACAGTTCCTGAGTGCCTGGGTCGTAGTGAAACGGTTGAATCCGCGGCATGTTCCACATCAGCGGCGAGGTTGCCGCGCCCGCGAGGCTGACGCGGTACTGCCGTTTCGCGGCCGTGGGCGCATGCCAACCGTGCATCTCGGACGGAAAGAAATGTTCCGCCAGCGCGATCAGTGCATCCGGCTGACCGGACGCGGATGTGAAACCGAATTCCTCGCGCAGCGACGCGTCGATTCGCCTCCAGCTCCATTGCTCCAGGCTTTCGCCGGGCTCTACGGCAAGCAAACTCTTGCGCAGAGTCCACAACGCATGCCCGTCATCCTCCGGAAGATTGAACGGCGCGTCGACTGCTTCGTTCGCGTCGGGAAGCGGGAATGGATCGTCTCCATCCAGATGCTCGAGCGCAGTGAAGAGAAACAGAATCTCGCCAACCGTGAAATCGGAGGCGTAGATCTTCGCGAGTATCTCGACGAAGCGCAGCGTGTGAGTCGGCTGAGCATGCCAGGTATCCGTCGACACGGACGGATCGAACCCCGCCAGCCGCGACAGCGGATCGAGATTCTCTACGATGACCTTGATCAGCTCGGGCGAACGCCGGAGGCTCGCCATCCTCGATTCGGCATAGGCGTCTATCTTCCCGAGAAGGGTTTCCAGCGCCCAGTCCCACTTCGCGGCACCCGGGCCCACCCACAGCGCCAGCAGATGCGGGCGATCGGCACCCGTGGCCGCGCTGCCCGTTCCATCGTCGAGCGGCAAACTCATGAAGTCGCGCAGCATCAGCAGCGCCACGAGCTGACGAATGAAATCGGCATTGATGGCGTCACCGTTGAAGAGGTGAAGGACATCGGCGATGTCGCGCAGTTGCGCGAAACTCAGCTTGTCGCCCGGCACTTCCCGCAGACGGCGCCAGAGACGGATGAAAACCGCGAGCTTTCGCAGCGCGACCAGCGGATCCTGCGACGCGCCGAACGCGATGCGCAGGCTTTCGAGGCAACACGGCTCGCATTCGGGAAACTCAGCCTGGGTACCGGCGCGCATCATGGGCACGAACTGTGCGCGCCCAAGCGCCAGGAATTCGCAATAGCTCAGGCCCGTGCGCGCCATGAACTCCGGCACGGCCAGCACCGCTTCCGACCAGGCCACGCCGTCCGTCGTGTCGGCGGCATATCCGTACAGCTCGCGCAGCAACAGACGCCCCGCGGCAGCGCTCGTCACGATGTCCTGCGTGTACAAGAGATCGAATTCCTCGGGCGAGATGCGCACGTATTCGCGTGCGATGTCGATGCGCACCGGATAGCGCCACAGGTGACGCTGGAAGCCGGTGGGCTCGTGCGCCGGATCCAGCACGAATTCGGTGATCTGCTTGCGAAAGCGCCGCATCGTCTCGAACCGCGTGGTACGCAGTTTCTGTAGATAGCTGCGGCAGACATCCAGCGGCTGCGCGTACGGCAGCGCGGGCGATGTGAAGGCGCGCTCGAGCTGGTCGTAGGCACCGGGCTTTTCGACCGGAGTGGCCGGCGAGGAATGCTCGGGAAGCGCGCCAAACAACGTTTGCGGGTCGTGGCCCTTCCCTTCCCGCCCACGCAGCGTGTGGCCGGCGAGCTCGTGCTCGGCGGTGTCGTAGACCGCACCGCCGATCGATGCGGGGATGTTCGCCGCCAGCGCTTCCAGGCTCTCGTTGACCAGGTCGATCATCGGCAACGGCGTGTCGAGATTGGCGCGCGTCGCGTGCAGGTTGCCGAGGGGACCCCGGCGATGGGCGAGCAGCAGCTCGATGCGCCCCTGATCGTCATCCTGCAACGGCTGCTCGCAGGTGGAGAGCGCGGAGACCTTCAACAGCTCGTGCAGATATTCGACCGGACCGAAGGGTGACAAATGCTGCGGGGGAATGCAGTTCGTCAATGAACCATCGGAATTGATGGGCTTGAAGGCGCCGCCGGCCGGCGACGCTGCCGGACCGGTGGCGCCCGCCTTCGTGTAGAGGGCGCTGGCGTGTGGATAGGCCACCGAGCCGGTGAGTGCGTCCTGGAAGTCCGCCAGCGAGAGATTCCGGATGCTTTGTTCGTCCGCGAATCCGCGCGCGTACAACGCCTCCATCAACGAGAACTGCAGCTCCGCGAAGGCGGGTCCGAGATCGGTGATCCGGAACAGAGCGTCGATGGTCTTGAGCGTCTGCCGCAGCCAGCCCTGCGCATGCAGCTCGGCCGGGAAGACATCGCTGATCGCCAGATCGAACGCCGACAGGTTCGGCGCGACGCCGAACTCGAAGGCCGAGCCCGCATGCGTTGCATATGCCGCGGTGAATGCGGCGAGCACGTCGGCCACCGAAGTGCCCAGTGTCGGCGGCGCGCCGATCACCGCCGGCGGCACGATGTTCATGGCCGTGGTGACGGCGAAAAATTTGCGCAGATGCCGGATGAACGCGTCGACACGCTCGGCCGGAGTGCCGGGCTCCGTGAACGGCGGCAACAATGAAATGCGCGGCGGCGCGCCGGGAGGCGGCGATGGGCCGAGGAAGAAGTTGCGCCACTGCTGATCGGAGATGGCCACCAGCGTCGCGGCGGCCGCTACATTGTGAGGCGCGCCTTTGATCGCGGCGATGAGTGGTTGATGACTGCCACTGACCGTCGCGAGCAGCAGTTCCAGGTAGGCGGCCGGTTGCGAGATGACCTCCGGCTGCCAGAACGATGTGTCGATCTGCGCGCTCGCACCGGCATAGGCCAGCCAGTCCGCGACGAGCACCGTGATCGGCGGCGCGGGGATTACTTCCGAATCCGCGTCGCCGACTACGCCGAGCGCGCGCAGACGACGCGCGGCCTGCTCGGCGTTGATCGCGGGAAGCGCCATCGTGACCGGTATGGCCAATGACGCGATCGCCGCCTCGTCAATCGCCGTCGCAATCGCCGCCAGCGATCTCGCCTCGGTATCCAGCCGCGCCATGTCATAGCGCAGCGGCGCGGCGATCTGTGGCGCCATCATGGCGCCGAGCGCGTAATAGAACGCGGCCGGCACGATGAACTGCGGATTCAATCCACCCGTTTGCCGCAGCGTCACGCTGGTTTCGACGATCTCCGTGCCCGTGGTTGGGACCCCGAGCAACGGAAATCTCAACGCCGCGCGTTCGGCGCGCGCGCTCTGCGCCTCGCAGGCCACCGCGGCGCCGGCGGCGAACACGAACCCCGCGAGGCGCTCCGTGTCGGTGTCGAGCTTCGAGCGATAACTCAGCATCTCTCCTTCGAACTGGGCACGGTCCGCGTCGATCTGCGGTTGGGACATCGACGTGTCGATCGCCGGTTTGGTGTACAACTCGCCGAGCGAGCGTGAGGGCACCGGTGTCGGCGCGGCGGCGCGATTCCAGACGATCTCCGCCGCGATGTGCTGACTCTGCGCGATCGACAAAGGAGCGCGGTGCGCCAGATCCGCGTTTGGGCCCGCGAGGTCCTTGGCGAGCACCAGGTTGATCGCTTTGACGAGCTCGTCGAAGTTCGGCGCACGGCCGTCCTCCGGCAATTCGACGAATGCGGTGCCCGGCGCAATCGCCGCGGCGCTGCCGGGCAGCGCGACGAAGGCGCTCGCTGCCATCGCAAAATAGTCCTTCTGATTCTTCGAAAGAGTGACAACAGTGCTCACTGCGATGTTGTAGTCGAGCGCGCGCTGCTGGATCTTGCGTCCGGCGTTCGTGATCTCGAGCCGCAAGTCGAAGCCGATTGGATCCGGATGCTCCGGATGACCGGCGGGCACGGACACGACGATGACGGCGGTGGCCGCCGCCTCGAGCACGCGCTCCTTGACCAAGGTGATCGGATCGGTGAAGTCGATGTAGTGCTGCAGTATCGACTTGCTGCTGATCGTCACCTGGTTGTTGGTGGTCGATGGCTTGTGATGATCCGCCAGCCCGCTGGCGGTCCCGAGCGTCACGCCATTGGCGGTGTCGCCGAAGCCGAGGTCCTTGGCGGTGATCTCGAGATCCTTGAGCACGGCCGCGAAGGCGTCGCCCGACATGGGCTCGCGGGGATGGAGTCTGATGATGATGAGGTCGGCCATGACGAGTTATCCGTTTATCCTTTGTTTCGAGACACTGCTTTTTCCATGCGGCGCAGGACGTCGAGCAGCGCTGGTTTCGCATACGCCCAGTTGTGGCACTTGAAGCTGCGAATGTTCTTGATAAATGCCTTACAGGCAAAACACTTCAGGTCTGCAATCGCACGCGGCGCCTCGACATTCACGAACTTCTGATCGCCCAGGATGACGCGCGCGATCATCTCCTTGCTGTGCACGTGCTCGAGCCCGGATGCGACGATGTCGAGCCAGCTGGTTTCACGACTGCACTTCGTGCAGGTCTTGCGGTCGCCGCTCACCCAGAGCGGCGCGCCGATGGTCTTTGGCGGCATGCCCAGCAACTTTTCGAGCGTGCGCACGTCGTCGTCGCCGGTCAGCCACTTGTGTCGGCCCGGTAGTGAGGCGGGCGCGTCGTAGACGGCGCGGAAGATGGAGTCGTTCACTGGCATTGTCGTCTTTTGCTTCATTTCGAGTCCTTGCGCGCTAGTGTGTCGTGTACTTCACGGCGGGTCCGTTCTTGCGCCAATAGAAGTGGTCGACTTTTCGAATTGGAAAGAGGCCATTGTTTTCACGCACGTACTTCTGTGCATGCCGGAAGTTCGATACGGTCGCGCTCTTGAGCTGCTCCTCGGTCATCATTCCGTACCAGTGGGTTTTGTATTCCCCGACGAAGCCTGGATATGACTTGTCGGGGCCAACCCGTGGTGCACCGAGTGCGTCGTGAGCTGCTGTGCCCGCCGCGCTGGGCGAGTCAGTGGCCTCGAACACGGCCGCACCTTCATCCAGCGCCGCCTGCTCAAACGCGGTTACCGCCTTCGGTTCTCCGATCGTGCTCAGGCGTGAGCCGGCTCCGGCCTCGCTCGCGCCCGCCGCCCATTGTTCCGAGAAGCCAATCAGCTCGCCTCCGCCCAGGCTCCCGGTTCCGGTCAGCGCCGGTGCTTTGCTGGCCGCGAGCCGCGCGCCTTGTATCATCTCGCCAACGGGCAGAAGGCTCACCGCAATGACGACGGTGTGCGTAACGATCTCGCCGCCTTCATAGCTCTCGCGCAAGTTCAAGTCGCGGACCTTGTCACCGGTCTGTGCCGGCTTTGCCGCCTTGATTGAATCAACCGCTCCAGGGACGAAATTGATCGCGGTGGTGCCGAGTGATATGTCCACGGCGGCATTCCACATTCCGAGCTGCGCCGCCTTGAAATCCGCTTCACGCCTTTCTTTGACGATTGCCTTTGTCAGGGGTTTTGTCTCGGTCTTTTCCTGTTTGAGTTTCGATTCGCCTTGCAGCACTCGCAGGTCCATTTGCTCGGCGCGTTCCGGCGAGATGGCTCTTTCCGTCGAGAGATCTTTCGGCACGTCATAGGTTTCTTTATAGGCGTCACCGATCTGATCAGGAGTCATGCGCGAGTCGTCGTGCCGATTCGCGTCAATTTCGCGCTGCGCGGCGGCAGACACGCAGCCTGTAGGGTCGCTCAGGCAAATCGGGTTGTTGCGTGAGTACGTGTAGAGATTCTCGGAATCGCTCAAACCGATCGGATCGCAGCTGATCCAGATCCCGATCCACGGGGAGTAGTAGCGCGCGCCGTGATACGTAAGGCCTGTTTCTTCGTCTCGCTCCTTGCCCGCCCAGCGATATCGCTTGGCGGCAGCCTTGATGCGGCGATCGACAGCTTGATAGGACGTGCCGCCGTGCGGGTAGTACTCCTCGAACGAAATGATACCCGCGTTCTCATCCAGCTCGAGGCACGCAGATGCCAAGTGATTGCTGAGTTGATAGCGGATGAGCTGCGGCGGAGATCCATCGTCTCCTCGAGTCCTGGTATCGACGAGGGCAATGCGCAGACTGTCGTCCTTGATTTCCAGGGTCTCGCGCTCGAACACCACATCTTGACCATTCGCGGTGAACTCGCGGTAGATTTCACAGCCGCCTAGATAGATGCGCTCAGATCTGCGTACGCCTCCAACTCGCTCGGTCGTCTTGCGAACGCGTTCTCCGGAAGAGCTGTATGCGTAGAGAGTCCTTTCCGCGGCCGCGGCCGCGTCCTGTTCCGCGCGGATTGCTCGTTGCGATGTCACGCTCAATTGATCTCTGAAGTCCCACTGCATGGCGGTGAGATGCGACATGCCGACAGTGTTGCCATGTTGATCGTGACGAAAGCTCTCGCTGGTCTGGCCACTGCTTATGGCGGTCAATCGATTGCTGTGCCGGTTCGCTTCGATGAGACTCGCCTCTGCATACCTGTAGATTCGAGTCCAGCTGCCGTTGACCGCCTGATGAGTCAGCTTTTGGAAATTGCCGGCGGCGTCATATAGATAGTGCTCGATGTAGTTGCGCATCGCAGTCCCGTCGCCGGGTTGCTGCAAGCCGATGCGCAATGCGTCGGTCCAGACGGAGGGCTGCTGCATGAGCTGACCGATATGCTCGCGGCCGGTTGCCATGACGAGCCTGTAGGTTGCGTCATAGGTGTAGTCGCAATCCGGCTGCACCACCTGACCCTTGAAATAGTGCGTCTGCTGACTGCCGTCGCCGATGCGCGTGATGTTTCCTACTGGATCGTAGAAGTAGGTCAGATCCTGGACAGCCTGTCGGCCGCGCGAGGCGCTCACCAATCTGACGAGCCGGAACGTATTGCGGTCGTATGCGTAATGCGTGACTGTGCCGTTGCCGTAGCGGATTTGCGTTCGTTGGCTCTTGGCGTCGTATTCGATACCGATAATCGGGTGAAGACTCGCGGTCTTTGGATCGACGAGCCCGGAAGGCTCGTCTGCGTCGCATAGCCAGACATCGACGCGCTCCAGCAGGTTTGCCGCGTTGTAGCCAGGCTGAATCACATGTGTTCCCGCACTCGGCCGACTGCTTCGCGGCGCGATCATCTGGACAGGTCGATTCAACGCGTCGTAGCGGGTGGTGCTCGCATAGGACTCCGATTCCAGATCCGGTGCCTCTGAGGTCGACCAATCGATGGGACTGCCGTGGCCCTGGACGAACCGGCGGGAGCTGCGCAACAAGTTTCCCTTGAAGTCGTACGCATGGCTCGTCACGACTCCTGCCGTGTCGAAATACATGTGCGTTCTGCCGCGCAGATTTGCGCGCAGTACTTGATCCGGCGTGAGGCCGCTGCCTGATGTCTCGCCGTATATGAGCTGTTCGAAGCAATTCTCTATGGTGACGTCTGCCGCGAAGGCACCCATCACGAAAGAGCGACGACTTCGGCGCAGTGCGTCGTACTGAATCCGAAAGGAATTGCCGCGCGAATCCCAGACTCGGATCGGATTACCGGAGATATCGCTAACTATCCATCGTTCCCCGGCTTCCATGCTGGCCTGATGCACGAGGTCGCCACACAGATCATGGTCGTATCGGACGGCGATGCGGTCGAGCGAGTCGCGAATCGCGCGCGCATTTCCGCCGATATCGACCACGACGCGCGAGGCATGCCTCTGCGCGACGCCTCTCGAGTCTCGGCCGTTGTCCGCGATCCTGACGAACGGGCGACCCAAGGTGTCGAAGAACGCGACGGCGGGTGTTGCGGCATGCGCGGCCGCCTTCTGCGCAGCTTTTTCTTCATGCTGGCCCTTCTGACCGGCGATGCGCTGCCGGTACCAGGTCGGCATGTATTCCGGAGCCGGTAGCGCCTGAAAATACTCGCCTACGTCGGGATCCTGCGCTGGATCGGGGACAGAGACGGTGTCATTGACGTCCCAAGTCTCGTGCCGCCATGGATCGAAAACGACCTTCTCGTACGTATGATTGGGATGGAGCGTCGCGACGATTCGCGCCGCCGGGTCGTAGAAGACGATGGACGTCACCCCGGTATCGGCCATTTCCGGCTCAGGCTCATAGAGATGAGTGCTGCTGAAAAACGGCTCGTACTGTTTTACGGGATTGCCTTTGTTGTTGTAGACGATGCGGCCCTTGCCGACCCAGCGCGAATTGGTGTCGCCCACCGCCAATTCGCCAGCGCTGACTACCAATGCGCCGACTCTGGTGTCGCCGTCCGGCAGCACGGTTGTGGAGCCGCGCGTCGGCGCCGCGCCCGGCTCCGCGGGAGTCTTCGACTGCAGCTCCCTCCCGAATCCATCGGAGTACCCGAAGCTGAGTTGAATCTTGACGTCCTGACCCGGCCGCGCATCGCTGACGTGAGTTTCGCGCGCGATCGTCGCCGCGAGCGCCGGTTCGCCACAGCGCGCGTAACGATCGACATCGTAGACAAACCGACTGGTGGCGCTCTTGAGTAGCGACGATTTACGCGCGGCCGGATCGGAGACGAAGGCCTGCAACTGCGCCAGCGTCGGATCCGCGTCGAAGTCGCCAAAGTCATCCAGTGAGTCACCCAGCGATTCATCTGTCTTGCCGCGCGCGGCGGTGGCAACCGGCAACCCTGTGCCATCGAACATCACGAACGAGCGATTGCCATTCGGATCCGTGACCTGCTTCGCCTGCAACACGCGGAAATCGAACTGTGCTTCGACGACATTGCCGACGGCATCGCGCGACCGGCACGCCAGGAGATCGTGCGCGTAGTCGACCAACGCACTCTGTCCAAACGCATTGCGATAGCGGCGCGGCAGGAAGAAATGCCGGACGGCTTCGTCGAGTTCCGCGGGCTCGCTCGCGTTCTCATCGACATGACAGAACGCGCGCCCCGACGGCACCCACCAGCGCCCGTCGCCATCCAGATCGACATATCCGCCACGATCGGATTCCGGAGCTCCGTCGGAGGGCAGCACGGCGCCCGGATCCGGCAACAGATTTTCATCGCCGGCGGCGCCCGACCGCCGATAGATTTTCGCGAGCAACCCGGAAGTGAACGCCAGCTTGTAACTCTCGCCCTGCACCGCGAGCGCCTGCAGCGAATTCAACGGCAGGAGCTCATCGAGCCGGTCGCTGCGATAACGCGTGCGCTGTTCTTCTATCAATCGACGGCGCGGCCCCTCGCCTTTTGCGCTCGCCTCGAAATCCTCGTACGCAACCTCGTGCTGCCCGTCACTCGCGGCCGCGACCATCGAGCGCAGCTCGTCGAACCGGAATAGATTGGTCATCGCACGCTGCTGTCGCGCGGGCGCCAGCTCGAGCAGTTCATACGTCCGAGCTTCAGCAGCTAGAGGCACGCGATACGCGTCATCGGCCTGCACGGCATTGGTGAAGGTCGCCTCGCTCATCGTCGCGAGGATCCTCTTCTGCTGGCTGCGATCCGCGTCGGTCAGAATGGGATCGGCGTCGTCGAAGCGGCGCCCGTACCCAACGGCCACGGATCGACGCACATTGCCGTAATCATCGACATCCAGCGTCACGGAATGCGTCACGCGCGGATCGGCGCGCCATGCCACATCCGGGTTGCCCGCGGCGGTCGAGCTGTCGACGATGGCTCCGTGAAGCACCGGAAACAGCTTGCGCTCGTAGTTGAAGTCGATGCTCTCGCGCGCGTGCGTGAAGAACACGGCGTAGCGATTCGCGCCGCGAGGCTGCAAGGGCTTGACGGTGTAGTTACGTTCGGAGACCGAGTACGGCCGGGCGGACTCCGGCTTGTCATCGAGCGCGTACACCTCCTGCCGGAGGATCGCGCCCTTGAGCGCGCGAATGGCTTCGCGCGTTTCACCCAGGCCCAGTCCTTGGGGCAACACGGTATCGTCGAGCAGCAATCCGTCGGAACCGCTTGCATCGTCTTCGCGGTAATACTCGTGCTCCAGGTGCCGGGAAATCCGCGCGCCCGCCAGATAGGCGCCGGTGTGAAACCAGGTCTTCGTCAGCACCGGCGGCACGTGAAAGGCGCGCTCGAGGTTGGTCGCCGGACCGCCTTCCACGAGGACGCCGAATTCCTCCGTGTCCATCTGCTCCACGCGCCCGAACCCGCGGAACTCGCGCTCGATGCCGTCGAAGTATCCGTGGTGATAGGTGTAGCGGGTCGCGAAGCGGTTGCCACTGATGAGATCGCGTGTCTCGACGCGCGTGACCACGTGCACCGGAAATGGCAGCCGCGTGACCCAGGGCGCGCCGGCCTTCTTGTCTTCCAGATAGAACCGCGTCGACGACGCATACTCGATGTGCGTTTCCGCGCCCAGGTTGTTGCGCACCGAGGTGAGCAGATGCGGCTTGATGCCGTCCATCAGGTCCAGGTAGCGCAACGGTCGACGCTCGTCGCCGGGCAGCGGTGACGACCACAGCAGACAGGCGGTACCGCGACCCAGGAAATCCACCACGGCGACCGAGGTGAGATGGTCGGTGCGCGGCACGCGATCGATGAGCCGGGCGTCGGAGAGGCTGTTGCCGTGCTGATTCAGATAGACGCGAATGCCACCCCTGCCTAGATAGACGATGTCGGAGGGTCCGGACCCGTCGATATCGGCGAGATGGATGCGACTCTGATCGAACAAACCGTCTTCTTCGAACCACGGCGAGTTGTCCAGCGTCACTTTGGAACCGAAGCGGCCATAACCGATGTTCGGCCAGTAGCAGACCTCGCCATTGCGAATGCGGACCAGGTCGGTCTGCCCGTCTCCCGACATGTCGGCGAGGAAGATGGACTGCGTGCCGTCGGCGAAGACAATTCGCGGCCCCCGCTCCTCGTCGAGCGGCACCGACACGCAGTTCGCGGCGCCGAATCCTTGCTCCGCACGCGACGCGTGCCAGGTGAAGAACACGTCGTCCCCGGTGATCAGCACATCGGCGTGGCCGTCCCCCGTGAGGTCGACGAAGCGCAGGTTGGGATCCTGCCAATTGATGTTAGGGAGGTTCTCGAAGCTCCTGAAACCCCGCCAGGCCGCGTCTTCATCGCGTGAAAAGAAGCCCGGCGCGGGAGCGCCGAAGTCGACCAGGTCGAGATTGCCGTCACCGGCCAGATCGAGCAGCTGTTGATGTCCTCGACCCAGCGCCGCGAGCGAGGGTCGCGCCGCGACATTTTCGACCGGCCCGAATCGCCCTTCACCCAGGTTCGGTTCGTAGAACCAGGCGTCGGCCTGCTCGCTGAGCACGCCGGCGATGCCCTCACCGTTCAGATCCACCCAGCGGTAGCGGCGGCCATCGACGCCCCCCGCGAGACTCTGCAGGCTCTCCTGATCGACCTCCCGCAGTGGAATCCGCTCGAAAGTGAGCTCGTCGAGCGGGCTCTTCGAATACTCGAACTCGAGGGGCGGCAGCGAGCGCTTCAGATAGCGCGGCGTCGGCAGAGCGATGCGTTTGAAGCCGGACTGCAGCACCTTCGCCATGAACGAGCCGTTGGGCTGCTCGCGATAGACGAACTCCGTGGACCGCACTAGATAGTCATCGACACCGAGCTCGGCGGGAAAATGATGGAACATCAGCACGCGCCGGCAGAGCCGGTAGCTGCGCACCTCGAAGCCGGAGCGATAGGTGGAGAATGGATCGAGCCGCGCCGGCCATTTGCCCGCGTTGTCGAGAGTCGCGGTCGCGAACGTTCGGCCGTCAGGATCCGGCGGCGTTTCCGCGTAGTGCCCCTCGCCATAGTCGAACAGCACTTCGAACATCCAGTCCGCGCGCGACAGGTCGGGCGCCGGAACGTGGCACTGCCGAAAACCGGGCTGCGTCGCATCGATGAGCAGCGGCAGCCGATTGCCATACCGGATCGCTTTCAGATATCTATTCGCGGTGCGCACCCGGTTGCGCTCATTGACGCGGCGCGGATCGACGTTGTCCTGGTTTTCGGCCGCGTACTCATACGAGATCGCGTTGCCTCTGTCATCGTAGCTCTGGCAGATGAGCCAGCTGAACACATGGCACAGATCGGCGGGGTCGGCGATGCGCGACTCCGCGGTCGCTCCGTACACCGTGAGAACGTTGTCCTTGGAAATCGAGCGCCAATGCGTGTCGCCGTCGCACTGCCGGGTCCATCGCTCGATGCGCGCGAAGAGTCCTTCAACGCGTGGCCGGTATCGGGTAACTAGATAGCCAGCGCGCCGCTCGGTATCGAGCACGGAAGCTTCGTTCTTTCTGAATGCAGGCGTCAGATCCTCCGCGCCCGACAACACGAACACGTCGGACTCTTCCGCGTCGCGGTATTGCGGCAGACCCTTGTCGGTCTTGCGCGTGATGGCGGGGATGGCCAGGTGCCAGCCAAACCCGAACGGTCCGTTGCCTGCCCCGGAATCGTACGTGAGCGCCAGCTGCGGACCGAAACCCGCGCGCCCCGGGCTCGTTGCGATCGGTACCGACATCGAGCCGGTGCCGGTGACGGAATTGGCGGAGAATTTCTCACCGATTCCGTGAATGGCGCCGCCCCCTTTCGGCAGCGATATCTGTGGCGCGCTGACGCCAAACTCACCGCCCTGAGTGCGTTGACCGGCGTCGACAGTTTTTCCGCGTTCCACCAAGACTTTCTCCCCGCGGCGCGCAATGCCGGGTGAGTCGGATCTTGTGTTGGTGGGCCTTACGGACTGCTTACTCTCTGTCTTACGTCAATGCCCTTGAATCAGTAAGCTGCTGATTGCCTGGAAAGGGCTCGTATCCAGCCTGGGACGTGGCGGGATTCACGGGGTCGTTCCTCGGCGGCCTGATCTACTATTTAATGAGCAGGGGCCGGGCCAACCAGACCTGAGGGCGCGATGGCAGTACTCATCCAAGGCGGCACGATCGTCACCGCCGAGCAGACTCTCCGCGGCGACGTGCTATGTGCCGACGGCAAGATCGTCGCCGTCGGCGAGAAGCTGGACGCGCCGGCGGGCGCCGAGGTGCTCGACGCCGGCGGGCAGTATGTGATGCCGGGTGGAATCGACCCGCACACGCACATGCAGCTGCCGTTCATGGGCACCGTGGCCAGCGACGATTTCTACACCGGTACCGCCGCCGGCGTGGCCGGCGGGACCACGACCATCATCGACTTCGTCATCCCCAATCCCAAGCAGCGGATCATGGACGCGTGGCGCGAGTGGCGCGAGTGGGCGAAGAAGTCGGTCGCGGACTATTCCTTCCACGTCGCCATCACGTGGTGGGACGAGACAGTGCGCGAGGACATGGGGACGCTGGTGCGCGAGCACGGCGTCAACAGCTTCAAACATTTCATGGCGTACAAGAACGCCATCATGTGCGACGACGAGACGCTGGTGAACAGCTTCTCCACGGCGCAGACGCTCGGCGCCATCTGCACGGTGCACGCGGAGAACGGCGACCTGGTCTTCAAACTACAGGACGAGATCTACAAACGCGGCATCACCGGCCCCGAAGGCCATCCGCTGTCGCGACCGCCCGAGGTCGAGGGCGAGGCCGCGAATCGCGCCATCCGCATCGCGGAAGTGCTCAAGGTGCCGGTGTACGTGGTGCACGTGTCTTCACGGCAGGCGCTCGAGGCCATCACGCGCGCGCGCAACGAGGGACAACGCGTGTTCGGCGAAGTGCTGGCAGGTCATCTGCTGATCGACGACTCCGTGTATCGCGACACCGATTTCACGCGCGCCGCGGCGCACGTGATGAGCCCGCCGTTCCGCTCGTCCGAGCACCAGGCCGCGCTGTGGCGCGGATTGCAGGCCGGCAACCTGCAGACCACGGCCACCGATCATTGCTGT
Source organism: Pseudomonadota bacterium (assembly GCA_043747875.1). Taxonomy (GTDB): domain Bacteria; phylum Pseudomonadota; class Gammaproteobacteria; order Steroidobacterales; family Steroidobacteraceae; genus CADEED01. The sequence continues at coordinate 84,144 of JAYTOI010000027.1, read as the reverse complement.
TTTTGTGCCCCACAGAAAGCCGCGGGCAAGGACGACTTCCGCAAGATCCCGAACGGCACCGCCGGCATCGAGAACCGCATGGAAGTGCTGTGGCATCACGGCGTGAACACCGGCCGCCTCACGATGAACGAGTTCGTGCGCGTCACCTCCGCCAACGCGGCCCAGATCTTCAACATCTATCCACGCAAGGGCAGCGTAAGCGTCGGCGCCGATGCCGACCTGGTGGTTTGGGATCCAGCCGCGAGCAAGACCATCTCCGCGAAGACGCATCATCAGAAGATCGACTTCAACATCTTCGAAGGCATGACGGTGAAAGGCTGCGCCTCGCACACGATCAGTGGCGGCAAGCTCGTGTACGCGCAGGGAGAGCTGCGCGTCGAGCGTGGCGCGGGCAAGCACGTCGACCGCCCGCCCTTCCCCGCCTACTACGACGCCGTGAACAAACAACGCGAGCTCGCCACGCCGAAGCCGGTCAAACGGACCGCCTAGTTCATGAGTAACCAAAAGCCAGCCGACCCCGCCGACGTCCGCCCCGGACGCCTGAGCGAGCAGCAGATCGACGAGAACTTCGCGGACATGCATCCGCCGCTGACGCACTCCGAAGCGATCATCGACGCCGACCGCTGCTACTTCTGTTACGACGCGCCGTGTACCACGGCCTGCCCCACCGGCATCGACATCCCCGGGTTCATCCAGAAGATCCGCAGCGGCAATCTCAAGGGCTCGGCGCACACCATCCTCAGCGAGAACATCATGGGCGGCATGTGCGCGCGCGTGTGTCCGACCGAGGTGCTGTGCGAGGCGGCCTGTGTACGAAATACACACGAAGACAAGCCGGTGCGCATCGGCCTGCTGCAGCGCTACGCCACCGATCCGGTGTTCGAGGCCAGGACGCAGCTGTTCCAGCGCGCACCGCGCACGGGGCGGAAGGTCGCCGTGGTCGGCGGCGGACCCGCGGGCCTCTCCTGCGCGCACCGCCTCGCCGTGCTGGGACACGGCGTCACCGTGTTCGAGCCGCGCGATAAGTTAGGCGGGCTCAACGAATACGGCATCGCCGCCTACAAGACACCCGACGAATTCGCCGCGCGCGAGGTGGAATACATCCTGAGCATCGGCGGCATCGACGTGCGCACCGGCGTCGCGCTGGGCCAGGGCGTCTCGTTGACGGATCTGCGCGCGCAATTCGACGCGGTGTTCCTCGGGTTCGGCCTCGCCGGCGTCAACGGACTCGGCATCGACGACGAGAAGATCGACGGCGTGGTGAACGCGGTCGACTACATCGCGGCGCTGCGGCAGGCGCCGGACAAGGCGGCGCTGCCGGTGGGCCGCAAAGTGGTCGTCATCGGCGGCGGCATGACCGCGATCGACATCGCGGTGCAGAGCAAGGCGCTGGGCGCCGAAGAAGTGACGATGGTCTATCGTCGCGGCCAGGAACACATGAACGCCAGCCGTTACGAGCAGGAGTTCGCGCAGACGCGGGGCGTTGGAATCCGCACCTGGGCGGCGCCCCGTACGTTGGTCGTTTCGAACGGGCGTGTCCGCGGCGTCGGCTTCGAAACCACGCGCATGGACAAGGACGGGAAGTTAGAGGGCACCGGCCAGACCTGGCAGCTCGATGCCGATGTGGTGTTCAAGGCCATCGGGCAGAACGTCGCCTGGGAGCGGCTGGCGGACACGAAGGAAATCCTCGAGCTGCGCCTGGGCCGCATCGCGGTGGACGAGGCGCGCAAGACCTCGCTGGCCGGCGTGTGGGCCGGCGGCGATTGCGTCGCCGGCGGCACCGATCTCACCGTGTCCGCGGTACAGGATGGCAAGCTTGCCGCGATCTCGATCGACCATTTTCTGAACCAGGGCCTGAAGGCAGGGGCGTGACATGGCCGATCTGACTACCAACTTCCTCGGCATCACTTCGCCGAATCCGTTCTGGCTGGCGTCGGCGCCGCCGACGGACAAGGCGAACAACGTCAACCGCGCCTTCGAGGCCGGCTGGGGTGGCGCGGTGTGGAAGACGCTGGGCGAGGATCCGCCCATCGTCAACGTGAACGGCCCGCGCTACGGCGCCATCCACGGCAACGACCGGCGCGTGCTCGGCTTCAACAACATCGAGCTCATCACCGACCGGCCGCTGGCCACCAACCTCGCGGAGATCCGCCAGATCAAGCGCGACTGGCCGGACCGCGCGCTGATCGTGTCGGTGATGCTGCCGATGAACGAGGCGAGCTGGGCGAAGTACGTGCCGATGATAGAGGACACGGGCTGCGACGGACTCGAGCTGAACTTCGGCTGCCCGCATGGCATGAGCGAGCGCGGCATGGGGGCGGCCGTGGGCCAGGTGCCGGAGTACATCCAGCAGGCGGCGGCGTGGTGCAAGAAGTTCGCGCGCGTGCCGGTGATCGTCAAGCTCACGCCCAACATCACGAACATCCTTCCGGCCGCCAAGGCGGCCAAGAACGGCGGCGCCGATGCGGTGTCGCTGATCAACACGTTGAATTCCATCATGCGCGTCGACTACGACACGCTGACTATCTACCCGTCCACCGACGGCAAGGGCTCGCACGGCGGCTATTGCGGTCCGGCCGTGAAGCCGATCGCGCTGCACATGGTGGCGGAGATCGCGCGCTCGCGCGAGACGCGCGGCCTGCCCATCTCCGGCATCGGCGGCATCACCGACTGGCGCGACGCGGTCGACTTCCTGGCGCTGGGCGCGGGCACGGTGCAGGTATGCACCGCTGCGATGGTGTACGGATTCAAGATCATCGACGACCTGGCCGACGGGCTGTCCCACTATCTGGACGGCAAGGGCTTCGCGTCCGTGGCCGCGCTGGTCGGCAAGGCCGTGCCCAGCGTCACCGACTGGCAATACCTGAACCTCAATCACGTCGACAAGGCGTTCATCGATCAGGACCTGTGCATCCGCTGCGGGCGCTGCCACATCGTCTGCGAGGACACCTCGCACCAGGCCATCACGCACACGGTGAACGGCGCGCGACACTTCGAGGTGATCGACGCGGAGTGCGTGGGATGCAACCTGTGCGTCAGCGTGTGCCCGGTGGAGAGCTGCATCACGATGCGCCCGATGACCGCCGGCGTGGATCCGCGCACCGGCCGCGCGATCACGCAGGAGAAGGCCGACTGGACCACGCACCCGAACAATCCGGGGCGCAAGAGTGCCTAGTCGCAGGGGAATTATCCGAGCCGGTGAAATCTACCCGCGAGCCCGTTGACGCAGGCAGGGCTGATGGCTGCGCCGCTAACTACCTCGGGGCGCCGATGGCTGGCTGGTGTTCACCGGAAACTGCGGCTGCCGGACCGCCGCGACCCATTGGCCGATGAGCAGCAGGGTGAGCGCGAGGAGCAGGTAGACAGCCGGCCTGAGCCGCCTGCCTCGCGTCGTGAGCACTACGGTCGTCCCGGCATCAGCGGAGCGGGCAATCGGCGCCGGCGCGCGCCGGAGCAGCGACACCAGCCGCGTGGCAACCGCGAGGCGATCGTCTTGCGTCGGGGGGCCGTTCGGCACATCGGCGAAGTGCGCAGCCAGCCTCTGCGCCGCGGAGTCAGGCGACATGCGCGCGAGGCTCGCGGCCTCTTCCCACGGGTCGAGGTCGTGCCGCGCCAAGGCAGTCACCACGGTGAGCGGATTTCCGTTCGCGTCCACGGTGACCGCAGCAAACAGGAATTCGTCGAAATCGCGCCGGAGAAAGTCAGCCATGCACGAACCGTGGCAGGCGCGCCGCGATACGTCGGTGCGCCCCCGCACACATGCCGCGCAATACCGCACGCGGAGGCCCCTGAGGGCGCGGTGCGCGCTTCCGCGGCAGGCAGCGCCGTCAGCGGTGCTTTATCTTCTCTTCCTGCTTGAGACCTGACACCACTTCGATGTGGATGCCGTCGGACAACCCGGTCTTGATCGCGCGCTTCTCGAACTTCTGCGGCGCCGTTTCCACTTCGACGAACGTCGCCTTGTCCTCGATGATGAGGTTGCCCTCGTTGACCGCCAGCGCGTTCTCCCGCTTGTCGAGCACGATGTCCGCGTTGGCGCTGTAGTTCGAACGCAGGAACAGCTCCTTGTCGAGCGTCACCGCCGCGCGAATGGTGAATTTGATGGTGCCCTGGTCCGTCACGCCTTTCGGCGCAATGTATTCGAGGCGGGCCTTGAACGGCTTACCTTCGAGCGCTCCGACGTTCAGGATCAGTTCCATCCCCTGCCGCAGCTTGCCTACTTCGGATTCGTCGACCAGACCTTCGAAGATCATGTCGTTCATGTCGGCCAGCGTCGCCACCGAGGTACCGGACTGGAAGGTGCTGGATTCCAGGATGAACGCGCCTTCTTTGTTGGGCACGTCGAGCACCGTGCCGTCCATGGTGGCGGGAATCATGTTGGACACAGTGTCCGAGTTGCGCGTCGCGCCGGTTTTCAGCAACAGCAAGGTGTTCTCGGCCGACGTCACCGCCTCTTTCTGCAAGTCGTAGTTGGTGACGTACTGATTGAACTGGGACTCGGAGATGACGTGCTGCGCGAGCAGCTTCTTGTAGCGCTCCAGGTCCGCCGTCTGATTGCGCAGATTGATCCGCGCGGCCAGCAGTTGGGCCTCCGCAGAGCTGACGTTGAGCATGTTCGGGCGCAATGAGATGCGCGCGATGATGGCGCCCTTCTTCACGGTCTGGCCGGCGCTCACATAAAGCTTGTCCACGACGCCGGACACCTGCGACTTCACTTCGATCTCGCGGCGCGGGATCACTTTGCCGGTGGCCACCGTCTTCTTGATGATGGTCATCTTCGCGGGAGAGTCGAGCTGAAAGACTACGGGCGCCGCCTGCGACTTCCGATACAGGAAAACGATGGTGCCGATGAACACCAGCGCGATGACGCCCAGTATCAGGAACTTGATGATTCGCTTCATTTTGCCTGCTTATTCGTGCTGTTATTCGTCTTGCAACGCCACGATGGGATTCACCGCAGCGGCCTTGGCGGCCGGCATCAACGATGCCAGCACTCCGGAGATGATCAGCACCACCAGCGCGACGATGGCGGTCTTGAAATCCACCGACGGATTGGAGAAGAACTCCGCCTTGCCGCCGCTGGCATTCAGCAGCTTCGCGATGCCTTCGATCAACAAAGTGCCCACCACCAGCCCGCTGTATCCAGCGAGCGCGGTGATGAACAGCGACTCCTGCATGATCATTCCGACGATGGAGGCCGGCGTCGCGCCCAGCGCCTTGCGCAGGCCGATCTCGCGCGTCCGTTCCTTCACCACGATCAGCATGATGTTGCCCACGCCGACGGCGCCCGCGAAGATGGTGCCGATGGCGACTATCCAGCTGAACACTTCGATGCCCAGCAGCAGCCCCTGGACTTTGTCGTATTCGTCCTGGAGGTTGAAGCTGCCGAATACTCCCTTGTCGTCCGGGCTCACCTTCTTGCGCTGGGAAATGTATTTCTTGACCTCTTCTTCGACCTCATGAGCATGCACGCCGGGTTTCGGAATGATCATGAAGCTGCCGACCCAGCCAGTCTGATTGAAGGCGTAGCGCAGGGTGTCGTTCGGTAGATAGATCTTCTCGTCTTCCTGCTGTTGGTTTCCCTGTTGCAGGGACTCGGTCACTCCGATGACCTGGAAGCTGATCCCGTTGATGGTGATGTCGCCGCCCAGTACCTTTTCGCCTTTGACGAACAGCTGGTCTCGGACACGCTTGCCGATCAGCGCCACTTTGCGGCGCTGCTGTTCGTCGAGCGAGTTGATCGAGCGTCCTTCCACGATCTTCATGGATTGGATGTCTTCGACGTGTTCGAACCCGCCCGCCACGCCGAACACGCCATTTTTGGACTTGTGCGCGGCATACGGCGGGCTGCCGCCCCAGATGCCGACCGAGTTCTGTCCCTTGATGACCCCCACGCCGGGCACGTCCTTGGCGATGGCTTCGACGTCTTCGACGGTAAATCCGATCTGCCGGCCCACGGGCATGCCCTGGTAGGGGATCTGCGTCTTGCTCCCGCCCCAGATGTAGATGAAGTTGGACACGCGCGGAAAGCCATCCTTCACGCCGTTCTCGAAACCCTTGCCAGACCCTAACAACACCGTGAGCATGAAGATGCCCCAGAATACGCCGAAGGCGGTCAGCGCCGTGCGCAACTTGTGCTGCTTGAGTGTGTTGAAGATCTCCTGCCACTTTTCGACGTCGAAGAACATAGCGTGCCTACTCCGCGCGCATCGCTTCGATGGGCGTGATCTGCGCGGCGCGCAAGGCCGGAAACAGCCCCGCGAGGACGCCCACGCCGACCAGCAGTGCAATGGCCGTCACCGCGACCTGGAAGTTCACTTCGGGGTTGAGGAAGTACGGTAGTTTGGCGCCCGCGGTGCGCAGACCGAACGAAACCAGTTCGAGCAGACCGACTCCGCATACCAGACCCACGTAACCCGCGATGCCCGTGACCAGCGTCGACTCCAGCAGCAACGTGCTGACGATCTTGAACGGCGTGGCGCCCAATGCCTTGCGAATGCCGATTTCGCGCGTTCGCTCTTTGACCGTGATGATCATGATGTTGCTGATGCCGACGATGCCGGCCATCAGCGTCCCCAGGCCCACGAACCAGATGAACACATTGATGCCGACGAACAGGCCGTTCACCCGCTTCGCGGGCTCGGCCATGTTGAAAGAGTTGACCCCGCGCTTGTCCTCCGGCGACACCTCGTGGCGGCGCTTGATGAGCTCGACGACTTTCTTCTCGAGCTCGAAGCCATCGACGCCCCGCTGCGGGCGCAACCAGATCTGGTCGATGCGCCCGCCGCCACCGTAGATCTTCTGATAGGTGGACTGCGGCAGATAGATGAACTCGGAATTTTGCCCACGGTTGCCCTTGTCGTGGAACACTCCCGCGACCTTGACCACCAGGTCCTGGACGCGGATGAACTTGCCCACCGGATCGGTGCCGGCGGGAAACAACCGGTCCACCACCGCGGTGCCGATGACCACGATCTTGCGGATTTCGTTCGAGTCCAGCGGATTGAGCTTGCGGCCGAAGTTGAACGGCAGGTCTTCCTTGATGCCGAAGAACTCGTCGGGGACGCCGTGGATCGACACCGAGGCGCTCTTCGATTCGTAGCTGGCGATCAGGTTGCCCATCATGGTCTCGCCCGAGATCACGCGGATGCCACTGACCTGATTGCGCGTCGCGTCGATGTCCGCCTGCTCGAGCCGGATCTTGCGACCCAGCCCCATGCCGCGATACGCCACGCTGGTGTCGCCCGACCATACGATGATGAAGTCGAGCACGTCCGAGCCGAAATCCTCCCACACGCCGTTCTGCATGCCGCGGCCCGCGCCTAACAACAGGATGAGCATGAAGATGCCCCAGAACACGCCGAACGCGGTCAGCAACGTGCGCAGCTTGTTCTGGCGCAGCGTGAAGAGGATTTCCTGCAGGCCGTCGAGCATGATCAGGCCGCGTCGTGCAACTGGTGGGAGAACGTGACCAGGCCGTCCTTGAGCACGATCTGCCGCTGCGTCTGATCGGCGATGTCCTGCTCGTGCGTCACGATGACGATGGTGTTGCCACGCTGATGGATGTCCTTGAGCAGCGCCATGATCTCCCGCGTGTTCTGGCTGTCCAGCGCGCCGGTGGGCTCGTCGGTGAGGATCACCTTGGGCTTGCCGACCAGTGCGCGCGCGATGGCCACGCGCTGCTTCTGCCCGCCCGACAACTGGTTAGGCATGAAGGTCTTCCGGTCCGACAGGCCGACCATGTCCAGGAACTGCTCGGCGCGGTAGTTGCGCTCCTTGCGGCCGACGCCCTGGTAATAGAGCGGCAACGCGACGTTTTCCGCCGCGTTCTTGAAAGGCAACAGGTTGAAGGACTGGAATACGAAACCGAGCAGCTTGTTACGCAGCCGCGCGGCGTCGGTCTCGCCCAGGTTTCTCACCTGCTGCCCCGCGAGCTCGTAGCTGCCCGAGTCGTAACCGTCGAGGACACCGAGGATGTTCAGCAGCGTGGACTTGCCGGAGCCGGAGGAGCCCATGATGGACACCAGCTCGCCTTCGCGGATGTGCAGGTCGATGCCCCTGAGCACGTGCAGCGACTGCTCGCCGGAGCGGTAGTACTTGTGGATGCCCTGCAATTTGATCATGTTCATGACTGTCTCATGAGCCCTGCGTCTGCGTCAGTTCGCTCCTGACCAACGCGGCCGCCCTGGCCGAAGGGTCAGCTACTAAGCATGTAGCCTATTGTATGACATTTGTCGTAGCGCCCGCATCCCTCACGGCCTGTTAAGACGTCCGAACGCCCCGGAAGGTTGCATCGGCGCAGCCGGTGACCGGCCAGCCAGGTACGGACGGCCTGGGTATCGTCCAGGAGCTAGTGTGCCGGGGCGCGCAGGTGGGGGTCTTCGTCGCGCGCGACGTCGAAGACCAGCACTTCCGCATCCGCGCCGTGGCTGATCTCGAGGCTCGCATCGCCCGCGAGCTTGAGGCCGTCGCCCGCCGCCAGCTTTTCGGCATTTGCCGAGATGCTGCCCCGGACCACTTGTAGATAGATCTGCCGGCCGGCGCCGATCGGCAGGCTCGCGGTTTCGGCGGCGTCGAACCGGCCGGCGTACAGACGCGCATCCTGGTGAATGCGCAACGACGCCTGCGCGCCATCCGCAGACGCGACCAGACACAGGCGCCCGCGCGTGTCGCGCGGCTCGAAGTGCTTCTGCTCGTACTCGGGAGCGATGCCCAGCACGTCGGGCTTGATCCAGATCTGCAGGAAGTGAACCGCCTCGGTCCTGGAGTTGTTGAACTCGCTGTGCGTGACGCCGCGACCGGCGCTCATGCGCTGTACGTCGCCCGGACGGATCACCTCGCTGGTGCCGGTCGAGTCCTTGTGCGCGAGCTCGCCCGCGACGACATACGTGACGATCTCCATGTCGCGGTGACTGTGCGCGCCGAACCCCGTGCCGCCCGCGACGCGGTCCTCGTTGATGACGCGCAGTACGCCGAACTCGATGTGGCGCGGATCGTAGTAATCGGCGAACGCGAACGTGTGATAGGACTTGAGCCAGCCGTGATCCGCGTACCCGCGTTCGTCGCTGCGTCGGATTTCCTTCATCACACACCTCCAGATTGCCCCGAAGATATCGCGTTACCCGACCTTCCGGCGCTCGATATTCCTTCGCTGCGGTCCGCGTTCACGCGCACGACTTCGATGACGAAGCGGATTACGGGACGCACTGTCGGCGCGATTCGAACCTTGCGGCGGTAGATCATCCAGTGATGACCGCGTGATCGGCACTGTGATGTAGCTGTCGTTCTGCCAACGCACCTGCAGGGGCACCCCGGCGTCTGCGATGGACTCATCACTGACATCTCGGCCGGTACCGTAGTTGAGCTGCGCGTACTGGTTCTTATTCACCGTCAATTGCACCAGCAGCCGACTGCCCTTCTGGAGTCGCCGGCTGACCAGAGGAACTCCCGCGATCGGAACGGACTCGATTTTCCCGGGCTCCAGCAGACGTCGAACGCGGCGGTCGTGCGAAAAGCTGGCGCGCCCGAGGTAGTAGCCGAGATTGAAATATTCTCCGTCCGGCATGACTTCATAGAACGCCAGCGTGATGTCCATGTCCTTCTTGTTGATCGAGGCCTTGATGACGCCGCCGATCACTCCATCGATCGACATCGGCGCCGGAAACGCATCGCTGATGAAGGTGAAGCCGTTCTTCAGCTCGAGGTTTTTCACCACTACGCCGTCCGGATAGAGGTTGTTAGTCGAGGTGACGTCACGGTTGGCGAAGTCGACCGTTTGCTCGAGGAAGCCGCGCGCCGCCGGTTTTTTCGCATCGAGCCGGTATCTGTCTCCCGTCCTGGCGTCGGACAAATAGAATGTGAGCGTGCCATTGCTCATCGCGGCAACCGACGGAGCATGTCTCCAGGTATTGGCGCCCATGACTTCGAAATTCACCTTGTCTTTCAGGAGCTCGGGCTTCCGGCCGCCTTTCATGACGTAGTCGAACCACTGGTAGGTCATCTCCACGGTGTCGAACTGGGCGACCGCGTCGATGGCGTATCCGTTGAAGTGCGGCGGCTTCCATGCGGCCACCGCGCCGTGGTGCCCATAGGGCCCGATGACCAGGTAGTGCTCGGCTTTGGCGTGGTACCGCGAGTGCTGCGACAGATAGTAGAGTGCCGCAATCTGCGCTGGGTCGAAGTAGCCCGCAATCTGCAACACCGGGATGCGAATCTTCGCGAACTCGGCGCCGTACGGCGCCATGCCCTGCCAGTACTGGTCGAAGGCCGGATGCAGCAACTGGCGCTTCAGCACATTGTTAGGAGCGCCGTCGACCTTGTCGACGTCGCGGTAGGGCCTGCCACTCGCGTACCAGCGACTGTTCAACGAGTTCCAGCGCTCCTGGTCGTTGCTGGCGGCCTCGTCCAGATACTTGTTGTTCGTCACGTAGAACGCCCACTGATAGTTTGCGTTCTGAAACACGTTGTTGGACATCGGCAAAATCAGACCCGGATGCACCGCCGCCCACGGAACGATGGTTTTCAAGGCGGGATGCATGCGTTTCACGGCAGCCCATTGCGCAAAGCCCTCGTAGCTGCCGCCATACATGCCGACCTGACCGTCGCTCCAGGGCTGCTTGCTGATCCAGTCGATCACGGCATGGGTATCCTGGGCTTCGACCTCCCAGGGAACGATCCGATCGGGGCTGCAGGCTTTGCCGCGTGCGTTGGCGATCATCCCCGCATAGCCGTGCGCCGCGGCTTGCCGCGCATTGTCGATACGATTCGGAACGGCGTAGATCGTGAAATTCAACGCGGTCGGCCTGCGTTCGGGCCCGTTCTTCGGGCGCACGATCGACGCGCACAGGGTGGTACCGTCCTTTGCCCGGATTGGAACGTCATTCAGAACGACATAGCGACGCGCGTCGTCTTCGCGAATCAACGCTTCGGTGAGCGGAATCAGGGTCCGGTATTCCAGAAACAGCTGATAGTTGCGGATCAATTCGAGTGCCTCGCCGAGCTCGATGGCGCCGCTGCCCGCGCTCCTGGTCGCGATCGCGGCGACGTTGTCGTGGAATCTGCCGACCGGACCCCAGAGCCAGTAGATAGCGTCGATGGCCGCCTTGTCGTCCAATCGCCCAAACAAATCCCGGAACGCCGCCTTCGTCGCGTCTTCGAGCGTCATCCCGGTGGCGGTCCGCGCCATGGCAGCCGCCATGATTTCATCCGGAGCCAGTGCCGCCGAAGATCCGCCCGCGCCCTGCGTTGCATTCAGCTCGCGCAGATTCTGCACAGTGCTGTTGGCCGCCGCGTAGTCGCCGGCGACCATCTGCAGCCGGAACCGATTGCTCAGATATGCCCCGCGGTTCTCGTCGGCGTAGATCGCGATGACCTGCCGCGCCAGTATCGGAAGTGCCCTGGCCAGGCCGGCGTCATCGATCTCACCCGCGGGAAATTCGAGTCGCTGTGCCCATGTCGTGGAGGAACCGCTGATGAACAGAAGGAATGCACACAGCACTTTGATCATGCCGACCACCTCATCTACATTGTTCTTTATTCTGCCCGCGCGAGTCAGGTCGTGCCGGCGATGAACGCATCGATCGTGCGCGCCAGCGTGATCATCGGCACGCCGCCGCCCTGCACCACCGTGTCGTTGAACTGACGCAGATCGAACTGCTTCCCGAGCGCTGCTTGCGCCCGGGCACGCAGGCGGTTGATCTCGCTGTGGCCCACCTTGTAGCCGCAGGCCTGCCCCGGCCACGCGCAGTAGCGATCGACTTCACCGGTCACTTCTTCGACGCTCGAACCGTTGGCGCTGGCAAACCACTCGATGGCCTGCTTGCGTGTCCAGCGCCTGGCATGCAGCCCCGTGTCTACGACCAGGCGGCAGGCGCGGAACGCGATCGATTGTAGATAGCCGAGCCGGCCGAACGGGTCGTCGTCATAGACGCCCAGCTCGTCGGCGAGCTGCTCGGCGTACAGCGCCCAGCCCTCAGAGTACGCATTGAAGGCGAGCAGCGAGCGCGACAGCGGCAGCTTGAAGGTGTACTCGCCCTGCCACACGTGCCCCGGGATGGATTCGTGATAGGTGAGCGACGGGATGTTGTAGGTGGTCCAGATGCTCATCGTGCGCAGGTTGATCCAGAACTTGCCGGACACCTTGCCGTCGATGCTGCCCGGGCCGCCGTACGCGCCCGGCGCGCCGGGCTCCACTTCGGGCGTCATGCGCTTGATCTCCAAGTTGCCCGGCACCAGCGTGGCGAAGGCGCGCGGCAGGCGCGTGCGCATGTCGGCGACGCGCTGCTCGAGCATCTTCATCATGCGGGCGCGGCCGGCGTCACTTTCGGCGAACCGAAAACGCTCCTGTTGGCCGAGCGCGGTCATGCGCTCGCCGACGGTGCCGTGGGTGAGGCCCTGCTTTTTCAGGATGCCGTCCATCTCGGAGTGCAACGCGCGCAGCTCTTCCTGGCCCCGCCGGTAGATCTCATCCGGCGTCATGCGCGTCGTCGTGCCGGCGCGCAGCGTCCACGCGTAGTACTCATCGCCGCGCGGCAGTTTCCACACGCCGGCGTCGCCCGTGGCGCGCCGGCGATGCGCCTCGAGCTCGACGATCTGGCGATCGAGCGCGGGCGCCACCTCGTCGGTCGCGATCTTCGCGGCTTTGGCGGCGAAATCGCCCGGCATCCCCTTGGTCCGTTTGGCGAGCGACGTGACGAGCGACCACTGCGCGATGGTGCCGCCACGCGCCAGCTCGATCTGGCTCAGAGTCTTGTCGATTAGGAAGTCCGGGGCGATCACCTTCTGCGCGGCCGCGCTCTTCAACCGCCCGGTCTCGCCATCGATCTGCCGGGCGTATGCCCCGAGGCGCGCCAGATAGGCGTCCGCGTCCTCGCTCGTGGCGACGGTGTGCTGCTCGTCGAGCAGGCCGGGGATCTCCAGGAACGCGCCAGTGTTCTGCGCGACGACGTACGGCGCATTGCGCCACGACCAGTTCGAATTGAGCAGCGCCACGTCGCCGTACGGAAAGGCGAACCCCTCGTGCGCGAACTCGTGCGCGGTGCGCATGACATCCACATCGATGCGCGCCGCCTCGCCGAGCGTTGCGCTGTCGATGGACTTCAGGCGCTCGAGCCGCTGCGCGACTCGTTGCGCGATGACTTTCTGCCCGGCCGCGGAGCGATCCGACAATTTCGACTTCAATGCGGCGCGCGCGCCGTTGTCGATGCCGAGCTGCGTGGCGCTTTCGGGATAGTCGAACAGCAGCTCTTCGGTGAGCTCCGAGAGCAGCTTTTCGGCCGCCGCGTCTGTGCTCATGCTCGCGGCCTCGGCGGTCAGGTGGGTTGCGGCGAAGGCGGCGCCCGTGCCGATGACGAAATCGCGGCGGGTGGTCATGGGTTGCATGATAGTCCGGGAACGCAGTCGCATGCCCGCGATGCAGATACGCGTACGGGAACGTCATTCGAGACAACGCGAGACAATGCGAAACTAGTTTGTCGCCGTGCGGCGAGCGCGCTGCTCCTCCCCACTTGGCGAAGAATTCCGGCTTACACGGCGCATGCACGTGTGATTCAATCCGCGACCGTCACGTCGCCGGATCCTGCATGGAAATGCGACCGATCGACGCGTGTGCAGCAATCGTCCGACCCGGGCCGGAAATCACAGTCGCCACTGTAGTCGTCATCAGTTCAGGGGGAACGTCATGAAGTCAGGAAATGTTTCGAGCGCGCGTCCACGTCTCGTCTACTGGTTATTCATGCTGCTGTGCATGCTCGGCTTGCGCGGCACCGCGTTCGGCGCCACCGACCTGACTATCTACGACGAGGCGCTCGCGCCGGGATGGCAGAACTGGAGCTGGGCGGCGAACGATCTCGCCAGCACCGCGCAGGCGAACACCGGCACCGTCTCGGCGGCCGTCACGGCCGCGCCGTTCGCGGCGCTCTATCTACGAGCTGCCGATGCGCCCGTCGACACGACCGGCTATCTGAATCTCACGTTCTATGTCCACGGTGGCGCCGCCGGCGGACAGATCTTTCAAGTACAGGGAATCATCGGCGACAACGCCCAGCCCGGCGCGCGCATCGGGCCACTGGTCGCAGGCACTTGGCAGAAGATCACGGTGCCGCTCGTCAACCTCGGCGTGGACGACCGCGTGGTGAATGGCTTCTGGTTCCAGGAGATCGCGGGCGCCGATTCGCCCGTCTTCTACCTCGACACCATCGTGCTGGAGTCCGGCGTTCCGCCCACACCACCGCCGGCGGTCAACGGCATGGCTATCTACCAGGAAGGCCTGGTCAACGGCTGGAACAACTGGAGCTGGGCGGCCGCCAACACCGCGGGCACGGCGACGGTCCACACGGGTTCGAGCGCCATTGCCGTCGATGCCGAAGCCTTCGAAGCCCTGTACCTGCAGCACAACGCCCTGTCGACGGGCCCGTTCGAAAGCCTGAAGCTCTGGATTCATGGCGGCGCCACCGGCGGCCAGACGTTGAACCTCCAGGCGCTGCGCAACTTCGTCGCGCAGCCCGCGGTCACCATCGGTCCGCTGGCGGCCGAGTGGCAGGAGCTCGTCATTCCGCTGGCGCAGCTCGGCGTCGCGAATATCGCCGACCTCACCGGCTTCTGGTTGCAGGAGAACGCCGGCGTCACGGTGGCCAACCGGTTCTACGTGGATGACGTCCATCTCGAGTTCGCGCCGCCGCCGAGCGTCGTGAATGTCACCGTCAATCCAAAGGAGCGTATCCGCAAGGTCGATCGGCGCATGTTCGGGCTGAACGCCGCCGTGTGGGATGGCGCATACGCGTCGCCGACCACGACGGCACTGCTGACGGAGATCAAGAACCAGGCCCTGCGCTACCCGGGCGGCTCGCTGTCCGACGTGTATCACTGGCAGACCAACCGGAGCGAAAAGTCCGACGGCACGCCCGAGTCCTTCGAATGGGCGACCAGCTTCGATGAGTTCGTGGCGACCGCGGCGGCAACCCGCGCCGCGGTGTACATCACGGCCAACTACGGCACCGGCACGCCCGAGGAAGCAGCCGCGTGGGTGAACTACGCCAACAAGGTCAAGAAGCACAACGTGCGGTACTGGGAGATCGGCAACGAGAACTACGGTTCGTGGGAAGCCGACAAGAACAGCCGCGCGCACGACCCCGTCGTGTATGCCACGCGCTTCAAGGAATACTGGCGGCAGATGAAAGCCGTCGATCCGTCGATCAAGATCGGCGCCGTGATCGTGCTCGGCGAAGACGCGTTCTCCAACTACCCGGAGCAGCAGGTCACCAACCCGCGCACGGGCGTGGTCCAGAAGGGTTGGACGCCCATCGTGCTCGACACGCTGAAGCAGCTCGGCGTCACGCCCGACTTCGTGGTGTATCACCGCTACGAACAGGGTCCGGGCGGTGAAAGCGATCTGTTCCTGCTCAACTCGGCTTCGACCTGGGCGAATGACGCCGCTGCCATTCGCCAGCTGGTCAACGACTACCTGGGCCCTCGGGGCAGGCGCGTGGAGCTCGCGGTCACCGAGCACAATTCGGTGTTCGGAAATCCTGGCAAGCAGACCACCAGCCTCGTCAACGGCCTGTTCTACGCCGACGCGATGGGCAACCTGTTGAAGACGGAATTCAACGCGATGCTGTGGTGGGACCTGCGCAACGGCCAGGAAGGCGGCAACAACAACAGCACGTTGCTCTACGGCTGGCGGCGTTACGGCGACTACGGCATCGTCAGTGGCGCGGATCCCGCGGGCCCGGCCGACCGCTATCCGAGTTTCTACGTGAACAAGCTGCTGAAGAACTTCGCGCGCGGTGGCGAGAAGGTGGTGCAGGCGAGCAGCGACTACGGCAGCCTCGGCGTGTACGCGGTGACGGGAGACGACCGGAGCTTGCGCATCCTGGTCATCAATAAGCATCCGTCCGCGGCCCTGAATACCACCATCTCCCTGCCCGGTCTGAAGAAGGGCGAGAAGGCGAAGGTGTTCAGCTACGGCATCGCACAGGACGAAGCGGCGCGCACCGGCGAGGGTTCGGCCGACGTGCAGCAGACGTCGATGACGCTCACGGGACCGAGGCTGACGTTCTCACCCGGACCGTACTCCGTGCACGTCATCCAGCTCACCCCGCGCCACCGTGGCAAGGGCGACCGATCCGATCCGTGGTGTGATGACGCGGATTGATATGGAAACTGTGCTCGCGGCGAACCAGTGCGCCGCGAGCACAGCGTTGATCCCCGACGGGACAGTTAGCCCTTAAGCAGTTGGCTCTCTCTCCAACTCATTCAATGTTAATGCTGGAAATTCAGTCTGAATAAGGTTGGTGAGCCTAGAAAGGATCGGCATAAATGCGTCACCTTTCTCGCCAACCGCCAGTAAGGCCCATTTCGTCGGGTGATAACGCACGAATGTGCTTAGTACAAACGAACTTACAAAGAACGCTGCTAGATTTGAAAGATGCCACCCGCCGATGAAGGGTTCGATGACGCTTCCGAGGGCACCACCTTTGGAATTAAAGTGTGGCAAACGTCGAAACATCGAATCTAGATCGTTGTGCGTAACAGTCATCCGAATACCACTATTTCCATCTTCTCGACATTCAGCATCGGATGGCAAGCCCAATCGAATTTTCAATTCATCGAGCGAAACATGCTTAGGGGCGCGAAGAATCGAAATGTTTGTATGCGAGTCGGGCGACCAAATTGTGACCGAACAACCGTAGCATCTTGACGGACGATGGAGTGCCGCCTCAAAGAGATCAGTGAGGTGCGGCATCCGAGCCACCAGATCTTCAAGGCGACATTCGCTCGCGCTCGGCGGCAAAGATAAGTGCTGGACAAGAGTTCTTGGCGTGCTGTACGGAAGAGAACTCAACAATGAACTGTCCGCCAGCGGCATATAAGTCGCGGAAAATTCCTGGGCATTTTTTGTGGCTGTGAGAAGCTCACGAAAAGCGCCGTTCGTGAAAGTTAACTTCACCTGTCCGACTGAAGCGTCACTGGGCCAGTCAGCCTTCAATCCGTGAGAAGGAGTCAATGTGGCTTCTCGTCGACCACGCCCGCGAAACATGACGATTGCGCGCGCCAGCGCTAGTACGCCGTAGTACTGCAAGAGTGGCTTTACCAATGCACCAGCATTTGCGGCCGCATCAAAGTACTCGCGTGCCTGAACGATGTGCGCGTTGAGTTCGCGAGCGTGTCCGCCGTTCAATTCCCTTCCGTGCAATTGCTCATAGCGGCGGGCGAGCACGTCGCGCGATGAGTAGAGAGCTAGTCGGCTCCAGATCTCAGAAGGTAAATCGTAAAACAAATGCCCCCCGTGGCGCACGGCTCCGCGATAAATATTGAAACCGTGTGTTACTCGCCTGACGCATCTGCACGTTCACCAGTGGCGAACGTTTTCTCCAATTCCTCATCCGTGCCGGCGCCACCCCTCAGCTCTAGATAGTGTCGAAGACTTCCGACCAGCGCTCGTGCTGTTAGCTTTTCACAGGCCGCGGCAAATAGTTCAAGTTGCTGATCCGCCCAAGGGCTCTTGGATCCATGCGCCAATCGCGAACGGATGTCATAGTGCTTGCGGATTTGTTTGCGTAGCTCACTTCCGACTTCGCCATCGCTGTACTCACAAAGTTTTGCAACCCGCTCCGAAACAATCTCGGTCTGGCCCACTCCGGGCGGCGGCGGACGATCGCTGGCGACGACCAAGCGCTCCCAAGCGAAGACGCATTTTGCAATGCGAGCCGCGCAAGAGTGCTCTTGCACTGCGTCACCATACCATTTGAGCGCATCAAGAAATCGCTGCTGTAACGGAAAGCGTTGCTGCGGATTCGTCAGTCCGTGAATAGAAGCGCCCGCCCATTCACGGATCGCGTCTGCCGTTCCGCCGAAAACTAATTTAGGCCAGTTTTCCCACATAAGGTCTTCGCGACCTCCCCATGTGGCGGTCACACGCATTGAGCGATCGGGCATTAAACGGAAATAGCTATGGCTCCCAGGCGGGCCCCAAGACTCCGCGCGACGCACCTGACGCGTTCGCTCAGGACCGAGCAATATGCGGAGTACGTTGATCGCGGAGTCGATTGCTCTTCTTGCGCGGTCGAGTGCTACCGTCGCATCCACATGCGGAATCGTTAAGATTGCGACCCATCCCGATTCCCTTGCGAATGCCGCGGCCTCCTCCGACCACTTACTCGATGTACTCGTCACTCCCCCATGTTTGATCGCTCCATCAGCGAGAAATTTCTGCGCTCGATGGAATGTCACAGGCCCAATTGGAATCTCATCCGGAATTCCTTGAGACCACAGCCTGCAGGGAACCACCAACGTGTGATCTTCGAGCTTGGTTCGGATATGTTTGCAGGATCTAGCCACTACTGAATCGAGCGCACTGAACGTGAGCTCTTGGCGCTTCTCGATGAATCTATCTACAAATGCGTAAACTAGCGCTGAGCGTATTGACACCCACGACGCGTCGTTCGCTACGTCTATATGCTTAGCGCAGGCGTAGCGCACGAGATCATCAAATCGCAACTCGGCTTCCCAGCCACACTCAAGCGGGTTCCAGTGTGGATGTCCCCATAGGACCCCCAATCCGCGATGCATTTCGCTTTTAGCTCGGGCTAGTCGATCCGCAATCGGCAAAGCGCAAATTCTAAAGATTTCCGAAAGCACGAATTCAGCTGTTTGCAGTGCCTCACGATGACGAGCGTCCTTGAGTTGATTGATGGTAGCCTCCCGGGTAAACCATCCCGCAGCCGGCAGGTGATTCAATCTGCCTTGTCTATCTTCACCGTCACACGACAGTCCTGCGATGCAATCCGCGCGAAGGTCGTGCGCTGCGGATCCACGTGCACTACCGTCACGCTATATCCGCCGGCAGTTGAGCTGCCGTGCTCCAGGATCTCCACCGGCGACTCGGCCTGCGCATCGATGATTACTAGCACGACCCACACCTCGCCTGCCGAGAAACAGCGCCACGCGGGCAGCGTGAGTCTTCGGTAACGGAAATGAAGCCTACCGAGAGCCTTGTGGCTCGTACACAGGCCGTGACTCCCGGCGCCAGCGTGCCTTTTCCTCCGAGGACGACGCTGTTCGTGTACGGAGCGCGTGCCGAAACGCACCTCGTCAGGGCGAGGCACATCAGCAGGGCAGAAGTCGGCCTCCCACATGACGTGGGCCCTGCGCGTCACCGCGCAGGACCCACGTTCGATCGTCAGCGTAGTCGAACTACTGCTGCGTGATCTTCACATCGTCGATGCCCGCCTCGACCAGGCTGGCCGTCGCCGCATCCGCGGCTTCGATCACGATCCTCACCGTCTGACCTGCGAAGGCGTTGAGGCTCGCAGTCGCGGCGGCCCAGGCGCCATTGACATTGGTCGCTGCGCCGAGCCGCTGGAACACCACGCTCGTGGTGCTGCCCACCACGCTGACCCGCAGGAAGTCCGCGGTCGTCGCGTTCGTCCCGTGTGCCAGGTAGTAGTTGAACGTCAGCGTGAGCGTGCCCGTTGCCGGCAAGGTGATCGCGGGCGAACGGATCGAAGTGACACCGCCGTCGATGTCGGCATCGCCCGCGCCCGCGCCGGCCAGCCGTCCGGTGACCAGGTCGTTCGTACCGCTGGTCGTCGTACCCAACTGCTTCGCACCGCCGGAGTTGGTCGCCTGCGGAACGCCGCGCTCCCACGCGCCGGTGGTTGCGGTGTCGGTTCCATTCGGATTCGTCTGCCACCCGAGCAGGGTTTCAAACGTGTCGTTGAACACGGTGACCCCCGGGTTGCCGCCACCCTGACAGGACGCCGGAATGTCGAAGCCGTTGGTCGGCGTCGTGCTGTTCGCGCCACCGCTCACCGCATTCGTGCCGAGACCGTAGGCCGCGAACGCCTCCCACATGCGGCACACGTCCTCACCACCGTGATTGTCCGCGGCCGCCTGGATGATGCCATCGCGAATCTGCGTGAACGTCGGGTTGCACGCGGCGTTCTTCAGACCTTCGTTGACGTACAGCATCATGCGCTGGTTGCCGCCGCTGCCCGTCGCGTTGTAGAGGTTCGCGTCGAAGCCCCAGCGATCGACGAGCTTCCAGTAAACCTCCCACGCGCCTTGCGCCCACACCGAGCCGACGCCGTGCGGAACGGCCATGCCGTTGATGCTGGCGTAGGTCCACGTGTTCAGCGCCTGGTTGGTGCTGTACGGCTGCGTGCGGATGCCGCGGCCGTTGGTCTGCTGATTGAGCGCATACGTGCCGATGCCACGCGACTGCGGGCCGGTGTCGCCGGTTCGTGCGGTGTATGCCAGCGCCCAGAAGTCCGACAGACCCTCGCCGGCCTGCTGGGCGTTAGTCAGGCAGCTCACGTTCTGCGGACCGCCGACGAGACGGTTCGAAATGCCATGACCGTATTCGTGGATGACGATGCTGGCGTCGAGATCGCCGTCGCGGTCCGGAGTCGGGGCAGTCCACACGAACATCTGCATGCGCGGACGCAGACCGTCCCGTGGCGTGCCGAAGTTCGCATTGTTAGTGCCGGCGCCGTCCTGCGCTTCCGCCTGTACGGAATCGTTGCCAGCACCGCCGCGGCCGTAGTTGTTGACCTGGAAGTTGCCGGCCGCTTCATCGAAGCCGTACTGGTACTGCACATCGTGGATGATGTTGTTCAGGTAGAACAGATTGGTCACCGCGCCCGGCCGGTATCCGCTGGGTGCCAGCGCGAGGCTGAGCGGAAAATCGAAGTTCAATGCCGCGCCGCCACTCGGCCTGGAGTTGGCGTCGGCGGCGTTGTTGGCGTCGGTGTCGGTGTAGGCATCGACGTTGTTGCCCGTCGTCAGCTGCGACTCGGCGCCCGCGACGCCATTGGTGTCGTGCCAGCCGAAAGGTGACGCCAGCGCATTGGCCGGATTCACCACCAGCGCGCGGCCGTCCGCGGGCGGCAGCGGTGTCGCGTGGTTAGGACTTTCAACCGGCCGCGGATACACGCGGTATTGATCGCCGGCAATCCAGTCGAAGCGCGTCCACACCTGGCCGCTGGCAGCGTCCACCGTGAGATCCCACCATTTCTGCTGGTCGAGTGTGTGGATCTGGAAATTCCACACCAGCCGCGCCTCGCCCGGTCGGACGGGCAGCAGCATCAGCGCGCCGTCGATGGGATCCAGCGAAATGCCGGTGTTCTCGACGCGCGTCAGTCCCTGCAGACCTTTGCTGGTGTCGGAGAGGATGGCAGCCGGCGCCTTGATGCCGGAGAATCGCAACGCCTCGCCCACGGCCGCGGGCAATTGCTTGACCGGCTTCAGCGCAGGTACCGCGCGCTGCAGGCCTGCCATGAACGAGTTGTTGACGCTGATGACGCGGCCGTCACGATTCACGTTGATCTGCAACTGCGCGTTGTAGACCGGAATGCCCTGATACCGCTGCTGCAGGTAGATGCGCGTAGCGCCCGTCACCTTCGAATACACGACGTTCGAAACCGCGTAGCCCTCGAGGTCGGAAGCCTCCAAGCCCAATGCCGCGAGATTCCTGCGCACGAAGTCCATCGCGATCGTCATCGGTTCGCCCGACGTTGCGGCGCTGAGAAAACCGCGTTCGCTCGAAAGCGAGCGCACTGCGCCGGTGATTTCATCGAGCTCCAGCCCGGACAGCTCCTGCACGTCGGCGGAGAGACTCTGTGGCACCGGAGTTCTGGCTCGTGCAAGGGTTTGATCGCCGGCGAACGCGCGGATGCCGGTACTGCGCGCATCGTAGTGACGCTCACCATCGGCGAGACCTTGTGCCGGCGCCAGGCCAGCACAAAGCAGCACAGGGAGCAGATAGAGACCAAGTGAGTGCGAACCCGATGCGGGCCGCGATTGACGTGAGCTCATGAAGAATTTCCTTTTCAGTTGAGCGAATGGAAGCTCTGCGCAGTCATGCGGCTCGCGTTGCGCCTCCCATCAGCCGATGCGGAGCGCAATTTTTCTGACGATCAAAATCGTCCATGGGAGGAATGCAGGCTGACCGCCGTATCTTTCCGCCTCCCCAGGCGTGGTCAACGAGAATTCGACGCGAGACCCCAGAACCTTGGGCGGAGCTTCCCTGAAGCGCGACGCGCTGTCGAGTTTCGCTGCATGCGGGCCGGAAACGGCGGAAAACACCGGGCGCAAGGCGCATTGATCCGGCGCATGCGGTGGGCGATGCAGCATTCCGGTGCGCGCCAGCCAAGATAGAGGCCGCGAAGCGGCCGACCGATCGTGCGGATCGATGCGGCTCGCGCGCCGCGCGAGCGGGAGTAGCTAGGGTATCGGCCGCCAGGCGACTAACAAGGTGGAGCGATCACGCCCGGGCGCGGACCTCCGACGGCCTCGGCCGGAACGCAGTTTCGCGGCACCGCCCATTGCCACTGGCGAGCCGATTCCGCTATAGTTTTGCGGCGCATGGGGCGCTTCCAGTCCGCGGAAAGGGTAGAAGCCCACCCAGTTGGTTGCTCTCTGTTGCAACTTCTTTCAGCCCGTGGAGCGGACCACCGGGCGCTATTGAAAGGAGTTTGTCATGCCCAGCCCCCGGCACAGCGCATCCCGCCTGCTTCCGCCCTCGCCCAATCTGCGTCACCTGAAAGACCAGGCCAAGGACCTGCTCAGGTCTGGAGGCGCAAAGACACTTGCCGACGCGCAGTTCAAGATCGCCCGGAGCTACGGCTTCGAGAGTTGGCCGAGACTCCACGCGCACATCGATTTGCTTCATGAAGGCGGGCGGTTGAAACAACTCATCGATCTCGACGATGTCGAGAGTGTCAGGCGGCTGATGACTTCGAATCCTTCGCTGCATCTGGCGGCGGTGGGTTACCGCGGGAATGGGCCTCTGACTTGGGCGGCAGAGTGCCGAAATGTCGCCGGTCCGCCGTCCGCCGCGCGGCTGGAGATAGTGAGGTGGATGATCGACAACGGCTCCGATATTCACCAGGGAGGTGATGCTCCGCTGATGCGCGCGGCGCTTCGCGGTGAACGGTCCCCGATGATGGATCTCCTCCTGGCCCACGGCGCGGATGTGAATGCCCGATGCAACGGCACCTTTCCGATCTTGTTTGCGCCCTGTGAAACCGTTGATCCGGAGGCGATGCTCTGGCTGCTGCAGCACGGGGCGAATCCAAACATTCGCGGCTCACACGGAGAAACGGCGCTGGACCATCTACTTGGGAGCTACGTCCGTTCGAGCAACCTCAGCCGCTGCATCGATGCGCTCGGTGCGGCGGGTGGCCGGACCCGCTACGACGCACCTGCAGTGCTCGACATCATTGCTGGCCGGCTCGATGAGCTGAGCAGACGACTCCAGGATGTGCCCGGGATGACTCATGCGCGCTGGCCACAGCTGGACATTGGCACCACCGGCGCTCGCCGCCTGGTCTTGGCCGGCGCGACGCTGCTCCACGTCGCCGCAGAATTTGGCAATCTCGAGGCCGCCCGCCTGCTGATCGCTCGAGGGGCGGACGTCAATGCGCGGGCGACGGTCGACGAACACGGGATCGGCGGCCAAACGCCGATCTTCCACGCTGCGACACAGTTCAATGATTGGGGATTGTCCGTTGCCCGCTTGCTGCTGGAAGCCGGCGCCGATCTATCGGTTCGTGCAACGGTGCCCGGGGGCTATGAGACCACCGAGGTCGTCGAATGCAGTCCCCTGGAGTATGCACAACGCTTCCCGGGGCCGGCATTCGCGGCATCGAATGGCGAAACACTTCGCTTACTCACCGAGTGGCAAGAACGACGACTCACAAGCCCCAGCGATTGAGCGCGTCTTGGATCGCTGTCCGTTGTTAGTGTCTTCCTCAGCCCGCCGCCTGCATGGCGAAGTCTGTATCTGACGACACCTCACAACTATCCGCGGACCCGCAAATGGTGCACCATCCACGCGCTTTCATTCGTACCAGACCCCGCCTACGCGGGAATCAGACAAAGGAGTGTCTCATGCATCCTCATTCAACTCGATGGGCTACCAGCCTCGGCGCGGCTTTGTTCGCCGCCGTGGCAGCGCCCTCTTTTGCTGCCGATAAGCCCCTCACGTCGAGTGAGGCGTTCGGGCCACGGGTTTCTGCCACTGCAGTCACGGCTGCAATCGTCAATCCCCCGCGCCGCTCGAACGCGACCATCGACACGCTGCGTTATTGGAACCAGGTGGCGATCGATGCGTCCGGGCTCGACCACACCCCCGTGGCAGCCGGTGAGAACCGCGTGTTCGGCGAGGCGTTAGGCCCGGGCCGATCGATCCGCGCAGTCACCATCGTGCAGATCGCGGTGTTCGATGCCGTCAATGCCATCACCGGTGGCTATCGCAGCTACAGCGGCATGGTGCGCGAGACCCGGCCTGCCTCGCTCGACGCGGCCATTGCGACCGCCGCGCGCGACACGCTGGTGAAGATGTGGCCTTCGCAGGCTGCTAACTTCAACTCGCTCTACGACGCGGACATCGCGCGTATTCCGCTGAGCCAGGAGCAGCAGAAGAACCTGGGGATCGCGATCGGCCAGCGGGCTGCCACTTTCATCCTCGGCAAGCGCACGAACGACGGCTCGCAGATCAAAGAGCCGCTGGTGAACACCGAGTGGCCCACCAGCAATGCCCCCGGACGCTGGCGCCAGGATCCGATCAGCCTGATCCCGCTCGCGCTCGGTGGGCATTGGAGCAAGGTGAAGCCATTCGTGATGACGTCGGCTTCGCAGTTTCGCGCACCACCACCGCCGGCGATGACGAGCGCCGCGTACACCACGTCGTTCAACGAGGTAAAGCGGCTCGGCGGCGACGGCGTGCGTACACCGACGGAGCGCAGCGCAGATCAGACGGCGGCCGGAATCTATTGGGCTTATGACGGCACGCCGAGTCTGTGCGCGCCGCCGCGGCTGTATAACCAGATTGCGACCGAGCTCACCAAGAACATGACGAGTGTCATCGACTTGGCGCGCATATACGCGCTGGTGAACACCGCGATGGCCGATGCCGGCATCGCAGGCTGGGACTCGAAGTACTTCTACGACTTCTGGCGTCCCATCGGCGGCCTTCGCGAGGCGAATGCGGGCACCGGACCTTCGGGCGCGGGCGATGGCAATCCGGCGACGATCGGGGATGCAAACTTCTTCCCGCTCGGCGCGCCGGCCTCGAACCTGACTGGCCCGAACTTCACCCCGCCGTTCCCCGCGTATCCTTCGGGTCACGCGACCTTTGGCGGCGCATTGTTCCAGATGTTTCGCAATATCCGTGGCACCGACAACGTCCCGTTCACGTTCGTGTCGGATGAGTTCAACGGCGTGACGCGCGACAACAATGGCAACGTGCGTCCGCTGGTGCCGCGCAGCTTCAACACGCTGTCGCAGGCTGAGGAAGAGAACGGCCAGAGCCGCATCTATCTCGGCATCCACTGGTCGTTCGACAAGACCGCGGGCATCACGCAGGGGCGCCAGATCGCGAACTACGTGTTCGCGAACTCGTTCCAGCGGGTGAACTAACTAGAGACGAGGGGGCGGACGGCGTCGCCAACGACGCCGTCCGCATCACCCTGACACGCACTCCGGTCGATACGGGCTCTGTGGGTGCATCGCTCAGTTGCGCAGATACGCTGCGATGTCCGCGACCTGTTGCGCGGTGAGGCCTAACTGCTCAGCGCTCAGCATCAGCGACCGGCCAAGGCGTTTGCGTTCCTTGACCTGCGCGCCAGGAATCATCTGCGTGACGCCGCCCGCGCTCTGCACGATGAGCGGGTTTCCGCCGCTCAGCACGAGGCCGTGGATCTTCCGGCCATCCGTCAGCGTGATTTCCGCGCCGTCATACCCATGCGAGATGTCGCTGGACGGATCGACGATGGAAGTAATGACCACCTCGCGAGTCTGGCGGCTGGCAAAGCCATCGATTGCCGGCGCGTAGTCCACGCCCTGCCCTTTGAGGCGATGACACATCAGGCACGCACCCGCCGCGACGGCGCCGCGCTTCGCGTCACCCCGCAATCTGGCGATGTCGGCCACGGCTGGCAGCGTCGACTTCTCCGGCGGTACGGGCACGGTGACTGAGTTGATCGCCACCGCGTCGGGATCGTACAGTCCGCGGCGCTTGAGCTCGGCGTCGATGCCGGCGCCTGCCCAGCGCGAGTCCTTGTAGTTGATCAGCCACCACAACGCCGGGTTCTGTTTGATGTCCGTGCCGCTATTGTGCGCGACGTCGAGCAGCGCGTGCGCCGCGTCGGGCGTCGGAATGAATCCGAGCGCGGTGGTTGCCTTGGCGCGCTCTGTCGCCGAAAGCGTCGCTGCCTTGGCGCGTGCTGCGAACGCGGGCACGGCGTCGGGCGGCGTCAGCCGCCAGACGAGATCGGCATAAGAAGCCGGCCACAGCGCCGGATCGGACCCGGGTTGCGAAGCCGAGAGTGCCGTGTACAGCGCTTCTTCCTTGTTCGTGGCGCCGATTCCCCAGGCTTCCAGGTAGCTGCGGTCCTTGCCGTC
Organism: Pseudomonadota bacterium; assembly: GCA_043747875.1. Classification (GTDB taxonomy): domain Bacteria; phylum Pseudomonadota; class Gammaproteobacteria; order Steroidobacterales; family Steroidobacteraceae; genus CADEED01. The sequence continues at coordinate 57,741 of JAYTOI010000027.1, read as the reverse complement.
GTATCCTTTGGCGAGCGTCAGCAGGATTTCGCGCGCTGAGTCGAACGGCACGTCGCGCAACGAAAGCGCCACCTCACGGCGTACGGCCGCGGAAGGATCGCGGGCCAGCTTGCCGGCGAAAGGCATGGCATGGCCCATCTGCCGCAGAGTGCGGAAGGCCACGACGCGCATCATGGGATCGGCATCGTTCGTCAGCGACTCGACGCGCTCGAGCCCGCTCGCGCCGAGCCGCGCCATCACCCAGACCGCACGCGCGCGGATGAAGGGGTTCTCGTCACGCAGCAGGACTTCGATGGCCGGAATCGCCGCGCTGCCGCGGACGCTGAGGCCGGAGAAACCGGCCGCTCGCACGTTTACGGCGGGGCTGCGCAACGCGGTGACCTGGCCCGCCAGTGTCGCAAGGTCCGCCTTCGGCACCACGGGCTTGAAGCCCTTCGGCGCAATGCGGTAGATAGCCCCCGAGGTCGTGTCATCCTTGTCGTCGTGCCCGCCGACACGCGGATCGAACCAGTCCGCCACGTAGATCGCGCCATCCGGACCGACGGCGACGTCGGACGGGCGGAAGAACGTCTGTATCTCGCTGTTGACCTTGCCACCCTTGAAGTCGGTGCCGGCAAACTGCTGCGAGGCGTTGCTGGTCAGGAAATCGGTCCGATCGAGTTGATAGCCCGCGCCCTGCGCCTTCGGGAAGTAACCGAAGATGGTGTTTCGGGCTGCCTCCGCGGACAACAGCAGTCCACGCCACTTTTTACCCAGGCCATCACCCTCGTTGATCACGATGCCGGTCGGCGCGCCGCCGCCGTACACATCGCCCGACGGAATCACGCCGGGATCTTCCTGACGCCATTCAGCGGTCGGGATGGACTGGCCGGGCCGGCGATCCGCGTTCCAGGAGCGCCTGCCGTCGCGAGAGAAGAAGCCCAAATTGCCGTATTCCATCAGGTAGGTAGTGCGGCAGGCCGGCGGGTCGTCGTTGTCGTTGTGGAAGATGTCGCCGAAGCTCGTGACGGTCTGTTCGTAGCTGTTGCGGAAGTTGAACCCGAGGATTTCCACGGCCGTGCCGTCGGCCTGCATGCGCGCGGAAAACCCGCCCACGTAGACGTGGCCGTCGTCGCTCTTGGCGCCCGCGAAATCCGGCGGCGAGAAACCGAACACCGGCTGTGCGCCGCCATCCGGTACCGGGTTGTAGGGGCTGCCGACGCGGAAGGTTTTGCCGCCGCGATCGGTGAAAAGCGCGCCGGCGTTGCCCTGGCTGAAATACCAGCGGCCGTCAGGACCGAATGTCACCGAGTGCAGCGCGTGATCGTGGTTGCGGCCGTCGAAGCCCGTCAGCAGCACTTCGCGCTTGTCCACGGCCGGGTTGAACCGGCGGTCGCCATCGACGTCGGTGTAGACGATGAGATCGGGCGCGTTCGATACGATGACCTTGTTGCCGATCACCGCCATGCCGAGCGGCGCGACGAGAGTCGGCTCCTGCACGAATGCCGAAGACTGGTCGGCACGACCGTCGCCATCGGTGTCTTCGAGCACCATGACGCGATCGCCTTTCGAATCGCGCTCCTTGTGTCTCCGGTAGTTGACGCCTTCGGTCACCCAGATCCGCCCTTCCGCATCGATGTCGATGTTGGTCGGATTCTTGAGCAGCGGCGATTGCGCCCAGACGGTCACTTCCAGGCCTTCGGGCACCGTGAAGATGTCGAGGGGGACCAGGGTCGGCGGCGACTGCGCGGCGGCGGTCGCGGCGCATGCGCAGATCACCCACGGCAGATGCTTCGCGGCGGCGTTCATGATTTTTCCTGGAACGAATCGGCGGCAACGTAGGCGTCGATGAGAGCCTGCTCGCCTTCCTTGCCCGGCTTGGCGTTCCCGTGCTCCATGCCGAACACGCCGTCGTAACCCCTGGCACGGATGTGCCTGAAGATATTCTGGTAATTCATCTCGCCGGTGCCCGGCTCTTTGCGCCCCGGGTTGTCGCCGATCTGGAAATAGGCAATCTCGCTCCAGGCGAGATTCATGTGTTGGATGATGTCGCCCTCGTTGCGCTGCATGTGATACATGTCGTAGAGGATCTTGCAGGCCGGGCTATCTACCGCGCGGCAGATTGCGAACGCCTGGTCCGATGTGCGCAGGAACAGGTCCGGATTGTCGCTGAGCGGCTCGAGCACCATGGTCAGGTTGTTGGGCGCGAGGATTGCGGCACCGGCGCGCAGCGTGTCGATGACGTGGCCGGTCTGGATGCCGATGGGAAGCTTGCGTTCGAAGTATCCCGGCACCACGGTGGCCCAGCGTGCATTGACGCGCCTGCCCACTTCCACCGCCGTACGACAGGTTTCGAGAAACTTGTCGCGAAACTGCGCTTCGCCCGTCGTGAGTGAAGTCTTCCAGTTGTCACCGCCGTCGATGACGAACACGCCCATCGTCATGCCGAGCCGCGCGAGCGCATCGCCGATGCGCTGTTGCTCTTCCACGGGACGCGCCATGAGTCCGTTGTCCTCGAGGGCAGTGAAGCCCTCGGATGCCATGAACTCGAGCTGCGCGATGAGGTCGGCGCCGGCGTATTGCTTGAACATGCCGAAGTGCGGCGCGTAACGAAGCTTGAATTTGCGGGGGGCAGCCTTGGCCGGCTTCCGTGCGGCCGTCGCAGTGCTCCCGAGGAGAGCTGCGGCGCCGCCCACCGCAATGGACTGTTCGAGAAATGATCGACGAGTCGCCATGAATTGTCTCCCCATATTTGCCACCAGAACTTGCACACGTGAACGAGTGTGCGCCCCACCAGAAGGGCGTCAGATCCTCACGCAGATTCGCACTCGAATTGATTCCATGCTCAAAACGTCACCGGAACCTGAGCGTGAACTCGCTGCCGGTGCCCAGCGCGGTCTTCACGGTCAACATGCCCTTGTTGAGCGCCATGATCTGCCGCGACACGCTCAGGCCGACGCCGCTGCCGCTGCGCTTGGTCGTGAAGAAAGGCAGGAAGATATCGTCCAGGTGCGCCGAGTCGACGCCGGGACCGTTGTCGATCACCTGGATCTGCACCCTGCCGTGATCGTCGCGCGCGCCGCGCAAGATGACCTGGCCGCCGCGCCCGGCGAGCGCCTCGGCGGCGTTCTTGAGTAGATTGATCAGCACCTGCTCGATCTGCTGCGGATCCGCGCGCACCGTCAGGTTGGCACCGACGGCTTGCACTTGCAGGCCCGCGCCCTCGGCCTCGAGCGCGGGCCTCATCAGCGCGTGCACGCGATCGAGCAGCGCCGCGACGTCGACCTCCGAGATGCTCGGCCGCGGCAGGTTGGTCAACACGCTGTACGCCTGGACGAACTTGAGCAACCCGCTGCCGCGCGAGTGGATCGACGCAAGGCCGCGCGCGAGATCGTGTTGCTCGTCGCTGGCGAGGTTCTGCAACGCGAGCGCGCCGGTTTTCTCGTCCACCAGCCGATCGCGGATGAGCTTGGTCAGCGAGATGATCGGCGTCACGGAATTCATGATCTCGTGCGTGAGCACCTTGATCAGTTTTTGAGCGAAGTCGATCTCGCGTTGCTCGAGCTCGTCGCGGATGTTCTGGAACGAGATCAGCTTGTAGCGCTCGCCGAGAAGCTCGAATTCGGTCGCGAACAACGCAAGCTGCAGCGCCTCGTCCGCGTTTTTTACGGCAATCAGCGCGCGGCCGCCGTTGGCGAGTTCCTCGATCGCGGCCGGGAGCCTCGGGTCGATGCGGCCGAACGACTTCAGGCTGGCCAGATGCGGCGTCTTGAACAGCGCTTTCGCCTCGCGGTTCATCAGCGTGACCGCGCCGTTTCCGTCCAGGCAGACCAGCGCGATGCTCACGTGCTCGACCAGCGCTTCGAGATATTGATGATTGGCCGCGCGCTGCAGATTCAAGCTGCGGTACTTGCCGATCAACAGCCGATAGGCCGACTCCAGATCGCCAAACACTCTGCCCTTGCGCGCCAGCGGCAAACTCACGGTGAAGTCGTCGTGCGCGACGAATGAGATGAATTCCGCCAGCTCGCGGTTCACCGACTCGACGTACCGTATGAGTTCGACGAGCAGTCCAACGGCGAGAATCCCGCATGCGATCGGCGTGATCTGCCACGCGGTATTGGTCGCGCTCCAGGCCGCGAGGGCAATCAGGCCCGACAGCGCCAGGGCTCTCGCCGCGACGTTCAGCCGAAAACTTTCAAAGCGCATGCTTCCCCATCTTCCGATAGAGCGTGGTGCGGCCGAGCCCGAGTTCCTGTGCCGCCCGGCTCAGGTTACCGCCATGCTTTGCGATCGCCTGGCGGATCGCGGTCTTCTCGAGCGCTTCGAGATTGAGCTGCTGCTGAGGGTCTTGCGGGACTGCCTGTGAATGCACGAGCAGATCCTCGAGGCGCAGCGTGGAATCCTCCGCCATGATCACCGCCCGTTCGACGGCATGCACGAGCTCGCGGACATTGCCGGGCCACGAGTACTCGCGCAGGTCGTTCAGTGTGCGGGCTGACACCTGCGCCAAGGTCTTGCCGTACTTCTTCGCGAAGCGCTGCGCATAGTGGTCGATCAACAGTCCGATGTCGTCCGGACGCTCACGCAGCGGCGGCACGTGAATCTCGACCGTATTGATCCGGTACAGCAGGTCCTGCCGGAAATTCGCCCTGTCGAGAAGGTCGTCCCGGGCCATGTTCGTCGCGGATACGATGCGCGCGTCCATCTGCACCGGCTTGTCGGCGCCGACGCGCGTCACCTGGCCCGATTGCAGCACGCCGAGCAGCTTCGCCTGCAGCGGCAAGGTCAGGTTGCCGATCTCATCGAGGAACAGCGTGCCCCGGGCGGCGATCTCGAATCGTCCGGCGCGGTCTTCCTTGGCATCCGTGAATGCACCCTTCTTGTGGCCGAAGAGCTCGGACTCGAACAGCGTTTCGGGGACTGCGCCTAAATCGACGTGGACGAATGGATTTCCGGCGCGCGTCGAGGCGCGATGGATCGCGCGCGCGACGAGCTCCTTGCCGGTGCCGTTCTCGCCGAGGATCAGCACCGCCGCGTCGGTGCGCGCGACCTTCTGAATGTGCGCGGACAGCCGCTCGATTGCGGGCGAACCGCCGACGATCTCGACCTCGGGGGCACCGAGGTAGCGGCTGAGCTCGCGCTGTTTGGTCTCGAGATCCTTGACCGTTTGCGCCGCTTGGCTGAAGCGCAGCGTGGCGCCCACGGTCGCGACCAGTTTCTGGTTGTCCCACGGCTTCACGACGAAATCCGAAGCGCCTTCCTTCATTGCCTTGACGGCTGTCTCCACGCCGCCGTAGGCGGTCATGAAAATCACCTTCGTATCGGGCGAGAGCTTCTCGATCGTCTTCAGGCATTCGACGCCTTCCTGGCCCGAGGTCGTGCCCGGCGAGAAGTTCATGTCGAGCAGCACCACGTCGAAGGGTTCCCGAAGCAAGGCGGCAGCGAGCCGGCGTGGATCGCTTTCGGTGGCGACGCGGCGGAATTCCTTCTTTAACACGAGCTCGGCGGCGAGCAGCACGTCGGAGTTGTCGTCGACGATCAGGATGCTGCCGCTCTTCATAGTGTTCCGGATTGAAACACAGCGCTGTTTCGAAATGGAACAACCCAGCCGGCACCCATGGGCTCGATTTTGCGCAGCCATTTGAACAACAAGCGAATATTCGCCTGGCACGATTCATGTAGATGGACCAAGGGACGAATCAAAAGGGGAGACGATGAACGACCAGGTGCTCGAGCTCGAGAATGTCACGAAGCGCTTCGGCGACTTCACCGCGGTCCACGGTGTGAGCCTGACGATCCCGCGCGGGTCCATTTATGGCTTCCTCGGGCCGAATGGCGCCGGCAAGACGACGACGATCCGGATGATCTTCGACATCATCAAGCCGACCAGCGGGCGCATCACGATACTCGGCGCCTCCTCGGCGCTCGATGTCCGGCCGCGCATCGGTTACCTGCCCGAGGAGAAGGGTCTCTACAAGGCGATGACCGCTGCCGCGACGGTCGCCTACTTCGCCTCGCTGAAGGGACTTCCTCGCAAGACCGCGAAGCTGCGCGCCCGTGAGCTGCTCGAGCGTTACGGCCTCGGCGAGTTCGCGGATACCAAGATCCAGGCGCTGTCGAAGGGCATGGGCCAGAAGGTTCAGGTGCTGTGCGCGGTCGCGCACGAGCCCGAGTTCGTCGTGCTCGACGAGCCCTTCTCCGGCCTCGACCCCGTCAACCAGCAGGTCCTCGAACAGTTGATCCGCGACCTCGCCCGAGGGGGTTCGACCGTGATCTTCTCGACGCACGTCATGCAGCACGCCGAACGGCTCTGCGACCACCTGCTCTTGATCGCGAAGGGTCGCAAGATCTTCGACGGCACCGTCGCCAACGCCAAGGGCACTATTCCGCGGCGAGTGCTGATCAGCACTGAAAGCAACATCGACCCGCTCGCCCGACTCGACGGCGTCGCCGCGATCACGCCGCTCGGCGATTCGCCCACGACACCCGGCACCAAGGATTGGGAGATCCGCTTGCGCGGGCAGACGAGCGCGCAGACGGTTCTCGAGCAGTGCTTTCAGAGCGGCATCGTGCTGCGCCGGTTCGATCACTCCGAACCGAGCCTGCACGATGCTTTCGTGGCGCTGGTCGGCGCCGAGACTCTCGCCAAGGAACCAGCATGAGACACATTTTTCTGATCGCGCTGCGCGAATTCGCAGAGAACGCCAAGACGAAAGGTTTCTGGATCGGCATCTTCATGCTCCCGCTGATCTTGGGCTTGAGCATCGGTGTCTCGGCCAAGCTGCAAAACGCGGAGCCGACGCGGTACTTCGTGGTCGTCGACAAATCCGGCGCATTCGCCGAACCGATCGAGCGTTCCATCGAGTGGGAGCACCAGCGCTCCGTGCTCGAGGCGCTGGGGCAGTTCGTTCAGGAAAACCTGCGCGCCGGGCAGCGTCCCGAGGTCGACCTTGCCACGCACCAGACTGCCGTCGATACCTTCATCGCGGCCGGAGGCAAGGATGCCTATCTGGCACGGCTCCGACCGGTGCTTCGAGAAAACGCACCTGAGTTCAAGGAGCCGATCCGCCTGTTCGTGCGCGCCGAATTGCCCAGCGACATCGCCCCCGACGCGAGCAGCGACGCGCTCCTCGCGGCTCTCAAGCCCTATCTGCTCGGCGACCGGCGCATCACGGCCGGCGGCGGGGAAGCGTCCCTCTTCGCCGCATTGCTGATCGCACCCGACGCGGTGGACGGAGCCACGCGCTGGACCGGCGCAGAAGCGATCCAGTACTGGTCGACGAATCTGGCCGTCAACAATCTGCCCGAGCTCATTCGCAACGCGTTGAACCGCGAGACCCGGCGCCGTCTCTACGTCGCGCGCGGCGTCGACGTCGCCACGGTCCACGGGATCGAGGCGACGTGGGCGCGCCTCGGCACGTTCGATCCGGGCAAAGCCGCGGGCACGGAGACCGTCAGCACCGCGGACCGCATCGCCCGCAGCGTGCCGTTGGCGTTCGTGTATCTGCTGTGGATGTCGATCTTCACCGTCATGCAGATGCTGCTCAACAACACCATCGAGGAGAAGTCGAACCGGATCGCCGAGGTGCTGCTCTCCTCCGTGACACCGAACGAAATCATGATGGGCAAGCTGCTCGGCATCGCCGGAATCGGCCTGACGATGGTCGGCGCGTGGCTCTCGACGGTCTTGATAGCCGCGCAGCTCTACCACGGGCCCGGCGCCGAGGTCATCGGACCGGCAGTCGACTCCGTGGTCGCCTCGGGTCTCATTCCGATGTTCCTGCTGTGCTTCCTGCTCGGCTATCTGATTTACGCCGGACTTTTTCTGTCGATCGGCGCGCTGTGCAACGACCTCAAGGAGGCTCAGAACTTTCAGGGTCCGATGATGCTGATCATGATGGTCCCCTTGTTCACGATGGTCTTCGTCAATCGCGACCCACATGGCACGCTCGCGACCATCCTGACCTGGATACCGCTCTACACGCCGTTCACGATGATGAACCGGGCCGCGGCTGATCCGCCGCTACTGGAGATAGTCGGGGCGACGCTGCTCATGATCGCGACTGCACTGCTGCTGCTGTGGTCGGCGGGCCGGATCTTCCGCATGGCCATGCTGCGCACCGGCAATCGGCCGAAGCTCGGCGAGCTCGTGCAATGGATTCGCGGCCGCGGCGATGCATGAGCGTCCATTCCTTGAAGACTCAGGGCTCCATGGACAGGCCGCTCGAGCGCAAGCGGTTCCCGCCGGCAAGGATCGCCGTGCTGGCCGGCGTGGCGCTCGCGATCACGCTCGCATCGTTGCTGGCCACGCGCACCGGAGCGTCGACGCTGCGCGTGGAGCCCACGCGGCTCACGACCGCCATGGTCGAGCACGGCGAGTTCCGCGACTACTACCCGGTCGACGGCCGGATCGAGCCCGCGACGACCGTCTATCTAGACGTCCAGGAAGGTGGCCGGGTCGAAGAGATCCTGGTCGCGGGCGGCCACCCGATCGCGAAGGGTGAGCTGATCATGCGGCTGTCGAACGCGAATTTGCAGCGCAGCGCGATCGAGACCGAGACCAGGCTCATCGAGAACCTCGATCTGCTGCGCAACACCCAGCTCGCGCGCGCCCAGGAGAGCTCGCAGCTCAAGGACGCGATGATCGATCTCGAGCACCAGATCATCGAGATCGAGAACCGTCATGCGCGCTACCGGCGCCTCGAGCCGGAAGGCGCCATCTCGAAAGAAGTCATCGAGTCGACGCGCAACGACCTCGCGCGCCTCAATGCGAAGCGTGCGCTCCTGAAGCAGCGGATCGAGAGGGAAGACGTGCTCGGCCACAACCAGCTCGCGCAAGCCAAGGAGTCCATCGATCGCCTCACCTTGAGCCTCGATCTCCTGAAACGGATCGTCGACAGCCTCGACGTGCGCGCGCCGATCGACGGCTTCCTGTCGAGCATCGACGCCGAGATCGGCGAGAACATCGTGCCGGGCCGGCGCATCGGTCAGATCGACCAGCTCGATGCATTCAAGATGCGCGCGCGCATCGATCAGTACTATCTCGCGCGCGTGGAGGTCGGTACGCCCGGCAAGATAGAGCTCGACGGCAAGACGTACGCGGTCGCCGTCGATAGGATCTACCCGGAAGTCGTCAACGACGCATTCCCAGTCGACATTCATTTCAGCGCCGCGCCGCCGCCTGGGCTTCGACGCGGCCAGCGGCTCACCATCGAGCTGAGCTTCGGCGCGTCGACGCAGGGGTTGATCGTCGAGCGCGGCGGCTTCGTGCAGCACTCCGGCGGCCGCTGGGTGTATCTGATCGCCGCTGACGGCCGCTCGGCGCGCCGCGCGCCGGTGCGATTCGGGCGGCAGAACCCGCGCTTCCTCGAAGTGCTCGAGGGTCTGCGCCCCAACGACCGGATCGTGACCTCTAGCTACTCGACGTTCAACGACGTCGACGAGCTCGAGTTCACGGAGCCGCTTCCCATTCTCAACGCCGCCACGGCCGGAGCCCCATGATCATCGAAGCACAAGGCTTGAAGAAGCTCTATCGGACGAGCCTCGTCGAGACGACCGCGCTCGACGCGGTGAACTTCTCCGTCGATGCGGGACAGTTCGTCTCGATCATGGGCCCATCGGGCTGCGGCAAGTCGACGTTGCTGCACATCCTCGGCCTCATCGACACGCCGAGCGAGGGACAGTACCGGTTCCTCGGAGAAGACGTCTCCGGGTACCCCGAAAGCAAGCGCGCCGCGATCCGCAAGCGCAACATCGGCTTCATCTTCCAGAGCTTCAACCTGATCGACGAGCTCACCGTACTCGAAAACATAGAGTTGCCGCTCGTGTACGCGAAGACGCCGGCTGCTGAGCGCAAGGCGAAAGTAGACGCAGTGCTCGAGCGCATGGACATCGGTCATCGCCGCGATCACCTGCCCGGCCAGCTCTCGGGCGGACAGCAGCAGCGCGTCGCGGTGGCGCGCGCGGTCGTGCATCAGCCGAACCTGATCCTCGCCGACGAACCAACCGGCAATCTCGACTCCGAGCACGGCGCAGAGGTCATGAAGAGCCTCGTCAAGCTGCACGAGGAAGGCACGAGCATCGTGATGGTCACGCACTCGCCCGACAACGCCGCGTACGCCGAGCGCACGGTGCGGATGCTCGACGGCCGGATTCTGGCTGAGCAGCGGTCCAGCCAGCCGTCATGAAGGGATACTTGAAGATCGCCCTGCGGCAACTCGCGCGCGAGAAGCTCTACGTGCTGCTGAACGTATCGGGGCTCGCGCTCGGCTTCGCGTGCTGCCTGATGCTTGGGCTTTACCTGTGGGGCGAGCTCACTTACGACCGGCATTACGTCAATCACGAGCGCATCTACCGGATCGCTACCGGCATGAAGTACGGGGACGGCCGCAGCTCCGAAACGGCGATCACGTCGAGCCTGTTTGGGCCCATGCTGGCCCGGGAATACCCGGACTACTTCAAATCGTACGTGCGCTTTCGCGCCGGTGCCCGCACGACGCCGGTGCTGCTCCGACACGAAGACCAGAAGGCGTATTGGGACGACGTCTACCTCGCCGACGAAAATGTCTTCGACGTGTTCACGCACGAGATCGTCTATGGCGATCCGCGCACGGCGCTCGTAAATCCCGATTCGATCGCGATCAGCCACCGCATGGCGCAACGCTATTTCGGCAACGACAATCCGATCGGCCGCACGCTGACGACGGACGGAGGGAAACCGCTCAACATCACGCTGGTGTTCGAGGAACTGCCCGAGAACGTGCACCTGCGCTACAACGCGTTGCTGGCATACAAAGGCCGCAGCGCCGGGGTGCCGGAGGATGACATGGAGCGCCTCCAGCAGCTGCTCAACTTCGGGAACTTCGAATACACCTACGTGGTACTCGCGGATGGCGCCGACCCGCGCGAATACGCGCGGCTGAGCGAAGCGTTCTACGAGAAGTACATGAAGGCTGGCCTGAGCATGGCCAACCTCGGATTGAAGACCTGGATCGAGCCGCTCGCCGCCATCCACCTGAGCGGCGATCTGGAGTACGACCAGCCGCATGGCAACCGCATCTACCTCTATGCGTTCGCGGCCGTTGCGGCCTTCATCCTGCTCGTGGCGAGCATCAACTATGTGAACCTCGCGACCGCGCGCGCGGCGCGGCGCACGCGCGCCATCGGCTTGCGCAAGATCCTCGGCGCCGGGCGCGCCTCGCTGATCGCGCAGCTATTGGGCGAGTCGGTGCTGTTCGCGCTGCTCGCCACCGTGCTCGGCGTGATCCTCGTCGAAGTGCTGCTGCCGTTACCCGCCGTCAGCGCGCTGTTCGGCAAGACGCTCACACTCGACCTCTTCGGCCGGCCGTGGCTGGCCCTCGGCGTGCTCGCATTCGGCCTCGCGGTCGGCCTGCTGGCCGGGCTCTATCCGGCCGTCTATCTATCCTCCTTCATGCCGCTCACGGCGCTCGTCGGCCGTTATCGACCCAGCGGACTGGGTCTGCGCGAAGCGCTCGTCTTCATCCAGTTCGCGATTTCGATCGGCGTGATTTCATGCACGTTGCTGATGGGCCAGCAGATGCGTTTCATCGCCGGCAAGGGGCTCGGCTTCGACAAGGAGAACCGGGTGCTGCTGACACTGCGCGACCGCGATCTCGTCCAGCGCGAAAAGCTGATCGCGGCCGAGCTCGAGAAGCAGCCCGGCGTCCTCGGCGTCGCGACGGCCAGCTTCATCATGGGGCGCGACATTCCGATCGCGACCGGCAAGGTCCAGAACAACGAAGGCGCGATGACCGATCTGGGGTTCGGCTTGATGTTCGTGGGCGATGACTTCATACCGGTCATGGGCATCGAGATCGTCCAGGGCCGGGATTTTTCGCGGCGGCTCCTGACCGACGTCGGCGCCACGTACATCGTCAACGAGACGTTTGCCCGCCGGATGGGCTGGGACGAGCCGATCGGCAAACGCATGTCGCTCGGCCCGGGCGCGTATCCGGGCCCCGTGATCGGCATCGCCAAGGATTTCAACTACAAGTCGTTGCGCACGAGCATCGAGCCGCTCGCGATAGTCCGCGACAGCGACCAAAGCGAAGAGCGGCTCATGGTCGTCAGCGTCGCGCCCGAAGGGATCCGCGAGACACTGCAGCAGATCCAGAAGCTGATGGCGCAGCTCGACCCGATCCACCCGTTCGAATACACGTTCCTCGACGAGGATCTCGACCGGCTTTACGTCTCCGAGGAGCGCCTCATGAAGCTCATCGGCATTTTCGCCGCCATCTGCATTCTCGTGGCCTGCCTCGGACTGTTCGGCCTCGCCGCGTCGGCCACCCAGCAGCGCACGAAGGAGATCGGTGTCCGCAAGGTGCTCGGCGCCTCGACGCTGACGATCATCCTGCTGCTCGCGCGGCGCGTGCTCGCGCTGATCGGCGCCGGCGCGATCGTCGCTTCGATCATTGCCTGGCTCGCGATGCAGCAGTGGCTCTCCGGCTTCGCATATCGCGCCGCGCTGAATCCTACCTATCTACTGATCGCCGCGCTCGGCGCGGGCGCCGTCGCGCTGTTCACGATTGCACTGCAATCCTGGCGCACCGCGCATGGCGATCCCGTCGAGGCGCTGCGCTACGAATGATTGACCGATTCTTCAACCGAAGGACACGACGATGAAAACCTTTTTCCATTCACTCCTGCTGTCTTTGATGGTGGGGGCGTCGCTGGCCGGTCCGGCAGCCGCACAGACGAACCTCGCCGGGAAGTGGCAAGGCAAACTGGAAGTGGCACCCGGCCAGACCATGACGATTCATTTCGTGATCGCAGCAAAACCGGGCGGCGGGTACACGGCCGTCGTGACCTCGCCAGACGACGGCGCGATCAAGAACGTGAGCGCGAAAAGCGTCCAATACGCGGACAGCCGGCTGACCATCGACGTGCCTGCGCTCTCCGGCGGCTACGCGGGCACCTTGCGCGATGGAGTTCTCGAGGGCGAGTGGTCGCAGGAAGGCGCAAAGCTGCCGCTCTCGTTGCGTCTGTACGAGAAGCTGACTCTGACGCGAGCGGACATCGACGTGTTGCGCGGCGAATGGGTCGGCACGCTCAGCGGCCCCGGCGGCACCGTAACGATCGTGCTGCGCTTCAAAACCCGCGCTGACGGCGCGTTGCAGGCCGGCTTCGACGTCCCGGAGCAAGGCGTGAAGGATTGGGAGGCCAAGGATGTCGCGCTCGACGACGGCGACTTTTCCGTCGAACTGCCCCGGGCCCGCACCAAGGTCACGGGCAAGCTCAAAGGCGACCAGATCGTCGGGCAGTGGACCCAGCTCGGCAACTCGACGCCGCTCACGTTGAAGAAAGGCCCATACGTCGTGGTGGCGAGCTACCTCGACCTGCCGGCCGAGGCGCGCGAGCAGCTCAAGGGCCGTTGGAGTGGGACGCTCAACAATTTGCCGGTGATCGTGAGTTTCGAGACCGACGTCCAGGGACGCACGCAGGGCTTCTTCCACAGTACGCAACAGGGCATGAAAATTTCGATCACGGAAGCCAAGCTAGCGGGCAGGACACTCACGCTCAGAGTTTCCTACGGCGCAACGTATAAAGCCGAGCTCGCCGGCGACACGCTGAAGGGGGAATGGACTCAGGCCGGGTTTGCGAATCCGCTTCCGCTGGTGCTCACGCGCGAGAAATACGCCGCGCCGGTCGCTCAAGAACTGACGGCTGACGCCGCCGCGCCGTACCTGGGCCTCTATTGGTTCGAGCCGGAACAAAGACCGATATTCGTCGTGCTCCACGAGAATCGCCTGGCACTCGAGCTGCCGTGGCGGGTGCTGCGCGAGTTGAATAAAACGGCAGATGAGCACGTGTGGTCGTATGCGGAGAACCCGAACAACCTGGTGACGTTTCGCCGCGACGGCGCCGGGCCAGCCACGGCGATGGAGTTGCGGCAGGACCAAACCACGACGCTCGCTCGATTCGAGCCGGAAAAAGGGTTGCCCAGTCTCGACGAATTGTTCCAGCGTCGTCCCGACACACAACGCGCGGAAAGGCTCGCCGCGCTGGGTATCATTCGCATGAGCGGCAGTGCCCGGTTCACGGCCTCGCAGGAAACTGGATCGTTCGAACTACTGGCTGCGGGGAACGACGACTCGCGCCTGAAGGTCAACGTGAACGGTCGCGAGGTCCGGCAAGCCGTGACGGGCAACCGGGCGTGGGTGCAGTACCAGGCTTCGATGCCGGTCGAGGAAATGCCAGAAGCCCTGGCCAAAGCGGTCCGGCGCAACGGCTGGCTGCTCGCGACCGGCGACTGGCGCGGCGCATTCGCACAGGCGCGCGTCCTGAAGCGCGTCGACCTGGACGGCAAACCCGTGTTCATCGTTCACGCCGCTCCCAAGCAGGGCTGGCAGCGTTTGATCTATCTAGATGTCGACACCGGTCTGCTGCGCGGCTATGACGAGGTGCAAGACATACCCGGTATGGGCCCGGCCGGATGTCAGGTGCGCGTCGCCGATTATCGTGACATCGAGGGTGTGCAGATTCCGTTCAAGATCACGGTGAAGTATCGCTCGCCACAGCTGGGCACCCAGACCTATCAGGTGGAGAAGATCGAAACGGGTCTGAAGCTCGATAAGGATGCATTCACGATCAAGTGAGGCAGCGAGCAATCTTGGACGAGGCGTCCCGGTGTAGATCTCCTCATGTATGGCGAATGCGGTGCAGCGACCAAGGCGCCAGCACGAAGATCGTCAACGGCAGGAGCATCGTCGCCAGTACCGAGGCGAGGCTGTTCGCAGGCAGGCATGCCACTGCGAATGCCGCCGCGATCGCGGCGGCACCACACACATAGCGGATCGTCAGCGCGCGTTCGGCGAAACCGCTCCACAGGAGGTAGATAGTCGAGAGCACCAACGCTGCCGCGGCGATCCAGCCTGTCGCCCTGAAGATCGCGTCCACCAGGAATGTCGATACGATCCCGTTTATTGCCGCCACGGCCAGCAGGGCGAGCGCGAGAGCATGGAACAACAGCAGCGAGCCCACGACGAGCAGACGACGGGGGTAGCGCGCCTGCAGCGCCGTGAACGCGGCGAACGCGGCGACCATGAGAGCGATGGAGATGGGAGTGATGACCGCCTGCACGCCGAAGACGCCTTCGCCGATCTCCCGCCGCAACTGCAGCACCCCCACGGTCGCCTCTTTGCCTTCCATCAGCCATGGCACCCATGCGTTCACGAGTGCGCTGGAGGTCCACGCACTCACGCCGATCGCCATCAGCGCAACCAGCACACAGCCCGTGCGCACCAGCATCTTGAGGCCGGCCTGCTGCGCGGTGCCGTACGGCTGGGTGGCGTCGAACGCGCTGATGTACGTGCGTCCTTGTCTGCGGCGAATGCCGAAGGCATTGCCTGCGACGAACAACAGTGTCGGCACGGAAAACGCCACGGCGAAAACGGCAAAGGGGCGGACGAGCTCGACGGTGATGCCGATCAGGAACAGGAGCGGAATTGTCAGCGCGAGCGCCATTCCCATCGCCAGCACCGGCAGGCCGCTGGACTTCAGCTCGAACCACACCTGCGCCCGCGTGGCTGACGAGGTGGGACACGGAAGGCGGAACAGGTTGACCAGCCAGTCCGGGTGGCCGCCCGTTCTCGCCGTCCGAGGGACGGTCGCCTCGGCATCGCCGCGGCGCTGGCGTGCCACTCCGGCAACTGTGAGACCGAACGACACCAGTCCAATCAAGACCATCACTACGTACTCGGCGGCCGAGAATTCGACCTGCAGCGACGAGGTCACACGATTCTTGAGCAGGAAGAAGTACGGCCAGCCGATGGCCATGGATCCAACCCACTGGGCGACTCTATTTCGGGTCGACCATTGGATGGCGAGGCAGGCAAGGTGGACGGCCACGATCCATGCGGCCACGGAGAACAACGGAAATGGCTGGCCGAAGGCGAATCCCAGCAGAGCCGCGGACACGACGTACAACGCCGCACAAGAGGCCGCGTCGTACGCCATGGCGACGCCGACGAACACGGACGTCGGGACCGGACGAGTGTAGAGAAGATAGAGCGGAAAGCCGGGCTTGTACCCGTCCAGGAACCGGCCACCATTGAGTCTGGCAATGGAAAACCAGAAGAAAGCGTGCAGCGCGATGAGGATCCAGAACGCAATGGTCGCGCTCGCGTTGCCGAGAGCCAGTGCCGCTGCACCCGCAGCGATCCCAAGGCTCAGACGCACGGCGGCCTCGATGCGCGTCAGCCGCCAGTTCTCCCACAGCATTGCGACGATGGGTGAACGCATGATCATGCCGCCTCCGCCTGCGGGCGGCTGCGCCCGGCGCGCGCCAGAAAAATTTCTTCGAGTGTGGCGTCGCGCGATTCGACCACCTCACCGCCGCGCGCGAGCACCGAGTGACGGAACTGCTCGGGCGATCCACTGTGGACGACGCTCCACGTGCGGCCACCACCTTCCATCACCAACGCGGTATCGAGGACGGGCGGTTGATCGAGCTGCTCGGCGAAGCGCACCCGGCTGCGCTGATAACCGCGGCGCACGTCGTCGAGTCCGCCGCTCAGCGTCACGCGGCCCTGGTGTATCAGCGTGACGTGGTCCGACATCCGCTCCACCTCGTCGAGCAGGTGCGACGAGAAGATCACCGTGCGGCCGTCGTCGGCCACGGCGCGGATGATGGCGTCGAGGATGTCGCGACGTACCACGGCGTCGAGGCCGGAGGACGGCTCGTCCAGGATCAGCAGCTCGGGACGATGGGCCACCGCCGCGATCAGGCCCGCCTGTGCGCGCATGCCCTTCGAGAGCTCCTTGATCTTCTTGGCGGGATCGAGCGCGAACGTCTCGAGCAGCTCTCGCGCGTACGACGCATCCCAGGTCGGATGGTAGGCCTGCGTGTAGCGCATCAGCTCCTCGACGCGCATCCATTCGGGGATCTCGTGCTCCTCGGATAGATAGCCTACGCGACTCAGCACACCGACGGGGTCGCGAACCGGATCGCGGCCAAAGACGCGCACCGAGCCGCTCGTGGCGCACAACAGACCGAGCAGATGCTTGAGGAGCGTGGTCTTGCCCGCGCCGTTGGTGCCCACCAGGCCGTAGACCTGACCCGCGGTAGCGCGGAACGACACACCGTCGAGCGCGGGCTTGCGCCCGAACGATCGCGAGAGGTCGTTGACGTCGATGACTGTCTGTTCCATTGCTTCTCCCTCACTTGCGGCCCGATTGCCTATCTATTCCCTTTCTTCCCTGCCGCCGGTTCGGCGCTGGTCTCGTCCATCGCCGCTCTACGCTCCCGGAACATCCGCAGAATGTCGTCGGCGGTGAAGTTCAACTGGTGCGCCTCGGCCAGCAGTGCGTCGATGCGCTGCTCGATCACACGGCGCCGTTCCCGCAGCGCCACTTGCTGCGGACGCCCCTCCGAGACGAACGTGCCCGACCCCTGGCGCTTGTGGATGACTCCCGAGATCTCCAATTCGCCGTACGCCTTTACGATCGTGTTTGGCGTGACCTTCAACTGCAGCGCCAGCGTCCGGATGGGCGGCAGCTCTTCGCCGGGCTGAAGCAGTCCGGATGCCACCAGGTATTTGACCTGGTTGACGATCTGGCGGTAGATCGCCACGCCGTCGGCCACGCTGATGGTTATGTCCACGATGGATGTGCCAGGACTCTGTCAGTTCAAGTGTATGGGTACACTGATACAATTTTCCGGCGCCGTCAAGTGCCCGGCCCGCACTTCGTCGAGGTGGGGAACGACGCTCGAAGTGAAGTCACACAGGTGGGTGGTCGAAGCACCGGCGTCGCGGTCGAGGCGTCGATGGTCGACGTCGACTCCTATCTCTCGGGTAGCTCCGCTTCCTGTCTTGCGTCCTGCGCACGGCCACTTCGCAGGACGCTCGAGAGCACGTTGCATGCCTCTTGCAACACATCCGCAGAAGTAGACGTCGGAATCAGAAATGCAACGGCAGTTGAACGCCTGCGGATACGGAACAGCATCGCACCGCCGGGTGCGCGAACCACTTCGTCACGGCGCCGCAACTTCAAGTTGACGCCAACCTCGGCGGGAGCAATCAGGAGCCTGTATATCTTGAGCGCGATCGGACGCGGGGTTTGCTGCGCCAGCATCCTGGCTTTGTTAGCCATGGCCTTGCGCTTTCGGTCATCCTGCCAGGCGTTGTAGAGCTCCACTCCCCAACACTCCCGCAGGTCGAGAGGGTTGGCGAACGCGTTCAGCAATACGGCCGGCAATTGGGTCAGCTTCAAGAGTCTCGATACCTGCGACGGTGAGACATCGAGGGCGCGCGCCAGCTCATCCTGAGAGCGGAAGATCCCCGAACCCAGGCAGCGCTTGTAGATGACTCCGCGCTCGTAGGGGCTCGTGTCCTGGCGATGACGGTTCTCGATATCCATCGCGACCAGGGCTTCCTGGTCCGACATCTCGCGAATTTCGATCTGCAAAGGCACTCCCAGATGCCTCGCAACGAACAGCCTGCGAGCGCCGCAGACCACTTCCACGTCATAGTCCGGGTTTCCACGCAGTGGCCGACCCAATGCGGGAATGAGCTGTCCATGCGCTTCGAAGCTTGCGATCTCGATCGCGCAGGACTGCGCGGTGATGTATTCCTCCAACCGATCGTGCAACTCCCAGACACGGCAGCGGAACGGACTGATCGTCAAGATGGCGCGGTCCCCGGCGAAGCTGCAGATTGCATCGCAGGCGGGTGGCGGGCTGGCAGGCCCATCCGCGCGAACGGCGTCAATGTTTGCCGACGAATCATCGATACCCTCCATGCCAACTACTCCCGCCACCAGCGTCGCTTCCTGCAACCGCAAATCGACTACTCCTCCTCTCGTATCGCTATCCCAAGGTTCTGCAGCATGGGTGCGTTCTCACACGCTATGTAAGTCGCGGAGCGTGAGTCGCTGAGATTGGCATGGGAATGCCACGACCATGTGGGGATGTAAAACGCATCGCCTGCGGACCATTTGACTGTGCGTCCTTCGATGAACGACTCCCCCGAACCTTCGAGGACATAGATGATGGTTTCGTAGTTGTGGCGATGCTTGCGCGTCGACTCTCCCGGTCGCAGCCCTCCAATCGTCATGCTGATCACGCGACTGGGTACGTTCACGGTGCGGACGAGGTGACGTCGCTCGTCGGAGAATGACGTGGAGTGTGCATCGTCTGAATTGAGCACGCGGTAGTGCACCAGCGATTCCGGTACATCAGCGACGAGCGCAGCGGGCACTCGCGCGAAATCGCTCGAGCTGAATTGGGGACGGCTCATTGCGGCACCTCGGCGATCAGCGCGTCGAAGAATCGCAGCCTGGCGTGGATGGCGAGCTCGCCCGCGTTCAGCATGGTGGCGGCACTCGACGGCTGCAAGATGATCATCCGCTCCATGATCGTCTGCATGGTCTTCGCATGATCGTCGTCGCAATCCACATGGATGGTGAAGAACTGCAGGTCCGAGTCGGGAATTCCATGATGCCGAAAGCCTTGTATCAGCCTCGTGTACACGGCGGGCACAATCGCCTCGGCGCCGAGATAGAGCGCACCCAGACCCGCGACCCCGCGTCCCTGGCGGCACAGCATCAGCATCGTGTCGATCAGATTCTGCGTGGCCGGATTCGTATCGTACTGCTCCGCCACGATGTCGAACTTGCGCAGCATGCCGGTGTACAGCAGCGAATGAGGCACGGCAGTTTGATCACCGCCATACCCGAGCTCTTCCGCCAGATTCTCCGCCAGGCGCAGGACTTCACCGGCATCTTCGAACTGCGACATCAGGGCGCACAGGTAGCGCGTGAAGTACGCACCGTACTTGCCATGCTGTATCAGGAAACTCCGCAGCTCGGCCCAGCTGACCGTGCCGTTCTTGCATCGATCCATGAACGGATGATCGAGCACGCGGGTTGCGAGCTCATTGGCTGTTCTTTGGATATCCAGCCCGCGTCCGGAGCGGATGGGGGCGTGTGCGTGAGCGTGAATTTGAGCATTCATGATTCCTCCTTGCGGATCTTTGGACCAAATGACTCGACATCAGTCCGGCAGCGGCCTTCCTTGGCTGCATTGCGGTCGCGTGATCAGCGAATGAATAGCCGCTCGTGACGTCTTTAAGATAGGCACGTGGACTAGCTTTAGTCTAGGTCTAACGCACGCGTGTTGTGCGTAGCACGAGCGCATCGATCCAATGTGGGGCGCGACTCCAATTCCTGCGCAGTTCGACCTCTAACTCTTGCAGATCGAAATCGCGCCAAGGTATTGAACTGCAACCGAATCGGGGCGCAGCCGCCGGAATTTTCCGTGCGGCTTTCCTGGCCCGATGCAGCGCTCAAAGCGCACGCTCGTGGTGCGCAAACCAGAGTCATGAACCAATGGCCGCCGGTGGCCGAACTACTCCGTTGTCCTAATCGCTGGCCCGGCCCAGCTGCAATCTAGTTTGGCGAGCAGTCCCGGTGGGGACTTGACAGGCCGTTAGCGGGGGTGCCTTTGCAGATCGCTGATATCCGCAGCGCGCCGCCGCACCCGGGTGGCGCCGTGCACGACCTGCGATGCGCCGAGCGGCTTCGTGGCCAGCGAATCATCCACGACGAAAACTCTGGCAGCTCCCCGGGCGAGACTATCTACCTGACGTTGAGGTGTGATCAGGGCTCGATCTCACAAACGAGCATCCGTCGGTCAACCGTCCTAACTATCCGAATATTCATATTCCGGCAGATACCCATCAAAACGCCATCGCTACCGGTGCCGCGAGCCGCATGGCCATCGGCACCGCCGTCATCGGCGGCATGCTCACCGGCACCATACTCGCCATTTTCTTCGTGCCCGTGTTCTACGTGGTGGTGCGACGTTGGACCCCGGGTACGCCTCTCGTGACACGGATTCCCGCGCGGCAGGCTAGACATTCCGCCGCTACTGGCGCTCCAACAGCTCGTAGACCAGAGGAGCTGCTGCCTTCAGCAACGGGATGTCGCTGGTGCGCAGCTCGCAGCGCAGAATGTCGTAATGGCAAAGAGTCCCGTACGGCACGCCCTGAGGACTCGAGATCAGCACGCCGCTGTAACACACCACTGGGCTTCCAGGCAGGTAGGGGAAGCGGCCGTCTCCCCTGGCATCCGCGAACTCCAACGGTTCACGATTACGACCCACGTTGGCACAGTAGGCATCCGCCATCGGGATATCGATGTCGCGCTGCTTTTCCGGCTCGGAGCGGTCGAACAAAGCCATGTTGCGTAGCATCTCGCCGTCATAGCGATACACGCCGGTGAAGCGGTGCGGCGTCCGGCGGTTCAGGTAGCGGAGCGCGGCGTGCAGCCCGCCGCTCAAAACGACGCGGAATTCGGCCATTTCCGGGGTGGTGTTCGACATCGCGTGATCTCAATACACATCTGCGACATCGAATGATGCCGTCATCCGCTGGTGGTCTGCGGGTCGCCTAGTACTTTGTACTGGTATGTGCGGTACCAGACGGACCAGAAGCGTATACCTGCTCCCGTAGGATGGGAGGACATCCGCACAGAGTTTTTGAGTAGTTTGATGCCCGTCTTGCCCTACGTCTGGATGTCATGCTGATGTCACGGTGGCCAGAGCTTACTCGTGATTGTTGCGATCCTCAGCCGGTCGATGGCACGGCAGCAGAGGGTACAGGTCGGAAGAGGAGAATGTATGTCGCTCCTGGAATTCCTGAGAATGAATGAGAAGGCGGTTCTGGCCAGGATTGAAGAGAAAGCGTCCGCGCTTGCCGGCGTGCGTCCGGCCTCGGCAGTGCCGAAACGCGGGCTACCTATCTTCTTGAAACAACTCCTCCGCATTCTCGAGCACGCCCCCACCGAGGTTGTGCACCTTGAAGTCGATAAAGACGGAATAGTCAAAGCGGCCAATGACAGCGACGAGCCGGCGATCGCGGCCGCAGCAGGTCGTCCATACGACGTCGAGGTCGCCAAGAGCGCAGGCGCGTACGGAAAGGAACTCCAGCAATTGGGCTACACACTCTCCCACGTGGTTCATGCGTACGGTGCGACCTGCCAGTCGATCACCGAGATCGCCATCGAAAAGAAGGCGGCGATCACCACCGAGGAATTTCGAGCCCTGAATCGATGTCTGGATACCGCGATCGCGGGTGCCGTGACGACGTTTCATGCGGAGCGGGCTCAGGACCATTGCGCACCGCGCAATCGCGCTCAACGGCGGCAAGATCGATATGAAAAATCTGCCGGGACACGGTTGCATCTTCAGAATCAGTTTGCCCGGCGTCAGAGACAGCACGCCAATCGAGCGGGCTGGCCCATCCGATGTGAGCCCGGCCAGCGTCTCTTTTGCCGCGACTGCGAAGCATTGACGAGACTGCCGCTCGCGAGAGGTCTGCCGCCCGGCATTTCGCGGCCGGACGCGCTGTCGCAGGGCGCCGTCAGCAAGGCGCGACCACCGCGCGGCCGCGCTCCTGCGCGAACAAGCGCAATGCAAGGCGACCAGCCGCGGTGCCTCGAAGACTGCCGACTTCTTCACGAATCCTGGCAGGCACTTCTTCGAGAGTGGGCTGCACCGCGCGGCATTCGGCGGGAAGCAGCACCGGGGCGGCCAGGGCCGCAAAGGTCAGGTCGGCGGCGGTGAAACGGTCGCCCGCCAGAAAGCGGCGCCCGTCACCGAGACGTTCGTCGACGTTGCGAAAAATGCCGCGAACGCGCTCGAGAGAGCGTTGCGCGCTCTCGGGCGTGATCTTGTAGCCCTTGCGAACCATCAACCGTGCGAAGGGTGCCATCACCGGAATCATGCTCGCCTCAATCCACGGCACGCCGCGCGACCAAAGGGAGCGCAGCAGTTTCGTGTGCGGCAGGAGCTGCGAGTACACCCAACGCCGCGTGTGCGACCCGAGCTCCGTATCGAAATGCTCCACGAGCGCGCCTATCTCGCTGCGCAGCGCGGCGTCGCGCGGATACAAAAGGCAACCGCCGCAGACGGCATCCGCGTGCACGAGGATTTCCGTCGAATCGTTGAAACGTCTGCCTCCGTGCACCAGCGCTGGTACGGTGCCGCGATCGCCGCGCCACATTGCCAGCCGGCTCAGCAATGGAGCGTGCGGTTCTTCGCGGTAGGGCAAGCCCGCTCGATCGAGCGCCCAGCGTGCCTTCTCGCAGAAGTGGCTGAGAGGTATGGTGATGAGGACGGCGGGAGCGGAATCCATGGGAAACTGTACCGTGACGAGAAGGTGCCGGCTGAGGTCTATCTACACGCCTGCGAGGGCGTCTCACGAGGACGCATCGGGCGACAAATCTTCTGTTGAATGCTCGTATGAAATCAGGTCTCCCGGTTCGCATTCGAGCGCCGCGCACAACTTCGCGAGAGTCGAGAACCGCACGCCGCGAACCTTGCCCGAGCGAAACAACGAGAGGTGGGTCTCGCTGACTTCGACCCTGCTCGCGAGCTCTCGAGCCGTCCATCCGCGTGCGGCCAGGACTTCATCGAGAGTGATTCGAATCGGCATCAGAAGATCTCGTCCAGCTCTGCCTGGATGTCGGCGGCGCGCCGCAGAACGTGCGCGATTACCTTGAGCGCCAGTCCGGTTGCGCCCAGCACCACTGCAGAAATGTCATAGGCGATCAGGTACCCCGGTCCCGATCCGAGCGCGCGAGACATGCCGGGCACCAGCAACACACTAACAAGTGCACCGGCGGCGAGCATAGTTCCCACGCGATCGATCATCCGCTCGGTGGTCGACGAGTAGAGCTTGCCCGCGGCGAACTCGGCCAACGCCTGGCGTATCCACCACAACGCGGCCAGGTACAGGCCTTCCGGCAGCGTTGAAACACATGCAAGCGTGAAGCGCTGAAGGCTGCTTGCGTCGAACCCGTCGAGCACAAATTCCAGCGCCATGGCTCCGAAGCGTTCCAATACCACCAGCAGCACGAGCGCGACCAGCAGCCCGCTCACCATGCGACGTAGTTTCGCACTCGAATGCTGTACATCTCTCGCGGACGTCGATGTCGGCATTGCAGTCCGTTCTTTCGCGTTGACTTGGGTTTCCTGCGTGCGTACTTTAACCCTTACCTCAATTTCTCACAACTGCCACGATGTACTGCCTGGAAACCGAAGGTCTCTGCCACTGGCATTCGAACGGTGAAGCCACCCTCCGCGATATCGACCTCAAGGTGCCCGTGGGCAGCATCTATGGCTTTCTCGGACCCAATGGCGCCGGAAAGACCACCACGCTACGCCTGATCCTGGGACTGCTCAAAACCCAAGCCGGAACGGTATCCATTTTTTCCAAGCGCCTCGCTACCCACCGCCTCGAGATCCTGCGCGCCGTGGGCTCGCTCATCGAAAGCCCCTCGCAGTACGCGCACCTCAGCGCACGCGAAAATCTCGCGCTGTTGCAGACTATCTATCAGTGTCCGAAGTCGCGCATCACGAAGGTCCTCGACCTCGTCGGGCTTGCTCACACCGGCACGAAAAAGCTCGGGGAATTCTCGTTAGGGATGAAGCAGCGCATGGGCATTGCAGTGGCCCTGTTGCACAGTCCGTCATTGTTGATCCTCGATGAGCCGACCAACGGCCTGGACCCGAACGGAATGGTGGAGATGCGGGGTCTGCTGGGACGGTTGCGCGAAGAGGAAGGCGTCACGATCTTCATTGCGAGTCATCTACTCGCTGAGATGGAGAAACTGATAACGCACGTAGGAATCATCGATCACGGCCGCATGCTGTTCCAGGGAACGATGGCGGAGCTCAGAGTTGAACGGCAGCGGGTTGTGGTCGCACGCGTCGTCACGAGCGACGACGCCTGTGCGCTTCGCGTCATCTCGAGACACATCCCGGGCGCGCGTATCCAGGAAGGCGGGGTCGTACTGCCCGCGACATCCGCAGATGGTCTAGCCCGCATCAATCGCCTGCTCGTGACGAGCGGTTTGGACGTTCACGAACTGCGCACAGCCGGCGACGACCTCGAAACACTTTACTTGAGCCTGATCGAGAGGGGCACCTCGTGAGTGTCGGGTTCGTGCACGCCTTTCACTGCGAATGGCTCAAGAAAAAGCGCAGCCTCGCTGCGTGGCTGATCGTCGTGGGCAGCGTGTTCACGCCAGCCGTCGTGCTCATTGCCAATCTTGCGAACCGCGACGATCTGCCGAAGATTTACGCCAGTGAGGATTTCTGGAGGCGCCTATGGACGAACTCGTGGGAATCGGTGGCCATTTTCTTCCTCCCGATGGGAGCGATTCTGGCCACCAGCCTGATCACTCAACTCGAGTTTCGAAACAACGCATGGAAGCAAGTCCACACCCTGCCGCTCAATCATGCCAGTTTGTTCTTTTCGAAACTCTCGGTCATCTTGGTGATGCTTGTCCAGTTTGTGCTGCTGATCAATGTTGCCATTTACGTATCGGCGGTCATCCCGGCCTTGCTACTCGGTGACGTGTCTTATCCGCCGGCGTCGATTCCCTATGTGGATTTTCTGATCGAAGACGCCTGGTACTTCGTCGACTGCCTGCCGATCGTGGCTGTCCAGTACGCGGCCAGCCTCCGCTTCAGCAACTTCCTGGTCCCGGTAGGGGTCGGCTTTGTGGCCTGGGTGGCGGCTTTGGCAGCTTTGCCTTGGCAGTACGGATTCGCAATTCCTTATACATACTGCATGTACGACTACCTCGAAGACCGCCCGGGCAAGTCCACGATCATCCCGGATGCTGACTTTCATTCTTGGGCAATTGGCTATTTCGTGCTGTTCACCATCGTGGGTTACTGGATGTTCGCGAACAGGAACGAAAAGGGCTAAGCGAAGTGGGTGACCCGGTGCGCGAGGGCGCGGAGCTGTTAGCCTTCGTGGATCAATAGCCGAAGATGCGCTCGATGGCATATCTACGATCGCAGGACGTGTATCCGGCAACGCCTGCACGCGGCTGGATTCCCTGGGGCGCGCTCGCGCCATTCCTGTTGCTGACGTTCGTGATCGCCACGGCACTGCTCGGTGACGGATTGATCTCGAAATTCGTCAACATGAGTCCCGAAGGAAATCCGCTTGATCCGACCGCGCTGGTGGCGTTCACGCTGGTGCCATTCAGTTTCCTGCTCCTGGTGTTGCTGGCGTGGGTCCGCTTCGTGGAGCGGCGAACCGTCGAGAGCATTGGCATTCGCGGCGAGCACATGTTGCGCTATTTCCTTCGTGGCCACGCGTTCGGACTCGCGGGAATATCCGGGATCGTCTTGATCATGTGGATCAGCGGTGGGTTGCAGCTCGTGGCGGTGGCGCCCGTGTTTTCTCAACCCGCGTTTCTCGCGCCGATCGTGCTGCTGTTGTTCACGTTCGCGCTGCAGGCGAGTGTCGAAGAAATCCTGTTCCGTGGCTGGTTGCTGTCGGTGCTTTCGAAGAAATTCAACCTGCCCATCGCGGTCGTCGTGAGCTCGGCGCTCTTTTCGCTGCTGCACTTCGGTCCCGGTCAGCACTGGCTCGTGACCATCGGCACGTTTCTCCTCGCGTTGTTTGCCTGCGCCTGGGTGCTGCGCACGCGCAGCGTGTTAGGGATCATGGGTTGGCACGCCGGCTGGAACTGGTTGCTGGCCGTCGGCTTTGGCCTGCCGGTCACGGGACTCGACGTGGGAATTCCCGCGCTATTGGTCGATATGCAACCGGTGGGACCATTCTGGCTGACGGGTGGTCCGCAAGGACCAGAGGCCAGCGTCGTGTGCCTCGGCTATTTCATCCTGAGCATCGCCGCGATGCGGCTTCAGCCCGGAAAATCCAGCATCGCATCCTGAACGCTGGCGGGCTTGCCCGTGGCAAACTCGACTACGCAATGTTTCAGACCGTGCGCGTGAACCTCGCGAGCATGGCACGCCGAATGCGTCGCGGCAGGCCAATGCCCTCATAGACCAGTCCCGTGTACAGCTGAATCAGATCGGCGCCGGCATCCAGCATGCGCAAGGCATCCTCAGGATTCATGATTCCGCCGACACCGACGATCGGAAAATGTCCCGGCAGCAGCCGGCGAAGCTTGGCCACGACCGCGACCGACCGCGCGTGCAGCGGAGCGCCGCTCATTCCGCCAGCCTCGTCGCGCAACGGCGAGTCCGCAGGGCGCGACGTGGTCGTGTTGGTCGCGATCACTCCATCGATCAGGTGTTCCGCTGCGAGGCTCGCGATGGCCTCGAGCTGCTCGTCGTCGAGGTCCGGAGCGAGCTTCGCGAGAATCGGCACAGTGCGCGCGTTTTGGAGACCCTCGCGGCAGGCATGGATTCTCTTGAGGATCGGCAGCAGGTACTCGCGGTCCTGGAGTTTGCGCAACCCTGGCGTATTGGGCGAGGACAGATTCAACGTTACATAGTCGGCGACGGGCGCGACTCGCGTAAAGCAGAATTCGTAGTCATCGCCAGCATTCTCAATCGCAGTGCCGCGATTCTTGCCGATGTTCACGCCACAGATTCCCATGAACTTTCTGCGTCGCAGGTTTTCCACCAGGCGGTCGACGCCAAGATTATTGAAGCCAAGGCGGTTCACCAAGGCGCGGCCGGCCGGATCGCGGAACATGCGCGATGGGATTTGCGGATTGCGGTCGCGGAGTGACGGTACCTACTTCGACGAAGCCGAAACCGATTGCGGCAAGACCGTCGATGCAGACTCCATTTTTGTCGAACCCGGCGGCTATCCCGACTCGGTTCGGAAAGCGCAATCCGAACAACGTGACCGCCTCGCGAGGATCATCGCTCGGCACCGGGCACGCGATCCGACTCTTCCCGATGAGCCGAACGGTGTCGATCGCGATTGAATGCGCGAACTCGGGAGGCATCGCGAACAGGAGGGGCCGGAGGAATTTATAGAACAACGGTAACCGTCCGAAAACCTGCGTCTAGCGTCGACCGAGTTGTGAAAAAGCGCATCAGCCGAAATCGCCTGCTGGGTGCATTATCCCGAGTCGCGATTTATCCGGAGGACCGTCTTTGCCACGCGGTCGTATTCATGCTCGTCAGTGGCCGCGATCGACGACCATGGCCCCATAGGTCATCTTCAGCGTGGCGATTCGGGCGTGACCTTCAAGCAGCAGGATACGATTCACTTGAACTGCACTTCGAAACCGATTGATGGAAAAAATTCGTCACGCGTTTCTTGCGTTGCAGGAACATTCTGGCCATAGCCAGGCGGTGGCCGAATCAGCTCCCTGCCATTCGGCGCGTATTCATAGCCCGATACGTTCTCCTGGTTATAGACATTGAGAACGTCAGCATAGAACTTCCAGTACCCCCACTTCTTTGGACGCGTGTATTCGGCCCGAAGGTCGAGGCGATGATAGTCAGGGAGCTTCTCTCCGTTCAGTGCGCCGTAGACGGGCTCGAGTACATCCGGCTGGCTACTGCTGGGTACGAGATCAACGATCGGCGTATATCGCCCGCCGCTCTGGTAAGTCCATCGAAGGCCCATTGTCCAGAATTTGCCTATCAAACGGTTCCAGACCAGATTGAGCAGTATGGGTTTGTCGTATTCAAACTTTACCGTTTCCCCGGTTGCTGTCTTGGTGCGGTCGGATTCCGCCACGCTCAGTGATGCCCAGCCGTACCAGCGATCGGTCAGGTCTTTTTTGATGAGAAATTCTGCACCATAGGCACTGCCCTCGGCTCCATTGCTGTAGTTTTCTGCCGCGCTGTCCTGATTGGCGGAGATGACGACATCCGTCATTTTCTTGTAGTAGAGATCCGCACTCCATCGCCAGCCGCCGCCCAGCGCCTGGTTCATCCCCCATACATAGTGGTCGGACTTGACGGTCGTCAGGTTCGGATTTCCCAGCACCTCGATCATTTCACGCAGTTGGGGCAGCTGCGAGTACTGTCCCGCAGCGACGTAGGTAGATAGCTGGTCGTTGATCTGATACTCGAACTTCGCGCGCGGTTCGATCCGTCCGGCTCCAAGATAATCGTCACTGCCGTAGTGGACACCTAGAGTGAGCGCATGTTTGCCAGTGATGGCCCATCGGTCCTCCACATAGACTTCATGGGCGGACACATCCAAGGTGTCTTTGTAGGAAACGTATCTGGCGTCGACCGTCGAACATTCCGGGTCCAGGTCATTGCACGCCAACCATTTCGCATTGAAATCCACCTCGTAGCTGATTTCCTCCAGACTCACTCCCATCGACAAGGAATGACGTTTGTTCAGGGCCTGCTGGTAGAGGAATCGGGACAGATAGCGATCCGAGTCCGTCTTCTCGTGCTGATCCCTGCCGTAGATCAGGTTGTTGCTCTCGCTGATATGCGAGAAGACGCCCGTCAGATCTCGGCCACTCCCGCGCCAGTTCCACACCGCTCCCTGACTATCGAATCCCTTTTCCAGGGACGCTGGACCGGCAAAATCAGGATCTTTGAGAGCTTGCTGGCTGTCTTGATCAAATGTCGCAGCGAGGGTATCGCCCGCGCCGGCAGCCACGAATGAAAGACTATTGCTCTCATTGAGACGCCAGAAATATTTCAGCTGGTAGTCATCTGAAACGGGTAGTTTGTCGATCCGAACCCCTTCATCGTCGTCATCTTCGAAATCGTCTTCATTGAGCACCAGATCGATCGTGCTACGTCGATAAGTGGCGTACAGGGATTGATCGTCGCCAATACCCGTTTCCACCAGGGCACCAGCGGTCAAGAGACTGGTATGTAGTGTCGTCGCAAATCCTTCATTCCTCGGCTCGCGCAAGCCCACGTCGATGATGCCGCCCGTCGCATTGCCGTATTTGCTGGAAAAGGCAGCGGGGTACAGATCGAAAGACTTGATGATGTGTTGATCGAAGATGCTGTTGCCGAAAATATGAAAGAGGTAGCTGGCCGGAATCAGATCGATGAAATAGGCATTGTCCTGCGGTGCGGAGCCACGAATGACTGGCTCGGAACCATCCAGACCGTCACTGGCTGAAAACGTCACCCCGGGAAGTGCGTAGATGGCCTGCAGGGGATCATTGGCAGCGCCGGCGATACCCAGCAACCGTTCAGTCTCCTGGTTCATCTTCGTAGAAACCCTGTCTTTCTGGCCGACGACGAGCACTTCATCCTGATTGGTGGTCGGTGGTTCGGACTTGGCTCTCGCGGGTGGATCGGTGGCGCCCGCGGAGGTCGCTGCCAGAAGACATGATGCAAGACACGCGATTCGGGCGGGAGCGTGGGGCATGGGTTCCTCGAGGTGTAGTTTGACGCGCCGGTCCATGATTGCGCGCTGACTATTACAGGCGACTTACCGAAGAAAGTCTACGAACTCTGACCCACGAGCAACCCGCCGGCGTTCCCGGTAGTTGGCAGTCCCGTTGCGCGCGGCCTGGTCGGCGTCGAGGAACTCTGGCACGGGTTGCTGCATTACAAAAGCCAATTTCTGGTTTCCCAATCACCAGATGTCACGTATTGGCGCGCCGCGGCAGGAGAAGAATTTGAGGGTCTTCGAAGCCGAGGCAAACTACTGCCCATTGAAGTGAATGGCAGGTGCGCAACCGGGCTTGCGCGGCGCCAAACATTCTTCTCTCGTTTCGCGCCGAGTACCATCGGTCGGCAGCGCTGCGACGTTGAGCACGGAGGAAGTCTGACAAAGTGGATAGACATCGTCATCACTAACCACTAGCGCTCGCAGCGCTGCCTGCGCCTGCACACTCGGCAACCGACGCAGTCTCGTGAAGTCGATACCGTCTAACAGCAGCGCCAGTTCCTGCTTCGAGATCTCCACCGACACACACGACTCCAGTGGCTTTGCCTGGAGCGCATTCCATCAGCTTCGCATCAAACCGCCAGGGCGCAGATTTTCGGACGCATACGGCTGCGAGCACGACGTCGGCAAGCATGATCGTTTGGTATTTCCCGCACCTTTGCTCGAAGAAGCAGCCGCCTAGAAACGATTTCACCAAGGGAAGTATCCGCAACGGCGTGGCGACACCGGCGCGGATCATGTGCTGGAAATCCGAGCCCGCGCTCGACGTGGCCTTCTCGAGCAATCCACCTGCGTAGATCGTCGTTGCCGGCCATTTGTCAGCACGGCTATACGATGGCCGCCGGGACGTCCTGCTCCCGGCCAGACTCGACCGCGACCAGGCGCAAAATCGCCAACGCCTCCGGACGATTCGCGGACCGGCCGTGTTCGGCGAGGAACCACCCCTCCCGAAAGCCTCTCGCGATGATCGCGTCGGCAATCGCCTCGGCACAGCGAAGGTAGGACGGATCACCCGTCGCCTTGAAGACCTCGAGCAGGCCGTGTACGAAACGATGGTCGCAGACCTCGGAGGCCGGCTCGAGTGACACCCCTGCGCCCGGCTGCTCCCCGATGTCGCCGAGCCCGTTTGCCCGGGCAATGCTGCGCGCCATGGCCCAGAAAATTTCGTCCTTCGTCAGCCGATACGCTTGCGCATAGGCCCAGAAGAAGTCGGCTCCGGCGAATCTCCCCTCCTCCACTCGCCCGCGCGGACCGAAGTATCCGTCCTTGCGGATGACGAACCCCTCCAGTGAGTAGCCGTCGGTCAGCATGGGAAGGAATACGTTGTCACGCGCGCGGTACGCCACTCTGGCCCACGCGGCGAGCTCCTCCGAGGCCCAGTCCGAAAACTCGTCTCCCAGGCCGCGCAACGTCTCCGCCAGATGCATCTGGGATCTCTGCACGGCGGGATAGGGCCTGAAAATCGTGCTCTCGTATATCAGGTGTCCCTCCGGTAGATAGGGGGCATACTGATACTGCGCGCGGTCGCCACGGATCTCCCGGCCGTTGCACTCCGAGTCCGCGCATTGGCTGTACTGATACCCGCTGATGCCCACGCCCGGCTGCCTCGTCTCGACGTAGCGCCGGGCGAGGCGCTTGGCCCAAACCAGCGGCTTCGGCGCTCCGGACAGGTGCGTGTGCATCGCCGCCGCATAGTAGAGATCGCTGCCCGTTCGGGAAAAGGTCAACCCTTGTCCCCAGAAAAAAACCGGGCCGGGATCGTATTCGGACTCCCACAACGCTCCTATCTTCACCTGGTACCGGCCGTGCCGGCTGAAGTCGAGCCGCTGCCAATCGCTCACGTGGGCGTTCCAGAACGCCTCTATGCACTTGCGCGTGGCCATCGCGTCCGCTTGCCACATGAGTTCGTAAAAGGGGTAAACGCACTTCAACTCGTGTCGCGGGCGTTTGGCCGTCTCGACGGCCACGTCCCGCATGGGCAGCGTGATCGCCACGTGCCCGCCCCAGGCCAACAGGCCGGCGGGGTCCGCGAACTGCTGCAATACGAACCGGACCGAATCCAGCGCCGCCGTCCGATATCGATCATCACCGGTCAGCCCGGTCAGTCCAACCAGCATCCGCATCAGACACTGCTGGTCCGCGAGGTTCGACAGCGCGAACTCACCTCCAGCACCGGACAACCGGCTGAAATCACGACAGCGCGCGTCACCGTCGAGTCGATCCATGAACAATGGCGAGCCTTCCGGACGTGCGTGCGCCAACAGGTTGTCGGCAAACTCCCGGACGCGGTCGAGGCGACCCGCGCCCCCGATTGTTCCGGCCGGCCTCATGAGCTGACCATCACGCTCCGGCCCGCCAGGAGCCTTCTGTACAAGTCGGTATAACTACACAGCTCTGCAGCCGGAGTCAGGCGCGCGGCTGTCTCTCGCCCTCCCTCGGAAAGGTGGCGCGCCAATTTTTCGTCGGTCATGACACTCTGCATCGCGTCCCGCAGCTGGCCAACGTGCCCTGGTTCCACAATCAGCGCGTCGTGGCCGTCGGTGAACACGTCCTTGATGCCGTCCACCGCTGTCGCCACGATCGGAACTCCCGATGCCGCCGCCTCCAGCAGGCTGTTAGGCATGCCTTCGTGATCCGACGACAGCACGAAGACCCGCATCTGCTGGTGGTATTCCGGCACCACGGCGTTATCCACCAGGCCGGTGATCGTCACCTCCTCGCTGAGCCCGAGCTCGCCCACCAGCGCCAGCAGATCGCTGCGACGCGCGGTCGAGAGCACGTTGCCGTCGTAGGCGTCGCCTACCAGCAGGAGCCGCCGCCGGACGTTCGCGGGGAGCGACGCGTACGATCGAATGAGGTGCGGAATGTTCTTCTTCGGTCGAAACGTCGCAACCGTCCCCACGACGCCGGCGTTCTCCTGCGTCGGGCTCCACTGGCCGAACCGCGCGATGTCGATCCCGTTCGGGATCACAGAGCTGCAGCCGCCGAGGTCCCTCACGGTCATGGCGCGGCTCAGGCTGTCGCTGCTGACGGAAGTGATCCAGGCGGCGCCACGGACCACGTCGTCGATCTTGGGACCGAACCGCATTCCGTCGGCGCCACGGATGCTCGCAACCACCGGCCGGCCGCCCTCTGCCGCAACGGCAAGACACGGATAGGCGGCTAACAGTGTGAAGCCGTGAAAGAGGTCGAACGGGCGGCGTTGGTCTTCCCGCCGGAGCGCGTCGAGCGATGCTTGCAGTTTCATGGGTATGCGATGCACGCGCACGCCGTCCATCACGGATTCCTCCGCTGCCGACTCCGGTGGTACCGCGGCGAACACGACCACGTCGTAGCCGGCGCGCACCAGACCGCGAACCAGACGTTGCGCGGAACGCGCTGCGCCTCCGACGTGGGGCGGGTACTCCATCGTCGCGAAACAGATCCGGGAACCGAGTCCATTCATGGCCGCTCTCTCCAAAATGAGCCGCCGGTTGCGGCGACTCTAGCTAACTGATGCCATCCGAAAATACGTGTGAATTCAGTTGCTGCCGACCGCAGCAGCAGCACGCGGCTGGAGCGTCAATGCCGGTGGCCGCGGCATCTCCAGACCGTGATATTCAGACCCACAGCGTCGCAATGCGTCGTACATGATGCACGCCCGGACGGGCATGCCCCACGCCGCCACGGGCACGCGGGCGAAATGCCAGACCTGACCGAAGTCGATGAACGCAAATGCATGGGGCGCGACGAGATCCAACTGGCTTGCCAGATCTTCCAGCGTCGTGACTTTGGACAGGGAGGGGAAAACGCTGGCCGGAACCTCCAGACACCGCAGAAGATTGAACGGTGCCGGCAGAATCTGGAGCTCTACACCCAGCTTTCTCACCAGGTAGTTGAGCGGGGTCTGATCGGTACCCACGTCGCGACTCGCGTGCAGCTTCTGCAGCTCTGCTCGATTCTCGCCATAGAAAGCCAGAAAGGCGCGCAAGAAGTCGATGTGCTGGGTCCCGAGGACGACCAGCCCTGCGTTGAAGTACTGCCACCAAGGCAATTCGACGTCGGGGAAGAGGAATCGATGCGCGACGATGCTGCGGTGGTTCCAATACGGCAGGGTGTTGTCCATGACCACACCCAGGCCGATTTTCGTATCGCAGGCCTCGAAGAGGTTGGGCGTGTCCCAGCGGATCATGGTGTCGGCATCTACGAAGGCGATCTCGGTTCCCGGTCCACCTTCCGTCAGCAATCTCGCGGCGTGCGCCCAACGTTGCACCGTGGGTGGGTCGTCCGCGCAACTCTGAGCCGGTTCTTCCAGCACTCGAAATTCGATGGAATGCCGTTTGCACCACCACTGCCAGGTGGCGCGCCCATAGACGCTGTAGCTGAGATCGGTACGTGAACTTTCTCCGCGCTGATAGTTCGCCCGGATGAGTGGCATCGCTACGATCCGGTGACCGCGTGTCATGCGTCTTCCTTTGCGCGGTCTGCCAGTCAGGCCCGCGGCGTTGCAGTGCTGGGCGCACGAAACAGGTCTTTCTTCGGCGCCTTCAGCACCGCGAGTGTCTGCTGCGCGCCACGCACGGCGCCATCTGTCTCCCCCGCCATCAGTTCACGAAGCGACGCGCTCATGGCCTCGCGATTTTCCAGGGCTTGCCGAAGCGCCTGGACGGCTGTGTGACGACTGTACTCGGTGGCGGAAATGACCGGACATCCAATCAGGGAATGCATGCGCTCTGCGTGCAGCGGCTGATCGAGAAAGAACGGCACGACCACCATCGGCTTCAGACTCTTGCAGGCCGCAATCAGCGTGCCTGTGCCGCCGTGGTGAACCGTCATTCCGACGAGTGGGAACACGGCGCCTGGCGCAAGGGTGTTGCGAACCAGCCCGTCGTCGCTGCTGCCCTCGAGCATGTCCGGCTTCACGTGCTGGCTCACGAACACCCACTTGAGGTTCAGCATCCTGCAGGCGGCCACGGATTCCTCGAAGAAATAGTTAGGATCGCAGGCGTCGGCGAACGAACCAAAGGAGAACGCCACGGTTCGTTCGTCACAGAACGCCCGCAATTCATCGTCCGGCACCATCCATTCCGACTGTCGATGGTTGGCGTAACCCACGACTTCGAGCTTCGGGTTCCGCGTGTCCTGCGCAGATACCAGAAAGGACGGAAGTACGCCGACAACCTTCGCCGCATCGGACAGTAGTGAGGCCATCGGCAACACTTTCCGGGCGAGCTGATGATCCAGACGGAATTTTCGCAACACCGACTGCCAGCGCGCCGAGGCTGTTGCAAGCTTGCGGTACCGGTCGCTGCCGATCGTCGCGACCGAGCGCAGATGAATCAGGCACGTGGCGCAGGCAACATAGGGAATTCCAACCTTCTCCGCGACCAGATGCGCGGCAACCACGTGTGCGGACGCCAACAGGAGGTCCGCGCCATCTGCCGCCGCCAGGAGCTGCGCATATTGCGGTTCCAGGTGGTCGAAATTCACGCGGTCGACGAACATTTCGAAGCTTCCATCGGCGAGCATTTCTCTCGAATATCTCAAGCTGCTCACGTAGCTTTCCGGACCCCCGAGCGCTACGAAGCCGAATCCGCTCTTTCGACACGCGTCCTCGTAGCAAGGGTAGGTAGCGAATGTCACCTTCGCGCCCAACGCGAGCAGTTCCTCCCCTACTGCCAGCATTGGATTCAGGTCGCCGAGAGATCCCGTGGTGGATATCAGAATTTGTGGCATGACGTCGTCCCCGGCTAGGACGTCGTTCTGACGTTCGCGTCAATGAGCTGACCCTTGTCGAGATGCACCTGACGGGACGCATACTCGGCCGCCTTGGGGTCGTGGGTGACCATGATGATTGTCTTGCGCTGCTGCCGGTTGAGCATCTGCATGAGATCGAGAATCTCCACGGCCGTAGCGCGATCCAGGTCGCCGGTGGGTTCGTCGCACACGAACAGCTCCGGATCCACCACGAGCGCGCGCGCAATGGCGACCCGCTGTTGCTGACCGCCGGAGAGCTCCGAAGGCTTGTGCGAGGCGCGATCTGCCAGGCCCACGAGCTGCAGCGCGGTCCGAACGTGCTGGCGTCGACGCGCACGTGAAAGTCCAGTGAGCAGCAGGGGCAGCTCCACGTTGCCCTCCGCCGTGAGCATCGGCATGAGGTGATAGGACTGAAAGACGAAGCCCACCCGGCGCGCGCGCCACTTCGCGAGCTGGGAGTTCGAGAGCTTGTCGATCTGCTCGCCACTCACCACGATCTCGCCTTCGTTCGGACGATCGAGTCCGCTGATCAGATTGAGCAGCGTCGACTTGCCCGAGCCGGAGGGGCCCATGAGCACCAGGAACTCGCCGGATTCGACCTCCAGGTTCAGCTGATGCAGCACCTCTACTTTCTGCTTGCCACGGATGTAAGTCTTTCCCACGTTCTTTACGGACACGAGCGCCGTCATGGCGTTTCTCCTTGCTGACTTGCACCATGTGAAGCGACACGCACTTTCGCACCGTCGCTGAGTAGTTCGAGATTGCCCACCACCACGCGCGCGCCGGCCGTAAGACCCGAGAGCACGATCTGCCCTTCGGAGGTGCGGCCGCCCAGGCGCACCGCGCGCCGCTCGATGATGTCGTCGTTGACGATGAACACGGCACCCGTGTCGCCGCTGACTTGCACGGCATCGGTCGGCACCATGACAGCCGCTACTGCAGCAGGTGCAGAAGAGTCTGGGGCGGGCGACGAGCGCAGGAACGAAACCCGCGCGCCCATCTCCGGCAGGACGCGTTCATCGCGTTGTTTGAAGCCCACGCGCACCTTCACGGTGGCCTTGGAACGATCGGCCGTGGGGATGACGGCGATGACCGCAGCGGGAATCTCCCAGTCCGGGTAGGCGTTCAGATGGATGATGGCGGTCTGACCCGGTTGGACGCGGTTGATGAAATTCTCGCTGACATCCACTTCCACCTCGAGCGACTCCATGTCCACGATGGTGCCGATCCCCGTGCGCGTGAACCCTCCGGAGGACTGGGGCGACACGATCTCACCCGCTTGAGCGGCCTTCACCGTGATCACTCCGCCAAAGGGCGCACGGACCACGGTGTCTTCGAAGTTGCGCTGGGCTACGGCGAGCACCGCTCTGGAGACGTCCACTCCACGCGCTCGCACGGCGTAATCCGACTGAGAGGCGTTGTATGTCGCCCGCGCGTCGTCGAATGTCTGTGCGCTGATGACGCCCGCCTTCATCTGCTGCTCATTGCGCCTGAAGATAGGCCTGGCATCGTCGAGCGCCCCCTTGGCCGCTTCGTGACTCGCTTGCGCCTGCGCCAGTTGCGCGCGCGCCTGCTCGAGGGCAGCGCGCGCGTTGGAGTCATCGAGCCTGGCGATGATCTGCCCGGCTTCGACTCGTTGCCCTTCCTCGATCATGACCTCGACCAGGCGGCCGATGGTCTTCGAAGCGACCGTGGCAGCGCGGCGCGCCACCACGTACCCCGAAGCATCCAGCATGGATATGCCGGTCGAGAGATTGTTTGCACGCGGAGCGCTGCTCATCTCGCGAGCCGCTACGGCCTCAACTGCGATGGCCCCCGGTCGCAAGAGCGCCCATGACACTCCTGCTCCAATCGCCAGGACGAGTACGACCCCGCTGGTGATCAACACCCACCGGCGTGAACTCCCTTCGTTGCCGTCGCTGCTGCGGTCGATGCGCAGACGGTCGACCAGTGGCGTCATGTCATCCATCTATTCCGCCTTTAATGCTGTGGCTACGGGCATCCGTGCCGCGCGGATGGCGGGAAGCAATCCTCCCAGGAAACCCACCGCGCAAGCCCATCCGAGACCGATGGCGAGAAGCCCCGGCGTCACGTGCAGCTGTGCCACCACCGAGCCTTCTTTGGAGCCGAGACCGAATGTATTTCCACTCAGGAGCAGCCATGCGATTGCGGTTCCGATCAAACCACCCACCGCGGCGAGCAGCATGGCTTCGGCAAGAATGGAGGCGACCACGCACCCACCGCCGAACCCCATGGCACGAAGAGTGGCGATCTCGACGCGCCGGTTGCTGACGGTCGTGTACATCGTGTTCAGCGCGCCGAAGAAAGCGCCTATGGCCATGACCCCACCGAGGACGAAGCTCACCAGAAATGCCGCTCCGCTGACATCCGCAGACAGTTGACGGTAGTAGTCAGACTCGCGGAGGGGATTGACCGAAAGCGTTGGATTGGTCGTCAACGAATCTTTGAATTCCTCGAAGGAGGCTGGCGATTTCAGCTGTACCGTAACGCTGCTGTACCGCGCGCGCTGATATGCGGACATGAGTGTCTTCGCATCCGCAAGCAGCGAGCCTTGCAGTGCATTGCCACTCTCGAAGACGCCCACCACCGTCCATTCTCCGCGTCGCAACCGCACTTTGTCTCCGACATTCAGTCCGCTGAATTCCGTTTGCGCGGAACGTCCGACCACGAGCTCGCTGAGCCCGGGCTGGAACCAGCGGCCCGCGACCATCCGGATCTCCTCACGCACAGCCTTGCCTTGCTCGGTCATGCCGCGGACCACCACTCCGGCCCGGACGCCTTTCTTTTTTCTCGGCAGATTCACGGCCGTCACCATGTCGGCTGTGGCGAGGGGCTCGCCTTTGGCATTGGTGGCGATGCCGACTGCGTCCATGATGGTGTGAATATCATCGATGAACAGCGAGCTGCCCGCCTCCGCCTCGGTGCCCGCGCGAAGCACGATGGCCCGGTCCGGCTTTCCCGTCGAACGAATGCTTTCCGCCAGGCTGGTGCCGAGCGCAAGAATGGAGATCAGCACCACCACCACGCCCATGATGCCGATGACGATGACGGATGAGGGTCCCGGTCGATGTGCGACGCTCTTCAGGTTCATGGCGGTCACACCCGCAAACTGTTTCAGCAGGTACATCGCTTCTCCTTACTTCGCGGCCAGCGCGTCGACAATATTGAGGCGCCCCGCACGTAGCGCAGGCGGCAGGCCCGTCACGATGGCCAGCACGACCGCAATCGCAATACTCATCCCGAAGACACTGAGCGGCATCGGCAGTGGATCCAACTTGAACGAAGCGAATATGAACGGAAACAACAGTTCGGAGGCCGCCAACATGCCAACCACCGCGCCGAGGATGCACAACACCAGCGACTCGGTCAGCACCAGGCCGCTCACGATCGCATCTGTGAATCCATAGGTTTTCATGATGGCGAACTCCGGAATCCGCTCGCGCACCGACTGCATCATGTTGCTGCCGGTCACGAACAGCAGCGTGAAGAACACTGCGCCGAGCACACCGTTGATCATGAGCTGCATGTCGATGATGCCGCTGAGTTCCGCGCGGATGGCCGCCGCCAGCGACTGGCTTTCGGTCTCGTCATCGGAATTTGCAAACATACGGTCTATTTCCTGCGCGACGCGCTCTGCCTGCGCGGGATCGCCGACCCGCGTGCTGATGTAGTGGACCGTCCCGGCGTTGAACGCGCGAGCTTCGTCGTAGCCGTCATAGTTCACCCAGATCTGATCCGCCGAGCCACCCGAACTCGGCTTCACATCCCACGTCCCGACAACGTCGAACATCCAGACATTCGATCGGTCCTTGCGCACCGTGGACAGATGCAATGGCACCCGATCACCGACTTTCCACCCGAATCGCTTGGCCAGTTTTTGGCCGACGAGAATGCCGGTTCGCATGCCGCGCATCGCTGCAAGCGCCGTCTCATCGACGACGACATTTCCCTTTTCTCTTTTTCGCAAGGCCGACTGATCCATCGTCACACCGCCGAAGTTGTTAGCGGGACGCTGGTAGTAAGCCTCGAAGACCACACTGCCATTGACCTCGGTCACTCCGGGGAGGCGCTCGATGCGCTGGATGTAAGCCACGGGCAGCGGCTCTCCCGGGCTGAGGCGGCTGAGCGTGTACAACTGGTTCGCGTCGAAGAATTCGGCCAACAGACGATCGAATCCGGCCATCGTGCCGTTCAGTGCGCCAAACAACAGAAACGCGGTGACGATGGAAAGGAACGTCAGCACAGTACGGGTGGGCTTGCGTCGCAACCCTGCCCACGCGATAGGTACGTACTTCAAACTGCCTCTCCTGCGACGTTCGACTTCTTGCCGGTGGACATCATGTGCGCTGCGCGAAGCGGCGAGCACGGTTGAGCGCGTCCTTCATGAATGCGGACATCGAGAAGATCCGGAGTACGGCGCGATTGACCAGACTCAACGGCCACGGCAGCGGCCGAACGAAATCCACGAACAGGACGGTGCGATGGCTGCCGGAATCGTTCCACACTTCGTGCGGATGCCGATCGTCGAAGATCAGGCTCCGTCCCTCGGTCCAGGAGCGCTTATCCGCCCCCACTCGAATCCGGCACGAGGACGCCGGTTCCGGCACGATCACCGCCAGGTGATAACGCAGCACGCCCTTGTACAGGCCAGCGTGCTCACGAATGTGCGTGTTCGGCGCGAGGATCGAGAACATGGCCGTCTTCATTCCTGGAATGCCTTTCAACAACTGGATCGTGTTCGGGCAGCGCGCACAGTTCTCTCGCACCGGCTTGCCATACAAATAGAGAAAAAAGGTATGCCACTGCTCCGGAGGCGCCAGGTACTTCTGTTTCTCGGAAAGCTCGGTGAATGTCGGAATCTGCTGGCGCCTCAACATCAGTTGATCCAGCTCCCTGCGCACTTCGGCCGTCCCTGCCTTGATGGCGCGCGTCCATGGAAAGGCGTCCGGTTCAAAGAACGTTCTGCGCCCGTCGCGGCTGAATTTCGTGATCAGCCACTCGATCGACGCCACCAGGCCACTCATCATGTGTGTGCCTGGCTGGCGGAAGACCTTCACCAGAGTGTTCGAGTTCATGCTGCCTGCTCCGAGTGTGGTTCCATCAATGCGGCGACGACTTTGCGCGGTCCTTTGTAAGGCCTGCGGCCGTGCGCTACCTGCATGTTGTCGAGCAGGAGCACGTCGTCGCGAGCCCAGGGGAAGACGATCTTGGCACTGTTGAATGCACTGCGAACGGCCTCGAGATCCTGGGGCGGTATTTCGCTGCCATCTCCGTAGTAGGTCTGCCTGGGCACTTTCGATCCATACATTTTTGAAAACGCGTCCGCGGCCTTCGCCCCCAGACTCGAGAGATGAAACAAGTGCGCCTGGTTGAAGAACACCCGTTCGCCGGTGAGCGGGTGGCGAGCCGCACCCTGGCAGATCTGGCTGGTGCGCAATGTTTCCTCGTCGAGCCACTCGTGCTGGATGTCGTGTTCGGCACAGAATCTGGCCAGCGTGGCGCGATCATCCGTCTGAAAGACTTTTTGCCAGGGCACATCGATGAACGGGCGATAGTGTCGGACATAGCGCACGCGCTTTTGCTCGAACTTGTCCATGAGTCCGGCTCGCAGGGCCGCGTTGACCTTACGCATGTCCGCGATGGGCGTTGCGCCATCTTCCGTGGCCGGGACCAGACAACACAGGGCGATCTTGAGCGGCCAGGTTCTCTGGTAGGAATTCTCGTTGTGTAACGGGATCTCCAGGTTCTCGGGATATTCGGTGGCCGTGAAAATGCGGCTTCCCAACGCCGTCCTGGGCGTCGAGCCATAGAGATAATCCATGCGCTGCGGCGAGACGGCGGCCACGAATGCGTCGAAATCCGGAACATCGTTTACTGCAAAGCCACGAAACAGCAGAGCGCCGTGCGCGACGAGTCGTTCGTGGATCTGATCGGGATGGGCGCGTATGAAATCAGGCAAGCTGCGCTGCGTGGTACTTTCGATCACCAGCGGCGTGCGCTGCTCGCTCGACAATAGATAGTCCTTGAATGGGCTCATGACAGGCCCCAGATTTTCTGGATGGTCTCGGCGATGCGCTGAACGTGAGGCGATCGAAGCATCGTCATGTGATTGCCCGGCACTTCGAGCACGCTCAATGAGCGTGTCAGCTTGTTCCAGTCCGCGGCATCGTCCGTCTTCTCCTTGCAGCGGTCGGCGTTCACGGGCAGCACTGCCTGGAACAAGGCCACATCCGCATCGATCGCCGTGTTTGGCAGATACACCGTGTTGAGATTGCAAGCGAAGACCTGCAGGATCGCCTGCAAAGAACTCACAGTCGTGTCGCGCGGCATCGCGCCGGCGGACACCATGCGATCGCGTAACAATCTCAGCTGCGCATCATTGTCGAGCTGGGCCAGATCCTCTGCATTCAATCCGAGAGTGCGCTCGGTGCCCATCTCTATCGCACTGATCAGATGGGTCAACAAATCGATGCGGGTGTAATGGCGCCGATTTCCTCGCGGCGCTTCCGAATCGAGCACGACTACTGTTGCAACATCGGCGCCTTGCTCACGAAGCAGACGTGCCATCTCGACAGCAACCCATCCGCCAAAAGAATGCCCCAGCAGACGGTACGGGCCGGACGGACATACTGCGCGGATTGCTTCGAGATACGACTTCGCGGCCGCCGTGACAGTCGAATGCGCCACCCGCAGGCCATCCAGACCGCGAGGCTGCAAACCATAGATGTTCAATCTGCCGCCCAGCGCCTGGGCCAGCGATAGAAAACATGGAATGCCCGCTCCCGCGCCAGGAATGCAGAAGATCGTCGCCCGAGCATCCTTGCTCAATTGAATCGGACATAGAGGTGAATATTCCGTGGCGCCCGGCGCGGCTTTCGATGCGCTCTCCAAGGCTTCGGCCATTGCAGTCGCGAGACGCTGCAAATGGGGCGGATGCGTGATGGTGCGGTGTGTGCCGCCGATCACGTGTCGGCGCACCGTGTTGCCGATGAGAGGTTCCCAGTTTCTGGAGAACGGTGCCGGCAACTCGTCATCCGCATCGAAGAAGTCGACCTTCATGGGTAACGAGGCAGGACTGTAACGACGCGTCATCTCCGGAATCAGACGCCGGTTCTTGAGCAGCCGTTGAATGTCATGAACAGTGATGTGATCGGGCAAGTACCCGCGCGCCTGGCATGTCTCGAGAAGCTTTGCGATGTCGTTCAGATCGCTCAACTCCTGCACGACCGCGGGACCCAGCGTGGCAGCCCAGCGATCTCTGATGACCTGACGCAGGACTTCGAAGTCGTCCATCGCGGGCAGACTGGTGCCGACTGGCGCGATGGCGTCGATCATGCCGAGAAATTCCACGGTCTCGTCCGCGCCGATCAGTTGATACGCCATCTCGTAGGCGATGACGGCGCCGAGGGACCAACCGGCCAGGCGGTACGGTCCTTTCGGCTGCACTCGACGCATGGCCTCGAC
This sequence comes from Pseudomonadota bacterium, assembly GCA_043747875.1. Classification (GTDB taxonomy): domain Bacteria; phylum Pseudomonadota; class Gammaproteobacteria; order Steroidobacterales; family Steroidobacteraceae; genus CADEED01. The sequence goes on along the minus strand of JAYTOI010000027.1, from coordinate 14,413 downwards.
CTGGTCCGCTGCGATCTGCTCCAACGAGTTCAGATGCCAGATGCCCAGGCATTGCAGACCCCATGCACGAACCTGTTCCGGCAGCAGCCGCGCCAGCGGCAGATAGGGCAGGACGTCGCCGCTCACTTCGTGCACGAAAAATATCGGACGCTGGTCTTCGCGCGGACGGCCTTCCCGCAGCAGTATGGGATTGGGCACGAGATCCTGATCCAGTCCCATCTCCAGACATGCCGCCAGCGATTTCAGCGTTGGATGCTTGAATACCGTCGCCAGCGAGACCATCAGCCCTAACTGTTGCAGGCGAGCGATCATTTTGGCGGTCAGCATCGAGTGGCCGCCCAGATCGAAGAAGTTGTCATCGCGACTCACGCGCACGACGTTGAGCAGCTCCTGCCAGATCGCAGCCAGCGCACGTTCGAATTCGCCGACGGGGTCTTCATGGGGCCGCGCAGCCGGCTCGACGACCGTGAGCCGATGCAGGGCATCCCGATCCACTTTGCCGTTTGGAGTCAACGGAATGTTTTCCAGCCGCAGGTACGCGCTCGGAATCATGTATTCCGGCAGGCTGGCGCGCAGATGGGCACGCAGCGCTTCGTTGCCGGGTTCGTCCTGACTCGTGAAATAAGCCACCAGCCGCTTTTCGCCGGCGGCGTCTTCACGTGTGAGAACCACCGCTTCGCGTACGTGCTCATGACGAGACAGGCATCCCTCGATCTCTCCGAGTTCGATACGGAAGCCTCGAATCTTGACTTGATGATCGTTGCGCCCGAGGAACTCGAGTGTTCCATCGGCTCGCCAGCGCGCAAGATCGCCGGTCTTGTACATTCGCCCGGCCGGTTTGAAGGGATCTGCCAGAAAACGCTCGGCCGTGAGGTCCGGCCGCTTCAGATAACCTCGTGCGACGCCCGCACCGCCGATGTACAACTCCCCGATCACGCCGATCGGCACCGGCCGCCGTTCGGCGTCCAGGACATAAATCTGAGAGTTCGCGATGGGCCGGCCGATCGAGGGATGATCCGGCCAATCACGAGGCGGTTCGGTCAAAGTGAGTGCCGTGACCACGTGCGTCTCGGAGGGGCCATAGTGGTTGTGGAGCACGCACTCAGGCAGGCGCTCAAACAATCGCCGCACAGCGGGCGTGATTTTCAGCTGCTCGCCGGTCGCCATGAGATGACGAAGCTGCGCCAGCGCTTCGGGCGAGTCCTGGTGCAACTCCGCGATGTGATGCAGCACCGTCACCGGAACAATCGCCTTGTCGACGGCGTGCGCATGCATGAAACGCACGAGTGCCGCCGGGTCGTAACGGATCTCCTGCGCTGGGATCACCACCGTGCCGCCACAACCCCATGCCGCAAAGAACTCGTGAAAACTTGCATCGAAGCTCAGCGATGCGAACTGCAACACCTGTCTGGCCGGCGGCAAGGTCTCCAGATGCCAATGCATGAGGTTCGCCAGCGCGCCATGAGAAAGCTCGACTGCCTTGGGTCGGCCCGTCGAGCCGGATGTATAGATCACATAGCCCAGGTGCTCTGCGGTAAGCCCGATTTTTCCAACGGGCAGGCTGGATGCATCTTCCTGCTCGATCGATTGCCAGTCGTCGTCCAGGAGGATGATCCTCGAGGCGGTCTCACCCAGCGCTGGCAGCGTGGCTCGCTGTGCGAGAACGACGCCGGGTGCCGCATCGCTCAGCATGTATGCGAGGCGTTCGCGAGGATAGGCCGGATCCAGCGGAAGATAGGGGCTGCCGGACTTCAAGACCGCAAGCACCGCGACCGCCGCGTCCAGGCCGCGATCCAGGCATAGTCCGACAGGTCGATCCAGCGCCGCACCTCGCGCGCGCAGGTGATGCGCAAGTTTGTTTGCCCGGTGATCGAGCTGCAGGTAAGTCAGCGACTGGCCTTCGTAGACCACCGCGATGGCGCTCGGCGTGCGCTCCGCCTGTTGCTCGAACAATTCATGCGCCAATGTCGGCGGATACTCAATTGCGGTGGAATTGAATCCGGCCGTGACCTGATGACGCTCGCTTTCACTCAGCAGAGATACGGCGCCGATGGGTTGCGCGATGTCGCGCGCCATCTGGGCAAGCACCGCTGCGAAGCTGCCGCCCCAGCGCTCGATCGTGCTCCGGTCGAACAGATCGGTCGCATGACTGAACGTCCCGGCGATGCCGTTCTGCGTTTCGTTCAATGTGAGCGTCAGATCGAACTTTTCGGTGTGGCTTCCCAGTGACTGGGGCGCCAATGTCAAACCAGGCAGCTTCAATTCGCCGCGAGGCATGTTCTGCAGCACCAGCATGACCTGAAACACAGGGCTGCGGCTCAGGGTGCGCTGCGGGTTGAGGGCCTCGACCACTTTCTCGAACGGCACATCCTGATTGTCTTGCGCGGCGAGCATTTCTGTTTTGATCTGCTCGAGTACCGAGCCGACAGTCGCGTCCTCGCTCAATCGGGTTCGCAGTGCGAGTGTGTTCACGAAAAATCCGATCAGCGGTTCGATCTCGGTGCGCTGCCGGTTGGCTACGGGCACGCCGATGACGATGTCCCGAGCTGCGCCGAGTCGCGCAAGCAAAATGGCGAACGCGGTATGCAGCACGACAAATATCGTCGTGCCCTGTCGTTTCGCCAATGCTTTGAGTTGAGTGGTCAGTTCGCTGGAAATAGCGACGCTGACACTGTCGCCCCGGAAGCTTTGCGCAGCGGGCCGCGGCCTGTCCGTCGGCAACTCGAGCATCGCGGGCGCGCTGCTCAGATGTTGCATCCAGAATGCCAACTGGCGCTCCATCGCCCCGCCGGCCAACCACTCGCGTTGCCACACCGCGTAGTCTGCGTACTGAATGGACAATGGCGGCAACGGGTCCGTGCGCTTTTCGTTGAATGCCGAGTAAAGCGCGCTCAGCTCCCGGATCAGCACGCCCATGGACCAACCATCCGCGACGATGTGATGCATCGTCAGCAGCAGCACATGCTCCTGTTCGGCGGTTCGAACCAAACGCCCGCGGATCATCGGTCCCAGGGCCAAGTCGAATCTCGCGCGCGCCTCTTGCGCCGCAATTTTCCGGAGCTGCGCGTCGCGTTCCGTCATATCGAGCGAGGAAAAATCGTGGTCCTCCAGTGAGAACCGCGCCACCTCGGAGATCGCCTGCATCGGATTGCCGTCGATCACGACAAAACGGGTGCGCAGCACTTCGTGCCGGCGAACGATCGCATCGAGCGCTTCGCCCAACGCGGCGCGGTTCAGGTGACCCGATAGCTTCAATGCGCCGGGAATGTGATAAGCCGCTCCGCCTTCCTGGCCCAGCTGATCGATGAACCACAATCGCTGTTGTGCGTGCGAAACCGGGCAAGGGCTGCGCACGGCACGGCGCGCAATGGACGACGCCTGCACGCCAATGCCTTTCTTCTTCAGCATCAGCTCCAGGAGTCTGCGCCGATCCACCGACTCTGCGAAACTTTGAACGTTCGCCCCCATGCTCCAGATCTCCCTCGTCGTTAACTCAATCAGCTGCCAATGGGGTGAACAAGTCGGGGCACAATGCCGAGAACTCGCGACCACACAGAAAATCCGGCCGTTGCGTGTGCGTCCCCAGCGGTTTGTTGTCCACGCTGTTGTAAGTGATCAGCACCAGCACGCGATCGAACGGCAGGATGTTCGAGGCGGATGCATGGACCACGTTCGGGTGAAACAGCAGCACCGAGCCGGCGGCACCCCTGGGCGCCGCGACGCCTCGGCTTCGAATCAGGCGCGCGACCCCTTCCTTCGAAATCGAATATTTCAGATCGGCCGTCAGATTGGAGATCCACGTCGGACTTTCGCGATAACTGCCCAGGGCGGTCTGGTCGGCATCGACGTCGATGACGTTTTCCTTGTGCGAGCCGGGAATGAGAAACAGCGGTCCGTTGAACTCCGTGACTTCGTCCAGATAGACGGCGGCGGTGATCAGCTGCGGCTTCGGCACGCCATCTTCCTTGAGCCAGAAGATGTAATCCTGGTGCCATTGCCAGATGTCGCCACCGAATCCTTTCTTGAAATTGATCTTGGTCTGATAAACGTACGTGTCACCGCCAATGATGCGCATGACGGGATCGAGCAGCCGTTTGTCGCGAGTGAGGCGATCGAACAACGCATCGGTCAGATGCGGTCCATAGATAGAGCGCACGCTGACCCCGTCCTTCTCGACCACCCGCCTCGGACTCTCTTCGGCTGCGAAAATGGGCAGCCGCTTTTTGAGACAAGCGACTTCCTGCTCGGAGAACGCCTCGGGCATCAGGACGAAACCGTCCTCCTCGTAAGCCTCTAAGAAATTCCGTGTCGCATTCATGTTTGTTCCGTGTGCCGATATTTCGTGCACGTGGTTATTCGTGTATCCGCGTCAACGCCTCTCTCACCTCGTCATCTGACAGACCAGCCACCGACATGTATACGGCTGCCGTCTCGTCCACCACTGCCCGGTCGCCACACACATGAGTCAACTCCTCCACGACGCCGGCGACGGTTGGATGATCGAACACTTGTTTCAGCGTCAGGCTGACCTGGAAGACATCCCGGACGCGGGCCGCAAACTGCACCAGGAGCAGCGAATGTCCGCCGATTGCAAAGAAGTTGTCGTGCACACCGACCGCGTTCACGCGCAGCAGCGAAGAGCAGATCTCGGCAATGACGGACTCGGCCGCGGTGCGCGGCGCCACGTATGCTTCCGCTGCAACCTGACCGGCACCCTCGGGAGGAACCAGCGCTTTGCGATCCACCTTGCCGTTCGGCGTCAGCGGCAATGCATCCAGCATCACGAACATCGACGGCAGCATGAAGTCCGGCAGGCTCTGACGCAGAAAATCGCGCAGCTGCTTGGCGCTCACCTCGTGCTGCAAGGTGACGTAGGCGATCAGACGTTTCTCGCCCGGTGGATCGGCTCGCACAGTGACTACTGCATCCCTGACATGCTCGTGCCGCGCGAGCTGGGTCTCGATCTCCTCCAGCTCGATGCGATGTCCCCGGATCTTGACCTGGTTGTCCTTGCGTCCCAGATATTCGATGACGCCATCCGCTCGCCAGCGGCCCCAATCGCCTGTCTTGTAGAGCCGGCCTTGCGCGTGGACGTCGAAGGGATCGTGCACGAATCGCTCCGCTGTGAGCTGCGGCTGATTCAAATAGCCGCGCGCGACTCCCACTCCGCCCACATAGATCTCTCCCGCTACGCCGATCGGCACCGGCTCCAGTGACTCATCGAGAATATGGATCCGCACATTCGGGATCGGCCGTCCGATGGGCGGGCTCTCGGCCTCGCGTGGATCGCACACGTGCTGCGTGGCGTAGACCGTGGTTTCGGTCGGGCCGTACGCGTTGATGAATGTGCGCCCGGGCGCCCATTGTCTGACCAACGATGGCGGACATGGCTCGCCGCCGACCATGATGGTCCGCAACGCATCCAGCCCCTGCGTTGAAGGAATGGGAGCCAACGCGCCTGGCAGAGTCATCAAATGGGTGATCTCATGGGTGCGCAACGTATTCCACAAAGGCTCACCAGGCGTTCTTGCCTCGGACGTCGGCACATACAGGCGGGCGCCAGCACACAGCGTCACCGCCCACTCCACCGTGAATACATCGAAGCTGAATGAGATGAACTGCAGCACTCGGCTGTCGGCCCGAACGTCGAGGGTCTCGCTCTGCGTCGCTATCAGGTTGCACACGCTCGCGTGCTCGACCATCACTCCCTTGGGCACGCCGGTCGACCCCGAGGTGTAGATCACATACGCAAGATGGCTGGCCGTTACGCCCACCAGCGCGCGCGCCAGATTGCCCTCGTCTTCTTTCTCGATCTCAGGCCAATCTTTGTCGAGCGCAATTCTCGGGCCGGCGAACTCGGGCGCCCTGGCCCCCAGCGACTCCTGCGTCAGCAGCACCCGCGGTGCGGCGTCCGCCAACATATATTCGATTCGGTCCTTCGGATAATCGAGACCGAGCGGCACATACGCTCCACCCGCCTTCAGTACTCCCAGCAGACCGACGATCATCTCCGGACCGCGCTCGATGCAGAGCCCGACTCTGTCATCGGCACCCACGCCGTGCCGTCGCAGGTAACGGGCGAGCTGGTTCGCCCGCCGATTGAGCTCCCCATAGGTCACTCGTTCGCCTTCGTACACGAGCGCTATCGACTCCGGCGCCTGCAGTACCTGCGCTTCGAACAGCTCGTGAATCAAACTATCACGCGGTGACGGCGCGGCGGTCGCGCTGAACTCGGCAACGATCTGCTGGCGTTCACTATCGGGAAGGATATTCAGCGCCAGCGCGGAGCTGTGCGGAGTTTGCTCCAACGCATGCACCAGCGACGTCAGCGCGGCGTGCAAGTAGCCCACGACACGCCGGGGATCCACTCGCCGGTCTATATGGGCGACGAGTTCGAAGCAGTCACCGAAATCCGTCACCGATATGCCGAAGGGATAGTTGCTGCGCTCCTCGAATGCGAGCCGCCGGATTCCGAATGGCTTGGCATCCTCTCGCGGCCCATCCTCCTTCGACCCATCCTCCTTCGGTCCGGAGCGATTCACGCTATGTCGATAATTGAGCACGGCACTGAACAGAGGCGCCGCGCTTTCGATTCCGCTGCAACGCTGCGCGACAGCCAGCGATGCCTGCTCGTGCTGGAGCAATTCCACGATCTCGCGCTGCACCTGCTGGACGAGCTGCTCCGCGCTGTGTTCCTTCAGTCTGATCCGCAAAGGAAGCGTATTGATGAACGTTCCCATCGCACGCTCGATATCTGCCGATCCACGCATGCGTCCCAACAGCACACTGCCAAATACGACGTCGTCTCGTCCGCTCGTTCGGGCCACTACCAGGGCCCACGCGGCATGAAACAAGGTCGCCGCACTCACTCCCAGTAGCCGCGCCCGGCTGCGCAGACGACGCTCCAGGTCATGTTCCAGCAATACACGGGCCTCTTTTATCGCTGTGCCGTCGCCATGCACATCCATGAGCCCGAAGGGTGCCGTGGGTTCTTCGATGTCGCCGAGCTTGCCGCGGAAGAAGGCCTCTGCCGCGATCTTGTGTTCCTGAGCCAAGGCCTGCCAGACGAAATCACGATAGGCCGCTGAGCCTGGCAGTCGCTCTGCATGACCCGCGAGATGGGCCATCAACTCCCTGAGCACGATGTCCTGCCCGACGTGATCGTTGATCAGATGATGTTGTAACAACAATGCATACCAGCGCACGCCGTCGCCAGCGCGTGCAATCTTGACGTGAACCAGAGGTGCGCGGCGCACGTCCATCCACAACCGCTGCGGATCCATGCACGCTCTGAGCTCCTCCAGTCCATCCGCGTGCTTCTCAGGTGTCACTTCCTCCACGTGCAACGGGGCATGGCGGTACACGACCTGCACTGGCTGCGGCAGCCCGTCCCATAAGACTGCGCTGCGCAGGACGTCGTGCCGATCGATGACGGACTGCAGTCCGTTCAGCAACGCGTCCAGCTCGGCGCCGGATCGCATTTCCAGCAGCATCGACAGGACATAGGCGTCGCGCTGCTCGCTCATCAGGTGATGGAACAGGATGCCCTCTTGCAGCGGCGCCAGCGGATAGACGTCTTGAACGTTCGCTGCGCCCCCTGGAACCGAGCGGACGATGCGTCGAATGTGGTCCTCGCTCAGCTGCACGAGCGGCAGCATTGCCGGCACGATTTCTACACAGTCTGCGGGAATCAGATTAGCCGGCGCCGCGAGCTGTTCGGGCTCGCGGCTCAGCACGGCGGCCAGATCTTGGAGCTTTGGATTTTCGAATACGCGCAGCACTTCCGTGAGGAGTCCGAACCGGCGCAACCGCTCGATCATCCGCACGGTCAGCAGAGAATGCCCGCCGAGTTCGAAGAAGTTGTCCGAGCGACCGACCCGCTCGACCTTGAGGAGGTCCTCCCAGATATGCGCGAGAATCTCCTCAGCCTCTCCGTGCGGTGCCTCGTAGTCGCGCACCGCATAGGCTTCCAGATCGGGTTCCGGCAGAGCGTTGCGCTGTAGTTTGCCGTTCGAGCTGAGAGGAAATTGCTTCAGCGCCACGAACGCGCCGGGAATCATGTAGTCCGGTAGCTCGATCTTGAGATGCGCGCGCAGTTCATCGACATCCAGCGTCTCTTGCCTGCCATCCTGATTGCGCGCGATGACATAGGCCACCAGCCGCTTCTCTCCAGCTTCTTCGCCACGCGCAACCACAGCGACTTCCTTCACACTCGGATGCCGCGCGAGCTGGGATTCGATCTCTCCGAGTTCGACACGGAACCCTCGAATCTTGACCTGATGATCGTTTCGGCCGAGATACTCGATCACGCCATCGCCACGCCATCGGGCCAGATCCCCGGTCTTGTACATCCGGGCACTCGGATCGGTGGCGAGCGGATCGGGGACGAAACGTTCGTTCGTGAGCTCGGCTCGGTTCAGATAACCGCGTCCCACGCCCACGCCCGCTATGTAGAGCTCGCCTGCAACACCAATCGGCGCCGCGCGGCCATGGCGGTCCAGGATGTATATCTGGATGTTTGCAATGGGACGGCCGATGGGAACACGCGAAGAGTGGTCGTCCGGCCGACATTCCCAGGCCGTGACGTCCACCGCAGCTTCCGTCGGACCATAGAGATTCGACAACTGCGCGTTCGGCAGTAGATTGAAGAATGCCTGCTGCAAGGAAGCCGGCAGTTCCTCGCCGCTGCACACCACCTGACGGATGCCAAGACAATCGCCAGGTCGCAGCGAATCCAGGAAGTGCGGCAGCATCGCCGGTACGAAGTGAAGTCTGGTGACGCCAGTCTGCTCGATGAGGTCGCGCAGATAGCCCGGATCCTTGTGCCCTTCGGCACGCGCTATCACCAGGCGCGCGCCGGTCATCAGCGTCCAGAAAAATTCCCAAACAGACACATCGAAGCTGAAGGGCGTCTTCTGGAGCACGCAGTCGTGGGCGTCGAGCTGATACGCATCCTGCATCCACTGCAGTCTGTTCACGACACCGCGATGCTCATTCATTGCTCCCTTTGGCCGCCCCGTGGAGCCGGAGGTGTAAATGACATACGAGAGGTGTCGGGAGTGCAGCCCCAGTGATTGGGCATCGAGAGCGACCGACGGTTCGCGAGCGATCGAGCCCCAATCCGTATCGAGCGCAATCACCTCGAAGCCCGCGGCGGGCACGCAGGCCCGCAAATGCTCCTGGATCAGCAAGACTTTCGGAGCCGCATCTTCGAGCACGTGCGCCAGGCGCTCGGCGGGGTAACTCGGATCCAGTGGCACATATGCCCCGCCGGCTTTCAGAATTCCGAGCAGGCCGATGACCATCTCGAAACCACGGTCCGCGCAGATTCCGACGAGCTGATCCGGCCCGATGCCGCGCGCAATGAGATACCTCGCGAGCTGGTTGGTCTTCGCATCGAGCTCCTCATAGGTGAGAAGCTGCCCCTCATACATCAGCGCCACAGCAGCAGGCGTGCGCCGCACCTGCTCTTCGAACAGCTCGTGAACGAATCGGAATCGCTGCGGGTACTCGGTGTGAGTCCGGTTGAACTGCTCCTGAATCTGGCGCCGCTCGCTCTCGGGCAAAACCCGCAGTGCGACGGCCGGAGATTCCGGTGTCTGCTCCAGTGCGTCGAGCAGCGACTGCGCGGCATTGCTGAGATATTCCAGCATCCGCTGCGGAGTGATCGGGGACACGCATTCCATCTTGAGTGCGAATGTCTTGCCGAGATCATCCACCGATAGAGTGAAGGGGTAGTGCGTGCGACCGACGCTGGCAATCATGGCCACACCGGTGGCGCGGTTCGACTCGGCCACACTGCTCTCGGCGGCACGCCGGAAGTTCAGGAGCGAATTGAACAGCGGCGTCGATACGGCAGTGCCGCTGCATCGCTGGGCAACCGCCAGCGAAGTCTGATCATGTTGAAGAAGCTCGGCGAGTTCGCGGTGGGTCTGCGCGACCAGCTCTCTTGCGCTCAGGTCTTGCAGGCGCAATCGCAGCGGCAATGTGTTGATCCGCATCCCCAACATGCGCCCGCCTTCCGAGCCGGCCGGCGCGTCCAGCAGAACTGTTCCATACACCACATCATCGCGGCCACTGGTGATCCCTACGACCAGCGCCCAGATCGAATGGAATAAAGTTGCCGTGGTCGTTCCCATGCGTCGTGCCATCGCGTGCAGGCGCATCGATAGCGTCGGGTCGAGATTGCCGCGAGCCTCGCTCAGGCGGGACCCGTCGCCGTGAACATCGAGCAACCCAAACATCGCTGTCGGCTCGTCGATGTCGCCGAGTTTGCCGCGGAAAAATTCTTCGGCATTCGCAGCACGGGCACGACTCAGTGCATGAAATACATGATTCCGATATGGCGCCCGGTTGGAGCCATCCGATTTCTGTCCCTCGAGCCGGTCTGCCAGTTCGGCAAACATCGACTGCAAGGATTGGTTGTCGAGCACCAGGTGATGCGTCAGCAGTAATGCATACCACTTGCTGCTCTCGGTATCCGGCGCGATACACAGGCGCATGAGCGGCGCCGAGCGCAGATCCAGCCGCTGCTTGCCCGATGACACGAAATCTCGAAGCTGCTCCACGGGGTTGCCATTCGCACTCCGCGGCAACTCCTGCACCGGCAGTAGCGCCGTTCGCGTCACCACTTGCACCGGTTGTGGCAGTCCCTCCCACAACACCGCGGTGCGCAGCACGTCGTGGCAGTCGATCATCTCCTGCAATTTCGCGATGAGCTGCGTGAGTCGTTCGCGCGAATCCACAGAAAGGATGACGGAGCGCGCGTAGACGTCGCCACCCTGCTGATTGCGCAAGTGATGAAACAGCAGACCTTCCTGCAGCGGAGCGAGCGGATAGATATCTTCCACGTTTGCAGAGCCACCCGGGATCCGGGTGACGATCCGATCGATGTGCTGCTGCTCCAGCTCGACCAGCGTCAGCATCGCCGGTGCGATGGCCCGACAGTCCTCCGGAATCAGATTGGGCGGTGTCGCAATCGTAGGCGCGGTCGTTACCCGAATGGCTGCCGCGAGCTCGGCGAGATTCCTGCTGGAAAAGACATCGCGCATGCTCGCCGACAGGTTGGCCTGGCGCAGCCGGTCGAGCATTTGCGCGGCGAGCAGCGAATGACCTCCGAGCTCGAAGAAGTTGTCGTGCCGGCCCACGCGCTCGATACCCAGCAGCGACTGCCAGACAGCCGCGAGCGTGTTTTCCGCTTCGCCCTGAGGTGGCTCCCATTGCTGGGTCTGCAGCACCGAGACATCCGGTGCGGGCAACGATTTGCGATCGAGCTTGCCGTTGCTCGTGAGCGGCAGACGCTCCAGTTTCACGTACACCGCCGGCAGCATGTACTCCGGCAGTCTCGCCTTCAGGTGCGCGCGGAATTCCTCGACGCCTGCGCCGTCTTCATTCGCGCTGTAGTAGGCGACCAGGCGCCGGTCGCCGGGCACGTCTTCGCGCACGACCACCGCAACTTCGTCCACTGCTTCGTGAGCGCTCAGCTGCGCCTCGATTTCACCCAACTCGATGCGAAAGCCACGCAACTTCACCTGGCTGTCGGTACGCCCGAGAAATTCTATGTTCCCATCCGCGACCCAGCGCGCGAGGTCACCGGTCCGATACATGCGCGCGCCTTCCTCGGCGCTGAAGGGATCGTCCAGAAATCGTTCCGACGTCAAGTCGGGCTGCCCGAGATAACCTCTGGCGACACCGGTGCCGCCGATGAAGATTTCTCCCTGAACTCCAATGGGGACCACCATCCGGCGTTCATCCAGGATGTAGATCCGCGTATTTGCGAGCGGCACACCAATCGACTGTGTCGCTGCACCCTCCCGATTCACGCTGTTGATCCGTCGCGCGGTGGACCAGATGGTGCACTCGGTGGGCCCGTAGAGATTCCACAGCTCTCGCACCAGGGGTTTGATCCGGCCGGCAAGCTCGGTGGATAGAGCTTCCCCGCCGCACAACGCCGTGAGCCCCGGCCGGCCCGACCAGCCGCTATCGAGCAGTGCCCGCCACGTCACCGGCGTGGCCTGGAGTACGTTTACTGCAAGTCGATCTAAAGCCGCGCCCAGGAGCCTCGCGTCCAAACTCATTTCCCGGTCGGCGAGCACGAGTCGCGCACCACTGATGAGCGGCAGATACAACTCCAACGCAGCGATGTCGAATGTGAGAGTCGTGAGCGCCAACACGCAGTCCGTGGATCGAACGTCCAGATGCAGGCGCATGGACCGCAGGAAACTCACCACACTCGCGTGAGTCACCATCACGCCTTTGGGCTTGCCGGTCGATCCTGAGGTGAACAACACGTACGCCAGATTGGCGGGAGATGCTCCGTCGAAGGACACTGGCGTGCATTCCAGAGCGGCAATTTCGTTCCACTGCGCGTCGAGTGCGACGATGCTGGCGCCCTCGCGCGGCCATTCGTTGAGGCCAGCCTGCGTCAACACGACCCTGGGCGCGGCATCCTCGAGAATGGTTGCCAGACGTGCCGGCGGCCAGGTCGGGTCCAGCGGCAGGTATGCACCGCCGCTCTTCAGGATTCCCAGCACTCCGATGACCATCTCGACGCCGCGCTCGACGCACAAGCCCACCAGCTGGTCCGGTCCGATATCTCGAGCACGCAGATAACGCGCCAGGCGATTGGCGGCGTCGTTCAACTGCGCATAGGTCATCTGCCGGTGGTCTGTTACCAGCGCGACCGCATCCGGAGTTCTGTGGACCTGTTGCTCGAAGAGCTCATGGATCAACCCGTCCTGCGGGAATTCTCGTGGATTGAAACCCACCAGGATCCGCTCATGCTCGTCGGGTCCGAGCAGCGGCATATCGCTGATGGACTGCTCGCAATCCTGCACGAGGGCTTTCAGCAATATCTTGTAGTGCGCTATCCACCGCTCGATCGTGCTGTCATCGAACAAGGCGGTGGCGTAGTTGATGCCGCCGCCAATTTCCGCTCCGAGCTCTTGCAGCGCCAATGTCACATCGAACTGCGCGCTGCTGCCTGGCAGTCGCTCGGGGATCAACTTCAATCCCGGCAGTACGAACTCGCTGTGCGGCGCGTTCTGAAAGGAAAACATGACTTGTATCACCGCGCCGTGACTCAAGGTACGCGGTGGCTGAACCGCCTCGACGATCTGCTCGAACGGCACTTCCTGATGCGCATATCCCGCGAGCGTCACTTCTCGAACCCGCCGCAACAGCTCGCTCACCCGAAGCTCATCGTTCAATTGCACGCGCAGCGGCAGCGTATTGACGAAGAATCCGATCAGGCCTTCGACTTCCGGCCGCTGCCGGTTGGCGACGGGCGTGCCGATGACGATGTCACGCTGATGTGACAGCCGCGACAGCAGGATTGCCCATGCCGCAAAGAGCATCATGTGCAACGTGAGGCCGGAGCGTCGCGCGAAATCTCCGAGTTGCCGGGTCAACTCTGATCCCAATGAAAACCGGATGCTGGCTCCCTTGAGACTCTGCACGGCAGGTCGTGGCCGGTCCGTCGGCAACTCCAGCAATGCGGGCGCCCCCTGCAGGTGCTGACTCCAGTAGTTCAACTGCTTCTGCAGCACTTCGCCGGTGAGCCACCGCCGCTGCCACTGCGCGTAATCAGCGTACTGAGTACGAAGTGCGGGCAGCGAATCAGGTCGGCCTGCGCGACGTGCCGCGTAGAGTTCGCTCAGTTCCCAGATGAGCACACCGATTGACCAGCCATCGGAGACGATGTGATGCATCGTGAACAGCAGGATGTGCTCAGCGTCTGCGAGCTTGAACAGCCGGCCACGGATGAGCGGACCGTCGCTCAAAACGAAGGCACGATCGGCTTCCTGCCGCATCAGAGGAGGCAGGTCGCGATCCAGGTTCGCGGTGTCACGCAGGTCCGTCATCGTCAATGCGAATCTGGCCTCTGGCCGGATCACCTGTGTTGCCTGGCCGTCAGCACTTCGCAACACGGTCCGCAACACTTCGTGCCGACGCAATATGGCGTCCAGCGCAGCTTGCAGCGCTTCGATGTCCAGTGATCCGATCAACCGGACGGCACCGGCAAGGTGATAGGCCGCTCCCGCGCCCCCAAACTGGTCGATGAACCACAGACGTTGTTGTGACAGCGATAACGGCAGCGGCCCGGCGCGGTCGGCGCGCTCTATGGGCAGGGTCGTGACGGACGTGGCATTCGAAAGCAACTGCGCCAGGGCCTGGATCGTCGGATGATCGAAGATGTCCTCCAACGCGAGCTGACGATCCAGCAGTTTGCGCACTCGCGCGATCAGTCGCAGGGTCAGCAGCGAGTGGCCGCCGAGTTCGAAGAAGTTGTCGCGGCGGCCGACGCGCTCGACGTTCAGCAGTTCCTGCCAGATGTTCGCCAGCGTCGCTTCGATCTCCCCCTGCGGCGCTTCGTATTCCTGGGTAGATAGAGCATTCGTGTCCGGCGCCGGCA
>JAYTOI010000026.1:0-65143 GCA_043747875.1 Pseudomonadota bacterium | reverse complement strand
TCGGATGCCCGCCTGCGCGCGCTCACCGAGTACGCGCTCGAGATCATCACGGTGCAGGACGCGACCGGCACGTTCACGTACGCGAACGAGGCGGTGGCGCGTTATCTCGGCTACAGCGTGCAGGAGCTCATCGGTCGAAACGCCGCGGAATTCCTGCATCCCGACGACGTCGCCGCCATGCGCGAGCGCTTTCGCGGATTCATCCATGCGCCGGACGTGCATCCGGATCTGAACCACTTCGAATATCGTTTCCATCATCGCGATGGCACGTGGTGCTGGCTCGAGAGCGTCGCGGTCAATGCGCTCGCGAATCCGGCGGTCGGCGGAATCATCGCGCACTCGCGCAACATCAACCGGCGCAAGGCAAACGAGTTCACACTTTCTTTGCACAACGCCCGCTATCGCACCGTCGCGGATTTGTCCGACGGCGCGGTACACGAATACCTCATGAATGCGCAGGGGCAGTACGAGCTCGAGTGGACGCTCGGCGCGCCGCGCGTGTACGGCTGCAGCGAAGAAGAATACCGGCGCCGCGGATGGCGGAGCTTTCTGGTCGGCGATGACTGGCCCGAGCAGAGCAACGCGCGGACGTTGCGCTACATGGCGGGCGAGACCGTGGAGTTCACCGCACAAATCCTCCGCGCGGACGGGCAACTGCGCTGGATCGAAGTCCGCAACCGTCCCATCGCCGATCCGAACACGGGCAAGTTCACACGCCTCGTCGGATTGGCGGTGGACATCACCGAACGCAAGGCGGCCGCC
The DNA here is from genome assembly GCA_043747875.1 of Pseudomonadota bacterium. Taxonomy (GTDB): domain Bacteria; phylum Pseudomonadota; class Gammaproteobacteria; order Steroidobacterales; family Steroidobacteraceae; genus CADEED01. The sequence goes on along the minus strand of JAYTOI010000026.1, from coordinate 64,381 downwards.
GATGCGCTGCGCGAGAGCGAGTTCCGCTACCGCACCGTCGCCGAGCTCACGTCGGGCTTCGTGTACGAGGCGAAGGTCGACGCGATGGGCGAGGCCGAAGTAGTTTGGGCCAGTCCCGGCTGGGAAAAATTCTTCGGCTCCAGCTTCCAGGAAATGAACCGGATGGGCTGGCGCGAAGCATTCCTGCCGATGGACTATGCCGGCGCCATCCACCGGCGCCAGCGTCTGCGCGGTGGCGAGCGCACCGAAGTGGAGATGCAGCTCAAGACGCACAAGGGCACGACGCGCTGGATTCATCTCGCCAATCAGCCCATCGTCGCCTCCGACGGCACGATGGAGCGCTACATCGGCGTCGTGCACGACATCACCGATCGCAAGACGAACGAGGAAGTGCTGCGCAGCCAGGCGCTCGCGATCGAGGTGATGCACGAAGGCGTCGTGCTGTCCGACAGCAATGGAATCATCCGCATGGCGAATCCGGCCTTCGAGCGCATGCTGCGGCTCGATCCCGGCGCGGTCATCGGCAAACACCTGCGCACGCTGCCCTGCGTGCCCGCGCTGGATCGGCGCATCGCCGAGTCGGCGGAGGCCCCCGACACGCGCAACGGCACCCCGCTGGTCAGCGAACTCACGGTGCACGGCGCGGGTGACGGCGAGAGTGTGTTGTTCGTCGAGGCGGCGATCGCTTCACTGGTGCTCGGCGGCGAGCGTTTCTGGCTCACGATGCTCAACGATGCGACCGCGCGGCGGCAGCTCGAGCGCGAGGTGCTCGCGGTCAGCAACCGCGAGCAGCAGCGTATCGGCAACGATCTGCACGACGGCCTCGGCCAGGAGCTCACCGGCATCGCGCTACTGCTGCGCGGTCTCGAGAGTCGCGCCGAGCGCGAAGCGCCGGAGTTGTCGGCAGCCATCGAAGAAGTGGCGCTGCTGGTCAACGATGCGATCTTCACCACGCGCGCGCTGGCCCGCGGTCTCACGCCCGTGACGTTCGATCGTGGCGGCCTGGCGCTGGCGCTCGTGGAACTCGCGCGCCGGCTGTCGGCAATGTTTCACATCTGCGTGCGCTGCGAGGCGGATGAAGCGCTCGACGCCGGTCTTGGCTCGGGAAACGCGCTGCACCTGTATCGCATCGCGCAGGAGGCGGTGACCAACGCCGCCCAGCACGGCGCGGCGGGGCAGGTGCACATCTCGCTGAGCGCGGATGGGGAGCGCGGCCTGCTGCGCATCGAGGACAACGGCAATGGCTTCAGCCCCGCGGTGCGGCAGTCGAAGGGCCTGGGACTGCGGATCATGCACTACCGCGCGCAGATGATGGCCGGCAGCCTGCGCATCGAGAGTGCGCGATCGCGCGGCACCATCGTGAGCTGCTGGTTCCCGCGCGGCCACGAGTTGCCCGAAGGTAGTTGATGGGGACGCGCCTCATTCGCGAAAGCGCCCCGACTAACGAGGCGCGTCCCCTTTTGCCAGGAAACGAGGAATGTCCCCCACGGCGATCCTCTGGCTCCACTCCGCCGGACCGGTCTGGTGCACGGAGGTGCCATTCGCATCCACCGCCACGGTGACGGGCATGTCTTCCACCGTGAACTCGTAGATCGCCTCCATGCCGAGATCCTCGAACGCCACGACGCGCGAAGCCTTGATGGCCTTCGACACCAGATACGCCGCGCCGCCGACCGCCATGAGATACGCCGCGCGATGCTTGCGAATGGCCTCGATGCCCACCGACCCGCGCTCGGCCTTGCCCACCATGGCGATGAGCCCGGTCTTGTCGAGCATCATTTCGGTGAATTTATCCATGCGCGTGGCCGTGGTCGGACCCGCCGGCCCCACCACCTCGCCACGCACGGGGTCCACCGGCCCGACGTAGTAGATGACGCGATTGCGGAAGTCGACGCCCGGCGGCAGCGCCTCGCCACGGCCTAACAAGTCGGCGATGCGCTTGTGAGCCGCGTCGCGGCCCGTGAGCATCTTGCCGCTCAGCAGCAGCGCCTCGCCCGGCTTCCAGCTCGCGACTTCCGCCGGCGTCAGTGTGTCGAGATCGACGCGGCGCGCATCGGCCGCCGGCGCCCAGTCGACCTTGGGCCAGTCCGACAGTTTCGGCGGCTCGAGCTGCGCGGGACCGCTGCCGTCCAGCGTGAAGTGCACGTGCCGCGTGGCCGCGCAGTTCGGGATCATCGCGACGGGTTTGGACGCCGCGTGCGTGGGGTATTCGAAGATCTTCACGTCGAGCACGGTAGATAGTCCGCCGAGCCCCTGCGCGCCGATGCCGAGCGCGTTCACCTTCTGGTACAGCTCGATGCGCAGCTCCTCGATCTTGCTTTCTGGACCTCGCGCGATGAGCTCGGTCATGTCGATGGGCTCCATGAGCGACTCCTTGGCCAGCAGCATGGCCTTCTCCGCGGAGCCGCCGATGCCGATGCCCAGCATGCCGGGCGGACACCAGCCGGCGCCCATGAGCGGAACCGTCTTCAACACCCACTCGACCAGCGAATCCGACGGATTCAGCATCACGAATTTCGATTTGTTCTCGGAGCCGCCGCCCTTCGCGGCCACCGTGATCTCGAGCTGGTCGCCGGGCACGAGCTGCGTGTGGATGACCGCCGGCGTGTTGTCCTGGGTGTTCTTGCGCGTGAAATTCGGATCCGAGACGATCGAGGCGCGCAGCTTGTTGTCCGGATGTAGATAGGCGCGCCGCACGCCTTCGTTGATCATGTCCTCGAAGCCCAGAGAGGCGTTCCAGCGTACGTTCATGCCGACCTTCGCGAACACCATGACGATGCCAGTGTCCTGGCAGATCGGCCGCCGTCCCTGCGCGCACATGCGCGAGTTCGTGAGGATCTGCGCGATGGCGTCGCGCGCGGCCGGCGACTGCTCGAGCTCGTAGGCCTTGCCGAGGGCGCGGATGTAATCCGGCGGATGGAAATACGAGATGTACTGGAGCGCGTCGGCGACGCTGTCGATGAGATCCTGCTGTTTTATTTCGGTCATGACGTGCTCGATGCTCGAAACATTTTAGCGCGGCGCCGAAGCGCGGATTCAGCTAAGTTTTGCGCCTATGTCGAATACGCCCAAAGTGGGAGCCAGAGTGGTGGTGATAGGCGGCGGCTTCGCCGGCCTCTGGGCCGTGCGCCGCCTGCGCAAGGCGCCCGTGTCGGTCACACTGATCGACCGCAGCAACCATCATCTTTTCCAACCCCTGCTCTACCAGGTGGCCACCGCCGGCCTCGCCGCGCCCTCGATCGCGGCGCCGCTGCGCCACATCCTGCGCGATCAGCGCAACGCCACCGTGCTGATGGGCGGGGTCACGCGCATCGACACCACCGCGCGCACCGTCTCGCTCGCCGGGCACACGATTCCCTACGACTATCTGCTCGTCGCCAGCGGCGCGACGCATGCGTACTTCGGCCACGATTCCTGGGAGCCCTTCGCCCCCGGCCTCAAGAATCTCGACGACGCGTTCGTCATCCGGCGTCGCGTTCTCGAGGCATTCGAGCGCGCCGAAGCCGCCGAGTGCGAGACGGAGCGCGATGCATACCTGACCTTCGCCGTGATCGGCGCCGGTCCGACCGGCGTCGAACTCGCGGGCACCCTGGCCGAGATCGCGCGCCACACCCTCGCGAAGGAATTCCGACGCATCGACTCGCGGCGCGCGCGCGTGCTGTTGATCGAAGCCGGCCCGCGCGTGCTCGCGACGTTGCACGAGTCGCTGTCCGCCAAGGCGCGCCGGCTACTCGAAAAACTCGGCGTCGAGGTGCGCACCGGCGCGCCGGTCACTGACATCGGCGCGGATTTTCTCGCGATCGGCAGCGAGCGCATCAGCGCGCGCACCGTGCTGTGGGCCGCGGGTGTCGCGGCCTCGCCGCTCGGCAAGCAACTGGTTGGTGCTTCCGGGGACGTCGAGCTCGATCGCGCTGGTCGCGTGCGCGTTGCGCCCGATCTGTCCGTGCCCGGACATCCCGAGATTTTCGTCGCGGGCGATCTCGCCAGCATCGAGCAAGGCGGCAAGCCAGTGCCGGGCGTCGCGCCCGCTGCCAAACAGATGGGCGCGCAGGTGGCACGCAACATCCTCGCGCGCATCGCGGGACGCAAGACCGAGGCCTTCCACTACACCGACTTCGGTGCGCTCGCGACCATCGGCCGGCATTCCGCCGTGGCGCAATTGCCGAATCTGCGTTTCTCCGGCGCATTGGCGTGGTGGTTCTGGCTGGTGTTGCACCTATATTTTCTGATCGGATTCCGCAGCCGCCTCATCGTGCTCATCAATTGGGCCTGGGCCTATTTCACGTACGGGCGCAGCGCGCGCATCATCCTCGGCAATTCGAACGAGACCCCCACAGATGGCCGCAAAAACGAAAGCGCCGGCTAAGCCCGGCAAGTCGAAGAGCAAACGCTCGATCAAGCTCGCGCCGAATGCCGTCAAGCGCGGTCTGTCCGCCGCGGAAGTAGCGCTGCCGCTCGATCACCCCGAGCTCGCGAACGTCGTCGACCTCGTGCGCAAGGCGGACGGCGCCCCGATCGGCGCGTATCGCGAGCCGCTCGGGGGCCGACCGTTGCTGCTCGCCTCGCTGCCGTTCAGCGCCGTGCAGCCGACTCCGTTCCAGCGCGATCTGTCGCCGACGCACGCAAAGCGTCTCGCCGCCGCCATCGAGGCCACCGCCGCGTTTCTCGATCCGCTCATCGTCGTGCGCGGCGAAGACGGCAAGTTCTGGACACCGAACGGACGCCATCGACTGGCGGCCGCGAAGATGCTCGGCCTCAAACAGCTCACGGTGCTGATCTCGCCGGACGAGACCTTGTCCTATCGCATCCTCGCGCTGAACACGGAGAAGGCGCACAACCTCAAGGACAAGTCGCTCGAGGTGGTGCGCATGGCGCGCAATCTCGCCAAGCGCGAACCGTCCCGCACCGAGGCGTCGCTCGCGGCCGAGTTCGAGGCCGCGGAGCTGCTGACGCTCGGCCTGGTCTACGAACAGAATCTGCGCTTTGGCGGCGGTGCGTACAGCCCCGTGCTCAAGAAGGTAGATAGGCTGACCACCAAGCCGCTGCCGGCGGCGCTGCGCGAGCGCGCCGCCTATGCGTCGCGCATCCAGGAGATCGACAACGAAGTGAAGCGCATCGTCGCGCAGCTGCAGGCCCGCGGCATGAAATCGCCCTACTTGCGCAGCTACGTGGTGGCGCGCATCAACCCCGTGCGCTTCCACAAGATGAAGGCCGGCGACAAGAAGCCCGTGATGCCCATCGCGCAGGCGCTGCTGCGCATGGTGGCAGCCGCGAAGAAGTTCGATCTCCACAAGGTGAACATGAGCGACCTGGCGTTCGTCGCGGCCGGTGCCGAATCGGGTGAATGAAGCCTGGCGCGTCCGCGATTCACGCACGACATCGTGGTGAATGACGTCGCGGTCGGCCTGCGCAATACGCCCGCAGTGTGCCGCAGGTCGTATATCAATCCCGCCGTGTTCGTCGCATGGCAGAACGGCACGCTGCGCCGTTACGGCGCGCGCGGATCCTCCAGGACGGCGGCCAGCGGGGCGGTGAAGTCGCCGCTGGCACTTCGCCCCGGGGACCAGCCGGCCGGGAAGTGAGCTCTCAGCACCTATGTTCGCCGCCGCTTCGGCGGCGTTGAGGGGTTGGGCGTGAGCCCCTGAGAACGATCCTCTGGGCGCTGCGACGAAACGCCCCGGCGCAATGCGGGCATTTTCGTTGCAACCCTTTCGAGAGCTGGCGCGTCTATACCAGCGTTCCGATCGACACGTTCGGGCTCGCCTCTCACGCCGGCAAGCGATGAGTCGACGCGTCATCGGCTGTTTTCCGCTGCTTTAACCGGAGGATTGGCCATGACTCATTCGAATACTTCGACCATTTTGCGGCGCGCTTACGAGCGCGTCACCGCAGGCATCGGCGCCATTGCGCTCACCGCCTGTCTACTCGCCTTCTCGGACGCGCGTGCCTCGAGCGAAGAGTCCATCTTCGTCGGGCCGAGCGTCACGGTGAAATACCAACCGGAGGCCCTCGGCACCATCGAGGGCACCGCGCGGATATACCGCAAGCTGAAGAGCGCCGCGCGCCACGTGTGCGGCGCGGGCAGCGGGCACCTGACGCTCGCTCAGCGTCACACTATCAACAAGTGTTTTGACGAAGCGCTCGCGAACGCCGTGCGCAAGATGGATCGCCCGCAACTCTCGGCGCTGCATCAGGCCGAGACCACGCGTCGCGTGGGCTGAGCGCTGCGAGCGTAGAGCCTTCGGGAAGGCCCTCCAGGAGATGTTCGCGACGCGGTTTCGACTGTCGGCGTCCAGCCGCGGTCGAAACCGCGGCCGGTCTCAGCGATACAGCAGCAGGTCGGCGCGCTCTTCTTCCCAGGCCGCCTCGTCGCGCGTCGCGATACGATCGAGATCGGCAGGCGTCGCGGCCGGATCGTCCACCCACTCGCGCAGCAGCTCACTGCCGTTGATCAGGTCGATGGCGAGGCGATTGTGTTCGTACTCGTAGGGAAAATCGCGCCACAGTGGATACTCGCCGCGCAGCCGCCGGATGCACTTGAAGGCGCCGGCGATGAGCCGCCACGGGCGGAACTCTCCGTGGACGTACGCTCCATCGTCGACGTGGATCTGAAATCCCGCGCATAGTTTGCCGACGTGCTTCTGGAACGTCGGCTCGAACCAGCACGGCCGCAGACGGCAGCCCCGCAGCCAGCCGGGTATCAGCCGGTTCATCGTGTTCAACAGCGAACGCGGGTCGAGCCCCGGCGCGCCTAACAACTCCAGCGGCCGCGTCGTGCCGCGACCCTCCGACAAAGTCGCGCCCTCGAGCATGACGGTGCCGCCGTACGCGCGCACCATCGCCAGACTGGCCGCGTTCGGACTCGGGTTGACCCAGGCGCGCTCGCCGACGGGCCAGCCGTAGCCGGGTGCTTCTTCCGGCTTCCAGCCACGCATCGGAATCACGCGGTAATCCACCGCGAGTCGGAAGTGGCTCACGAACCAGATGCCGAGCTCGCCGAGCGTGAGGCCGTGACGCATCGGCAGCGGTCCCGCGCCCACGAAACTCTCCCAGCCGGCGCGCAGCTTCAGTCCCTCGACGGGTCGGCCCGCGGGGTTCGGCCGATCGAGCACCCAGACGGTTTTTCCGTGTTCGGCGGCGGCTTCGAGTACGTAGAGCAGCGTGGTGATGAACGTATAGATGCGACATCCCACGTCCTGCAGGTCGACCAGCAGCACGTCGAAGTGCGCCAGCATTTCCTCGGCGGGCCGGCGCACTTCGCCGTAGAGACTGAACACCGGTATGCCGTGCACCGGATCGCGAAAATCCGGCGACTCGATCATGTTGTCCTGCTTGTCGCCGCGCAGTCCGTGCTGCGGGCCGAAAGCAGCGGTGATCTCGAGTCCGCGCACGCCGCGCAAGGCATCGAGCGAATGCTCGAAGTCCGCGGTCATCGAAGCCGGGTGCGCCAGCAGCGCGACGCGCCGCCCCTCGAGCTCGCCCAACAGCTTCGGGTCGCCTAATAACCTGTCGATGCCGAACTGGATCACTCGCGCTCCTTCGTGGAGCGCGAACGGTACCATCTGTCAGTCGAGACCGGCCACAAAGCTGTCCGCATGATGGAAATCGGGCTTCTCCGCCCGATGCGCGAGCGCCCAATAGGAAAGCACGTGCGCTTTGTCATCGATGACCGCGGCGAGCCCGAGCTTCAGCGGCAATTCGGCCTCCGCGCGCGTGAGCCAGGCCAGGTCGACGCGTGCCGTGAGCGTCACCGAGTCGGCGCTCGCCTGCAGCCAGATCTGCGGTGGAGCGCCCTTGAGCAGCGGCGCCATTCCCTCGCGATAGCGGGCGAAGTGATAGGCCGCCCAGGCGCCGGACGGGGAAAAGTTGTACTCCCAGTATTCATCGGCACCCGGCCGCACCAGGAAGGCCTCGAAGCAGGTGTGGCGCCACAACCCGTCCGCACGCACCGGCGGCCGCGGCTCCGGCATTCTGAGCTGCGCAATGTCCCCAGAAAGCCGATAGGTGAGAACGAGCTCGTCGGGCGTGCGAATCGCCCCGGCGTCCCGACCTACGGTGACGTCGAGCGCGCGCACCGCACCGGTCTGCGACGCGGGATGCGGGATCAGCGCGTAGGACTCGGGTTCCTGGGCATTGGGCATTCGCGCGCGAATATACGCTAGGGCGCGTCGTCGAGCGATACGAGGAAATCCCGTAGGAGATTGCGCTCCTCGGTAGTTAGAGGTTGGCGCGCGAAACGCCGGTCCGCGACCGGATCGGCCGCGAGTTTCTCGTAGTGTTCGAGCACGGCGTCGAGCGTCGCCAAACGGCCGTCGTGCAGGTAGGGCGCGGTGACCGTGAGATTGCGCAGCGTCGGGATGCGCGTGGGCTCGCCGGTGCCCGCGTCCACCAGCACGGCGCGGGCCGCCGGATGCTCGCGGTCCACCCATTCGCCCGCGAAATTGATGCCGCCGTGACAGCGCGCGCAGCCGGCGGCACCGAAAAACAGCTCCATGCCGCGTTTTTGAGCCGGGCTCAGGGCATCGTGCTGGCCCGCGAATACATAACGGTCGAACGGCGAGCGGGCGGAGATCAGTGTTCGCTCATAGGCCGCGATGGCGCGGATCACGTTTTCCATCCTGACGGGCGCCCGCTCGCCGGGAAACGCGCGCGCGAACTCGCGTTTGAGCCTCGCATCCGCCGACAGGGTCTTCTCGAGCGTGGACGCACGTCCCGCGAGCCCGAGCTCGACAGGATGCGTGTTGAACAGCGGCCCGAGCATCTGCTGCTCGAACGTGGTGGTTTCCGGATCGCGCCAGCCGAGCGAGCTGTTGTATGCGGCGTTTATCAGGGTCGGTGCGTTGAGCGGCAGCGTCTCACCGGTCGCACCACGCGCGAGCGCGCGACCATCGGTGAACGCGCGCGTGGCCGAATGGCAGCTCGCGCAGGAATGCTTCCCCGTGACCGACAGCCGCGAGTCGGCGAACAGGAGTTTGCCAAGCGCCACCTTGGCCAGATTCATCGGGTTGTCGGCCGGCACCGCGGGCTCGGGGAAACCGCGCGGCAGATCCCAGCGGAAATCCTCCGCCGCCGGCGTGGACGTCGCGGCGACCACGAGCATGCCGGCAAGAAAGAGGCGCAACCATGGACGTGCCCGGCGCATGGCTCACCAGGACGAGTGCGCGCCCTCGCGCGTGAGCGCGGCGGTGGTGGAGGCGATGTCGCTGCGCTCCTTGACCCACCCTGCAAACGAGTCGAGCGCGCCAACGTCGACGCCCGAAGGGTTGGCACGGCGCGCGCCCACCCAGTCCTGCATTGCCGCCAGTAACTTGTTGGCGAGCGCGCGATTGCCGGAGTACAGGCTGAGGTACGCGTCCTTGGCCTCGTCGAGCCGGTTGAGGCCGAGATACGCGTGGCCGCGATACTCGATCGCCTCGGCATAGTTTGGCTTGATCGCGAGCGCGCGGTCGTAGGCGGCCAGCGCGTCCCCATATCGGGCCAGCTTGCGGTTGGTGTAGCCGACGTAGTTCCAGGCCTCGTGCATGCGCGGCTGCTGATCGGTGGCCTTGGTGAATTTCTTGAGCGCCGACTCGTAGGCCTTGGTCGCCTTGTCCAGAGTCTTCTCCGCCTTGCGCGGATCGCTTTGCCGCGCTGCGACAGCGGCGACGGAGTCGCCATGCTCCACGGCGCGAACTCCCGAATTGTAGTTTTCCCGGGCGAGCTTCTCCGGCGAGGGCGGTTCATGCGACTGCATGGACGACGGGCTCGACGGCATGGAGCCGCCGCCCGCGCCGAATGCGGCACCGGTGGTCGCGAGCAGCAGCGCAACAGCGAGGGGAAGTGAAACGCGCATGGGATTCTCCGGACGGATTTGGTTCGCCAAAATGAGTACCGGGCGCGCTGGAAGAAGTTCCGCGGGTGCCGACGGTCTCGCATAATGCGCCCAAGGAGATTCCCATGAAAACACTGCTGTTCTGCGTTCTGGCGGCACTCGCCATTCCCGCTCTTCCGACGATGGCCGCCGACGCCGCCACCATCGACACCGCCATCAATACTGCAATGGCGGGCGCGGATCGCACCCAGGCCGACCGTGACCGCGATGCGCGCGAGAAGCCCGCCGAGGTGCTCGCCTTCGCCGGCGTCAAACCCGGCATGACTGTGGTGGACCTGCTCTCGGGTGGCGGGTACTACACCGAGTTGTTAGCCGGCGTGGTCGGGCCGACCGGCAAGGTGTACGCGGTGAACAACCTGCCGTATGTCAACTATGCGAAGGATGACATCAAGGCGCGCTTCACCGAGGGCCGCCTGCAGAATGTCGAGCAACGCGTCGTCGAGGCGAGCTACTTCAGCCTGCCGCCGAAGAGCGCCGATCTCGTGATCATCGTGATGTCCTATCACGACGTGTATTGGGTCAACGAAAAGGAATTCTGGCCGGAGATCAGCAGCGAGGGGTTCCTCGCTTCGATTCGTCGCGTGCTCAAGCCGGGCGGCAAACTACTCATCGTTGACCACAATGCCGCCGCGGGCACCGGCAAGGAAATGGCCGGCAAGCTCCACCGGCTCAACGAGGACTGGGCGAAGAAGAGCATCACCTCACAGGGTTTCGTGTTCGAGAAGGCCTACCAGGGCCTGCGCAATCCCGAGGACAAGCTCGAGAAGATGGTTTATGACGCGTCGATCAAGGGCAAGACCGACCGTTACGTGCACCTCTACAAGGTGAAGTGATGCGCCGCTGCGCGCTGGCATTCGAGCTGCTGACGCCCGCGGGTGCGGCCGCGTCGGCGCTCAGGGCAAGGAGGCGCGCGCTTCGGCCACTGTAGCGGCGCTGACGGGCGACGCGCCCTGGCCGAATTCCTTGCGAACGAACGTCAGCAGCTCGGCGAGATCCGCGTCCGCAAGCTGAGTGAACGGCGGCATCACGTTGCCCTCGCCGCCGTCCTTGCGTGAGGCGGAGTCGAAGCCGCCGGTCAGCACGAACAACGCCAGCGCACCGCCGTCGCCGACCACCCATGTGCCGCCGGCGATGGGCGGCTGCATGTTGGGTACGCCGCCGCCATCGGCCTGATGACAACTCAGACAATGCCGCGCGTACAGACGCTGGCCGGGCGGGCGGGTGTCCGTGGGTTGCGCGGTCGGAACACTCGCTGCGGGCGCGGCGACCGGCAGCTCATCGGCGGACGCAGCGCACGCCGCGGCCAACAGGCACGCGGCGGTCGCCAGTACGCGCGACGCACTGGTCATATCTTTCTGATCACTTCTGGTCGTACGAGACGCGCCAGATGCGTCCCTTCTGCGAATCCGCGATCAGCAGCGCACCATCCGGTGTCACGGCCAGTCCGACCGGACGGAAACGCGCGTTGTTAGGGCTGTTGCCCGTGAGCTCGCCCGCGAAACCGTCGGCGAATACTTCGTATTCTCCACTCGGCTTGCCGTTCTTCATGGGTTGAAACACCACTTTGTATCCGGCCTGCGGCTCGGGCGCGCGATTCCAGCTGCCGTGGAAGGCGACGAACGCGCCGTCCTTGTATTTCGCGGGGAAGCTCTTGCCCGAATAGAACAGCAAATCGTTTGGCGCCCAGTGCGCGGGGAATCCGACCAGCGGATCGCGAAATTTACCGGCCTCCGCGAGCTTCTTGCCGTCACCGCCGTACTCCGGCGCGGCGACACGCTTGTTGACCTTGGTGTCCCAGAATGTATACGGCCAGCCGTAGTTGCCGCCGTCGGTGAGCTGGTGAAATTCCTCGGCGGTGCGCGTCGCGTTGTCGACCGAGTTGAAGAGCGCGGGGAACAGCGTGTCCAAACCATCGCGCCCGTGGATGACGGCAAACGGAGCCTTCTGACTGGCGTTCCACTCGATGGCCACCGCGTTGCGGATGCCGGTGGAATAGCGCCGGCCATTCGCCGGAGTCTGGTTGAGCTTGTTGCCATCGAACACCCAGACGCCGCCGTACTTCTCGAGGATCGGGCAGGGATTCATGCCGAGCGACCCTTCCTGACGGTCCTTCTGCTGGCAGGAATTCGAAGGCGCGCCAACGTTTATATAAAGAGTGCCCTTGGGATCGAGCGCGAAGGTCTTGTCGCCGTGCTGCCGCTCGCGCGGGAACTCCGACACCACGATTTCTTTCGCGCCCGGCACGAGTTCGCCTTTCTTGAGTGCGTAGCGATAGACGCCGACGTTGTCCGACACGTACAGCCAGTCGCCGAACACCCGCACCTCGGTGCCCTGCACGTCGCCGAAAGACTTGGTCTCATCGAGCGTGCCGTCGCCGTTGGTGTCGCGCATGGCGACCAGTCCGTTGCGGCTGGCGACATACACATTGCCGTTCGACGCGACGTCCAGGTGCCGGCCCGCGCCCAGCCCTTCCTGCACCACCGTCGCCGAAAACCCCGGCACCAGCGTCAATCCATCGACGGATGCGGCCAGGGCCGGCCCGGTGGAAACGGCGGCCAGCGCGCCGGCAGCGGCGCTCAAGCTAACTACTCGGGACAGGCACGTCTTGCGCATGTTGCGATCCTCAGAAGTTTCGTTGTGGCGGGCGGCGACTCGACGTCGCAGCACGGCTCGTGGCCGGTGGTCGACATCTTCGTCCTCCGACGGAGCGCCCCCGCGGACGGGCATAGTGCGTGCGATCTCGCTGCGACGCAACGATAGACCGCCGACCCGGCGTCATGTTCCGCCGACTCGCGACAGAGAACACCAATGCCCATCGCAGGCCGGCATCATCCGTGCCCCATTTGCGGACTTCATGGACTTAGGACTCGTCACGGACGTGGCAGCCGTGCAGTATTCGCCACCCCGCGCCTGGTCGGCGCTCGTTCATCCACGCGGAAACATCCTGCATGCTTCTAGTCGACCCGGTCATTGAACGCGTGCTCGCGGATTTCGAGCGGCGCGCGGAAGACGAACAACGCCGCACGAATGCCCCCGGCTCCTCCGCCAATCTCGACGACTTGCTGCTGTCCGTCGGCCGCGAAGCCGGCATACTGCTCTATCTACTCGCCACGGGCGGGCGGACCCGCCGCATCCTCGAGCTCGGCACGTCTTACGGCTACTCGACGGTGTGGCTGGCGGCGGCCGCGCGCCAATCCGGCGGCAAGGTGACGTCGCTCGAACTCAAGGATTTCAAGATCGAGGCCGCGCGCCAGGCACTGACGCGCGCCGGCTTGTCGACGCGCGTGGAATTCCACGCCGGCGACTGCCTGGACACGTTGAAAACCCTGACCGGCCCGTTCGACTTCGTGCTGCTCGACGTGTGGAAGGATATCTATCTACCCTGCTTCGACCTCGTGCACCCCAAGCTCGCGCCCGGCGGCGTCATCTGCGCCGACAACATGCTGCTGCCGGAAAACGTGCGGCCGCAGGCGGAGGCGTATCGACAGCGCGTGCGCGCGGCGGGCGACATGGACTCCGTGTTGGTCGAGGTGGGGAACGGGATAGAGATCAGCAGGAAGAGGTGAATGGGCGCTCGCTGCTGCGCGTGGCGGGTGGCCACATGCCTCGTTTGCTCCCGGCGGCTGGTTAGTGTGGGTGATTGGAAACGGCGGGCCGCCGCCGACAGATTCGCTCGCTTGAGCTTCCCGAGATTCAAGGTGGCCACCTTGCCGGGAAGACAACGCTCGGCGGCTCAACAGTTCTGCTTTTGAGTGCCGCCGTCGCAAGGCCGAGGCATGTGGCCACCCGCCACGCGCAACAGCGGGCACACTTCGCCCCTGCGGATCTCCATGTATCTCCACGCCGGACTCAGCCCTCGAGAAAGGATGAAGAGGAGAGCGCCGCTCCGGGTGTGGCACTCCGAGCACGTTCGGACGCGGCGTCGCGGGTCCGTGCGGCGACGAACGGGAGCACGGCGACGCGGCGCGCGCCGGTCGACGGGTCCATGACTCGGGCTGCGAACGGCGGCACTCAAACGCAGAACTGTTGAGCCGCCGAGCGTTGACTCCTCGGCAAGGTGGCCACCTTGAATCTCGAGAAGCACAAACGAGCGAATCAGTCGGCGGCGGCCCGCCGTTTCCAATCGCCCAACTAACCAGCCGCCGCGAGCAGACGCGGCATGGGCCCGGCGACCGGTGCGCGCCCTCCTCGCCGCCCCCGTCCTTCCCTACACGAACGAGCGCACGACCAGCGTCACGAAGAAGCCGTAGAACAGCGACATGCAAACCAGCGCGAGCCGCCGCCACATCGGCGGCCGCAGCTCGGCCGGCAGCAGACGCGTGTTGAGATACAGCAGGTGCAGCGACGTGAACACGAAGATGACGCTCGCGATGTTCGCGCCGACCTGCAGCAGCACCACGGGCTGCGCCAGCCTCAGCGCGACGATGCCCCAGGCGACCACGATCGCCAGCACCACGTAGTACACCGCGCGCACGTCGCCGCCGCGCCAGGCGCGAATCCGCGCGCTGCCGGTCCACAGGATGTCCGTGATGGAGCGCGTCATGCCTTCCACGCAGTCGAGCTGTGTCTTGAAGAGAATCCAGGCGCCGAGCACCGCCACCGTGATGCCGAGCATGGCGCCGCCGGATTCACCGATGGTCTGCGCCAGCACGGCCGCGATGCCGAGGCCTTTGATGTCCGTGCCGCTCTCCACGAAGGTCACGTACAGCAGCGCGGGCAGCATCATGCCGGCGAGCGCGCCGACGAAGAAGATGCCCCATTGATCCACGCGCACGATGCGCCACCAGCCGTGCCAGCGGCGCAGATTGTCGGCATCCGCGTCGAACATGAATCCGGTGCCGGCCAGTTGCGTGCGTTCGCCACCGACCATGCCGCCGATGTGCCCGACACGGCTGCCCATGCCATAGCCCTTGTCGCGCGCCCAATTGGACAGCGTGATGTTGAGCACGCCGCCGCCGCCCGAGTAGCCGACCAGTGCACCTAACAACAGCATGTCGATTCCGTCGGGCAGGAAGCTGAAGCCGCCGCTGCGCGCGTCGAAGCCGGCGAACCCGGCCAGCGCCGCGCCCCAGGTGGAAGCCGGCACGAAGATGATGCCGAGTACGACGAAGCCACCGAGGATGATGACGATGAGCACCCAATTGAGAAGCTCGAGCGTGCGCGCGATGCGCTTGCCCAGCAGCAGCACGCTGATGCAGGCGAGGAACGCCACGACGCCGATGAGGTAGATGGTGTTGGCGTCGCCCGGCGGCGCCGCGAGCCGGCCGGCGAACACGAAAAAGACCGCGCCCGCCGCCGTCGCGGCCCACGCGGGCCAGCCGATCTGCAGGAAATACAGCGCGGCGTAGAACCACGCCCAGAAGGTTTTGCCGGGCTTGAGGCGCATGAACCCCGTCACCACCGGCTCCCCGGTGGCCACGGTGTAACGCATGAGCTCGGTGTTGAAGATGGTCTGAAAGAACACCGCGACCAGCGTCACCCACAAGAGCGAGAGGCCGTGTTTGACGAAGGCGGCCGGGCCCAACAGGAATTCGCCGCTGCCGATGGCGACGCCGAGCACGATGACGCCGGGCCCGCAGACGCCGATCCACGACAAACCACGCGGCGTCGGCGGCTCCGGCAGGTCGGCGCGCCTCCAGGGGGCAAGTCTCGTCTCCATCGTGGCCGTAAGAATGGAGCGAAGCGCGGCGATTCGCAAAACCTCCCGGTCAGATCACGCGCGCGACCACCGCCCGCACCGTGCCGCCGGCTAGATTGACCGCCGCGCCACTGAGATTCATGAGCTTTGCCGTGACTGTGTTCGCGCTCGTGACGTCGCCGACTAACAACGCCCCCGCTGGGACGGCGCCCGAATGCGATAGACCGACGACGACGTCACCGAGCGCCGCGCCCGTCACGGTCACGGACGCCGAGGCATGCGATCCATGGGCAACGGACGGGAAGTCGATCGTCGCCGTGCCGGACAGCAGCCGCGTCACGTAAGCCCCCGTACCGACCCGCAAAGAGTTGCGCGCCTGGACGTCGTTGATCATCAGCTGATCGTATTGGTAGTAACCCGTTTGTCCGGCCGCGGAATTGTCGACCACCGTGACGCCGCGCGCCTGCACCGTGGTGCGCGTCACGCCCGCGTCGATGATCACCTGGCCCGGGCCCCACTGGCTTTCGCCGATGCGCGTGCGGTCGGCCTTGTACAGCCGGATGTGATTACCCGTATTGCCGAAGAAGTTGTTGCGGATGTCGACGTCCTTGGGCGGCGACTCGGCCGTGTTGCCGAGACCGACGCGCACGCCATCACCGCTGCCTTCGAACCAACTTCCGAGGATGTTGGCCGCGCCCACGAAAACCGCGCCCGGAATGCAGCCGACGTCCACACCGGAAATCTTGCACCCGGTGAAATCGCAGCCGTGGACGTTGAGTAGCGAGCCCGAGCGGTACGCGATGCCGATGGCATTGTCCGAACAATCGACACCCATTGCATTCACCACGTTGCACGTGGGGCCGACCGAGAACGTCGATTCATCGCACAGAATTCCCGTGCTCGACTGCCGGAACGCGCCGCCGACGATCGTGATGGTCCAGCTATCGGAGAAGAACAGGGCCGGTGAATTGTTGGCGTCGTTCTGGAACTCTTCGACGAAGACCTGGATGAGCTGCAGACACTCCTGCGCGCCCTCAAAGCGTATTCCCGTGTTCGCCACCTTATTGCCTACGCCGGTCAGCAGGAAGTTCGAGAAGGTGGAGAACCTGCAGTTCTTGAAGATCATTGCCGCTCCAGTGCCGGCGTACTGGATCTTGGACCGTCGTCCCTCTCCGCGGATGGAGACCGCGGTGGTGCGTGTCAGCGTCGCCCCGACCAGGTAGAAGTTGGGCGCGGCCGGCAGGAATTCCGTGCCGTCCGCGGGTATCGCATTCAGCCAGGCCTGCAATGCGGGGCCATCGTCCTGCACGCCGTCGCCACAGGCGCCGTAGGCGCGCGCGTCGTAAACCGCGGTGGCGCTGCAAGCCTGCGCGCCCGCCGGGAGCACGGCGAGCACTGCCCCGGCTGCTGATCCGAGGAAGAGCTTTGAAAGGTCGCGACGTTGCATTCGAATCTCCCTGATGAAATCACCTACCATCGACGGGTCTCTGTCTCAGACGCTTAAAAAGTGACAAACGAGAGCCCATGATCGAGTTTCAGGACCTCACGCGGGCGTATGGCGACTTCACCGCCGTCAAACCACTCGCCCTCACCGTCGCGCGTGGCGAGGTGTTCGGTTTCCTCGGGCCCAACGGCGCAGGCAAGACCACCACGATCCGCATGATGATGGGCATCCTGGTGCCCTCGGGCGGGCGGGCGCTCGTCAACGGGCTCGACTGCCACTCCGAGCGCGCGCTGGTACAACGCCACGTGGGCTATCTACCCGACAACCCGATTTATTACGACTTCCTGCGCGGCCGCGAGATCCTGCAGTTCGTGGCCGAGATGCACGGCATGCCACGCGCCGCGGCCGTCGCGCGCACCCAACAGCTGCTCGGGGAGTTCGGCCTCGCGGACGTCGTCGACGAGTTCGCCGTGAACTACTCGATGGGCATGAAGAAGAAGCTCGGCCTCGCCTGCGCATTGATCCACGACCCGGACGTGCTGATCCTCGACGAGCCCATCAACGGACTCGATCCGCGCGCGGCGCGCGAGGTACAGGACCGCCTGAAGGCGGCGGCGGCGCAGGGCAAGACGATCTTCATGTCCACTCACCTGCTCGACATGGCGGAGCGCGTCTGCACGCGCGTCGGCATCATCCACCGCGGCGAGCTCGTGACCACCGGCACACTGGCGGAGCTGCGCGAGCGTGTCGTGCCCGGCGGCTCGCTCGAGCAGGTATTCCTGAAAGTCACCGACGAAGGCGCCGCCGAAGATGCGGGTGCGCCGGCCGGCACGCCGTGAATCCGCCGGGGGAAAGGCTTTTTGCACCCAGAGTGGCGGCGCCGCTGGCGCTCAGCACCGCGCTACTCATCAGACTGCGCCTGCGGCGGCTCATGAATCTCATGGCGGCGGCGGGCCAGAAGAAGAAGCCGGGCGACCAGACGCGCACCGGCAATCCCGGCAAGAAAAGCGCCAAGGCAGTCTTCATCATCGCCTGGCCATTGATGCTGCTCGTGTTCGGCGCCAACGCCTTCGCGGCGATCTTCCAGATGCACGAGCTGGTCGATTCGCACGACAGGTTCTGGCTCACCGTGGAGTTCAGCACCGCGTTGACAGTGGGCATCACCTATCTACTTCTGGTGTTCTGGAGCGCCTCGCTGCTGCTCACGGTTGCATCCGGTGAGCTCGCGAAACCCGAATGGGACCTCGAGTGGCTCGTGACGCTGCCGGTGCGCACCGAAACCCTCGTCTGGGCGCGCATCCTCGAACGCAGCGTGGTCAACCCCAGCGGGTTCCTCGCGCTGGCACCCGCCTGCACGGTCATTGCGTGGCTGTCGGGCTATCGCTGGCTGGCGCCAATCCTCGGCATCCTCGCCAGCTGGCCGTTGCTGGTGCTCGCCGCGCTGTTCCGCACGCTCATCGACACCGGCCTGCGCCTCAAAATGAGCGCCAGCCAGTTGCGCAATCTGCACGCCGTGATTTCCGTGGCGTCGATCGGCTGCATGTACCTGGCGTTCTCGATGGGCATGAAGACCAACGTCACGTTCATGCGTGAGCTGGCGCGGTCCATGCCCAACTGGCTGATGTACTCGCCACCGGGGCTCGTGGTGCGCGCGCTCAACGAGCGCACCACGCTCGATGCGCTGTACACCTGGCTGATGCTGTGCGCGGAAGTCGGCGTGATCGCCTGGTGCGGAGTGCTGCTGCTGCGCTTGCAATTGCGCCATGGCGTCATCTCCGGCGGCGCGCGCGACACCGCCCGCGCCGCGCCCGGTTTCAAAGGCACCGCCGCAGCCGCAGCCGTTCCACGCCCGCCGTTTCCGGCGAGTCCGGTGCAACGCCGCGAGCTCACGCTGCTGGGTCGCGATCGCAACTTCCTCGTGCAGAGCACGGTGATTCCGCTGCTCATCGTCGGCGGCCAGCTCATGCTGGGCTCCTCCGGCCTCGCGACGGACATGTGGAAAGATCCGAACGTGCTGGCGTCGGTCGCCTTCGGCCTGGCCGCGTATTCGCTCAGCATGTCGGCGTTCCAGACGCTCAACACCGAGGGCCAAGCACTGTGGCTGCTGTACACCTTCCCGCGTTCCATCGAGGACGTGCTCAGGGACAAGGCGCGGCTCTGGGCGGTCATCACGCTCGCGTATCCCGTCCTCATGTTCGGCGCCGGCGCGTTCACAGTGCCAGAGCTCGGCTGGAAGTTCTTCGGTGCCATGGCCACGGCGCTGCTCGGCATCCCCATCTACGCGTACATCGCCGTGGCGCTCGGGGTGTTCGGCAGCAATCCGCTCGAGCAGCACCAGAACCAGAAGGTGAAGCCGGCGTACGTCTACCTCTACATGTCGCTATCGGCGCTGTACGTGTACGCCGTCGTGACGCCGAACCTGTATCAGCGCGTCGTATTCATCCTGCTCACCGTGCTGCTGGCATTCGCGGTGTGGCAGAAGGCGCGCGACCAGCTAATCTATCTACTGGATCCGGACGCGTCGCCGCCGGCGCGCGTATCGCTCTCCGACGGACTGATCGCCGCGATGGTGTTCTTCGTGATCCAGGCAGTAGTGACGGCGGTGCTGATGCGCGCGACGCGCTCCACCGGCGCCGCCCTGATGATCGCGTTCTCGGTCGCGGGCGCGCTGACTTACGCGCTGATGCGCGCCGTGTACGCACGCGCCAAGACCGAAGGCGTGCCGCGGCTGCTCGGCACCGCCAACGGTCCGATGCTGCCAGCCGCCGCGGGCCTCGCGGCCGCGGCGCTCGCTGCTGTCTATCTATTCGCGATCCACCAGACCGGCCTGCTCGAGAAGGCCTTGCGCGGCAACTACGAGGTGGGCGCGCTCGGATGGTGGGCGCTGCCCCTGGCGCTGATCGCGGCGCCGCTGTTCGAGGAGTTCATCTTCCGCGGACTCATATACGGCGGCCTGCGGCGCAGTTTCGGTGTGCTGCCGGCCGCGCTCGTGAGCGCGGGTCTGTTCGCCATCCTGCATCCACCGATCTCGGCGGCGCCGGTGTTCGTGCTGGGCATTGCCACCGCGCTGGTCTACGAGCGCTCACGCGGCCTGCTCGCGCCGATGATCACGCACGCCGTCTACAACGGTGGAGTGATCGTCGCGCAGTGGCTGCTGCTGTGGAAGGCGTGAGCCACCGCGCACTGCACGGCGATGGCTAGCTCGATGCCCGAGAGCTCAGGAAGGCCATGAAAGCGGGTCACGGCCCGCACGCGTCGGTGCCGCAGCCCAATCCGCTCCCCCGCCATCCGGATACCGAGGCTCCGCGGCAGTAAGCCGCTCCCTGAAGTGCCGGACGCCCGCGCGGGCCATTCGTCGCGGTCGCGCGGATTTTTCACTCGACACCCTGGTTGGACGGCAAGGGCTCGCCATGGGCTGTGAACGGGGTCTCACACCCACCCCGCTCTCTTAAGCCGAACCGCGAGGGGCCGTTAAGGAGGCGTCGGATCGGGAGCAGATGTGGCGGACAAACCGGATAAAAAGGTCGGTGAGGACACCGCGATCATGCGTATCGGCGCGCAATTGCAGGCCGAGGCGTCTGCACGTCAGGACCTGGCGACCGCGCTCGCGCACGAACGCAGCCTGCTTCGCACCATGATCGATATGATCCCCGCGCACATCTACGCGAAGGACCTGCGGAGCCGCTTCATCGCGATCAACCAGTATCTTGCGCACAGCATAAACACCACGCCGGCCGATGCGCTCGGAAAATCGGACTTCGATTTCTTCCCGCGCGAGCTCGCCGAGAAATTCTTTGCCGACGAGCAGGCGCTCATCAAATCCGGCAAGGCCATTCGCGAGCTCGAGGAGCCCGGATTCGACAAGACCACCGGTGAGGAGCGCACCGTCGTCACCTCGAAGGTGCCGCTGCGCGACGACAACGACGAAGTCATCGGGATCATCGGTATCGGCTTCGACATCACCGAGCGCAAGCGCAGCGAGCAGCGTCTCGCCGCGGGCGAGCGCCTGGAGTCCATCGGACGGCTGGCCGCCGGCGTGGCGCACGAGATCAACACGCCTATCCAGTTTCTCAACGACACGGTTGCGTTCATCCGCGATGCGATGCAGGACCTCATGGCGCACAACGAGAAGTTGTATGCGCTGATGCCCGTGAAACCCGAGCCCGACGAGGACATCGAAGAGCTCAAGATCGACCTGCCGCCCGCGCTCGATCGCGTCGCCGACGGACTCATGCGCATCGCGGAGATCGTGCGCTCGATGAAGGATTTCTCGCACGATCAGCGCGAGATGAGCCAGGTCGACATCAACCGCGCGGTGAACAGCACGCTGGTCATCGCGCGCAGCGAATACAGATACGTAGCCGAGCTGGAAACGAATTTCGGCACGTTGCCGCCAATCACCTGCCACGGCGGCCAGATCAACCAGGTGGTTCTGAATCTCGTCGTCAACGCGGCTCACGCGATCGCCGATCGGGTGAGGGGCACGTCCGAGCGCGGTCTCATCACGGTGAAGACCTGCGTCGACGACTGCTTTGCGGTCATCGCGATCGGCGATTCGGGCGGCGGAATTCCCGAGGCGATCCGCAAGCGGATCTTCGAGCCGTTCTTCACGACCAAGGAAGTGGGTCGTGGCACGGGCCAGGGCCTGTCGATCGCGCACAGCGTGGTCAAGGCGCACGGCGGCGCGCTGGAATTCCAGACCGAGATGGGCAAAGGCACCACGTTCTTCGTGCGGCTGCCACTGGCCACGCCCGAATCCGCGGCAAACGTCGCGTGAACAGGGGGCCGGGTTCCTCACCCGGCGCCCTGTTCACCAACTAGTTAGTTCAAGTCATCCGCGAAAAGCCGCCGGGGCCGCCGGAGCTGCCGCCGCCCTGCGGTCCGCCGCGCGAGCCACCGCTCGAGCGCGCGCCACGCGCGAAAGTGCCTCGACTACGGTCGCCACCGCCACCGCCACCGCCACCGCCGCGCCGCTGACCGCCACCACCACCACCACCACCACCGCCGCGACCTTTGCCGCCGCCGCCGTGCGACCCGCCCGAACGCGGAGCGTCGCTACGTGATCCACCGGGTGATCCACCGGGTGATCCACCGGCGCGCTGACCACCGGCGCGCTGACCACCTTGCTGACCGCTCGGCTGGCCGCCGTCGCGTCGACCGCCGCCGTTACCGCCGCGACCGCGTCGTCCACCACCGCCACCGCCGGGGCGTCCGCGCCCGCCACCGCCGTGTTCGCGATGTGGATGCGGCGCACCTGCGTCCCCTTGCGGCTGTTCGCCACCCGCGGGGTGATCCTGTGCCTGGGCCGGCGCCTGCGCGAATTCCTGATACGCGTCATGGCTCGCCTGTCCCGGCGCGCGCGGAGCTGCGCGCGGTCCACTGCGACCGCCGCCCCCGCGACCTCTCTGTCCACCATGCGAGCCCCCGCGCGAACCGCCGCCCGAGCGGCGACGCGGATCCTGGTGCGGCGCGTAATCACGCTCCTCGCCCGAGGTCTCCTCACGCGTGGCATGCGTGCCTTCCTTGAGCTCGAACTTCGGCGTCACGGCGAATTCCACCGGACGCCGCAACACCTTCTCGATATCCCTGAGCAATGACATTTCGTCGGACGAGACCAGCGATACCGCAGCTCCCGTGGAGCCGGCGCGCGCCGTGCGACCGATGCGGTGCACGTAGTCCTCGGGCACGTTCGGCAGCTCGTAGTTCACGACGTGCGGCAGTTCTTTGATGTCGAGGCCGCGGGCAGCAACTTCGGTCGCGACCAGCGCGATGACCTTGTTGTCCTTGAAATCCTCGAGCGCGCGCACGCGCGCGTTCTGGCTCTTGTTGCCGTGGATCGCCAATGACGTGATGCCGAAGCGCTCCAACTGCTGCGAGAGCCGGTTGGCGCCGTGCTTGGTACGCGTGAACACCAGTACCTGGTGCCAATTGCCCTCTTTGATGAGATGCGCCAGCAGGTGGCGTTTGTGCTCCTTCGGCACGCGGTAGGCGCACTGCTCCACCTTCTCCGCCGTCGCGTTGCGCGGCGTCACCTGCACGTTCACCGGATTTTTGACGAAGCTGTTGGCGAGGCCGCGGATATCGTCCGAGTAGGTAGCCGAGAACATGAGGTTCTGGCGCTGCGCGGGCAGCATCTTGAGCACGCGCTTGATGTCGCGGATGAAACCCATGTCGAGCATGCGATCGGCTTCGTCGAGCACGAAGATCTGTACTTCGGCCAGCGACACCGCGCGTTGCTCGCACAGGTCCAGCAGGCGGCCGGGCGTCGCCACGAGGATGTCGCAACCATCGCGCAGGCGCGAAATCTGCGGACGTTCGGATACGCCGCCGAAGACGACCAGCGAGCGCAGGTCCACGTACTTGCCGTAGTCCTGCACGCTCTGTTCGACCTGAGCGGCGAGCTCGCGCGTGGGTACGAGCACCAGCGCGCGGGGGTTGCGTGCGCCGCGCTTCTCCAGCCGCTGCAGCAGCGGCAATGTGAATCCGGCGGTCTTGCCGGTTCCGGTCTGCGCGTTCGCGAGCACGTCGCGGCCCGCCAGAACGGCCGGAATGGCCTCGAGTTGGATGGGGGTGGGGTCGGTGTAGCCCTTATCGGCCACGGCACGCAGCAGCTCGGGCTTGAGCCCAAGTTGTTCGAATGACATTTGTAAAACCTTCAAAAAAAGTAGGAATCGGGACTCGCGTCGCGTGAGCCCTTCTTTTGTTGAAGATGCTCCGCAGCGGTCATTAGCGAGGGGGAGATTTGCGAATCGTTGCGCCCGTTTGCGATATGCGCGGGGCTTTCAAGACTTGCTGCTTTAGGGGGCGATGACCGCGCGACCCTGATAAGCGCGCGCGAATATACCGGCAACTTGGCGCGAAAGCCAGGAAATGCCCCGACTCGACGAATTCGAGCGCTCGGAGGCCCAGTCAGGCCGGTCAGACGCCATCAGACACTGACGCCTGGAACTTCTCGTCTATGCCAGAAGGCCGCCGACCGGGACTGCCAGCGCTGCGGCGCAACCTGGCGCGTGCCGTTCCCTGGCTTCCCCAAACACCGACGCCTAACTACCGCGACGCGCTTTCACGTAGGTAGGAGACGACTCGTCTCTACATAGATTCGGCGCCCGCTCGTCGCGTGCGTCGGCATTCGAAGACGTAGGTTCTGAGTACGCTGCGACCGAACGGATTCACTTACAAACGAAGGGCACATATGACTACGTATCGCATCGGCCGCGGCCTGCTCGCGGCCTCAGTCTTGGTCACCGCCATTTCCACTCTGACGGCGTGCGGCGGGGGCGGAGGTGGCGGATCTGCCCCACCTCCTGCCGGCGGTCAACAACCTCCGCCAGCCCCAGCCCCGGCGCCAGCACCAGCACCGGCGCCCGCACCGGCTCCGGCTCCTGCTCCTGCTCCTGCCGCCGTGCCCGCTCCGGGCCCGGGAGTGACGTCCGGCGACACGTTCGCGCTGACGAGCACTGGACGCCTGGTCACGTTCGACCGCGCCGATGCGTCGCTCGACACCGCGATCGCGATCAGCGGATTGCAAGGTGGTGAGACGGTATTCGGCATCGACGTGCGAGCCGGCGGCACCACGCCCGGCGAGTTGTACGCGCTTGGCAGCACGGGGCGCTTGTATGTCATCAACACCACCAGCGGCGTCGCAACCCTGAAGGCAACCCTGGCCGCGGATGCGTCGGACACCACCGATGCCTTTGCCGCTTTGTCCGGCAGCGACTTCGGCGTCGACTTCAACACCGTCAGCGACCGCCTCCGCGTCGTCAGCGATACCGGACAGAACCTGCGCATCGACGTCGACAGTGGCGCAGTCGTCACCGACACGCCGCTGGGCGGCGCGACGGCCCCGCGCGCCGGCGTGAGCGGCGCGGCGTACTCGAACGCATTCGCCGATGCCTGCCGCAACACTCTCTACTATGTGGATGCGGCGACCGACCAACTCCTGACTACTGCCGATCCGAACGGCGGCGCGGTTGGCGTCGTGGGCGCACTCGGCGTCGATGCCACCTCGGCCCTCGATCTCGAGATCGCGACGGCGGCCGACGGCACGAACAACGCGAACGCCGTGCTCATCGTCGGCGGCGTGCCGACGCTGTACACGATCGACCTGACTACCGGTGCGGCAACCTCCGTCGCGGCCGTCGCGCTACTCGACGCGAGCGAGATGGTGCGCGACACCGCGAACTCGGCCCCTGCCAGTGCGCCGGCGCAGCAGGCCGGTGACGTATACGCGTTGACCGAGTCCGGCAAGCTGGTCTCGTTCAACTCGACGGCACCGCAGAAGGCGTGCACCAATGCGACACTCGCGGGCCAGCAGGCCGGCGAGAGCATCGTCGGCATCGACGTGCGTCCCGCGGATCAAACGGTGTATGCGCTCGGCAGCCTGGGCCGGCTGTACACCGTCGACACCGCCACCGCGACGCTCACGCCGGGCGCGACACTGGTCGCGGCACTGGGTGACGACACTGCTCCGTACGCTGGCCTCGCTGGCACGCAGTTCGGGCTCGACTTCAACCCAGTCAACGACCTCATTCGCGTGACGAGTGACACTGGCCAGAACTTTCGGGTCGCGCTCAACGGCGCGGTGACGACGGACACGGCATTGAATGGCACTGGTACGGGTGCGGTCGAGGGGGCGTACTCCAACAACTTCGTGGGAGCCGCGGTCATCTCGACGTTCTTCGCCGTCGATGCGGCGAGCAACTCGCTGCAAAGGCTCACCGGCAATGCGATCAACGGCACGCTGGCGACCGTCGGTGCGGGCCTGGGGGTCGGCGACGTACAGGCAGTGGGCGGCTTTGACATTTACGGGCCGAACAACTTGGGGCTTGCGGCTCTCACGATCGGCAGCTCGACCACGTCGGATCTGTTCAGCGTAAACCTCACGACAGGCGTTGCGACGCGCGTGAACACCATTGCCGGCGGCGAGCGGGTGCGCGGTCTCGCCTATGCCCGTACGTCGACCGCGACGGTATTGGCACTGACCAGCGACAACCATCTCGTGAGCTTCAAGCCCACGACGCCGGGCGCGCTCGACAGTGACGTGGTCATCAGTGGTCTGCAGGCCACTGAAGCCATCGTCGGCCTCGACATCCGTCCCTCCGACGGCGCGCTGTATGCGCTCACCGACGCGGGACGTGTGTACAAGGTCGACGCGTCGGGTGCGGTCTCGGGCGCCGTCACGCTGGCGGCCAATCCGGCCGACCTGGCGGCACCGACGTTCGCGGGGCTGTCGGGCACGCGGTTCGGGTTCGACTTCAACGCGCTCGACAACATGGCGTATTTGCAAAGCGACACGGGCCAGAGTCTGCGCGTCGACGTGACTACGGGTATGGTCAATGCGGACATCAACCTGAATCCAGGCACGCCGCAGGTCGTCGGCACGGCGTACTCGAACTCTTACGCAGGCGCGGCAACCAGCCTGCAGTACGAGCTCGATCTGGCTGGAGCCCAGCTCGTGCGGCTGAACACGATTGGCGGCACGCTGATCCCGGTAGGACCATTCAACGCGGGCACCACGTTCGCGCTGGAAGGCGCCTTCGACATCGCGGGCGGCGAGAACGGCCTGCCGTTGGCGGCACTGATGCCAACCGGTGCGTCGCAGTCCACGCTGTACCGCGTGAACCTGGCGAGCGGCGCGCTGAGCTCGATGGGCGCCGTCGGCTCCTCGGGCACGACCGTGGTCCGCGCGATGACGGTGCGGATGCAGTGAATAGTTCGATCAGCCTTGTTTGATGTTTGATCGAGAATGGGCGGCCGGCCACGGACATAGTGGCCGGCCGCTGCAATAAGAAGAGGCTCCCCCCGGTCTTGCGGGATAGGAGGCCCTGCCATGCGAATCCTCATCCTGATCCTCGCGCTCGCCGGCTGCGGCAGCAGTGTGCCGGCAATGTCCGCCGACGCGCCCGAATTCACGCATTCCGCGAAGACGGACTGGATCAACTCGCCGCCTCTGCGCCTGAGCGAACTGCGCGGTGAAGTGGTGCTGGTCGAGTTCTGGACGTTCGACTGCTACAACTGCCGCAACACGCTGCCCTGGCTCAAGAAGATCCACGCGCAGTACGCGCCACACGGATTGAAAATCGTGAGCGTGCACACGCCCGAGCTGCCCCAGGAACGCGATCCGGCCAACGTGCGCGCGGCGGTGCGCGAGCTCGGCATCGAGTACCCGGTGATGATCGACCGGGATTTTTCCTACTGGCGCGCGTTCAACAACCGCTACTGGCCGGCGTTCTATCTGATCGGGCGCGATGGCCGCGTCGTAGAGACCGCGATCGGCGAGTTGCATGCGGGGCGCGGGCGGGGCGATGAATTCGAGGCGGCGATCCGCAGGCTGTTGTAACCGGCCCCCGGCCCCGCTGCGCCCGCGATACGGGCCCAGCCCCGTTTGCCGGGCGGGCGTTGAGCGCCGCCACAGAATTCGCCCTCCGGAGCGGACGGCACACCTAACAAAGGCCTCCTTGTTCAGCGGCTTAAATCGCGTCGAGTAGCCCAGTCCGGAAGCGCTCGCCAGCGCACAGTGGGGTCATCATGTTCTTCAAGCACAGCGGAGACCTCGAAGCCCTCTGACAGCTCCCCGTATTTCTCCTCGTAGAACAATGTAACAACCATTCCGGGTCGAAGCTGCAGCTCTGTCGCAACTTCGTCCAAAGGCACACGCTCTGGACCGTAGCACAAGAGCCAGCATGCTCCGTGACCCGGTGAGCCGCCTGAGTTGAAATCAGCGTAAATGCGCAATGTCATCTCTATATCATCCTCATTACGGTCGGCAGGCGGGGTTGGGCTGTCGCTGGAAAATTGCACTGATCTGCGCCGCTCGTGCCGGATCCAATGGCACTGGCACAACCGCGGTGGCGTGTAAGGAATTTTTGTCGCTTGGGGTTGGCACAACCGGGACTCCGATGGCACCTAGAGCCGTCGTCGTCGTCACGCTGATCTGGCGATTGTTATAATTCGCCACCCTCGCCAGCTCATTGACACTTGTGTTTGGTGCAGTTGTGACTGAGAAACCGGTGAGGTTGGTGCCAGGCACTGGCTTTGAACCTGTAATCAGATTGTCTGCGGCAGCAAGACCGCCGCGAATAACATACTGAGGCGACGATGTTCGCTGACTCTGTGGAGTGTCACCACTCAGCAGAAAAGGCACGGCAAGCAGTACTGCAACGGCCGGATTAGTAAAGGTTGCCACTGCCCGAGTAGATACGGGCGCAACACGAGTAACTAAGGGCGCGACAAAGGCGCCTTGAGGGCTGGTTAGGCAGCCGTCCTCTTGCGGCTCTTGAGGTGGATTGGGCGTTGACGGCTCCTGTCTCCCCGGTGTTCCTCCGCCACCGGGTTCATCGCCTCCGCCGCCGCCGCCGCCTCCGCCTCCGCCTCCACCGCACCCGTCCAACATGGGCGCAATTTCACACACATCCCGGGGAGTAGGCGACGCCTCCTCAGTAAGTCCGCTTGGATCTGCACGGTTTAAGGGATCGTTGTGGACGTAACTGTAAATATTCATCCCGTCGCCATAGCCGATGGGATCGGTCTGCATGAACCGGCCGAGCAAAGGCGAGTACATCCGCGCCTTGTAATAGTACATGCCGAGCTCTGGCAACCAGACTTGGCCGGTGTACTGGAACGCGCCCGCGTTGGCCGATCCCGGGACGCCGTATTCGTTGTAGGTGTTGAGATTGAGTATTGCGCCGGCACCATCGGTCACCGCGACGATCGAGCCGCGTTCGTCGGCATAGAGGTTGCGCCTGGCGCTGTCGCCGACCCCGCTACCCTCAAACCACACCCGCGGTGTGTCACCACCGCCGAGCCCGTGAACGTAGCGACGCTGCAGTGTGCCGCTTGCATCGTACTCAGCGACGAGATCGGAGCCGTCGTAGAGGAATCGCCGCGTGCTGCTCCCGCTCACCACCTCATACAAGCGCCCGAGCGGATCGTATCGCAACGTGGCGCTGACGCTTCCGCTGCGCGTGATCAGCCGGTTTTCGACGTCGTAAACGAATGTGTTGGCACTGTCGCTCGTGAGATTGCCGTTGGCGTCGTAACTGAAACTCGCACCGGTGTAGCGATTGAGCCCGTCGGGCGCGTAGGTCAAGTCGGCATTGACTTGCCCGTTCCAGGCGTAAGCGTCGTTGTCGCGTGCCGTGCTAGCAATCTGACTCGCCGGGTTGTAGGTGAAGCTGGTCGTGGTGTCACTGCTCGTGCCGTTTACGTCAGTAAGAAGGCTCGCGAAGCGCGAGACAGCGTCGTAGCCAATAGTTGTCCGCGCTAGCCAGTCACCCGGGGAGGTGCGCCACCGGTCTAGTCGGTTCAGTCGTCCCGGTGCATCCAGGATCGGCTTCAGCAGCGGTGCGGAGGCATTGAGATTGATCTGATCGAGCCCGCCGACCGCATTCCTCGCGTAGCTGAAGTAGTTGCCGTCGGGATGCATGACCCGCATGCGGTTGCCGGCGACATCGTACTGATAGAAGAGCGTCCTCGAGGCGCCGTCCAAGTAGCTACTGGTGCTGGTCGTCTGGCCGAGCGCGTTGAACGTGTTCCCGATCCCCTCGCAGCTGCTGATGTCGACATCGCAATCGAATCGGGCTTCGGTCATGTTGCCAAAGAGGTCGTAAGCGTAAATAACGTCTTGAGTATGCGTGAGTGCGAGCCCCGAACGCTCTGGCACAAACTTGGTCACCAGCCGATCGAGGTTGTCGTAGGCAAGCCCGATCGTCTCGTTGCGCCGCGTGCGAAAGGTCGACACGTTGCCATTGCCGTCGTAGGTGACCTGCTCGTAATCCGTCGTGGAGCTCTGGTCCGCGCCCTTCGTGATAACAGGGAAGCGCGTCTTCACTCGCCGGTCGTGGCCGTCGTACTCGTAGGTCGTGCGGTTGTTCTCCGCATCCTTGAGCGTGGCCAGTCGGCCATTTCCAGTGAAGGTCGTAATCTGCTCATCGGCCGCGGCCGTCGTGCCGTAGCCGGTAGTCAACTTCCACACGCGGGAGAGTGCATCGTAGTTGTTGTACGACACCCGGTCGGGGCCATTGGGACCGGTGGTCTGCGTTGGGCTGCAGTTTGGCGGAAGCGAACCCCAGTTGGCTGAATTCATCCTCAGCATTGAGCACTGCACGCGGCCCGCGGCATCGTAGAGCAGGTCAGTGATCTGGTAAGCGGTCCCCGCGCTCGAGACCGCCTGACGGATCGGCCGATAGTAAGTGTCGTAACTCGCCGTTGCGCGTTGCAGCTCGGAAAAGCTCGACATACCGGACGGCGACTGGCCGGTCACCGTGCCCGACTGGACGTAGTCGAGCTGCCCGTCCGTGCGGTAGGTGTACTTGACGGCCGGAAACAGAGCCGCTCCGGCGACGTCCGGGTCGGGCCCGATCTGCCACAACGGTTGCCGCACGGCGTTGTAGCTCATCATCGTCTGGTCCGCCGTGCCTGATTGCGGGCCGTCGACTGTCGCGGCATTACCCACCGCATCGTAGGCAATTGTGGAAGTCGCCGCGAGCGTCCCATCGCCGAGCGCAGTCGTCGCGCTGAGACGGTGGAGACTGTTACCCACACCGGCTGTTTGCGGACCATAGTAGATAGTCGTTCTGCGTTCGTCGGTGCTCCCCGTGCAAGAAGCCATGGTTCGACAGCTCGAGATCGAAGTCAGGCGATAAGTCGTCTGACCGGAGGCGACGATCGAACTACCGCTGTAGTAGTAGGCCTGCAGCGGCGAATACCCATAGCGCGTCCGCGGTCGCGTTCCCGATCGGTCGGCGGGCAGTGTCACGGTCAACACACCGCCGTGGGTGGAATCGTAGGTGTAGTCAGTTTGGTTGCCCTTCGCATCCCTCGTCCAATTTGGCTGATTGCATGTCTTCGAAACGCTGCACGTCGTATCGAATCCGGCAGTCGTGACGATATCGCTCACGCCCGAGCCGGATTTGCCCACCGCGCGAGTCTCGGTAACGTTTCCACGGCCGTCGCGCGTGAGCTGGACGTAGTTGCCTTCTGGCATCGTGGTTCTCGTCAACCGACCGGTGCTGTCGTAAGTAAACGTGGTGGTCCGGTTGATGCTATTTTCGGTCCTCGTGACCGTCGCCATGCGTTGCTTCGCAATGTCAAAGATGTACACAGTCGCCGACATCGCTGGAGTGACAGACGGAGGCGTCACAGTAACGGTGCGGGTATTGCCAGAATCGCTCCGGCTGTAGGTCGTCGTTCCCGCCCCCGCTTTCGTCACGCTCGTGACGCCGGAGGAGCCATAGGCGATCGTGACGTCCTCGCTCGAGTGACCGGGGTACTTAATTCCAATGACACGATCGCTTGCGTAGCGATAGATAGTCTGCCGTCCTGCCCCATCAGTAATTGTATGAGAGTAGATCACCCCTCCAAGCCAGGCTGAGCCGTATGACTGCGATGCGACGACGGCAGTGGACGAAACGGCGAGATTCTGAGCGTTCACGCCAATCACGCCTCCCCATGCGACGAAATCGGGAAGATCGGTGGGGCTATTCGGATCGTAGGTGTATTGGTAGCTTGAATACTGCGGCAGCAACCTGTAACCGTAGCTGCGCGTAAGCGAACTTACGCGGTACGCCTTACCGAATCCTGTGCAATACACTTCGTCGATTTGCGGTTGATAGAACTGCGTGCAGTAAGTAAGCGAGTCATAGGTATAAACAACTTTCTCACCACTCGGGCTAACGATATCGAGCAGCATGCCTCTGTTGGTATAGCCCTCCGACGCATTGATCTGGTTGTTATCAAACCGCGCGACCATGCCGTCAGATCGCGTGTACGTGTAAATCTTGCTAGAGCTGTCAAAGGTGAATGTGGAGCCGTTGCCTTCAGTCGAGGTATAGGTGCTGCCGGAGACCGTGAAAGTGTCTCTGAAGCCACCAATGACCACCCACATTCGCGAGGGAACGCCAAACTGGCCGACGAATCCCAAAATATTGTCGGACCAGCCAAACCCGTCATTCCGTCGGTAACTAAGAGAGCGTGTTTTCTTCCGAACCGACGTCGAGTGCTGGCGCGCTCACGAAAAGGCTGCCCGTGAAGAGGTCAACCCCGTTTGCATCGACACTCACGCGCACCGGGGCAACTCCGGCAAATTGTGCGTGAGCCATCTCCGGCGCAACTGCGAAAAGACCGATCACCAACACAAGAACGATCGGAAGGCGATTCTTGCTTGGCTTGACGACCGTACGCCACGTCTTATTCATCCTGCTCCCCTTAATCTTTGATCTACCGCTTCACCAACAACCTGCGCCTGGTCCCCGCAGAATGCGGAGTAGTTCGACGCTACCAACACTACGCCGCGAACTCGCATCGATTCCCACGAAGCCTTCAAACTCGGAAAGCGCCGCTCCAGCGAGAAGTTAGTTCCATCATGAATCTACGCTAGCCCCGTTAGCCGCGAAAAATTGCTTGCTTTGGAAAGCCAACTTGCGGAACATTTGCGCCTTCATAAGGAGGAACGCCATGACGCGCACCACCAGATTCGCTATTGCCGCACTTGCTCTCGGGTTGATCGGCTCCACCGCCCCGGCGGCCGAGACTGTCACTTATACCTACGATGCGAGGGGAAGACTCATCAAGATCGTTCACACCGGTACGGTGAATAACAACAACCAGGTTTGCTACAAACTCGACAAAGCCGGCAATCGCACCAACGTCAAGTCGACCGTCAACTCGCTGCCGACTTGCCCGTAGACCGTAGGGCTCGCTCAGAGCGACACGTTGAGTACGTGCTAAGGAGTTCGGCTTATACACAGACGACTCCTTCATAAGGCGCCGCGCGTGAATGCCCATGTGGGTCTGCGATCGCATCGGTTGACGATGTCGGCCTAGCTATCACAGGACCGGTAATAGGAGAATTTTTGACGGACTCGCTAGGTCTCGCGAGGGTTCTCCGCTCGTACTGAGGCGCCAAAGCACCTATCGGCGCGCTTTTAAGCTCGACGCGCAGCCGAAGCCGCCCGCGGCTTTCTTTGCATGCACGCCGCCTTCCAACTTCTTGATCAGGCACGAGAGGCGCTTTCAATTCGCATCCTCTGCTGGCGACAAAGCCTAGCCGCGCCTCGCTCAGAGAATGCAATGTCATCGGCTTGGCTTCCCGCAATTGCGCCGCTGGACCGAAACTTGAGTCACCTAATATCTAGTGTCGCGACATGGCAATTTCTCTCAGCCTTTCGACTGCGAGAAGCCAGGATTTTTAGGATCTCATGAAACATTCTTCGGACATACGGATTTCTCCGAGCGGTGAGCACAATTGAAGCGCTGTTCGCTGGGAAGCATGCCCGGTGCTAGTGCAGCGTCGAGTCACCACGCTCGCGCCCCCGACCAATCTTGTTGCGAAGCGGTGAGTAAATCCGTCGAGGCTTGGTGGTTGTTCGGTCTCCGCGAGAGCGCGGCCGGCTCGGCAATAGCTGTTTCTCGGGCGCGATCGATGGGCCTCCTCAGAAAAACTTGTGCGCTGTCAGGCAAGCTGGCGCGTGCCGCATGGCCAACCCCTTGCATGGGATCAGTGGAAACGAAGGTATGACACTCAGGGTGTTCATTCAATTCATGCAGACGGCCTTAACCGAGGTCGGACAACTCGCTCAGCGGCACATGGGGGCGGCATCGAACGAGTCGGTGCGCGATTTGATGAAGTACGCGATCGTTCAGCTCAGGGAGCTGCAACGCAAACCGGGCGATGCCTGCTTCCGTTTCCTGTTCCCTCAGGTCTCGGGCCCCGCGGACCTTCCCTCGTTACCGAAGAGCATGCTCGATGCGAATGCGATGTATTTTGAAGTCGTGCTCGTCAGCGCCTTCGAGCATCCGCAGCCACCGCCGTCGGCGTCGGAAAGCAGGAAAGCGCTGGAGCCCATCCTTCAGAACATGGCGCAGACCTACGGCCAGGATCTGAAGCTGCTCGGCAATCCCGGCGGCTCCGAGCTCGACTGCCGCCGCATCTGCGGGATCTCGGTGGATTTCTACGATCGGATCCTCTACTTGCCGAAAGAGCAGGGTTGCCCGCGTATTGCGCGCTTCATGGTCGGCACGGTCTAGCGAAGGCCGGCTCCAGCTGAACAAAACGTAACCGCAGGAACGCGGCGCCGCGTGCTAGTTTTCCGCCGATGCACCTGCTGCTCATCGAGGACGACGCGGAGGCGGCCCGCTTCCTCGCCAAGGGGTTGCGCGAGAGCGGATATGCCGTCGACATCGCCGCCGACGGCCGCGAAGGGCTGTTTCGCGCCACCGAAGGCAACTTCGACCTCATCGTCGCCGACCGCCAGTTGCCGCACTTCGACGGCCTGTCCATCGTCGCGATGCTGCGCAAGAGCGGGCGGCGCACGCCCGTGCTCATACTCTCCGCGCTCGGCTCGGTGGACGACAAGATCGAAGGGCTGCGCGCCGGCGGCGACGACTATCTAGCCAAACCGTTCGCGTTCGGCGAGCTGCTGGCGCGCATCGAAGCTCTGCTGCGCCGGGGCAACGGGCCCGAGGTCACCACGCGCATCCGCATCGCCGACCTCGAGCTCGATTTGCTGGGCCGCAAGGTCACGCGCGGCGGTACACCGATCGATGTGACTACGAAGGAGTTCCAGCTGCTCGAGTTCCTCGCGCGGCGCGCGGGCCAGGTGGTCACGCGCACGATGCTGCTCGAGGCGGTCTGGGACCTGCACTTCGACCCGCAGACCAATGTCATAGACGTGCACATCAGCCGCCTGCGCGCGGCCATCGACCGTGGGTTCGAGCGTCCGCTGCTGCACACCGTGCGCGGCGCGGGCTACGTGCTGCGCGATGGCGCCTGAGGCGCCCCCCAAGGTAACGCCGAACGCGCCCGGCATGCGCCTGTCGTCGGCGCGACTCGCGCTGTTCTACACGGCGCTGGTCACGGTGCTGACCAGCCTGCTGCTCGCGACAGTCTATCTACTCACCCGCAGCGCGCTCGAGCGCGAGATCGCCGCGGTGGTGCACGCGGAGGTCGAGGACCTCGCCGACGACCTGCGGCTCGGTGGTGTCGAGCGCGTGGCGGCGGCGCTGCGCCTGCGCGCGGATAGCTGGGGCCGCACGGGCGCGGTGTTCCTGCTGGCCGACCGCCAGTTCCGTCCGGTGGCCGGGAATCTCTCGGCCTGGCCGCACAACGCCGCTGCGCGTCCGCTGGCCACGGATCCCTCGAGCATGGTGGAGTTCGAGATCAGCGCGAGTGAGCGCGAAGCGGCGGTGTTGCATCCGGTCGAAGCGCGCATCGAGCATCTGCCGAACGGCTACTGGCTGCTGGTCGGCGCGGATACCAGCGAGCGCGAGCAGGTGTTGCGGCGCTTCGGCCTCGCGACGGCCTGGGGCGTGGCGCTGACTGCGCTGTGCGTCTGGCTGCTGGGCGCCGCATACGCGCGGCGCACGGCGCGGCGCGTGCGCGAATACGCGACCACCTGCGAGACCATCATGCAGGGCGATCTGACGCGGCGGCTGCGCGTGTCCGGCTCGCGCGACGAGTTCGATGCGCTCGCGGGCGCCGTCAATGCGATGCTCGAGGCGCTCGAGCGTCAAACTACCACGCTGCGCACGGCCTTCGACAGCATCGCGCACGACCTGCGCACGCCGCTCTATCGGTTGCGCGTGCGGCTCGAGGAGGTGCAACTGCGCCCCAATCCGTCCAGCGAGGAGATCATCGCGCCAGCGCTCGAGGAGCTCGATCGCGTGCAGCGCACGCTCGGGACGCTGCTGGCGATCGCGCGCGCGGAAGCCGCGGGCGTCACCACGCACGCGGACGAGGTCGACCTGGCGGCGCTCGCTTCGAATCTCGTGGAGTTGTACGCGCCGGGCATGCGCGCCGCGGGCCTGATCGTGAGCTGCGACGCCAGCGTGCCCGATCCGGCATCAGTCACGGTGCGCGGAAACCGGCAACTGCTCGCGCAGCTCATCACCAATCTGCTCGAGAACACGCTGAAATACGTGCCCGCGAATGGGCACGTGCAGGTGCGCGTGCGTGCCGCGGATGATGGCGTGACGCTGACCGTGGCCGACGACGGACCCGGCATCGCCGCGGCAGATCGCGAAGCGGCGCTGCGGCCGTTCGTGCGCGTCGGCGAGTCGGCCGCGAAGGCTTCCGGCAGCGGACTCGGCCTCAGCCTCGCGGCCGCGGTGGCGCGCCTGCATCGCGCGCGGCTCACGCTTGGGGACAACGCACCGGGACTGCTCGTCACGTGTCGGTTTGCGAACGCGGCCCGGCGTGACGAGAGCAGCGTCGCCGCACCGGTCGGTGTTTGACGAAGGTGAGCCATCGAGGCAACGCCGGGCCGCATGACAGATGAACGCGCGACCGTCCTCAGCCGGTCTTCTTGCCCGCGCGGCAGTCCTGGACGAACGTCTTCTCGGCGTCGCCCGAGAGGCTTTTTTCCCTGGCCCGCTTCTCGCAGTACGCCATGGAGTGAATGCTGTGGTGCCTGTCGGCCGACTTGGAAGCGGGCGTCGCAGTGCCCGCGGGCGTCGCGCTGGGCATCGGCGGGGAACTGGAATGGGCGGCGAACGCGGCGCCGGCGGACATCAACGCCGCCAGAGTGAGCGTGATCAGAGTTTTCATGGTGTGTACCGAGATAAGGCTGCCGATTGCAGCGTGAGAGATGGTGAGCCCCGCAACGTGAGCCGCCGATGGGCGCGGAATTAAGATGAATTCATGGTGCCGGGCACGAACCATGATCCGGTGCAATGCCGCGATTCGCGCGCCATGGACGAACAAAATGACGGCACGTCAACGGTGTGCCGTGAATAAGAACATGCACTTACGCTATTTCCATCGTTGGCACGCGGCTTGCTTTACTCCTGCCATCGCAGCTTGTGGCTGAGTCAATAGGTGATCCAATGGAATGCGTACCCCATCGCTGAAGGCCATCAAGACCTTTCAGATCGCCGCCAAACATACGAGCTTCGCCGTCGCAGCCAATGAGCTGTGCATCACGCCGTCGGCGGTGAGCCATCAGATCAAGACGCTGGAAACGCAGCTCGGCCTGCCGCTGTTTTCGCGTGGTGCTCGTGCTCTCGCGCTCACCGATGCCGGTGCGCGTTATCTCGAGCAGATAGACGATCTGTTCGTGCGGCTCGAAGCGGTGACCGAACAATTGCGCGCGCGCTATGGCCGCAACAGTGTGCGGCTGCACGTGCCCGCGTACTTCGCGAGCGAGATGCTGCTGCCGCGGCTCTCGGAGTTCTCGAAGCTGCACGCGGGCATCGACTTGCGCATCGAGACGCAGGGCATACACGGTCGCGCGCACACGGCGGAGGCGGACATCTCCGTCGTCGTAGGCTCGGGGCCGTGGCCCGGACTCGTCGCGCATCCACTGTTCGCGCAGACCATGGTGCCGGCGTGCGCGCCGAGCCTGCTCGCGGAGCGACCGGTGTTGCGCTACGAGGATCTGAACGCGCACACGTTGTTGGTGCACGAAGCGCGGCGCGACGACTGGGACCGCTGGGCCAGCAACGTCGGCATGAAAGAGCTGCGGCCCGCGCAGATCGTGCGCATCGACTCGATGGCGGCCGCGATGCGCGCCGCGGAGAAGAGCATCGGCATCGCGCTGTTGCCCGCCGAGTTGTCACGCCGGAAATTCGTGCAGGGACGTCTGGCGCGCGTGTTCGATGACGAACTGGTTACACAAGAGGACTACACA
This sequence comes from Pseudomonadota bacterium, assembly GCA_043747875.1. Classification (GTDB taxonomy): domain Bacteria; phylum Pseudomonadota; class Gammaproteobacteria; order Steroidobacterales; family Steroidobacteraceae; genus CADEED01. The sequence goes on along the minus strand of JAYTOI010000026.1, from coordinate 26,804 downwards.
CTCCTGGTACGCACGGAGGACGAAAACCGTGACGACATTCGCGCGTTGTGCGCGTGGTTGATAGAGTCCTGCCGCACGGCTGAGGAAAACTGATGGCATCGCCTAAACATCTCGTTTGTTGGCGCGGGTCCGCGCGAGTAGTTTGACGATCGTGGAATTCAAATCTCGTCAGGAGTGCAAATGATTCGCCGAACTACCAAGTATCTGAGAACAATATCGATGATCGCGGGCCTCATCAGCTTCGCCAGCTACGGCAACGCAGGCACCGGCGCGATTCCGCCGGCGCTGGCCGCATGCAGCAAGGCGTTGATCGAGACGCTGGCGAAGTCGGACACGCTGCCGTCCTATTCCGTGAAGGCGCCGGCCGGCCTGGTGTCGGATCTGATCGACCCGAACGCCTTCACCGTCTACGCGAAGCACGCCAAGACCAAGAAAGTGCTGGCGAAGGCCTCGTGCAAGGCCACGTCCGCCGGCAAGATCGTCTCGTTCAAGGCGATCCCCCTGAAAAGCTGAACCAGGAACACCGAACGGGCACGGCCCGAATGAATCGAAACAGTCGGACGAGGAGCTAACTATCGCGTCGACACCGAAACGCGGCGAGGCGCGGACACCAGTCCCCCATCCCCCCTCTAGCGGGGACTTGGTGTCCGCCTCTCGGCCCGCAACCGACTCGCCCCTTGAGGGCCGCGCGATGGGCTAACATCGCGCGCGATGTCCAAGCCCTCCGCCCCTGCCGACTCCCCGGGATTTCCGTTTCTTCCACCCCACGCGCCGCAGGTCAAGGCCCGCTGGCGGCGTTGGTGCGGCATCCTGCTCATGCGCCTGTCCGGCTGGCGCATCGCCGGAAACATGCCCGACCTGCCCAAGTTCGTGATGATCGTGGCGCCGCACACGTCGAACTGGGATTTCTTCCACGGCTTCTGCGCGTATCTGGCGCTGCGGCTCGACAACACCTGGCTCGCCAAGCAAAGCGCGTTCTTCTGGCCGCTGGGTCCGCTGGCCCGCCGGTTCGGCGGCATGGCGATCGATCGCGCGCGTGGCAGCAACGTGGTACGCGTCTGCGTGTCGGAGTTCGGGCGCCGCGAGCGCATGTCGATCACGATCACTCCCGAAGGCACGCGCTCGCGGGTCGCGGAATGGAAGCTCGGGTTCTACTACATCGCAACCGAGGCCGGCGTGCCCATCGTGCCCGTTGCGCTGCACTACGCGAAGCGGCTGGTCATGATCCTGCCGCCGTTCATGCCGTCGGGCGACATCAAGGTGGATCTGCCCGCGATCAAGGCGCTGTTCTCGCGCGAGATGGCGCGGCACCCGGAGAATTTCTAGCATGCGCAAGCGGCTGCTCGTGCTGTCCGTATCCGCGGGCGCCGGCCACGTGCGCGCCGCACAGGCGCTCGAGGCCGCTGCCCGGAACGCAAAGCCACCCTGGCACGCGACCCACGTCGACCTGCTCACACTCGTGCCGAGGGAATTCAAGAAGCTGTACGCCGACCAGTACATCAAGCTGGTCGAGAAGCTGCCGCAGCTCTGGTCCTATCTATATTCCAGGTCCGACCGGCCGACGCGCGATTCCTTCGTGGGCAAGCTCAAACGCGCGGTGGAAAAGCTCAACACGCGCAAGCTGGGAGCCGAGATCCAGCGTCTCGGGCCCAGCGCCATCCTCTGCACCCATTTCCTGCCGGCGGAGCTGCTGTCACGCGCACGCGCGAAGCTCGGCGACCAGGAGCGCGCCAAATTACCGCCGCTGTGGGTGCAGGTCACCGATTTCGACGTGCACGCACTCTGGGTGCAGCCGCACGTCGACCGCTACTGCGTCGCCAGCGACGAAGTGGCATTTCGTCTCGCGGATCGCGGCGTGCCGCGCGAGCGGATCGCCGTCACCGGCATTGCGGTGATGCCGCAGTTCGCCGCGCCGCTCGAGCGCGCGGTGTGCGCCGCCGAACTCGGCATCGCGCCGGATAAATTCACCGTGGTGCTCATGGCCGGTGGCGCGGGCGTGGGCTCGCTCGATGAGCTCGCCGCGCGCGTGCTCGCCCAGCCACGCGAGCTGCAAGTCGTGGCGCTCGCGGGTCGCAACGAGGCACTGCTCGGGCGGCTGACGAAGCTCGCGGCGGCGCATCCGGGCAGGCTGTTTGCGCTCGGCTTCACCACCACGGTGGAACGCGTGATGACCGCCGCCGATCTGGTCGTCACCAAGCCCGGCGGACTGTCGGTGTCGGAGTGCCTGGCGAAGCGCAAGCCGATGCTGCTCGTGTCGCCGATCCCCGGCCAGGAAGAGCGCAACGCCGACTATCTACTGGAAGCCGGCGCGGCCGTGAAGGCCGTGGACGCCGCGAGCTTCGAGTTCAAGCTCGCGCGCCTGCTGGCCGAACCGGCGCGGCTCGCCGCGATGAGTGAGGCGGCGCACAAAATCGCGCGGCCGGCCGCGGCCGCGGACGTGGTTGCGCTATTGTCCGCATCCATGTGATTCGGGCCTTTTCCCTGCTGCTGCTTCTCATCGCGGGGGTCGCCGTGGCTGAAGATCCAAACGAGACCGCGCCGCCGCTGCCGGTGACGCGCCCCGCCGACTGGGCGGAGCCCATCGCGATCGAGGGCGCGCCCAACCTGCACCGCATCTCGACCATGCTCTATCGCAGCGAGCAGCCCACCGCGCTCGGCATGAAGAACCTCGAGAAGCTCGGCATCCGCACCGTCATCAACCTACGTGCGTTCAACGACGACCAGGATGAAGTGCGCGGCACGAGTCTGCGCACCGAGCGTCTGAAGATCCTCACCTGGCGCGTGGACGACAGACACGTGATCGCGGTGATGCGCCTGCTGCGTAAAGTCGAGAATGGGCCGTTTCTCATCCACTGCCAGCATGGCGCCGACCGCACGGGGCTCATGAGCGCGATGTATCGCATCCTCGAGCAGAACTGGAGCATTGAAGATGCGGTCCAGGAGCTCACCGACGGCGGATACGGCTATCACACGATGTGGCGCAACATCCTGCGCTACGTGCGCGCCGCCGATGTCGAGAAACTTCGGGCTGCAGTCGTGGCGGGCATGGAGTCGCCAGCCGTGCCTTGACCCGGCTTGTCTTCGACCACATCGGTTGCGCTCACCTGATATGGGCGCATCCGCGTTTATCGGGGCGCGAGGGGCTCCACCGCCACCGTCACCGATAGTTTGTGGCGCCCGCCGCCGAGTATCACGCCGCGCAGCGGCGAGACGTCGCCGAAGTCGCGGCCCCAGGCCACCGCGATGTGATCCGTCCCGGCGAAGCAGCCGTTGGTCGGATCGAGCTCGATCCAGCCGTACGGCGGACTCCACACCGATACCCAGGCATGCGATGCGGCATCGCCAACGAGCTCTTTGCCGTCCGCGAGCGTGGCATTGGTACGTAGATAGCCGCTCACGTAGCGCGCCGGCAGGCCGCGCGAGCGCAGGCAGGAAATCATGAGGTGCGCGAAGTCCTGGCAGACACCGCGCCGCTTCGCGAGCACCTCGTTGACCGAAGTGGTGATGGTGGTCTCGCCGGGCGCGTACTCGATGTCCTCGTTCAGCTTCGTCGTGAGCTGCTCGACGCACAGCAGGATGGGCTGCCCGGGCTGAAAACATGCCGCCGAATAGTCCGTGAACGCCTGCTTCAGACGCACGTGCGGCGACTCGTGCCGGAAGCGGGCTGCGTCGAGCACGTCACGCGACGGACCCATGTCCAGCATCACTTCGCCGCGATACGCGAAGGTCTCGCGCACTTTTTCCCAGGGGTCGGTGGTGTCGGCGTTCACCGCAACACGGGGATGCACCTCGATCTCCATCGTCGACACGACACTCAGCTGCCGGTGCGGCTGTGCGAGCTCGACGCGCACCAGCGGATTGCCGAAGGCATCGACCTCGTTCGACGTGCGGCAGTTCTCCGGCTCGATCTCGAGCGCGTACTCGAGGCATTGCTGATGGCTCGCGGGGCGCGGCACGAGATGCAGCAGATGATGCGAATGCACGACGTCCGCGGCGTAGTCGTAGCGGGTCTCGTGACGGACGCGGTAGGTGCGCTTCATGTGGCCAGGGCGTGTGCGTCGGACTCGATGTGCGCGAAGTAGCGCCGCGAGAGCCGGTCGGACAAGGCCGCGGCGCCGGCCGCCAGCACGTCGAGCTTGGCCGCGAGCGCCGCCCGCGCCTCGTCGCCGCAAGCATCGGGCGCGTCGAGCGGCTCGGCGGAGCCCTGCGGCAGCTGCGGCAGCAGCGGCAGCTCGGGCACGCCGCGCTCGCGTTCACCCTCGAGCGAGCGCGCGAGGTCGTCGAGATCGCGATCCACCGAGCGGTGGTGAAACGCCAGCGACATCGGATGCGCGAGGTCGTACAGCAGCAGGTTGATCAACTGCGAGAGACGCGGCGCGCCGATGTAGCGCGCGCGGTAGATAGATGTGCTGTCGCAGACGTCGAGCAGCCACTCGACGGTCTCGGGACGCGTGGCGTGGTCGCCACCGAGCTGGCGCGCCAGGATGCCCGCGACGAACTGCATGCGCTCGATGCGCCGGCCGAGACGCATCACGCGCCAGCCCTCGTCTTGCATCATGTCCTCTTCGGAGAACCCCGTGAGCGCCGCCAGCGACAGCAGCAGCTTCTCGTAGACCTCGCGGCTGCTGCCACGCGTGGCCGGCGCCTCCTGCATCTGCCGCTGCAATCCGACCACGCCGCGCCAATAGCGCGCCGACAGCCGGTTGCGCACCTGCGATGCGCACCAGGCGAGATGCTTGACGTCCACGTGCACGCCCTGGTCGCGATCGTGCAGCGCATCGAGCACGTCGCCTTTTTCGGCCACCGCGCCCAGCGCGCGGCAGATCTCCTGCGCATGGTTCCACACGCGTGAATCGCTGCGGACCGCGAGCGTGCGCAACAGCAGCCGGGCGGTGTTTTCGCAGCGAACGGTGTAGCGTCCCAGCCAGAACAGATTCTCGACCAGGCGCGACGGCACGTAATCCTGCCGCTGCGCGAGCGTCCATTTTCCGGATTGCGTCGTGGCGGACACGGGCGTGAGCGTTTCGTCGTGCGAATCGCCCGCCAGCACCCAGATGTCCTTCGCGCCGCCGCCGCGCTGCGTGGAGACGACATCGGCCGCGGCCTCGTTGGCGACGCGCGCCAGGCCGCCGGGCAGCACCTGCACGCCATTCGGGCCGTTCACCGCATACACGCGGATCGTGAGCGCGCGCGCCGTGAGTTCGGTCGACGCGGCGGATTTCCACACCGGCGCCTGCGACAAGCGCAGGTGCTCCTGCGCCACGTAGGCATAGGGACGATTGCGCATGCGCGCGATCAGTTCCTCGCGCGCCCGGCCCACGTAATCGCGGCCGAACATCGGCTCGAAGCGCTGATTCGGATAGGCGGGCTTTATGACCAGCCGGTCGAGGTTCGCGAGCACGTACTCGAGCGCGGGCTTCTCGCCCAGCCACCACGTCGCAACCTCGGGCAGCAGCAGCTTCTCGCCGATCAGCCGCTCGGAGATCGCGGGCAGGAAACCGAGCCAGGCCGCGGATTCGAGCACGCCCGTGCCGAGCGCATTCGCGACGACGACGCGCCCGGCACGCAGCGCCCCTAACAACCCCGGCACGCCGAGCGCGGAGTCGCCACGCAGCTCGAGCGGGTCGCAGAAGTCGTCGTCGAGCCGGCGAAAGATCGAGTGCACGCGCCGCAGGCCGCCGAGCGTCTTGAGGAAAACCGTGTCGCCGCGCACCGTCAGGTCGCTGCCTTCGACCAGCGGCATGCCGAGGTGGCGCGCGAGATACGCGTGCTCGAAGTAGGTCTCGTTGTACGGTCCCGGAGTGAGGATGACGGCGAGCGGCGACCCTTCGCCGGCCGCCCCTTGCATGTGGACGTGCAACAGGTGCTCGCGCAGCCCACCTAAGAAACCGCGCACGCGGCGCACGCCCATCTCGGGAATGGTCTCGGGATGCACCTGTTCGAGGATCTCGCGGTTCTCGAGTGCGTAGCCCGCGCCCGACGGCGCCTGCGTGCGGTCGGCGAGCAGCCACCAGCGGCCGTCGGGTCCGCGCGCGAGGTCGGCGGCGTAGACGTGCAGCCAGGTGCCGTCGGCGGGCCGCAGATCCTGGCAGGGCCAAAGGTAGTTAGGGTGGCCGAACGGCAGCTCGGTCGGGACGAAGCCCTCGGCGAGCAGGCGCTGCGGTCCGTAGAGATCCTGCAGCAGTGCGTTCAGCAGCTTCGTGCGCTGCGCGACGCCGGCTTCGATGGCGCGCCACTCGTCGGCCGGCAGCACGAACGGCAGTGGATCCAGCGCCCACGGGCGGTCGGCGCCCTGCGGGTCGGCGTAGACGTTGTAGGTGACTCCGTTCTCGACGACGAGGCGGCGCGTGAGCTCGAGCGAGCGGCGCACGGAGTCGGGAGATGTATCGGCGCGCAGACGTCCGAAGAGCCCGCGCCAATGCGCGCGCATGCCCCCGCCCGAATCGCTGAGTTCGTTGTAGCGGCGCAGATCGTCTGGTTCGAGTACTGCGCGCACTTCACTAGTCCCCGTCACCCATCAAACTGTACGCAGGTCGAGCGTGAACGGGAATTCGGGATTCGGCGTTTCGGTCCGCGGTGTGACACGTTGCGGTGTGTGCCCCATTCTGACAAATCGCGCCAGACGCCGGCTCTCGGACTCGAACGCGTTCACGGGGAAAGTGTCGTAACTGCGCCCGCCGGGATGCGCAACGTGGTACTGAGCGCCGCCCATCGAGCGGTTCATCCACGTGTCGACCAGATCGAACGTCAGTGGGGCATGCGAGGGGATCAGGGGGTGCAGCGCCGAGGGCGGCTGCCAGGCCTTGTAGCGCACGCCCGCGACGAACTCGCCCGCGGTGCCCGTGGGCCGCAGCGGAATGCACCGCCCATTGCACGTCAGTGCGTAGCGGTCTGGCGCGAGGCCCGTCACCTTGACTTGCAGCCTCTCCACCGATGAATCGACATAGCGCACGGCGCCGCCGGCCGCGCCCTCCTCGCCCATGACGTGCCAGGGCTCGAGCGCCTGGCGCAGCTCCACCTCGGCGCCGAACATGGCGAAATCCCCGCACCTCGGGAAGCGGAACTCGAAGTGCGGCGCGAACCACTCGGCGGCCAGCGGGAAACCGGCGCCGTTCTGCTCGGCGATGACGTCGGCGAAATCGCGCTCGATGAAGTACGGCAGCATGAAGCGGTCGTGCAGCTCAGTGCCCCAGCGCGCCAGCCGAACGGGTCGATAGGGATCGCGCCAGAATCTGGCGATGAACGAACGCAGCAGCAACTGCTGCGTGAGGCTCATGCGCTCGTGCGGCGGCATCTCGAACGCGCGCATCTCGAGCAACCCGAGGCGGCCGGTGTTGCCGTCGGGCGAGAACATCTTGTCGACGCAGAACTCCGAACGGTGCGTATTGCCCGTGGAGTCCACCAGCAGGTTGCGGAACAGCCGGTCGACCAGCCAGGGTGCAGTGGCTTGCGTGGTGCCGGGCGGCAGCTGCCCGAAGGCGAGCTCGAGCTCGTACAGTGCGTCGTTGCGCGCCTCGTCGACGCGCGGCGCCTGCGAGGTCGGGCCGACGAACAAGCCGCTGAATAGATAGGACAGCGACGGATGGTTGTGCCAGTAGGCCAACAGGCTGCGCAGCAGGTCGGGCCGGCGCAGGAACGGCGAGTCGGCCGGGGTCGCCCCGCCGAGCACGAAATGATTGCCGCCACCCGTGCCGGTGTGCCGGCCGTCGATCATGAACTTCTCGGTGGTCAGGCGGCACTGGCGCGCGGTGTCGTACAGATGCGTCGTGCGCTCGACGAGTTCGTCCCAACTACTCGACGGATGGATGTTGACTTCGATCACGCCCGGATCGGGTGTGACGCGGAAGCTGTTGAGGCGCGGATCCTTGGGCGGCTCGTAGCCTTCGAGCACCACGGGCGTTTTCATCTCCTCCGCGGTGGATTCGATCGCGGAAACGAGCTCGAGGTAATCCTCGAGCCGCGCGACTGGCGGCATGAACACGTGCAGCACGCCGTTGCGCGGCTCGGTGCACAGCGCGGTGCGCGTGATGTCGTCGGCGGACTCGCCCTTCAGCGGTGCCGCGTCGGGACCCGCGCTGCCGCGGTTCGCATCCGAACGGCGCAGCTGGCCGCGGATTTCGGCATGCCGCGGGAGCGGTTGCGCCATTTGCATCGGATCGGGCGGCGCGATGTATGGATAGTCTTCGGCCTTTACCCACGGCTGCGAGTCGAGCGGCAACCGGAAGCCGAGGGGCGAGTCGCCGGGAACGAGCAGGCAGCGTTCGCTGCGCAGGAACCAGCGGCCCGTGCGCCAGCGTTCGCCATCTTCATCGCGCGCCAACGGCAGCACGTGACCCACCACCGCATCGAGACCCTGCTCGAACAGGCGCGTGAGCCGCGCCCGCTCGCCGACGTCTTCGAGACGTGAATCGCGCGGATCGACGTTCACCGGCAACTTGCGCTCGCGCCAGGCGTAGTAGAAAGCGTCCTCGTACGCCGCGAACACGTATTTGGGAGCGAGCCCCAGGCGTTCGGCGACGGCGCCGAGGAATGCGCCGGCGTCATCCGCGCTGATCTCGCGATCCTGAGTCTCGTCGTCGAGCAATGCCGGATCGCGCCACATCGGCTCGCCATCGCGGCGCCAGAAGCAATTCAACGACCAGCGCGGCAACGGCTCCCCCGGATACCACTTGCCCTGGCCGAAATGCGACAACCCCTGCGCGGCGTATTTGTCCTTGAGGCGGCGGTAGACGTCGATGGCCAGCCGGCGTTTGTCGGGACCCAGCGCCGCGGTGTTCCACTCCGCGCCGTCCGAGTCGTCGACCGAGACGAACGTCGGCTCGCCGCCCATCGTCAGGCGCACGTCGCCCTCGGCCAGCCGCCCATCGATGTCGTAGCCCAACTTCTCGATGGCCTGCCACTGCGTCTCGGTATACGGCTTGGTGACGCGCGGCGCTTCCCAGACGCGCCCCACTTTCATGTGGTGCTCGAATTCGACCTTCGCGTCGTCGACCGCGCCGCTGACCGGCGCCGCGGCCATGGGCTCGGGCGTGCACGCCAGCGGGATGTGCCCCTCGCCCGCGAGCAGGCCGGAGGTGGGATCGAGGCCGATCCAGCCGGCGCCGGGTAGATAGACCTCGCACCACGCGTGCAAATCGGTGAAGTCTCGTTCCGGCCCTGACGGACCATCGAGCGATTTCACGTCGGGCGTGAGCTGGATCAGATAGCCGGAGACGAAGCGCGCCGCCAGGCCCATGTGACGCAGCAATTGCACCAGCAGCCAGGAAGAGTCGCGGCACGAGCCCGAGGCCTTGGTCAGTGTGAGCTCGGGCGTCTGCACGCCCGGCTCCATGCGGATCAGATACTTGATGTCGCGCGCGAGCTTGAGGTTCAGCTCCACCAGCCAGTCGATGGTGCGCTTGCGCTCGCGCGGGATGCTGGCGAGGTAATCCCGGAACTTCGGCTCGCCGCGGAACATGATGAGGTACGGCGCAAGATCGCGTTTGTCGGCGCCCTGGTACGCGAACGGGCAGGTTTCCGCGTACGGCTCGAGGAAGAAATCGAACGGGTTCAGCACCGCCATCTCGGCAACGAGATCCACCTCGATGCGCAACTCGTCGGTCTTCTCGGGGAACACGAACCGCCCGAGGTAGTTAGCCTCCGGATCCTGCTGCCAGTTGATGAAATGCTTCGCCGGCGTCACCTTGAGCGAGTACGAAACGATGCGCGTGCGGCAATGCGGCGCCGGGCGCAGCCGGACGATCTGTGGGCCGAGCGCAACGAGCCGGTCGTAGCGATAGTGCGTGACGTGATTGAGCGCGACGTGGATGGACACGCGGTCATTCTACACAGCCGTCTAGCACCGCGAGTCGCACCAAATCGGTCCAAAAACAGCTCGCGAGCACCATCGCGATGCGCGCCACGCGCTCGCGCGGGGGACCGATGCACATTTTTGAACACGCCCGGCCGGCTCTGGTATTTTGAGGCTGCGCGTTGCGTAAAAGATGAAAACCGACTGGACCTCATACCCTTCCCCCGGCTTTCACGACGAGCTCGTGGGCCCCGGAGGCGGCGCCCGCGCCGCGGGCCGCGCGCTCATGCGTTATCTGACGGAGACGGAAGGCGACGAGATCGCGGTACGCCAGCAGGCCGCCGAGCTCGCGATCAAGGCGATGGGCATCACATTCACCGTCTATCACGAGCAGGACGGCTCCATCGACCGCGCCTGGCCGCTCGACATCATCCCGCGCACCATCTCGCGCAAGGAATGGCAGAAAATCGAGGCCGGCCTCGTGCAGCGCGCCGCCGCTCTCAACCTGTTCATCGACGATGTCTACCACAAGCAGAAGTTCATCAAGGACGGGCTCATGCCCGCCTCGATCATCGCGACCTCGAAGAACTTCCGCGAGGTGGTCAAAGGCATCAAACCACCGCTCGGCACCTGGGCGCACATCTGCGGATCCGATCTCATCCGCGACAAGGACGGCACGGTGTACGTGCTCGAGGACAACCTGCGCGTGCCGTCGGGCGTGTCGTACATGCTCGAGAACCGCCAGGTCGTGAAGCGCGTGTTTCCGGAGCTGTTCGAGAGCGCGGCCATCCTGCCGGTGGACGACTATCCCTCGCAGCTATACGACATGCTGACCGCGCTGTCGCCGCGCAAGGAGACCCGGCCCGAGGTCGTGGTGCTGACGCCCGGAATCTACAACAGCGCGTACTTCGAGCACTCCTATCTGGCGCGGCAGATGGGATGCGAGCTGGTCGAGGGCCGCGACCTAGCGGTAGATAGCGACGATTGCGTGTACATGCAGACGGTGCGCGGCTGGACGCGCGTCGACGTCATCTATCGCCGCATCGACGACGATTTCCTCGACCCAGAGGTGTTTCGCAAGGATTCCTCGCTCGGTGTGCCGGGCATCATGCGCGCGTGGGCGGCCGGCAAGGTGGCGCTGGCCAATGCGCCGGGCGCCGGCGTGGCCGACGACAAGCTGGTCTATACGTACGTACCGGAGATGATCAAGTACTACCTCGGCGAGGATGCGATCCTGCCCAACGTGCCGTCGTGGCGCTGCGGCGAGGCCAAGCAACTCGAGCACGTGTTGGGCAACCTGGATCAGCTCGTCGTGAAGCCGGTGGACGGCTCGGGGGGCTACGGCATGTTGATGGGGCCGATGTCGAGCAAAGTGGAGCGCGGCAAGTTCGCCGACTCGCTCAAGGCCGATCCGCGCAGCTTCATCGCGCAGCCGGTGGTCACGCTATCTACCGTGCCGACGCTGGTGAACGACCGGCTCGAGCCGCGGCACGTGGATCTGCGGCCGTTCATCCTGTCGGGGCCGCAGACCACCGTGACGACAGGTGGATTGACGCGCGTGGCGCTGCGCAAGGGGTCGCTGGTGGTGAACTCGTCGCAGGGTGGCGGGAGCAAGGATACGTGGATCGTGGATACCGAGACCTAGATGGTGCCGGGGAAGGAATCTCGGGAGATCTCGGAAATGGGGTTAGACCCCGTGGTCACCGGAGTTGCCGACCTTTTCAAACACTGCGCCCTCAGAGAAATGGGGGCCGGCCCCATTTCCGAGATCTCCCGAGATTCCTTCCCCGGCACCACCTCTGCCCATGCTCGCTAGAGTCGTAGAACAAGTTTACTGGCTGTCGCGCTACCTCGAGCGCGCGGAGAACACCGCGCGCATCATCGGCGTGAACACCAATCTGTTGTTGGATCTCCCGGGCGGCATCGCCCCCGGCTGGCTGCCGCTGGTCGACATCTCGGGCAACCGCGCGGAGTACGACGCGCAGTTCAAGGACAAGGGCACGAAGGGAGAGGAGCGCGACGTCGTCCACTTTCTCATTGCCGAGAAATCCAACCCCGGCTCCATCTGCTCGAGCCTGCACTACGCGCGCGAGAACGCGCGCACGCTGCGCGAGATCCTGCCGAGCGAGGCCTGGGAGCTGCTCAACGAATTCTTCGGGCAGTTCACCAAGGACCTCTCGACCGGCATCAACAAGCGCACGCGCTTCGAATTCCTGAAGCGCATCGTCATCATGCTGCAGACCATCAACGGCATGCTCTACGGGACGATGAACCGCAACGATGCGTATACCTTCCTGAACCTCGGCCGCAACGTCGAGCGCGCCGACATGACCAGCCGCATCGTCGACGTGCGCTCCGCCCAACTACTGCCGGCTGAGACGCTCGAGCTGCGTCCGTTCGAGAGCGTGCAGTGGATGAGCGTGCTCAAGAGTCTCTCCGGCTATCAGATGTACCGGCTCAAGATGCGCACGCGCGTCAAGCGCACCGACGTGCTCCAATTCCTGCTGCGCGACGACCAGTTCCCGCGCTCCTGCCAGTTCTGCCTCACCGAACTCGAGCGCTCGCTCACGGCGCTGCCGCGCAGCGAAGGCGTGCTCGAGGTGCTGGAGGCCGCCGCCAGCTTCATCGAGCGCGCGCCGCTCGCGACGCTCGACCAGCCCGGACTGCACGAGCTCATGGACAAGATCCAGCTGCGCATCCACGACGTGCACTCGCGCCTCGCGGTGAACTACTTCCCCTCCTCCTCGACCACGGGGATGCAGCGCACGGGCGCCGGCCAATCACAGCGACAGAGCTCGCTGTCATTCGGAGAAAGCGCAAAAGCGTGATAGTTTGGCGCCGGATATGCGCTCTGAGGCCTTCACCATTTTTCTGCTGGCGCCGGCGAAACCGCGACGGACGAGGCTGCGATCCGTGCGAACGCCATGGCCAGGGCGCGCGCCCTGCCGCAGATCCAGCGCACCCAACCGAAGGTCGTCGCGTGCGAGCAGAGCTGCCCGCCGGTGAAATTGCCGTGAAGCGCTGAAGATCCGTCATGGGCACCATCGGCATCTATCGCGGACTCGCCCTCGCGGCGCTCGTGCTGCTCGTGGTCGGGTTGGTCGCGACCTGGACCGCGCCCGAGGTGCCCGAAGCCGTCGCGACTTATTTGGACAGCCGCAACCAGGGCTCGCTGGGCGCGGCACTCGAGCACGGCAATCTCGGCACACGACTCATGGTGGGAGCACTGCTGGTCGGCTATCTACTTGCGTATGTCGTATCGCTCATCGGCCTGCTGAAGTTCCAGCGTTGGGCCCGTATCCTCTTCATCATGCTCGTGCCGTTGTCTCTGGTGCTGGAGGCCGCGAAAGGGACCTCGCTCGGCGGGCCATTGGATACGTTCCGCTCCTGCGCATTGCTGATCGATGGCGCGCTGCTCGTGCTGCTGTTCGTCGAACCCGTGCGCGCGCGGTTCCGTGCCGCCGACCCGCCGCCGGCACCCGTACCGCCGTCTACGACGCCCATCATCTGAGCGCCGGCGCCGGCCAGAGGTCGCGGGCGCGCATGCGTAGCAAGGTGGTCGTCCTGTCCGGCTCCGGGCTCTCCGCCGAGAGCGGTTTGCCTACCTTTCGCGACTCCGCGGGCCTGTGGAACCGATACTCCTGGCGCGAGCTCGCCAGCCCCGAGGGCTGGCGCAAACAACCTGAGGTGGTGCTCGCTTTCTACAACGAGCGGCGCGCCAAGGCCTGGGACGCTCAACCGAATGCCGCGCACGCGGCCATCGCCGCGCTCGAGGCGCGCTACCACGTGGTCGTGGTCACTCAGAACGTCGACGCGCTGCACGAGCGCGCCGGCTCGACGCGCGTCCTGCACGTGCACGGCGAGCTCGCGTATGCGCGCGGTACGGGTGGGTCGCGGCAGCGCCATCGCATCGACGGCGCGCCGATCGAGCCCGGCCAGCTCTGTGGGGACGGCACGCAACTGCGGCCCGACATCGTGTGGTTCGGCGAGGAGACGCAGCACATGGACGAGGCGCGGGCGCACCTCGCATCGGCCGACAAGGTGCTGGTCGTCGGCACGTCGCTCACCGTCTACCCCGCCGCCGGCCTGGTCGAGGTCGCGCGGCCCGGCGCGGACAAGGTGCTCAACGCGCTCGAGATGGAGGACGTCCCGCGCGGCTTCCGGTTTCTCGCCGGCAACGCGACAGCCGTCGTACCGGAACTCGTCGCCTGCTGGCTGCTCGGATCGTAAAATAGCTAGACCGGCGCGCCGTGCACCTGTTAGATAGCCGTCTTCCGCTCGCGCCCGAGTTCGAGGGGGTGAACTGTTGAACAAGCCCATGGCCGCGCTGGCACTCGCGGCCGCCGCGCTCGCGGGCGCCGCCGCCTATCTTCTCTACCGCGTCGACGCGGAGCGCGCGCGCGCTACGCAGCTCGCGGCGACGGCGGCCGACCGCGAAGCGGCCGCGCGTCCGGGCGGCGCGCCGTCCGGCGCTGCGCCGCGCGCAGCGGCCATTCCCGAGAACGCGGCATCGACGGCCGCCCTGCCGGAAGCAGCCGTGCCCGCCGACCGCCCACCGGGCATGCCGACCGACGAGGATCACCAGGCGCGCCAGCGTCGCTCGGCCGCGGAGTTCCTGCGCCGCTACGCGGATCCGGCGGCGCGCGCCGAGATGCGCGAGAGCGAGCTCGACGCCGCGCGTCGTTCGATGGCCGGGCTCGAACCGGAGTTGAATCTCACTGCGGAACAGTTCGAACGGCTGGTCGTCTTGATCGCCGACCGCGACGAATCCAAGCGCATTGCGGCCGCGCGCTGCGTCGTGAATCCGGCCTGCCTCAGTCCGGTGTTCGACACGGACCTCTTCGGCTCCGTCGATCAGGACATCCGCGACATCATCGGGGACGAGAACATGGGCGCGCTGAAAGGATTCCGCGCCGCCGCGGCGCAGCGCCACGCGGTCAGCGGCCTGCAGTCGAGTCTCGCGGGCGGCCAGGCGCTGTCCAATGCGCAGGCCGACGATCTCGCGCATGGCCTGTACGACGAGTCGCTGCGTCAGCGTCGCGAGATGTATCAGCGTCAGCAGAGGCAACGCGGGTTTTCCGCGGCCAACGGCGCCGAGCTGATGTACGCCTACAACGCGCCGACGCCTGAGATCGCGCTGCAAACCGCCGAGACCTACGTGCAGGCGATGCGCGACCGCGCGGCCACGCAGCTCCAGGGCGAGCAGCTCAGCGCCTTCAACCGCATGTACGACGAGTTGCTGATCGAGTTCCGGCGCTTCCTGCGACACCAGACGGAGCAGCCCCCGCAGGACCAGGACCACACGCCGTGAGTGCGCGCATGGGTATGATCGTGCTGGGCGTGGCCTGCCTCGCGCTCGCCATATTCGACCTCAAACTACTCGGCGATCTCTCCGTGCAGCGTGCGATCAACGAGACGTACGCATCGGGTGGCACCGCGACGCCGTCCGCCGGCGTCGAAATCGAGACCATCGAGAGTCCCGCAGCGACCACCAGTCTCGTGCCGCTGCCCGGCGCCGTCGCGGAACCCGCCGAGGTGCGCGGGGCCGGCAACGCGCGGACTCGGGCAGAAGACGCCGGTTTTCTCCGGATGTACGCCGATCCCCGCCTGCGGCAGCAGCTCATCGCCGAACGCGGTCTCGATCGGCGCAAGATGCTCCGTGGCGCGGATCGAACACTCGGCATCGACGCAGATCGCTGGATCATGCTGAGCGACCGGCTGGCTGGGGCGGAAGTCGAAGCACGCGCGCGCCGCCTGCGGTGTGCCGCGGATCCCGCCTGCCTGGGAGGCGCGTCCGAAGTCGAGGTCCTGCGGCAGGCGGATGACATTGCGCGCGAGGTGTTGGGCAGGACGAAGGCGCAGGAGCTCGATGCCTATCGGCAAACGCTGAACGAGCGTCATGCCGTCGAAACATTGCAGACGCGCCTGCGCGACGCGTCCCTGCCGCCGCAGCGCGCCGAGGAGCTGATCCGCGCGCTCAGCGACGAAGGGGCGCGCATCGAACGAGAATGGGCGGACCGAGGAGTCGTCCGCGTCTCGCCGGGCATCAGTTGGACGGACCTCGGCAGCGTTGCCTTGCCGAGCTCGGCGACGACACCGGAGCAACGGTACGCCGCGGCGGCCGACTATTCGCGGCGGATGCGGGAGCGCGCGGCACCGATGCTCACCGCCGAACAGCGCGCGGTCTTCGACTC
The DNA here is from genome assembly GCA_043747875.1 of Pseudomonadota bacterium. Classification (GTDB taxonomy): domain Bacteria; phylum Pseudomonadota; class Gammaproteobacteria; order Steroidobacterales; family Steroidobacteraceae; genus CADEED01. The sequence goes on along the minus strand of JAYTOI010000026.1, from coordinate 10,820 downwards.
CATGCAGGATGATCTGCTGAAGCGTTTCGAGCGGTTGGAGCGGCGCCGCGACCGCGGTGGCTAGACCAGGATCCCGGCCGGGAACCACCGGGTCCGACGGCGGTGCTCTGGCCTGAAAGCAGATAGCCGGGATTTGGTTCGTGCGCGAGGAGAAACGATGAACGTGGGTGTCGTGATGCTGTCGGTGAGTACGGTGGTGCTGGCGGCGTCTTCCGCCTACCTCGCGCACGAGCTGGTCAAGGAGCGTGATCGCAACGCCGCGGCGGAAGCCGCGACCCATTCCGTAAGCCCCACTGTTGGGGCCGCGGCCGCTGCACCGGCGATGGCAGCGGCACCAGCCCTCGCCCGATCGGCACGGTCCGCGTCCTCGGACGATGGCGCCGCTGCGGCGATCGCGGCCAACCTTCCCGTGCCGAAGCCGATACCCGGCACGCCCGAACATGCACTCGCGCGCCAGCGCGAACGCAACCGGCCGCAGGCGGTGGAATTCCTGCGCCGCTACGACAATCCCCAGACCCGCCAGGCGCTCGTCGACGAGCGGCTCGACAACCAGCGCCGGGATCTCGCGCTGCTGCGCCCGAAGCTCGGGCTCGATGCCGACCGCTGGGAGCGCCTCGTCAAACTACTCACCGAGCAGGAGATCGATCGTCGCGTGCGCTCCGCGCGCTGCATCACCGACGATGCATGCGTGCGCATGGACTTCGGCGCGGGCTACGGCGAGCAGCAGCGGCAGGCCGTGACCGACCTCATCGGCGCGAAGAACGTGGACCAGCTCGAGACATTCCGCCGCCAGGGCTCGCAGGTGAACTCGCTCGCGAGGTTTCAGGCGCGGTTGGGTTCGAAGCTCGAGCTGACGCCGGTTCAGCTCGAGGAGCTCGCGAGCGCGCTCGCCGACGAGGCCTACCGTACCCGCAGGGAAATCGATTCGCACGACCACGAGAGCGCCTCCTACTCGACGCGCTACGGCGTGATCGTCTACTCAGTCGACACCGACACGCTCGAGAAGCGCATGGCGTCCGCCTCGGCATCGGTGGACAGGATGCGCGATCGTGCCGGCACGCTGTTGAACGGCGAGCAACTCACCATCTTCAATCAGGCGCAGGATGACGCGTTGCTCTTGTTCCGTCCGTATGCACGGGTTGGCGTCGCTGCCCGCGCGCAGGGCTACGAACCGTGAACAAGACCGAGGCCACCTTGTCCGCAACGACGACGCTATTCGCCGCCAGCACTCTGTATTTCGCATGGCAGCTGGGCGCCGAACGCGACCGCGGCGTGAATTTCGCGGCCCCGAGCGCACCGCACACGGCCGCGACGGCACCGTCCGCCAGAACCGGCGGCGACAGCGCTACCGACGGCGTGGCCGCGACATCCGGCACCCAGGCGGCAGACCAGCGGAAGCGCATCCCAGGATTGTCAGACCAGTCGGTCGCCAGCGGCACGAAGGAAAGGAGGCGTCCGCCGCCGGGGCTGTTTCGCGAGCTGACGGAGCAGGACTTCCGGCGCATGTTCGAAAATCCGGTCACCCGCAGACAGCTGATCGAAGAGCAGATTCCGAAACTCCGCGACGATTACCTCAAGCTCGGGCGCCGTCTCGCCATCGGCTCGGATCAATGGCAGCGATTCCTCGAAACCCTCGCCGAGCAGGCGGTCGATCGGCGCGGCGTCATCGCCACCTGCGGCAAAGACACCGAGTGTCTGAAGCGGAGCCTGACCAGCGGGGCCTACGAGCGCGACCAGCAGGAGATCCGCGACGTCCTCGGTGAGTCCGATGCCAGGCAATACGACACGTTCAACTTTTCCAAGAGCGAGCGGCAGAGCGTCGAGGCCTTGCAGGCACGCCTGCCGAAGTTCCAGCAACTCAGCGAAGCAGCCGGCGAAGATCTCATCGTCGCGCTGAGCGAGGTGCGACGCGACGCCCAGGAGCGCATCACCGGCGACGGCGGAAAGTACCTGACGGTGCGGGGCGAAGGCGTCGTCGTGGTTTACCCGCGAGAGCTCAGGACGCTGAAGGAGCGGCTCGCATATGCCAGCGCACAGATGGCCGCGCTGCGCAAACGCGCGGGGACGCTGCTGAACTCGACGCAGCTCGCAGCGTACGACCAGATGCAGGGGCCTGCGCTTCGCAGCATCACCCGGGCGCTGCAGAATCAGTTCAAGGAAGCGGGCTGAGGAGTCAGGCCGACGCCTTGCGTCCGCCGGTCTCGATGGAGCCGTGCGTCACCAGGTGCTGCTCGAGCAGGCAGCGCGACATCCCGGCCGCACGCCCCACGAGCTCACGCGCGCCGGCGCGCAGCGCCTCGCTGGCCTCGACGATCTCGACATTGCGTTCCATCTGCTCGAATTCCCAGCCCAGCGAATGCGCGATGAACGGGAACTGCGGCAGTAGATAGCCGATCTCGCTGAAGAACCCCATCATCTGGCCCGCAACCGCCTGGATGCCGTCCTGCCCGCCGGTGATGATGAACGCGGCCACCTTGTTGCGGATCAGCACCTTGTTGTGGATGGTGATCTGGTTCTGGATGCAATTCAGGCGTTCCACCATCTTGTAGTACATCGAGCTCGCGGCGCCCCAGCGAATCGGCGTCGAGATCAGCAGGACGTCCGCCCAGTGCACGGCCATTTCGTATACCGGCGTCAGCTCGTCAGCCTGGTCCATCTGCGTGATGGAGCACGGCCAGGTGCAGGCCTTCGCGGCCTTGGAGTAGTACCCCTCGCAATGCCGGAATTTCAACTCGTTGAGCTTGATCATCTTCGTCTCGGCGCCGAGCGTCGTCCGCGCATGCTCGAGCGCCACGCCTAACAAGTGCTCGGAGGTGGAGAAGCGCGGATTCTTGACGTCCATGACGGTGGTCGAGATGCCGCCGACCCGCAGCGGCCCGGGTGCGCGGTCGGTGGCGCGCGACAGTGGATGCGGCGCGTGCGGCAGATGGCCGCGCTTGCTGGCCGGCTTCGCGCTGACTAACAACCGGCCGTTCTCTTCCCTGACCCCATAGCCGGGGACCTTGTCGGCCTCGTAGCCCGGCTCACCCTCGCCCGTACAGCGGTGGAATTTGTACTGGTGCCACGGGCACACCACGAACTCGCCGTCGAGCCGGCCCTTGCCCAGCGGGCCGCCGACGTGATTGCAGGTGTTGGAGATGACGCCGAACTTGCCGTCCTGGTACGACACCGCAACTCGGCGTTCGCCCAGCTTCGCCTCGCGCAGCGATACGCGCTTGAATTCGTCGGCCGAGCCGACGTCGATCCACTCGGTTGGTTCGTTCATGACAGCGATGATATCTCCGAACCGGTGCCCTACACTCGGGAATGGCGAACGCATTGACGGCTCTCGAGCGGACCACGATGTCCAGGGTCACGTGGCGACTGCTGCCCTTCCTGCTGCTGCTCTACATCATCTCCTGGCTCGATCGCGTCAACGTCGGCTTCGCGAAACTGCAGATGAACGCGGACCTGGGGTTGAGCGACACCGTGTACGGCGTCGGCGCCGGCATCTTCTTCATAGGCTATGGACTGTGCGAGGTGCCGAGCAACCTGCTGCTGGTGCGCTACGGCGCGCGAGTCTGGATCGCGCGCATCATGATCACCTGGGGCCTCATCTCCGCCGGCATGATGTTCGTGAACGACGTCACGAGCTTCTACGTGATGCGGTTCCTGTTAGGTGTGGCCGAAGCCGGCTTCCTGCCGGGCATCATCTACTACCTCAGCCAGTGGTTTCCGCGTTCGTATCGTGCGAACGCCGTGTCATGGTTCATGATCGGCATCCCGCTTTCGATCGTGGTCGGCGGGCCGCTGTCCGGCTGGATCATGCAGAATTTCGACGAAGCCATGGGCCTGCACGGCTGGCAGTGGATGTTTGTCGCCGAAGGGCTTCCCGCGGTGTTGTTGGGGTTCGTCGTGCTCGGCTTTCTCACCGACAAACCCGCCGACGCACGCTGGCTCAGCGGCGAGCAGCGCGCATGGCTGGCGCAGCGCATGGATGCGGAGCACCAGGAGTCGCACGCGCGTCACGGCGTGAGCCTCGCCGCCGCGCTGATGCATCCCACCGTCTGGCTGCTCGCGATCGTGATGTTCTGCTGCCAGACGGGTAGTTATGGCCTGACATTCTGGGTGCCCACCATCGTCAAGGGCTTGTCCGGCTACAGTGAATTCCAGGTGGGCCTGTACTCCGCGGTTCCCTACATCGCCGCCGCGATCGGCATGATCCTGGTCGGACGCAGCTCGGATCGCACCGGCGAGCGATTCCTGCACGTCGCGATACCGTCGGTGGTCGGCGCGCTCGGCTTCATCGCGGTGGGATACATGCAGGCGCCGGCGCTCGCGATGCTCGCGCTGTCCGTCGCGGCAGTGGGCGACTACTCCACGCGCGGCCCATTCTGGGCGCTGCCGGGAAAATTCCTGACCGGCGCCGCCGCCGCCGGCGCGATCGCGCTGATCAATTCCATGGGCGCGCTCGGCGGGGCGATCGGCCCGAGCGCGGTAGGTTGGCTCAAGGACTTGACGGGCAGTTTCATCGGGCCGATGGCGATGTTGGCGGGCGTGCTGGTAGTTGGGGCGGCGCTGACGCTGATGCTGCGGAGATCGAAGCTGCTGAGGGACTGAGTTCGTCAGCCCCGGTGTTTCGACCGAAAGCCGGAATCTGCAAATGGAACGTTTGACGACGTTCAAACCCATGTGGTGTAGTGAAACATGCGAAAGCTCGGAGGTACCGGATCGTCACGGGCAAGTGATGGGGATCTAACCATTCGGCAGGCCTCATCGGATGAGCTGGTGGCCAGGCCGAAGTGGGTCTTCTCGCGAAGCTTTTACGTGATCCTGTTCTGCGTTGGAATTGGAACGTTCTTCATCCATGAGCTCGCGCATTGGATAGCGGGCGAAGCTCTTGGACACGACATGATCGCGTCTCCAAATCAGGTCTGGTCCAGGAGTCCAATGCCGGCCGGTGACCAAGGCCTGGTTTCTGCGGCCGGCCCACTGGTTACGATTGCGCAAGGCGTCGTCGGCTTCTGGCTTGTCAGGCGCCGGCGCTCTTTGCCCGGGTTTGCGCTCCTCTACATGGCATTCTTCATGCGGCTGCTTGCCGCCGCATTGAGTCTTTTCAAGCCCAATGACGAAGCGAGAGTCAGCCAGTTACTGGGCTTGGGTACCTGGACGCTGCACCTGGCTGTCGTTGCCGGCTTGTTCATTCTTCTGCTGGCCGCCAGCCGAGACTTGAAACTGAGATTTCGCGATCAGTTCTTCTGCTATCTAGTTGCCTCGATCGTGGTCACCCTGATCGTTGGCGTGGATATGGCCTTTTGGCGTAAGTCCTGACGATGCGCTCGAGCAGACACCGCTGCTCGTGGTGTCGCTTACGGGAAGGTTTTGAAGGCGAATGCATGCTGGACAGCGCCTACGCAATTTTGCACGCGGCGCATCTGCGGGTGACACGGCCGCGGTTGGTCGTTGCTGCGCAATTGTTACGGATGCGAAATCACAGAATCGCCGCCGAGCTCATCCATCGACACTTGCTGCTGGCGGATGACGCGGTATCACTGACGACGCGTCACGGTGTATTGCGTGACCTGGAAAAAAACCCAGGTCCTGACGCGTGAGACTTTGACGGGGCGCCGATGCGCCTATTTGTTCAATGCCTGACCCGCGCCCGGTGGCAGTCTCGCTGATGATTGTCGGCATAGTGTGTTCCCTTACAAGTCGCTGTCCGCATGCTGCCCGTTCAAATAACTATTGGGGACGACGCTGCTTGTCCGTTCTCCGACAGATCTAACAATGGCACGCCAGAGAATGCCTTGGGAAGGCGCGCCACTTGCGGGTAGCACAGCCTCTATCGAAGTCGACGCTCTGCCGAAAGTCGATCGAGAAGATTTGCGACATGAGTTTTCAGCGCCTCTCGTGCGGCTTCATAGTTGACGCTGGCGGGCGGCACGTCGATCCATTTCTCAGGCGCCTTCGAAGGATTGGGCATGTTCGAGGCCAGGTCCGTGTCGATGAGAATCATGCGACCGGACGCGGTCACGTCCGCGGCGGTAAGTGCTGCCGGTTTATACCCGGACACGTCGAAGCCATCGTTGCGCAGGCCGTGGACAATAGTCGGTGGGACGGTCGTTGAATCCGGCGTGGTGCCGCGCGAGATGGCGCGAAACGGAAGGCCGCGCGCGAGTGAAAGCTCGTTGAAGTAGTTGACCGCCATCAGGCTCTTGACGTTGCCATGCTCTCAGACGAACAGTATTGGGGCGCAAATTGGCGCGGGCTTGTGTGAACTCGACGCGCAGGCGCCGATCAGTAGAGCGATTCCCGCAGCGGCGATTCTTAGTGTCAGAGGTCTTGTCATGGCATTTTCACATGTGGGCGTTGCTCATGAGGATAGCGCACAGCAATCGCGGGCTCATTCCGGTGTATGCGGTTTGTTGATTGTCTCGTCGTCCACACGGAGGTCGACACGAAGGGTGCGCTGATCAAATCGATTTCTGTCATTCCGCGCGTTTCGGGTTGTCCAAAGTCCTTACGGGGGCGGACAATCATTGCCACGCAGTGGGGCCTTCACGTGCGGAGTCGAGTGCCTTGATGCCTTCTTCGAAAAGACAGGGCGGTTCACGCTCGCTTCCGTCTCCGTTGTCCCGGCAGCGGCGACCTTTGAAGCCTGATCTGCCAACACTGACTACCCACGCCGACCCCGTCATGTGGAGGGCGTCATCAGACCTGCGGCGATGGCGCTGGTACTTCAGGTCTAGCAGGCTGTTGAAAAACGCGTGTTTAGCGCGCGTTTGATTCGTCCGAACATGTTTTCCTCATCTGTCGGGGGCCGCAGTACTGTTCAACAGCGGCCTTTTTGGGTCATTCATGGATCGCTTCATCGGTTCTGACTCATCGTGGGCACACTCCCACTACGCAGGAGCCAGATCAGGCGGCTGCAGCAGCTTTGATACCCGCAGCAATGTGTAGATGCCCACCGTCAGCGTCGTGACGAAAGCCACTTTGCGTTTGCCATACACCTTCATCTTGCGTAACGGTCGGCCATCTTTGCACCAGCCGAAGCACTCTTCGATGCGTTTGCGGATTCTCTGGCTAACCAGGTATCCCGCATGACGGCTGGTGCGCGCATCGATCGCCGAGCTGCGCGTGCCGCTCTCGTTCATCGCCACGTGCGGTGTCACGCCGCGCTCGCGGCAGTCGGCGACGAACTGCTTCGTGTCATACGCCTTGTCGGCCGCCACCGTGCGCTGCTCGCGCTCGGGCTGTCGGTCGATGAGCTTCAACGCCGCCGCCCGCTCCGCATACCCATTCGCCTCCGTCACTTCGACATCGACGATAAGCCCGTTGCGGTGCTCCATCAACGCATGACCCATGTAGTTCAGCTTGGCCGCCTGTCCCTTTCCCTTACAAAACAGCTTCGCTTCCGGGTCCTTCGGCGATGCATGCGTCTGGTTCGTGCGCTTCTCCCCGTGCCAGTTCACCGTCGGGTTGCGCCCCGGGCCCGGCGGCTCATCTTTACCGTCCCGCCGGCGCATGCTCTTCACCGCCGCCCACGACTCGATCAGCGTCCCATCGACACTGAAGTGCTCGTTCGACAACAAATTCGCATCGCGCGCCTTGCGCACAATGCGCTTGAGCAGCTTGCGAGCCACCTTCGCCTCGATCAGCCGGTCGCGGTTCTTCGTGAACGTCGAGTGATCCCAGATCCGTTCATCGATCGACAACCCCACGAACCAGCGGAACAACAGGTTGTAGTCAAGCTGCTCGCACAGCAGCCGTTCGCTTCGGATCGAGTACAGGATCTGCAGCGTCGCGGCGCGCACCAGCCTCTCCGGCGGGATCGACGGACGGCCTTCTCCGGCGTAAACCCGCTCGAAGTCCCGGCTCATCCCTTTCAGCGCCTCATCCAGCAGTGCCTTCATCCCGCGCAGCGGATGGCTCGACGGCACTCGCGCCTCCAGCGACACGTAGCTGAACATCCCGCTCTGCTGAACATTTTCTCCGCGCATCTAACTAGCCTCGTTCGTTCCGCTCATCGAACTATGCACGATGCGCAGAGTTTTTCAACAGCCTGCTAGTCGTCCAAAAATCGCCGCCGCGTTGTGGGCCGTCGTCATGCCTCGGTGGCTTGAGTCATTTCGATGAATGCTAGCCGTAGCTCGTGGAGCTTGGCGGGTTTGGCAAGCACGCGCGATACTCCCGGAGGAATATCGTCCTCGTCCCGCAATCGCTGCCCCCAGCCGGTCAGCAAGATGATCGGCGTCGATGCAGACATACCGCGAATTGCTGCCGCGACACGCCTTCCGTCGATGTGCGGCATTCCGAGATCGGTGATGACAATCGCGTAAGGAACACCGGCCTGTCGAGCTTCCCGAAAGGAATTGATACCAGCCTGTCCGCCCTCGGCAAGGGTGACGCTGTGCCCTTCGTGTGCAAGCGCCGCTTCAAGCGATTTCAAGACAAGAGGGTCGTCGTCGATGAGCAGAATGCGCAGCGGTTTGCCAACCGATATCGCGAGGCGGCGAACGGTGGTGTCACCGGGCGCAGTGCCGGCAGAGGGAAAAATCAAACGCATTATTGTGCCGATACCTTCGGTGCTCACGATCTCGAGGTCCGCGCCATGCCGCTGCACCATGCCGTAGACCATGGCGAGCCCGAGTCCGGTACCGCGCTCCCCTTTGGTGGAGAAGAACGGTTCGAGACAGCGGTCGCGCTTCTCCTCGTCCATTCCAATTCCGGTGTCTTCGATCTCGACGACCACCCGCTCAGTAGATCTGGACCCATCTGCAGAACCGGGCGCGCTATCGCCTTCGGCGCGAGCGCGGACAGATATCGTGCCACCTTCTGGCATGGCCTCCACAGCGTTGAAGATCAGGTTCGTCAGACTATCGCGGATTTCGCTTTCCGAAGCCATGATCATTGGCAGCGACTCCGCAAGATCGGGTTCGAGGCGAATGACCACGCCCTTTTCGTGCGGCATGTCGCACCACCGCGGTCGGGTCAACTCGACGACCTGCGTAATGACGTTGATCAAACTTGTTGGAGTAAGCGCCATCTCCTGATCACGGGAGCGGTAAGACACCCGCATTCGTGCGACAGTCTGTGCGACAACACCGATCGCACGCTGAATCGTAAGAAGGCTTTCACGCGCGCGGCTGCTGAGGGTCGGTTCGTGATCGAGAAGTGAGTCGACGTATACCGTCACCGGCGTTATCGCGTTGTTGATGTCATGCGCGATTCCGCTCGCCATTTGACCGAGCGCGCGCAGCCGCTCCTGCTGGAGCATGGTGGTTTGGCTCTTGCGAAGATCGTCGTAGGCGCGCTGCAGCGACGTGTACAGTTCAGCGTGTTGCGCGGCCAGGGCGACGTGATCGCAGAGTTGGCGCAAGAACTCACACTCGGCGCTGGTAAAGCTGCGGGCACGATGTCGGGCGGCAATCACGGCGCCAATGACCTTGCTGCCGACGACCAGTGGCACCATCACGAGCGCCTTTAGTCCAGCACGCGCGAGTCGTTGCGAGAACTGGACGGGGGATGAAGAAATGTCGGCTTCGTGAACGAGATGCCCCCAGGCGACTCGCATCAGGCCGTTTTCGCTCATCGCAATTCTGGTGCCTACCGGTAGGTTCAATTCGTTCGAGAGAGCCCGGCTCTTGGTGCCAACGTGCTGCACGGTCAGCAATCCATTCTCCGCGTCATGCAAACAAAGGCACCCGAAGTCGATCGGAAGCTGCTCCTCCAGCATGCGCATGACTGCTTGAAAGATGCTCGCAAGATCGTGCCGCTCGTCGATTGCCTGCGTGATCTGGCCGAGCAATCGAAGCTGATTGATCTGCCCTTTCAGGCTCACGGCGCTTGCTGCAAGGCTCTGATATAACTTCGCGTTGTCAATGGCCACCGCCGACTGCGCGGCGATTCCGAGCGCGATGCGCTCTGAGCGCGCGTCGAACACCGAGGCATTGGGATGCCCAAAGATCAGGCCTCCCAACACAACTCCGCTACTCGACACCACGGGTACGGCGAGATAGCTTCTCACCGGTAGATTGCTCTTGAGCATTCCAAACTGCGGGGCACTCCTCCCATCGTGCGAGTCTTTCACGACATCGGCGATGCGAACCGCGCTGACGTTTTGAAACATTGACTCAAACAGTGCGGTGCTTTGGGGGGCGTCGAACGATTTGAATGCTTCTCGCGGGGCGCCGGACTTCGTGAAGAGAACCAGTTCTTCACCGCGGCCATCGGCTCTGCTTTGAAAAAAGGCACCGAACGAGGCGCCCGTAAGCCGAGTAGCGGCGTCTGTCACGTGCTGAACAACCTTTTCGAGGTCGCGCTCTGATGCAAGCGTGCGCGCTACCCCAAACAATTCCTCAGCTTCTTCGCGCGCGCGACGTTCGCCCTCCAGCAGCACTCCCCGCTCTGTCTCGGCGTGCTTGCGATCAGTAATGTCGGTGGCAATGCCAAACACGGCATAGGTATTCCCCGCCGCGTCGCGCAGCGGGCATTTCACAGAAACGAAGTACCGCGGGCCATCCTCTTGTGGCAAAACCTCCTCCTCGGTGATCGGCCCTCCGCTGGCCGCTGCGCGCTCATCTGCGCCACGAAACGCAGCGGCGACCTCCGCCGGGAAGAGGTCGAAGTCGGTCTTTCCGCGTACGCCTTCGCGGCCTATCTTCATCAGTTCGTTGAATCGTCTATTGACGAGGAGGTATTGACCCGCGAGGTTCTTGGCGAAGATGACAGCAGGAGAGTTGTCGGCAATCGCCTGAAGCAGTATCTGTCCTTCCTGAGCGGCTCGTTCCCCAGCTACACGTTGCGTGTCGATGCGATTCAGGATTGCCGCGCTCTTCCAG
>JAYTOI010000025.1:0-69131 GCA_043747875.1 Pseudomonadota bacterium | reverse complement strand
GCCTCGGGGTCGGTAGGGTGGATGTCTGGTAACAAACATCCTACCAATCCCCGCCAGCCTTCCTTACTTCACACAATCAACGCCTTCGCCCCCCGCGCGGGTGCAGCGTTCAGGCTTAAGTAAGTGCCATTCGTCTTAAGAGGGCTTCTCGGTGGACCATAATTCCGTTCAACTAATGGTGCTCGACGTGAGTCGGGAGCTTATTGACAATGCTAAGACTGCGAAGGCGGACGCGGCCAAGTCTGCGTCTGACTACGACAAGGGACGGCACTACGCGCTCTACGAAGTAATTTCACTATTAGCACAGCAGGCGGACGCGTTTGGCGTGGACCGGACGTCAATTGGGCTAGCGGACATTGATCCTGAGCGAGACCTGCTCGGTACCGATCCTTGGGGAGCGGTGTGCCCTGAAAGCTCGTAGTTGACTTGCCGCAAGGGGAGCAACTGGCGCTTCGAACGCCGCCAATGCAGTCCGCCTTGAAAAGCAACTAGCGAGTCAGTCGCAGATGGGCCAGGTCGGCGAGACTATGGCCGGCGTTGGTGGGTGCGTCGCGTTCCGGGACGCTCAGCGTGTCGCGCAACAGTACGGTGGGAATGCTGCGGATTGGGTGAAGAAGACGAGTTCTTCTTATCAGCGCGTCGAATTTAAGACCAAGTTCCCAGGGGGTGACTGATGCGCACCGCAGACGACACAGCAGCCAAACGTACCGAACTCGTCGCCGTGGCCGAAGCGATGATCGACGGGAGGATGAATTTTATCGAAGGCGTCCGGAAGATCACCGCGCTGCGGCACGATGTCGAGAACGCCGATGATGCGGTGTTCATGCCGATCCGCGCGATCGAGTCCGAGACGGACCACTTCCCGATCGGGGTTGCCCGAGCGCAATACGCGCCCGACTTTCTGAAGCGGACAGACGAGGAAATGGAGCGCTACCTCGCGGATGCCAAGGAGGACATCCTGACCGCGTGCCGCGAGATCGTGCGCGTCTACTCTCGTGCGTCGTTACGATCGGTGTAGCGTAATCTTGGCGGCGAGGCAGGATGATATGGCCTTCTTCTGTCAACAGGCGCGCAACATTCGATCGCGAGCATCACGATGGTTGGAAGGCGCGTGAATGGGCAGGCGCAAGAGCGACGCGACGCGCAGACGGTGTTAGCGACGATGGATCATGCTGATATCCGCGGGTTGGTTACCGCATTTCATCTGTCCGTCGCGGGGCTGCCTGCACTCTAGGCCACGGAGATCATCTTGACGATGCTCACTTATCCTGCTCGAGGATTCCCCTCATCGGGTCTGCGCATCGCATTGCCGTTCCGCCTGTTCGGGGTGTGTCGTTGATGCACTGGTGTGGTGTGATCCTCCGGCGAGGTCTTCGCTCGTGAGTGCGCAAGTGGTTAGGCGGCGATGCCGATCTGTGCCGCGATAGCCCAAACGAAGCCTGAGAGCTCGCGGGCGATGGCGACGCAGATTTTGTTCTGGTGCAACTTGCGGGAGCTCAGGCGCCGGTAACGTTGGCCGAGCCGGAGCTGCGCGCGCCAGGCGATGTCGCGTACGGCCTTCGGTTGGCCTTCCTGGCGCTTTTGCATGAGCCGGCCGCCACGAGAGGCTTCAGACGCCAGTGCTCGCAAGAGCGGTCGGCACCGGAGCGGCCACGAGACCGAACGAAGAGATCTTTTCCAACCTCAACGCCGGAGCAACCCCCACCCCAACCGAAGGGCTCCGCTCTTTTCACCAGAAGCGGTCATGGATGCGGGCGCGGAGCGTGCGCGATGCACACCGGGCCTCCGCCCTCGCCCTCTCACGGGGCACCTGTCCCAAACGCAGGCACGAGCCGCGCAAGCGACTACCTTCCGGCCTCGCGGTTTCTCTCCACTCGCGCTATCCCATCACCGAATCAACTGCGCGGCGCCCACCCTCTCCAACCAATCTCTATCCAGTGAAGGGCGGAACCGGTGTGCATCGCGCACGCTCCGCGCCCGCATCACCGCTTCGATGACTCGATCTCCACCCGCAACTCCCGAAGCTTGCTCTTGATCTGCTCCGCATTCCCCGTCCCCATGCGCAGCAGCAGCTTCTGCCCCGCCGATCGCGCCTCGAGATCCGGATCGGCGTATTCGTAGAACACCTTCGGCTGTGACAGCGGGATCGGTCCGGATGGAGTCGGCGTCTCGAGCAGGTGATCGATCACCTCCACGAGCCGATCGTTGAAGTACGTGTCGGGATTTCCCAGGTTCTGGTACGCCTCCTGGAACAGCGGGTAGTAGTGCAGATAGATCTTCGCGAGTTGTTTGGCGTCCGTCGTCTGGACCAGCTGCACGAACGGCGCATACCGCGAGTAGTTCGCATCGCCGAGCGTCATCTCGCCCCCTGGCAACGCGCCTGCGCCTGCGGCAAAGGCGCCCGGCGTCGGCTTCACCGGCCGCCGCTCGGCCGCCGTTTTGCTTCGCGGCAGGTTGTCGACGGTGACGACGATGTTGCGCACGAGATTGTCGGTCACCAGAAACCGGTCGATCGACGCCGCGTCGGCCAGCGCCGAGAACGAACCACGCAGCGATGCATCGCTCTCGTTGAGGGACGGCAATGCCTGGTTCGTCGCGTCCGCATCCGTTGGAACGGGATGCTTGATCGCCGGCTCGGCTATGGCCGGCTCGGCCGGCAACGGCGCCTGTGCTACCGGCGGCGGCTCAGCCTTGTGGTGCGTGTAATAGTAGTAGCCGCCCGCCGCGGCCAGCACCACGACCGGCGCGATGTACCACACCGCTTTCGGAATCGTCCGCTCTTCCTCCGGTCTCCACTCCTGCATCGCACCTCTCCTCTTCTGCAGCACGTCGAATGCGCCGCCGTCAGGATACAGGCACGAAAACCGAACGAAGAGTTCCCTTGCCACGAGAAGCTGCATGCCTGCGGGGGCGCGGAGCGTGCGCGATGCACGCCGGGCCTCCGCCCTCACCGTCGAACCTGGCACCTGTCCCCAAACGCAGGCACGAGCCGCGCAAGCGACTACCTTCCGGCCTCGTGGTATCTATCCACTCTCGCTGCCCCAATCACCGACTCAACGGCGCGGCGCCTCTCACAATCCCATCACCCTCATTAAATGAAGGGCGGAACCGGTGTACATCGCGCGCGCTCCGCGCCCGAGCCATCAGCTACGAATAACCAGATCCAGCTTTCCCTCTCTTCTCTCCACGCTCACGCTGACCGAGCCGGCGTGCTTGCGGACTGTGAAATCCACCGCTGCCTCGCCCACGGCCAGATTCTCGACGCGGATCTCGTCGAAACCATCCGGCACGACGGGATGCGCGAGGACGATCTGCCGGTCGAGCGCGTCGATCGAAAGGCCCAGGATGCTTTGCAACAGCAGGAATGTCGCGCCGGCGGATGCGGCCTGCGGAGAGCACGCGACCGGAAAGCGCAGCGGCGTCTCGCGCCCGCGGCGGCGGAAGCCACAGAACAGCTCCGGCAGCCGCAGCAGTTCGAAATGTCGCGCCGCTTCGAACTGGCCCATGAGGATACGCAGCGCGAACGCCTTGTCGTCGTAGCGCGCGGCGCCGGCGGCGAGCAGCGAGTTGTCGTGCGGCCATATGGCGCCGTTGTGATACGACATGGGATTGAAGCGCAGCTCGCTCTCGGCCACGGTGCGCACGCCCCAGCCCGAAAACATCTGCTCGTCGCCGAAGCCGGCGATGAGCTGCCGCGCGCGCTCGGCGTGCGCGATGCCGGTGTAGAGGCAATGTCCGGGATTGGAAGTACGCACGCGACAGGGTTGTTTGTCGCCGTCCAGCGCGAGTGCGTAGCTCTCGATGTCATTGCACCAGAACGCGGTGTTGAATCGCGCCTGCAGCGCCTGCGCGGCTTCGACGAGCGCGATGGCACGCGGCATCTCGCCGAGCGAACGCGCGATGCGCGCCGCGCCGAGCTTCGCGCCGTACACGTACCCCTGCACTTCGCACAGCGCGATCGGGCCCTGCGCCAGACGGCCATCGGCGTGGAACACCGCATCGGCCGAAGTCTTCCACCCCTGGGTCGATGCCTGGCCTGGCCGCAGGCGCGACTCGACGAAACCGTCGCCGTCCACGTCGCCATATACGTCGATCCACGACAAGGCGGCGCTGATCGCCGGCCACAGCTCAGCGACGAAATCCAGGTCGGCGGTGCGCGTGTAGTAGGCGCTCGCGAGCATCACGAACAGCGGAGTCGTGTCGGCACTGAAGTAGTTGGGCGCGTGATCGCCGCCGCGCGCTTCGTTGAGGATCTTGCCCGGCTCGGCGCCGCTGGCGGCAAAGCTGTCGCCGCTCTGCGTGGCCGCGAGATACCTCAGTACGTCGCGCGCGATGTTCGGCCACAGCCATAGAGTCTGCAGCGCGCAGATGATGGCATCGCGGCCGAACGCGGCGTCGAGCCACGGCAGGCCCGCGGCGGGGATACGTCCATGCGGCGTGGTCGTCAGCAACATTCCGATGTCCGAGCCGGCGCGTTGCAGCCAGGCATTGAACGCGCCGTCGGTGGCCTCGATCTGGCACGGCGGCCGCCCCTCGTGCCGCATGAGCTCCTCGGCGGCGGCGAGCGAGCGCGTGTAGCTCGAAATCTGCACGGGTTGGGTCGCCGAGCGACAGCCGATCGCGAATGCAATGGTCTTCTCGCCGCGGCTGCCGAGTTGCAGCTTGAAGCGTAGCGTGTCGGCAGAAATGGAGTCCGGCGCATTGTGACAGTCGACCACGGTCTCGTGAACGATCTCGTCGGCACCGAGATAGCCCTGGGTGACGCTGTCGCGCTCTACGCGCTCGAAGCGTTTGCGTCCAGCATCGACGCGCCGTTGCGCGCGCACGTCGACTATGTTTTCGAAATCGGAGTGGAAACGCACCACGAGTTCGGCGGCCACGGTATGCAACGCGAAATTGCGGATGCGCAACATCTCGTGGCACACGCCATTCCAGATGAAGCGGGTGCGCGTGACGTGCAACGTGCCCCGCGGCAACACGACGCGCCCGCCCTCGCCGCGCACGTCGGCATTGGTGAGATGCACGGTCAACAGCACGTTGTCGTCGCGCGGCGTGGACGACAGCAGCAGCGGCCGCAATCCGGCGATGGTGAGCGTGAGGCGCGACAGATGACGCACGCCGGCGCGATACAGGCCGGCTTCGGAGCGCGCATCGGCGTCGATGTCGCCGATCTCGTTGAACAGCCCGAAGCAATCGTCGTGGCGCAGCGTGAGCGGCACCTCGGCGCTCTGCACGTCGGCGGTGACTACCTGGTGTTGGGCCTCAGGCGAAACGATGGGTTCAGAGGCCAACGTTGCCCGACCTCGTGTACACGAGTCGTGTCCCCAGGTGCGTATCGCCCTCGACGCGCGAATACCAGCGCACGGTGGTCGTCGGCACCTTGCGGCCGAAGCCGCGCGAAACCCAGCCCCCTTGCGATGCGTTGCCGCCGCGCTGGACCTCGACGCGCTCCAGCGGCTGACGCGGCTCCATCAATACCTGCGTGCGCCCCGCGACGATCTTCAGACCGTCGCCATGCGGCGTCACCTCGCAGTCTTCGGCAAAGTGCCACGCGCGGCAGGCCACGTGCCGGCCGGCGCAGCGCAGGATGTCGTTCACTTCGATGCGGCGCGCGCCAGGCTCGAAGACAATTTCGCGTCGATGTACCACGGGGTCTTCGAGCCGCTCGAAGCCGTGGTGTTCCCCAATGAATGTTTGTCGCCCGGCACCGACATCGAACTCGATGCAGCGCGCACGAGCGTGATCGGTCCACATGAAGTTTCCAGCCTGCTGTGACTGATCCTGCCCGTCGATACCGACGGTGTTGTGCGCCGAGGTGCCGCGAAAATATCGCCGCCATCCCGGCTCGGTGTGATACGCGTAGGTGCCCGGATCGATGAGGATCTCGCGATCGCCGATCGTCAGCAGGAACGACAGCGCATCGGCATGGCCATGCGCCGCGAGCGTCAGATAGCCCAGCGGGCCCGCGTCGACCAGAACACGCACTTCATCGGGCGTCTCGAAGGCGCTGCCGAGTAGATAGTAACCGGCCTCGGTGAACTGCTGGTGCGGCCGGAAGCCGGCACGGCCGCGCTCCCGCAGCCGCGTGATGCGCCGTCCCGACTCGACGCCGAGCAGGGTGATGGTCTTGCCGTCGGCGAGGCCGGCCTTGGCCGCCAGATCCGGGCGTTCGAACAACACCGCGCCGGTGGCGATCTGCGAGCGGTGCGCGCTGAAGCCGGACTCCTGCGCGAGCTTTACGACGTAGCCGTCGTCGGCATCGCCGACCATCGGCAGTCGCCCGGCGCCGTCGGTCATCGAAGCCAGGAAGTCGATCATCACCTCGAGCCGCCGCCAATAGACGGGCGAGAAATCCTCGCCACGCGCGCGCGCCGCGAGCCCGGCGAGCAGCAGGAAGTCGATCACGAAGGTTTGATACGCGAAGGCCTGCTCACGATTGCCGCCGTCCGGAGCATTTTGCTTGAGGCATTCCTGCTCGAGGATCTCCCGGCAACGCCCGCCCCAATCGCGCATGTCCGGCCACATGGGCCACGTCGAAGCGGCGACGTATACGCCCGCGGCTTCGCCGATCAGATGATTGTTGGCCGAGGAGAAGCGCGACAGGTTGCCGGCGACCATGCGGGCTTGCTCGTAGATGGACCTCAGCCAGCGCTCGCGGAACGCCGCTCCCTCGGGCGCGTCGAACAGGCGCGAACGACCGCCGCCGATGAGCTGCCAGGTGAGGCTCCAGTTGATCAACCGGATCCCGAGCTCGAGCGCGCTGGCCCAGTTGGCGCCACGGCCCGGCGGGCATTGCGCGATCCAGGAATCGATCTGCTGCTGCACGCCGAACGCGTAACGCATGTCGCCCGTCAATGCGAACGCCTGGCCGAGCGTCGGCAGATGCAGGTGGCGGTTCGCCTCCCACAGATACTTGATGTTGCCGACGATGCGCTCATCGCGATAGTCGATGCCCGTTGCCCGGTTCAACGCGGCGACGCGATGCGTGAGCGGATCGCGATTCCACTGTGGCGGATCGCCAAGATCGCAATCGTCGAGGTCGAAAAACGAGAATCGCCCCGCCAGCACGCGATCGGCCGCCGCGATCAACGCATCGGGCGCGAACGCGACGAACGGCGGCAGGAACCGCAGATCGGTCGCGAAGCTGTCGCGGGCCGGCACTTCGTTGGCCGTGAACTGGCCGGTGACCATGCGCACCGATCGCGCCAGACGATACGCGACTTCCGCGCCCGACATGCGTCGGAGGCGCTTCAAATACCAGCCAGGCTGTTGCATGGATTATCTATCTAGTGAACAACGGCTCGACGCCCTGGCGCCGCAATGCATCGTGGACCGGCGGCCGGTGAACGATGAGGGGCGTCTTGCCGCGCGGCGTGCGCTCGAGCCGCGTCGCGATCTCGACGGTGACGGCGACGTCCTCGGGGATGCGCGCGCGCGCGTTGGCCAGCAGGTTCTCCGCGTCTTCGCGACAGAAACCGTCGGTCGTCAGCACGAAGATGCGCACTTCGTCTTCGGCCTCCTGCACCACCTGCATGCGCACGACGTGCTCGACTTCGCGGGGCGTGCAGCCGACGCCGGTCAAGCGGATGCTCTGCGGGCAGACGATCAACTCCTGCTGGCGTCCGAGTACACCGTCGAAGGTCCGCAGCCCGAGCGCGAGTTCCTCGAGCTCATTGGGCCCCCAGTCGCCGGGCAGACGGATGAGATCGCCGGTGCGATAGCGCACGATCGGCAACAAGTTGTTCCAGTACGACGTGCCGACGATCTCGTAGAGCCGATGCGCCGACTCGCGCCGCGAGATCTGACCGTCGTAGGGAATGAACTCCACGTGCGAATACGCGCACGAGAAGCGGTACTCGCGCGGCGCAGTGGCGTATGCAAACGCGATGCGCTCGGCCTGGCCGTAATAGTCGACCAGGCGCGCGCCGAGTGTCTGCTCGATGAGCCGCCAGGCCTCGGGGCGGACTACTTCAGAGGACGTCACCACCGCCTGGATAGGGATGCGCCGGCCCGTGTCGCGCAAGTAGCGACACAAAGTCTCCAGCGCGCTCGGATACGCGCACAGCAGCTCCGGGCCGAACTTCTCGATCTGGTTGGCAACGTTCTCGACGCTCACGTGCGTGATGGCGTTGGCGCTCATCGTCATCATGCGACCGCCGTTGATGTACTCGATCTCCGGGTTCGGCGAGACGACGATGTCGCGCGGATTGTCGCCGCGCAGGATGGTGGTGCGCGCCGTGCGTGCCTTGGCACCGGCGACCTCGATGACGCGGTCGATGGTTGCCTGCTCGAACACGATGGCTTGCAGCGAGCGCACCACCTTGAGCGGCACGCCGCTGGTGCCGCCGGTGGTCGCGGGGGCAGACAGCCAGTCGTAGCCGGACGTGAACGCCTGCAATCCGTGGCGCAGCAACTCTTTCTCGAGCAGCGGCCAGCTGCCGATGTGGGTGTCGCCGTGCACGCTGCGTCCGTAGTCGGTGCCGCGCGCCACGTCGAGCGTGCACTTCAACTGCTCCTTGACCCAGACGCGGCGGCCGGCGGCATCGAGTGCCTCGACCTCGGCAAAGATCTCGCTGGCGCGTTCGTAGTAGAAGGGATTGCGTCGGATGAGGTTCTGTCCGAGAACATTCTTCTTGAGGAATCCAGTGAGAGATGCCACGGCGCTCATCCAAACTCCTTGATTTCGGCCACCGGCGCGATGCGGTGATAAAGATCTGCGAGACGACGCGCATACACATGCACGTCCAACGCGCGCGTGCGCGTGTGCGCGCGCGAGCCGCAGGCGAGCCGTTCGGCGGCGTCGCAAATGAGCCGCGTCATCGCGGCGCAGAGCTCATCGACGCGGCCGGGCTGCACTAACAACCCTTCCGCACCGTGGGTGAATACATCCGGAATGCCGCCTACCGGCGTGGTGATGGCCGGCAGCCCGGCGGCCATGGCCTCGAGCAACGCCATCGGCAGTCCTTCGGCATACGACGGCAGCGCGAATACGTCGCTGTCGGCCAGCAGACGGTCGCGTTCGGCCGGGCCGATCCACGACAACACGCGCACGGAGTCGCCGAACGGCGCCGCCAGCTTGCGAACACCCTCCACATCCCCATCGCCCGCGAGCACCAGGCGCGCGCGGGCCCGCAGCTGCGGCGGCAGCGCCGCATAGGCGTTCACCAGGTCGTACGAACCCTTGCGGCCCGACAGACGACCCAGCGACACGAACTGCACCGTCGAACGACCGGCACGATTCGGCACCTCGGGCTGCCAGCGCACGGGGTTCGGCAATACGGTGACGTGCGCGGGCGACAGCTCGCACTCGTTCACGAAGAACTCGCGCCACTGCTGCGACAGGGCGATCACCAGCGTCGCGCGTTGCAGCGTGGCGTTGACGCGCGCGCGCAGGATCTTCGGCAGCCCGCGGTGAAATGAATCGAAGCGTGCGCCGTGCGCGTGCATGATCAGCGGACGACCGGTGTTGGCGATCATCTCGGCGAGAATCAGCTTGCGCAGCGTGCTGCCGCGCGACGCGAAATGGACGTGGAATATCGAAGGGTTCGGCGAATCCAGCGCGCGTCGCAGCGTCTGCACCGCGCGCGCGAACACCGCGGCCTTCTTCAGGATGGAGCCTTCTTCCATCGTCGCTATGTGTTTCAGCGACACGTACGGCGATAGATAGTCACAGATGATCTGCTCGACCGAGGTGACGCCACCGCGCACTTCGAGGCTCGGACCGAGCTGTACGACCCGTGCGCGGCCTTCCTGCGGCACGCGCGCCGGCGATTGCAGCGCATGGGTCACGAGCTGGACACTGGCATTCATTGCACGTCTCCACCGTGCTGCAACCCCCCGAGGATCGAACGATAGCCGGCGACCATCGCCGCCACCGAAAAGCAAGTGACGGCGCGGTTGCGCGCGGCGATGCCCATCTGCAGCCGCTTGCGCCGATCGGCGTACAAGGACGCGATCAACGCCGGCATGCGCGCCTCGAGCTCGGTGGATGCCACGACATAGCCCTCGGCACCGTCGTGGATCATCTCGCGCGCGCCGCCGATGTCGGAGAGGATCACGGGACGCCCCATCGACATGGCCTCGAGCGCGGCGTTGGAGAAGGACTCCACCGCACTCGACGGCAGCACGAACACATCGAGTGCGCCGAGCAGCGGGCGGACGTCTTCGAGCGCGCCGAGGAAGTGCACGCGATCCGCGATCTCGAGCGCGATCGCTCGACGTTTCAAATGCTCCTTCAGCGGGCCGTCACCGGCGATGGCCAGGTGCGCATCGACCCGCGCGACGCGCAGCCGGCGCAGTGTCGTCAACAACGCTTCCTGGTTCTTCTCCGGGCGGCACATGCCGACGGTGCCCAACAGCAGCGCTTCGGGCTTGAGTCCGAGTTGGGCGCGCAGCCGCTTGGCAGCCTCGAAACTCTGCGTCGATTCGAAGTGGGTCGAGTCGACACCGTTGTAGATCACCGTGGAGCTCGACCAGGCCTTGCAGTTGGCCTTGAACCAGAAGCCGCGTTGCGCCTCCGAGCCGTGCACGGTGTGATCGAAGCGCCCCAGCACGCGCTGATACATGCGCTTCCAGAACGGATGTCCGCGGAACGTCGAGGTATTCACCAGCGCCACGGTACGCGGCCGAAATGGCAGCGCAAAACACGCCAGCGCGATGTACAGCGCGGCGTAGAGATTTACGGCGATGACGGTGGCCGGACGCTGCTGCACGATGGTTTTGCGCAGGCGCCACAACGCGCCCAGCGAAAACTTGCCGCTGCGCTCGAGTTTCGTGAGCGGCACGTCGCGGCGGATCTTCGGCTCGATGGTGAACGGCCCGTTGAGGCAGGCCAGCGTCACGTGCACGCCGTCATCCTTGAGGCGGTTCGCAAGACGTACGATCTTGCGCTCCGAGCCGCCGATGCCGAGATTGTTGAGCAGGAACAGTACGTCCGGCCGCGTGGTGGCAGCCACCGTGCTCTCTGCGGCAGTGGTAGCCGGGGGTGCCAGCGCACCCATGCTCGCGTCGGCAAATGTTGCATTCACGAGGGCGGGAGTGTTCATGGAACGGTTCCTCCGTCGACAGCGCCGAACTGTTCGCGCTGCCGGATTTCGAGTGATTCGATATAGCGGGCGGCCACCGCCGCGGTGAACTCGCGCGCCGCGAAATCGCGCGCGCGCCGGCCGATGGCGTCGCGGTGGGTGTCCACGTCCAACAAGCCGCGAATGCCCTCGCGCATGTCGTCCACGGACTTCGCGATGCGGCCGAGCTGCAGGCGCTGCGTCATTCCGTCGGGATCGAAGAAGCTCACCACGGGTACGCCGCGGATCCAGGCTTGCAGGAAGGTGTTGGGAAATCCCTCGATGCTCGAGGTGTTGAGGAACAGCTTCGCGCGATCGAACAGCGCCCCGGTGTCCGAGTAGCGCACCGCGCCCAGCATCGTGACGTTCGGCAGGCGTGCGGCGGCAGCCGCGACATCGTCGTAGTAAGTCTGTCCGCCGGGCATCGGACCGCCGGCGATCGTGAACTTCACCTGCGGCAGCTCGCGCGCAAGCTCCAGCGCCAGCTCCGGACGCTTCAACGCGCGCAGATTGCTGAGCCACAGCACGTCGATGTCCTTCACCGGCAGCGCCGCGCCGCTTTCTCGCGCGCTCACGCGCGACGGCGGCTCCACCATCATGTTGATGATGGTGCTGTCGAGGTCGTGATGCTCCCGCAGCATGCGCGCCTGGGTATTGGTCTGCGCAGCGACCAGATGCGCGCGCTTGAGGCCGAAGTCGAACAGCAGACGGTCGCGCCCGAACCGCAGGCGGCCGTGCTCCTTTTCGCAATCGCTGTCGGAAGCCACGCGGAAGATGAATTGCCGGCCGGTCATGCGGCAGTACCACGCGACGATGCCGGTGTTCGCGCCGGCCGGCGATTGATAGTAGATGTCCGCGTCGGCCGCGCTGAGCGCGCTGACCAGCTTGCTGGCGCGCGGATGGAAAAAGCGCAGCCCCGGCAATCCGCCGTGCCGCGTGTGCGCGGCGATGGCGGTGATGCCGTCGACCACGCGCTTCGGACCGAAGCCCTCGTCGTGCACGACGATCGACACATCGTGGCCCTGATCGCGCCACGCGCGCGCCAGCAGCACGTGCTGCACCGACTCGCCGCCGACGTACTCGAGATCGCCCTTGCCCGTCAGCATGCCGTACGAGTCGAGACCGACGATGCAGATCCGACGCGCGCTCATGCCGGCTTTCGTCCCGATGAATCGTCCGTCGCGCCGGCCCAGCCATACGGATCGCGCCGCGCTTTCGGGAGGCGCGCCCGCGAACGCCGCTCGAGTGCCGCGGGCACCGGCGCGGGCGCCTCTGCGACGCACAGCGCGAGGCGGATGATCACACCGGTGTACATCCAGAAGAAGTTCCAGGGCGTGTACAGGTCGACGAAGAACACCGCGCCCGCGATGCCGATGCCGCCGATGACGTATGCGATGAAATAACTGCGCAGCGGCGGCTGCGCGATCAGACTGGCGCGACGCGCGCGACCGATCGCGCCGAACAGTAGATAGCAGCCGAGGCCCAGTCCGACGAGCCCGAGATTGAACCACAGCGCGAAATAGTGGTTGTGCGGCGAGAAGTGGAATGGGAGCGACCAGTACACGTTCCATCCGAAGCCGGTGATGACCGTGATCGGGTTCTGGAACATGGTGTAGAACAGTGCCGCCCAGATCTCCGTGCGCCCGGAGGACGCTTCGTTGGCATCGATGCTGGCCGTCTGGCCGAACACGCGCTCGCTCAGCAGTCCTCCGTAGTTGGAAAAGCTCATGAAGAGCACGAACACGGCCAGCGAGCCCAGCACCCAGCCCGCCGCGCGGCTATACGACACGAGGTGGCGATATAGATAGGCGCCCACGGCGCAGGCGATGATCAGCCCGACGAAGCCGCCGCGCGAGGCGGTCATCACCAGCGCCCCCACCGACACGAACACGCCGCCGACCCACGCGAGACGCTTGATGCCGCGCGCATTGACCGCGGCCGCGATGATTCCCGGCAGGAACAGGTCTATGTAGGCAGCGTACTGGTTGGACTCACCGATGGCGCCCTGCTGGCGGCCGTCGATGCGCTCCTGGTATCCCATGTGGACGATGCCCGAGGCATCGAGGCAGGTCATGAGGTTTGCGAACACCGCGCCGGCGAGAATCCACTTGATGACTTTGACGGCGTCTTCGGAGTTCTGCACTCCGAACAGGAACACCGCGAAAAATATGTAGTAGTCGACCAGGTTCGCCTTGAGCCTGATGCCGCTCGCCACCAGCTGGTAGCCGGGATACTCGATGAGAACCGCCGCGATCACCCACGTGATGATCGCGTAGGCGATCAGCACGATGAAGGCGGACTGCATGCGCCCGGCCGCCATGAGCGACGCCCGGCCGACGATCATGCGCAGCGCGATGAAGGTCGCGACCAGGTAGATGGCTACGTTCTTGGCTGACAGTCCCGTCGTGAACGTGAGGTCCCAGTGCAACACTTCGGTTGCCAACAGGAAGAACGACGTGATTCCGAGCAAAGTCGCCAGACGAGACCCCTTATTCTTGAGCTGAACATCAGTACGCCCGATCCGTCTTGATCACGGCGAAGGCCGTGGCCAGGAGAATCTGCAGGTCCAGCACAGGCGACCAGTTGCGCACGTACTCCAGATCGAACAGCACGCGCCGCTCCATCTGCTCCACGGAAGCTGTCTCACCGCGACAACCTCTGACCTGCGCCAGTCCCGTGATGCCCGGCAGGACCTTGTGTCGAACCATGTACCGATTGATGAGTACGCGGTATTCCTCGTTGTGGGCCACCGCATGTGGGCGCGGTCCTACGAGGCTCATCGTGCCCTGTAAGACATTGAGCAGCTGCGGCAACTCATCGAGCGACCAGCGTCGCAGATGCTTACCCAGCGGCGTGACGCGTTGATCGTTGCGCGAGGCCTGCTTCACCTGTGCGCCGTCCTCGCACACCGACATCGAGCGGAATTTGTACACCAGGATTTCATCGCCATCGAGTCCGTAGCGGCGCTGGCGAAACAGCACGGGTCCGGGCGAGCCGCGCTTTATGAGCAGCGCGATGGTCAACAACAGCGGCGCGAGCGCCACCAGCGCGATGCAGGAGATCGCCACGTCCATGAGACGCTTCACCAGCCCTCGGTAGCCGTGGAACGGCGTCTCGCACATCGCGACCACGGGGAAGCCGAGGATCTCGCTGGTGCGCTGCTGAACCATGTCGAAGCCGCTGACGTCGGGCAGGTAGTAGATGGACGCCGTCGTGTCGCCGAGCCCGCGCACCAGTTCACGCAGGCGCGTGACCTGGCCGGGCGCGAGCGCGATGAAGATCATGTCGATGTTGCGGTCGTTGACGAACGCCGCGACATCGGGGAACCGCCCCAGTAGTTTGGCGTGCTGCCGGCAGCCGAGCCGGTCGCTGCCGCGGTCGTCGAAGAAGCCGGCGACGGAGATGCCGAGCTCGGTGTGCAGCGCCAGACGGCGCGTGAGCTCCATGCTGGCTTCCGTGCACCCCACGATGACGGCGCGCCGGGCATGCGCGGCATCCGTCAGCAGCGCGCGCGTCACCGACTGCAGCGCGAGCGACAGCAGCACCAGCAGCAGCGGCGTAACCAGCACCCAGGTCACCACGACGCGGCGCGAATAGGCGTCCGAAAACTTGGTGATGTATCCGAGCGCGAGCAGCACGGCGACGAGCACCGCCCAGCGCAGCAGCAGCCTGGTGGCGAGCTCGAGCCGCGGCGAGATGATTTCCGAGGTGGAATTACGCGGCGGCACCACTGCAAGCGTCAGCGTGGCGGCCAGAATGGACAGCACCACAAACGGCTTGTCGAACTCGACACCGTAGATCAGCGTGAGGGGATAGAACATGATGCCCGCGAGCACCGCCGGCAGCGCGTCCGTGAGCCACAACACCAGCGCGACGAATGACGTACCGCGCTTGAAGATGATCGGCTGGCTGATCTGATAGTGATATTCGGAACTCATCGCGGTGTCGGATCTCCCTGTGTTGGTCCGACACCAGAATAGAAAAAGGCCGGCGTCCCGGACGCCGGCCCTTACCTCTGACCCTCATCGTCGTGTTCCTACTCGTCGTCAACGCGCCGACAGCGCGGCGGGCGACGTCGGACTCACGGCCGCTGTCACGCCCTGCAGCGTCTGATCCATCGAGTGCAGCCAGTTCTCGAGATTGGTGTAGCCGTTCGACGCCACGCTGCTGGGATTAGACGGCAGCGTGAGCTTGCGCGTGCGCTGTGCGAGCGTCGGCCACCCGCCTCCATTCTTCTGACAGCGCGTGCTGCCGTTCGACGCCACGCAGTTGATGATCTGCCCATTGCGGCTCTTCACGTTCTGCACCACGCGTTTGTCGACGGAGTCGCGATCTGTAGGACGCGCACCGGCGTACTGCAGGACGCGGTTGTACACCGCATTGTTGGCGGTCGAGCGCGCGGTGAGTCCCGTGTTCCAGACCGGTGTGGTCGAGGTCTGCAGCAGGCTCGAGATGGAGCCGCCGGCCTGGGAGACCGCCGCAGATATCGGGGTACCGCTCGAGGGCGCGGCGATGTCCTTGACGAACACGCGGCTGGAATTGGTCAGCCCCCACGTGCCCGAAGTCATGATGTACACGGGCTTGGTCGGACGATTGTAGTTAGGGCCGCGCACGAACACGTTGCCCTGCACCGCGCTCTTGGTGGTGCGATCATCCTGCGTCGCGATGTTCAGGTCGAGGTAGGCGCGGTTGTAGACCAGGTTGTTCACGAAGACGAATTCGCGCGCGCGCGACAGCGGATTGCGCTCGACGATGTGCGCGAAGAGATTGCCCGTCATCGTGACGCGCCCGCCGCTCGACGAGCTGCCGATCAGTACGCCGAAGCCATGCTTCTCGATACCGTTGCCATTGTCATTCGGGTGGATGGACTCGTTGAGCGGCTCGGAAAAGATGTTGTTGGAGAACGTGATGTTGTCGTTCGGACCCCAGACGCTGGCGAGTTCGTCGATGGCCCAGCTGAACGTGCAATGGTCGATGACGATGTTCTTGACCGGCTTCGAGCTGCTGCCCTCGATCTTGAGCGAATCGCGGTTGTCCGGGTCCGGACCGTTCTTGTCGTCGCCGGCGCGCACCCGCAGGTGCTGCACGAGGACATCGGACGCCTGGATCTGCAGCGCGGCACCGCGCAGCGTGATGCCGGGCGACGGCGCGGTCTGTCCGGCGATCGTGATCTTGCTGTTGGCGATCTTGAGGTCTTTGGTGATGTGGATCGTGCCAGAGACTTCGAATACGCACACGCGCGGCTTGGTGCCGTCGATGCAGGCCTTGAGCGAGCCCGTGCCACTGGCATTGAGATTGGTGACCCGGTAGACCGTGCCACCGCGACCGGCGACGGTGTCCATCCCATATCCGGCGGCTCCGGGGATGACCGGCCGGGCCTGCGCGACGGTGGCGCAGGCCAAGGCGCAGGAGATGGCGGCGGTCAACGCTAACAACTTCATGCTTTGAACTCTAGCAATGAACATCCCAAATTCCCTCTCGGATAAAAGGAAGACATGAGTCAGATTATTTTTACGGCAGGTGCCGTTGCCGGGCCTTCGAGGCCATTCACGTTCACAGCGACGATCGCGAAGAACCAGGTACCCCTGTCGAGCGTCGTGAACTCAAAGGAAGTGACCTTCGGATCCATGAGCAGGACGCTCTGGTTGAGATTGTCCTCGGCGCGTCCGTACACGATGCGGTAACCGGCGAGATCATCGAGCGGCGAGCCGTCGACTTTGGACTCCGGTGATCCCCAGCGCAGCTCGGCCACGCCATTCGCGGGGCCCTGCACGGTGATCGAGAACTCGGCGGTGTGCGTCTGGTGCGCGGCGTCCGCAACGGTGATCGCGATGGCCTCGTACTGACCGACATCGGAGAGCCCCGGGCGGCCACTGATGCGACCAGTGCTCGCGTCGAGCCCGGCCCAGGGCGGCAGGTTGGTCGCGGTGAATTCGAGAGTATCCCCGTCGGCGTCGCTGGAGACCGGCTGGAAGACGTAGTTAGCTCCGACGCGCACGCTCTGCGGCGCGGCGCCCGTGATCGTGGGCGCGCGGTTGCCGACGGGGGGTGCCGGTGGGGGCGCGCTCGACGACGGCGGGGATGCTCCGCCGCCACCTCCACATCCGACGCACAGGATCATGGTCGCGACTGCGGTAAGCGATAAAGCCGATTTCGGGTACGGACGCATTTGTCGGAATCCTCTGCCACCTGCGCTGGGTGGTGCATTTAGGATTCCGCGTGCAAGTGTTTCAACGCATTAACTAAAAAGTGCAGGAGGGGGTCCACGTCGCACCGTGGCGACAAGGATATGTATCAACGAGTTACCGGATTGTGGGGGAAAACCCGACCGCGCAAAGCGTGATGCGGCGCAGGTCACTCTATATATATGCCTACCCGCCGGATGCCTTCACGCAGTGCGTGGTGCCGGCATAGCGCTCGCCGATCTGGGAGCGCACGAGCTCACAGAGCTGCACACCTTCGGCATCGGTGAGGCCGTAGATCACGAGGCGGCCATCACGCTCGGTTTTCTTCGCCGCGGTGGCGCTGAGGTAGGTAGACGGAATCGGGACATCATCGAACAGCCGCGCGTAACGCGCCGGCAGCTCCTTCTGGCACTTGACCGGTTGGAACACGCAAGTCGGACAGGCCGAGAGCGCGCCCTTCCACGATTCCTGCGCGCGCGTGTGGCAGTCGTTGTCGCTCGAGGCACGGACGAACAACGCCATCTCGATCTCGCGGCTTTGTATCTGCTGGGTGACGCGGATTTCGCCGAAGACCGGATCCTCGATGACCGGCGACCCGCCACCACCCGCGTATTTTTGATAGGCAAACCAGCCGATGACGCCGAGGACGATGACAACCAGCAGACCTTTCATATGCGCATTGCCTCCCTTGTACGGGTGCAACACTAGCTAACATGGAAGGCGGAAGATAGCGGGCGCAGCAAAACGGGCATCCCCCCGTTTACCAGCAAATGCCCTCGTACCGGCAACGCAGGAGATCGCGGTTCGGCAAATTCACGAGATCGATGAGGTAGTGATCCGCCCGCACGTGCGATTGCAGCGCCGCATCGAGCGCCGACTGCTGCAACCCGACGAGAATCACCTCGGAAGGCTCGATCATTTCCTCGATGCGTTCGCACAGCAGCGATCCGACATGCGGCAAATGCGCGTCGATGTAGCTGCGGTTCGCGCCGATGAGTCGCGACAGGTGCACTTCCGGATCGAAGATGCGCAGCTCGCAACCCTCGCCGATCAGCCGCTTCGCCACCATCACCAGCGGGCTCTCGCGCAAGTCGTCGGTGCCGGTCTTGAACGCCAGCCCCAGCATGCCCACCTTCGGGCGGCCGAGCTGCAAAATCTTTTCCACCGCATGATCGATGTGTGCGCGGTTGCTGGTCAGCAAGCTGTTCAGCATCGGCAACTCGAGATCGCTGGTCTTGGCGATGTACTGCAGCGCGCGCAGATCCTTCGGCAGACACGAACCGCCGAATGCAAACCCCGGCTTCAGGTACGCCGGCGAGATATTGAGCCGCGTATCGGCGCACACCAGCCGCATGACCTCGTGTGAATCGATGCCCAGCGCCTGCGACACGCGGCCGATCTCGTTCGCGAACGTGATCTTGAGCGCATGGAACGCGTTGCAGGCCATTTTGAGCGCCTCGGCCACGCGAATGTTCGTCACCAGGAACTTGCCCGGCAGGTGCTCGAACAGCTCCCGCACCGCCTGCACTCCGCGCTCACAATTGCCGCCCACGATGGTGTACGGCGGATGATCGTAGTCGCGGATCGAAGAGCCTTCGCGCAGGAATTCGGGTTGGAAGCACAATCCGAAATCGACACCCGCCACCTTGCCACTCGATCTCTCGAGGATTGGCCGAAGGGCATCCTCCGTCGTCCCCGGCTGTACCGTCGACCGGATCACCAGCGTGTGGAACTCGCGCTTGTGTTTCAGCGCCGCGCCGATCTGCTCGGCAAGACGAAAGATCGCGGACAAATCCTGGCTGCCGTTCGCGGCCGACGGCGTGCCGACGCACACGAACGACAATTCAGTATCGCGGATGGCCTGCGCGGCATCCGACGTGACGGAGACGCGGCCCGAGTCGACCACGTCGCGCATGAGCTCCTGGATGCCCTCTTCGAGGATGGGCGACTTGCGCGCGCGAATCAGGTCGAGCTTGGACTCGTCGATGTCGACGCCGCACACCTGGTGGCCGTCGCGCGCCAGGCAGGCCAGCGACACCGCGCCGACGTAGCCGAGGCCGAATATGCTGATGCGCTTCGGTTTGACGGATGCACGGCGCTCCTTCCTCGCCGATTCATCGAGCGCGGATTCGCCGAGGGTGCTGACGGTGATGATCTCCCGGCGCGCCTCGAGCTGCGGAGCTGCGGCTTCTCCCGTCGAACCCCGCGGAGAATTTCCCAGGGAATTGTTAATAGTAGGCACTTTCGTTGCGTTCCTTCGAGCGGTTCAGCACGACGCCGAGCAGGTTCATCTCGGCGAGGATTTCCTTGGCACCGCGCAGCATCGAGCGCCCGCTCTTGCCCTCGGAGACCACCAGCAGCAACGAATCGAACTGCGGCGCGAACGCCAGCACGTCATCCGACGCCAGCAGCGGCGGCATGTCGAAGATGACGATGCGACGCGGCATCTCGCGCTCGAGCGCCGCGGTGAACTCTCCCATGCGCGGGCTGTTGAGGAATTCCGAGGAATGCTGGAACGCGCGCGCGTTCGGGATGACACCGAGCCGCTCCGACTGCAGCTTGTAGACGATCTCGTCGAGCTCGGCCTTGCCCAGCAGGTAGTCGGACAGACCTTTCTCGAAGCTCATGCCCAGGTAGTTGGCCACCTGCGGACGCTGCAGGTCGAGGTCGACCAGGAACACGAAGGTGTTGACGTCCTGCGACAGCGCCAGCGCGAGATTGATGGCGGTCAGGGTCTTGCCCTCGCCCACCGACATGCCCGACACGGCGATCGAGTTCCACTTGTGCATGTCCAGGCGGCGCAACACGCGCGTGCGCAGGATCTTGAACGCACGCAGCGCGGCGGTATCGGATACCGCCGGCAATACGCACATGCGCTCCATGGCGCGCGTGTCGACATTGGCGTTCTGAAAGCGGCGCGCCTGCTGCAACTCGGCGGGCTGCGCCACGACGCGCCGCGCGCGCTGCTGCTGACGCTGCGTCGGGGACTCGATGGCGTTGGGCCGCTCCGCGCCGCGCTCGGGGAGCCGGTCGGTGCCGGCTCGATCGGCAAAATTCCGGCGGATTGCGTCTTCCATTGTGCTGCTCATTGTTTGCTCACTGCTCAGAGGTAGTTCGTCACGAAGGTGAATGCCACCCACACGCCTATCACCGCGCTGGCGGTGACGGTCGCGAAGCGCCAGGTATTACGGCGGCGCGAGCGCGAATTGCGGATGGTCGGGATGGCGACCAGCGGCGACACGGACAACAGCTCGCGCACGTCGCGCGCACCGCGCACCTTGGGATCGAGCGCCTCGGCGGCGACCGTCACCGTCAAGGCGAGCACGATCGAGGCCACGAGACCGATCAGCAGGATCGCGAGACGTTGCGGCTTCGAAGGACCGCCCGGCAGCATCGGCGACTGGATGAGACGGAATTCATCCGCGCGGCCACCGACAATCGCGGATTCGCTGACCTCCGCGTCCATCTGACGGTTCAGCAACTGCTCGTACTTCTCGCGGCCGATCGTCAGATCGCGCGTGAGGTTGGCGTATTCACGCTCCACCTGCGGCGCGGCCGTCACGTTGCGCTCGAGGCCGCCGACCTTGGCGCGCAGCTCGGCGTTTTGCGCACCGAGACTGGCGAGCTGGCTGTCGATGGCGGAAAGCTGGGTGCGCAGCTGCATCCCTACCGGCGTCCCGTCCGCCATCTCGACGTCACCGCGCTCGCCGCCCTTCAACCGCGACTCGAGCGTCGCGATGTCGCGCTGCAGGCGCTTGATGTCCGGGTGTTCGACGCCGTAGCGCTCCCGAGCCTCCGTGAGCGTCGCGCGCTTGGCGTTGAGCTGCGAACGCAGCGATGTGCCGGCGCCCGCGCTGCTGCCGTATTTGAGGCTGTCGATCTGCCGGCGCAGCGCGACCATGTCCGGATGGCCTTCGTCGTAGCTCGAGCGCATGCGGCTGTATTGATCCTCGAGCTGCCGGACGCTGCTCGCGTCCGGTCCGGTTGCGCGCGCCTGCTCGAGCTGCGCCGCGAGGAACACGCGCTCCTGGCGCAACGACGCCATCTGAGTGGCATTGATCGCAAGCTGGCTCTCCGCGCGGTCCATCATCGACATGTTGACCTGCGTGAGCTCGGGTAACTGACCGTAGTTGGCCTTCTTGAAATCCGCGAGCTTCGACTCGAGCTGGGCCACGTGCGTGCGCACGCGCTCGGCTTCCTTGGCGTAGAACTCCGCCGCGTTGGACGCGCGGCCCTGGCGCTGGCGGCGGTGCTCGGCGAGGAACGCCGCGACCAGCCATTGCGCACCCTTTTGCGCCTTCTCCGGCGAGTGGTTGTCGTACGACAACGTGAACGCATCGACGACTTCGCGTTCGCGACCGGTGCGCGGATCGAGAATGGGCGTCGTCACGATCGACACGTTGATGTCGCGGCGCAGCCGCTTGATCATTGCGGACTCGTCGTCTGCCAGATCGGGGTACAGGTCGTGTTCCTTGTTGACCTTGCGCAGGTTCGAATCCGTCAGAACGATGCCCTTGAGGTTCTGCACATACTGATCCGCATAGCTCGACTCGGCAGCCGCCGTACTCGTACTCAGCGAATTGGAGGGCTCGTCGATTTCAACCAGCGCCGAAGAGGTGAACACGTCGGGCAGCATGGCGGCCAGCAGGATCGCCAGCACCGCGATCGGGATCGCCAGACCGAACAACAATCCGCGGCGGCGTGCAATGGCGTGGACGTAATCCGAAAATTCCGGAGTGTTCTGCGAATCCATGTTCAATTGTTCCTCGAGGGTCGACGCTGTGTGGGTTGATAGATGACGGAAACCATGGCACCGCTCGACGTGGCGTCATCGACGGCGCCACGGAATTCCTGCCATGTGTAGTTGTAGGCAAAGCGCAGCGAGAGCTCTTCCTGCCAGCGCCACTGCACGCCGACGTCGCCGGTGGCGTAGTTGCGTTCGGCGAAGAGCGCGTCTGAATCGACCGCATCGTCGTGCAGGCCGCGCAGTCCGGCGAGCAGGTTCAGGCGCGGTGTCATCGCGTAGGTCCAGCGCAGGCGCAACTGGTCGCGCGAGATGACGGAACCGGCCGAAGACGGGCCAACGCTGCGCGACAGATCCGTGAAGATCTCGTTGCGGCCGCGGATGAAGCTCACGCCCGCGCCCGCGAGCCAGGCAATGTCGGAGCCACCGGCGGCGAGTTCGACGTTCTGCGCGCCGGCGCGCAGGAACGAACGCGTGCCGCTCGCCTTGCGCGTATCCCACTGCACTTCCGCGCCATAGGAATTGGTCGTGTCCCGCGTGTCGATGTCGTACTGCGCGGCCTTGACGCGCGCAGTCAGCGACGTGAGCTCGCTGAGCAGTGTCGTGAGACCGGCCGCCAGCTCGGCGCTGCGGTAGCCCACCTGCGCTTCCGAGATTTCCTCGTCGAAACTCACGTCGGCGAAGCTCGCCTCGATGCGCATCTGCCGGCGTTCGGAGATGTCGAAATCGAACGCCGGACGCACGAACGCGCGCAGACGCCGGTTATCCACGAGCACGCGGCCCGCATCGCCGATGGGCGTCTCGCCGAGACCCGAGTCGACTTCGGCGTCCGGCAGCTCGCTGCTGATGACGTCCTGTTGCGAGAACTCGCCGCGCACCGAGCTGCGCACGCGCTCGCCGGTGTGATTCCAGTCGAGCGTGGCGTAGTAGTCGATCGCGTCGATATCCGACTCGCCGGGGAAGTACGTGCCGCGCACGCGCGGCGTGAAACTGAACTCGCTGGTGGGCATGAGCGCCCGCAGCTCGAGCTCCGCGTCCACCATCGGACCCGCCACGTCGACCTCGGTGCCGGGCTGTGACAGACGGTAATTGTCGTCGATCAGGTAGCCGCCCTCGAGCTTCGGATTGAGCTCCCAGTCCGCGGCCCGGGACGGCAGCGCGACGACGAACGCGCCGAGTGCCGCGGTGACGATGATAGTTAGATGCTTGATGGTACGCATGGGACCGTTCCTGTTTCCGGCCGGTTACGGCACGACGACCACGTCGCCGGCCTGCAGGTCGATGTTCTGGTCCATCCTTCGGCCCTTGACCACGTCGTTGTAGCGGAACGGCAGCGATTGCTTGCCGCCGGGCGTGCGTCGCAGCACCACGATGTCTCCGAGGGATGCGAACGGCGTGGTGCCGCCCGCCATCGACAGGACCTGCATCACATCGACGCTGGGGTTCATGATGAACTCGCCAGGCTTGTTCACCTGCCCGAGGACGTACACCTTGTTGCCCTTGATCTCCTGGATCGCGACCGTCACCACCGGGTCGGAGATGTACTTCGCCAGTCGTTGCGCCAGCGTCTTGTTGAGATCCGCGACGGTCTTGCCCTTCGCGTCGACTTCGCCGACCAGCGGGAACGAGAACGCGCCGTCGGGACGCACCAGCGTCTCCTTCTGCAAATCGGGCTCCTTCCACACGCTGATCGCCAGCAAGTCGCCCGGCTTCACGGTGTAGTTAGGGTCCTGCGCCATCGCACCCGTGGCCCAGGCCAGCGCCAGGATGGTGCAGCAGGCCATTACGAACTTCTTCATGGATGAATCCTCTTCATGGAATGGCTCTTCATGGAATGCGGCCGATTCAAGGGGTCTGGCCGATCGGTTGTGAATCTGTTTGCAGCAGGTGCCGGTACGCGGCCAGCAGGCGCGGCGCCTCGTGTTGCCACGCGAGCACGCGCTCGACGCGCTCGCGGCCGACCGCACCCATGTGGATGCGCTGGTTCTCGTCGGCCAATAGCGCGACGATTTTCTGCGCGAGATCGGCGACATCGTTGGGGTGCGCGTACCAAGACGCATCGCCCGCCGACACGCGGCCTTCGGTGAGGTCGAACTGCACCACCGGTTTGCCGAGCGCCATGTATTCCATGATCTTGTTCATCGTGGAGCGGTCGTTCATGTCGTTGGCGCGATCGGGGTTCACGCACACATCGGCGGTGTTGAGCATTTCGAGCAGCGCGTCGTCCGGGGCGCGGCCGGTGAAGGTCACGTAGTCGGCAACGCCCAGTTCCTTCGCGAGCTCGCGCATGGCCGGCAGCTCGGTGCCGCCGCCCACCAGGCCGAACTGGATGTCGGTGCGGCCGAGTTGCTTCACGATCGATTGCACCGCCTGCAGCAGCAGGTCGATGCCTTCCTGCTTGCCCATCACGCCGACATAGCCAACGAGATACTTGCGTCCCCGCTTGAGCGCGGGATTGGGCGCCACGATGCGCATGCGCGTGAGATCCGGGCCGGAGCGCACCACAAACACGTCGCGCGGGTCCTTGCCGCCGCGCCCGATCGCGATGCTGCGATAGGACTCGTTGGTCGAGATGACGACGTCGGCGGCGTTGAATGTCAGCCGCTCGAGCGCGGAGAGCAACTTGTGTCCGAGGCCGCGCTTGCCGAATTTCGCTTCGTAGAGCTCCGGGTTGATGTCGTGGTGATCGAACAGAAACTTCTTGCCGAAGAGCTTGAAGAACCGCGCGATGATGAAAATGGTATCCGGCGGATTGCAGGCGTGGATCACGTCGAACCCGCGCCCGAAAGCGATCTTCAACGCCAATGTCAGCTCCATCAGCAATGCGGCGCTGTATTCCAGCGCATATCCCAGTGCGCCATCGGCCTCAGCGGGCAGCCAGTGCCGGTGAATGTCGATGCCCTCGAGGCGTTCGAAGCTCTCCTCGTAGCCGGGCGCCTTCGGACAGATGATCGACACCACGTATCCGGCGGCCGTCAAGGTGCGCGCCTCCTGCCACACGCGCCGGTCGAATGGCAGCGGCAGATTCTCGACGATGATGAGCACGCGCCGGCCCTTGGACGCGCGCCGCGCCGCGCGGTCGCGCAGGTGCGCCGACTGCAGCTCCACGCCGCCGGGCGGCGCCGAGTACGCGTCCGGGCGCGACGCGGGCGCTGATGCGTCGCGTTGCAGTGCGGTTGCGCGAACGGGTTCGGGCATCGATCCTCCCAGTGGTGCGGTGTAGTAGTTAGTCGATCACTTGAGCTGAAGCACGAGCTGCCGGCGCGTGTGGTCGGCCGCCACGGGCCGCACGCTGAACCCCATCGACTGCGCCAACATCAGCGGCGCGCGGTTCGACCAGTGGATCTCGCCCTCGAGCCGGCCGAGGCCGGCGCGGCGCGCGTGTCGCAGCAGCGTCGACAGCAAGGTGCGTCCCACCAGTTCTTCGCGGTAGGTTGGGGCGACGGCGATCACCAGCTCCGCGCTGTCCCGGGCCGACGGCGTGCAGGCGCAGACGCCGATCACTCGATCGCCGGCGGCGGTGCTCTCCAGCGCCACGAAGCCGACCGCCGATTCCGAATCGGCGCCGAGAACCCGCTCGAACAGCATGTTGGTCAGGTCGTGCAGATCGGCGCGCTCGATGTCGCCCGCACCCTGGGTCAGCGTCACTGCGAACTCGGCCAGCAGCCGGCGGTCCCCGGGCGACACCTGCCGCACGCTATAAGCGCGCCGCGTGCGCGGCGTGTAGTACCAGCGGCGGGAGAGCCCTATGGCATTGGTGCCGCGTAGGAGCGGCTTGGAATGGGGGGCGGAAACGATGCGATGCATGGGGCGCAAGCGTCGCGTAACGGGAGCAATCGTGCCGTCGGATGGCGCGCTGTGCGCACTTCAGCTTTGCCTTCATTGCGCTGCGCGGCGACATTTGCCATGCGGCATCGTCCGACAGGGAGCGCCCGAGCGTCAGGGCTTGAGCGTGAGCAACAACTCGAGATTTCGCTGATAGCCGGGCAGCGCCGTGCGCAGCGCGCGCTTGAGATCGGCGTCGCCTTTGCCGCCGAGCTGCGCGCGGAATTGTTCCACCATCGCCTGGTGGAATGCGATCTGGTTGATGATGAAATCCGCGCGGGCGCGCGGAGAATTTTGTGCCGCGGGAAGCGCGCCGTCCTGGGTGACGCGGGCCGGCAGGCGCCAACCCTTTTGTCGGGCCAGCGCCTCGAGCGCGCGCGCGGTGTCGTCGTTCTGCCGGCCTATCTTCTCGGCCGCTCCACGCAGCGACGCGGGTTGCAAGGTGCCGCCCGCATCGCGCGCGTCCAGCACGCCCTGCCGCACGCCGACGAGAGCATTCACGATGAATGCCGGATCGTCGGTAGCGGACAGTGGTTTGTCGAATAGATAGTCCGTCACCGCGCCCGGCGAATCCTGACTCTCGATCTGCCCCACCGACCGGGCGCCCGACCCCTCGGGCCGACGCGGCAACGTGGTCGTCGCCGGCTCGGTGGCGAGCAGCAATACGAGTGCAACGGATTCGATCATGCGCGGGGCTCGGAGGTCGTGGGCTGTCGCGCCCGATCAGCCGCGACGGACCAGCCAGCCCGCGATGATCGTCACTGCGGCACCCGCGGCGGCGCCGTACGCGATCGCCTTCCAGGGATTTTCATGCACGTACTCGTCGGTGGCCTTCGCGGCGCTGGTGGCGGTCTCGCGCGCACGCAGGCTCGCATCGGAGATCTTGCCCTTCGCCATGTTCACGGTGCGCATCACCCGCTGACGAACGGCTTCGACGGCCGCGCCGCCCTCTTCGCCGAGCGTCTTCAGCAGCTCTTCCGCCTGCGTGACGATGCGGTTGAGCTCCACTACGGTGGATTCTGGATTGCGCGTGCCGTTCTCGAAAGTCTTGGCCTGGATGGTCATTGCCGTCCTCCGGTTGAAAGCCTGGTGAATGATGAATCGATACTCGATGCACTGTACGGCGATGGACTGGCCGCGGGTGTCAGCCGCGCCGCGCGATCGGGGTAGTGGCCTGCGCACAACGGTGTCAGGGGTTCCTGACATGGGGCGGACGGCGTTGTCTCCAATCGACGCCATTTGCAGGACCACGAGAACCGCCGGTCGGTGCGCGCTGACAGTAGTTGCGCGCGTCGTCCGCGCGCGCGCTCGACAGCGGCGGCGCAGCATGCAGCCGACTTTCAATCCAGGAGACAGAATCGTGAGCAAAACATATAGCCGCTGGACGTTGGCCGTGGCCGCGGTGGCGGGCATTTTGACGATCACGGGCTGCACGCAGCGCGACTCGGCGGGCGAGACGGCGAAGGACGTGAGCGAGGCGCGCCAGGACGCGAGTGAGAACGTGGCCGAGGAACGCCGCGAGGCTGCCGACGTTGCGATGGAAGGTGCCGAAGAGCGCGCCGCCGCCGAATACGACGTGGCCGTGGCGCAGGCAGATGGTCAGCGCAAAGTCGCGAAGGAAAAGTGCGAGACGCTCGCGGGCGATGGCCAGAAGGCGTGCAAGGACCAGGCGGAAGCCATGTACGAGTCCGCCAAGGCGCAGGCTCAGGGGCACCTCGATGCCGCGAAGGGCTCCGGCTCCGCCAGCGTCACTCAGCCGGCCGGCAACGGTCAGTAAGGCTCCGCGCGATGGATCAGAGCCATGGGTTTCATGCAATCGCGACCGGGTGGTGCTCACCTGCGAGACCTCGGTAACGCCCGCATTGCGTGACCTGGGCGGGCGGGAGCTAACTACTCTCGTCCGCCCATTTTGCCCGACAGTTCAGGAGAGCACGGACATGAACATCCGGATTCGATCATTCGCCACAGGGCTGGGCATCGCCAGCCTCGCACTCGCGGCGCCGCTGTGGGCCGTCAGTCTGGCGTCGACGCAGCCCTCGCAGCCGTTGCCGGCGGATGGCATGATGTCCGTCGGTTTCACGCCCGAGAGCATCGCCGCCGGCAGCGCTACGCTGATTCCGGTGGTAGCCGCCGACATGGAGGCGCGCAAGGTCGGCACCATCGACGCAGCCGCCGCCGGCGGGGCGTCCGTTGGAAAACCGGCGGACGACATCCAATTCGTCAAGCAGGCCACCGAGAGCGGTCGCAAGGAAATCAACTCGGCGCGCAATGCGCTGCCGCAGCTCAAGAACGCGGAATTGAAACGCATCGCGGGGATGCTGGTTTCCGATCACACCAACGCGACCGAGAAGCTGACGCGCATTGCCACGGCCAAGGGCTGGCCCACACCGGGTGCCGCCGCGGCGGTGCCGGAATCAGGCACCGCGAGCGGCGATTTCGACTCGAAGTGGGCCGCCGAGATGATCGCCGGCCACGAACGCTCCGTCGCGCTGTATCGCGCCCAGGCCGAGGGCGGCGAAGACAACGAACTGCGCAAATTCGCGCGCGACACGCTTCCCACCATCGAAAGTCACCTCGATCAACTCAGGAGTGTGCAGAAATGACCCGCTCGAACCACGGCATGCTCGCCATGCGCATCATCAAACTACTGGGAATCGCCGGCATCGCGGTGCTCGCCGCATCGTACGCGGCGTCGCGCAGCCAGCGACGTCAGGAAGAATATCGCCGCCGCCACCACGAACGTCTGGAGAAGGATCGCTGGGAGAGCGAAGGCGGCGCGAGCCGCTCTGGGCCAGCGACCCCGAGCGCCGTTACCGCGCATTAATGGGGACACTCCCCATTTGCTAGCAAAAGGGGACAGGTCTATTTATCGGGTCGGCGCCACGGCCTTGGTGCACGCCCCGCCCGATAAATAGACCTGCCCCCTTTTCTCTTTTCGAAGCGCAATCCTATTACGTTGGCGGACCTTCCGGCGTCGGCGCCCTCCCCGCGGGGCCGCCGACGATCGTGACAGTCGACTTCGGCTGCTGAATGTTCGCGTGATCGAAGGCGTGCTTGAGTCGCAGCAGATACTCCCGCTTCACGTTCGACTGCTCGAGCGCACGCACTTTGATCCGCGCGCGCAGCGTGATGCCACTGGCGGTCCACGACTCGATGCCCGCGATGTCCAGATCGTCCATGATCCGCGGGCCGAACACGGAGTTCGCGCGCAGCTGGGTGCCAACCTCGCGCATGATGTCGATGACGGGCGCGATGTCCTGCTCGAGCGCAATGGTGACGTCCACCACTGCATACGCGAAGGTACGGCTGGAGCTCGTCACTACCCCGATCTCGCCATTCGGCACGTAGTGCACATTGCCCTCGTAGTCGCGCAGCTGCACATAGCGCAGCGTGAGATCCTCGACCAGGCCGCTCTTCCCAGCCACTTCCACCACGTCACCCTGCCGGATCTGGTTCTCCGCCAGCAGGAAGAAGCCGCGGAAGAAATCCTTGACCAGCGATTGCGCGCCGAATGCGATCGCGATGCCCGCCACACCCGCGGTCGCGAGGAACGGCAGGATCGAAATGCCCAGCGTGTTGAAGATGGCGAGCGTCGCGATGGCCACGATGAGGATCGACGCGAGCTTGCGCAGCACATTGCTGACCGTGGCGGCGCGCTTGCGCGCCTCGACGTCGAGCGCGTGAGTGGCCGTGAACTTCTCGAGCCCCGAGATGAGCCGCCGCGCGATGAAAATCAGCACGAAACTCACTGCGAGAATCGCCGCGATGCGCGAGCCCGCCTGAATCCAGTTCACCTCGTTGAACCATTCCACCACCCGATCTTCGCTTTTCATGCACCCTCCACCAACGCCACGACGCATCCGCCAACGCGCCAAGTTATCGCAAATCTGGCGTCGCGACACACGGTGGGTTCCTGCCAGACAAGGTCTCGCGACCCGCGATGCTGGCGCATGGCGCGGCATTCCCCGCCGCGGGTATCGCGGCCGTGGTCCTGGGTCGCGGCGGAACGAGACCAGGTCGAGAGCACCCGCGTTCGGGAATCATTGGTGTATCGGTTTTGACTTCGCAGCCTCAACGGCAGCGCGCGCGCAGCCTATCTCTTCTCACCCTTCCAAGGGTTTGCGGGAAGCTTCAGCCTGCGCCCGGCGTGGGGCGCGACCCGGCGCCGCCCGCTTCATCCGGTTCGAACCGGATCACACTGATCTGGCCATCCCCCTCCAGATAGGCTGCCTTCACCTGCGCAACCTTCTCGACGCCCTGCTCGCGCAACTTTTCCTGCAGCTCCTCGAGCGTGATGAATTCGCGGCGCAGGTTGCGGCGATTGATGACCCCGCGCTGTACCAGCGTGAGGCGGCCCGGCTGCGCGAAGCGCTGCACGACCAAAGAGCGGAATGACAGCCAGTCGAGCAGGAAATTCCAGCCGACGATGGTCAGCACGAGCACCGCGCCTTCAGAGACTGTGGAATATCCGCCGGACATCGCGTTCTGCGCCGCATCCGCCACGATGACCAGCAAGAGGATGTCTGCGATCCCCACCGCGCCGACGTCGCGGCGCATGACGAATCGAAAGATGAGGAACAGCAGCCAGAAGACCAGCGTGCCGCGCAGCACGAGCTCGACGATGGAGACGCGGAAATCGAAGATGTCCGCGAGCATCACCGTCGCGCTCGGCCGCGCTCGTCGATCATCTCACGCGATTGCGCGAAACCAGATTGACGATGGCGAGCAGAATGACGGCGCCGAGGAACGACACCAGCAAGCTGCCGACGCTGATGACACCAGAATTGATGCTCGGTGCTCCGAGGGCCGGGCCCAGCAACCAACCGCCGAGCAGGGCTCCGACGATGCCGACGACGATATTGAGAATGATGCCCTGGCTGCCGTCCCGCTTCATGACGATGCTCGCGAGCCAACCAACCACACCACCTATGACCAACCACAAAATTATACCCATGAGATTATCTCCTGTGACTTCGACCGACTAGAAACGAAAATGAGTGCCCGGGCACCGATGGCGCGCGCGGCGCAGCCTCAGTTCATGCCCGCGTGGCGCTCGCGTTGATACGCGTGCAGCTTGTTGTACAGCGTCTTCAGGCTGCACCCGAGCACGTCCGCGGCGCGACGCTTGTCGCCCTCGAAATGCTCCAGGGTCGCCAGGATGAACGTGCGCTCGATCTCGTCGAGCGTCGCGCCGATGGGCATGCTGATGCCGGCGGACGAGGCGTTCGGCGTCGCATTGCGCAGGCTCGGCATCTCCTGCTCGGAAAGACTCAACTCCCCATCGCAGAGGATGAACGCGCGCTCCACTGCATTCCTCAGCTCACGCACGTTGCCGGGCCAGTCGTGACGCAGGAAGCGGGCCCGCAAATCTTCGGACAGGCGCTTGTGGGTGCCATGGCGCAGGTTGAGCTCGCCGATGAAGAACTCTGCCAGCAACAGAATGTCGTCCCCGCGCTCGCGCAATGGCGGCAACTGCACGGTGACCACCGCGAGGCGATAGTAGATGTCTTCGCGCAGCCGACCCTCCGCGAAGGCCTGCGCCGGCGAACGGTTCGTGGACGCGATCACGCGCACATCCACATGCAGGTCGCTCGAGCCGCCGACACGCGACAATCGTTTGGTCTCGAGCACGCGCAACAACCGCGACTGCAGATCGAGCGGCATCTCGGTGATCTCGTCGAGCAGCAGCGTGCCGCCGCTGGCACGCTCGAATACGCCCTCGCGCGTACGCACCGCGCCGGTGAAGCTGCCACGCTCGTGCCCGAACAACTCGGCTTCGATCAAGGTGGCCGGAATCGCGGCGCAGTTGATCGCCACGAAGGGCTGCTGCGCGCGCGGGCTCATGATGTGCACCGCCTCGGCAACGAGCTCCTTGCCACAACCCGATTCGCCGCAGATGAACACGGTCGAATCGGTCGGAGCAACGCGTCCGATGAGATCGCGCACGCGGTGCATGCCACTCGAATTGCCGATCAGCCGCAGCGCGCACTCCTGCATGCGCTCCGCATGCCCCCGCAGCACCGGCATTCGCGCCTGCCCCCCGCTGGCCGCCACCGCGATCGATTCCGTCTCGGGCGCGAGGCCCGCGCCGATGTCCGCGGAGAAAAATTCTCCGTTGGGTAGCTTCACGGCCTTCCCGACTCCGCGCGGCCCGGAATGGGCGTGTTCTCGTTCGACACGATGATCTCCACGCGGCGGTTCAACTGACGGCTGCCGTCGCTGGCGTTGCTCGCCACGGGGAACTGCTCACCGTACCCGAGCGCGCGCACGCGCTCCGCGGCGACGCCGCGTTGGATGATGGCCATGGCCACTGCGTCCGCGCGACTCTGCGAAAGCTCGAGGTTGTAGTCGTCGGTGCCCTGACTGTCCGTAAAGCCTTCGACCTGTACGCGTCGCTGCGGATGTTCGCTGAGGAACTGGGCGATCTGGTCCAGTGAACGCCGTGCGCCGGACTTGAGCTGCGCGCGCCCGGTATCGAACAACACATCGTCGAGCGTGAGCACGATTCCGCGCGAAGTCTGCGAGGCCTGCAGCTCCTCCAGCTGAGCCGCGAGACGCTGCGAGTCGGCCTGGGCCTGCATCATCTGCGACTGCGCCGCCTGGGCGTTGGCTTGCGACGCCTGAGCGTTGGCTTGCGACGCCAGCGCGTCGGCTTGCGCCGATTGAGCCGCAGTCTGCGCGGCGCGCGCCTGGGCGACCGCATCGTTGGCCTCGTTCTCGCGGGCCGACAGCAGGATGCGCGTGCGCTCGGACTCGCCTGCCTTGATGCGCGTGGTGGCCGCCTGCTCGTGCGCACGCTGTTCGGCGATGTGCGCCAGCTGCGTGGTGAGGTAGGCGTAATGCGTGGAGACCGGATCCTTGGCGCCTTTCTCTTTCGCGGAGCTCTCCGCGTTGATCAGCAGCTTGCGCGCACGGTCCAGCTCGGTGGGCGCGTATTTGGAAACATCCGGATTCGCCTCGGCCTCGGCGACGGCGTTGCGCGCCTGGGTGAGCATGGCGCCCGGCTCGGGGGTGCTCTGGCATCCGGCGACGCCTAACAAGACGGCCGAGATGGCGGCAACCAGGG
Organism: Pseudomonadota bacterium; assembly: GCA_043747875.1. Classification (GTDB taxonomy): domain Bacteria; phylum Pseudomonadota; class Gammaproteobacteria; order Steroidobacterales; family Steroidobacteraceae; genus CADEED01. The sequence goes on along the minus strand of JAYTOI010000025.1, from coordinate 36,248 downwards.
TTGTACGAGGAAATGGAAGCTTCATGATTATCTCCTTCACTGCTGGGGCGCCGGAGTCGGTGTCGGCTGCGGCATTTGCGCGCCCCCACCGGAACGGCGCAGTGTTTCGTCGCGCAGATCGCGCAGGCTGGCGTCCATCTCGTCGACGAGTTGTTGTTGCTGCTTGGCGCGGGCGGTGGATTCGGCCAACTGCGCGTCGGCGTCGGCCTGGTCGGCGAGCCGCGCGGCGAGTTCCGCCTCTTTCTTGTCGGCTGCCGATTGCGCCGCCGCGAGTTTGTTGCGCGCGGTGGTGAGCTCGAGCTGCGCGAACTGCGCAGCCTGTGCCTGTTCGGCGCGCTGCAGCGAATTCTGCGCGACGGCGAGTTTGTCGATCGGCAGTGGTGCCGAAGCGCATCCGACGATCCCGAATGCGATGACGCACCAGAAGGTGTTGCGGATTCCGTTGAGGGTGATCATGGCGTGGCAGTTCCTTTCATGAATTTTCAGTGACCTTGTGCGCTTGCGTTTCGTCGAAGGACACTTCTCGGTAGTCCTCGACGGCGAGATTGCGTTCCCAGTTGTGCAGCTGCCGTTCGGCCTCTGCGCGCGTGAGTCCGTATGCCTCCTGGATGCGGGAAGTGAGTTGGTCGCGTCGACCGGCAACGACGGTGAGCTCATCGTCCGTGAGTCGTCCCCAGCGTTCGCGAACCCGGCCTTTCCAATGGGCCCAATTCGCCGACATGCGATCCCAACTCATGACCCCTCCATGTTTCTTAGGCGTATGGGGAGTGTGGGTTTGCCGCACCGCCGCGTGCAGCGGCGGGCCCTGAGAATGGCGTGGGAGCGCGGCGTCGCCCCCGTCATCGTTTGTCCGACACCGGGCGCGCTGCCGCGCGGGCGGTACGGCGCGCGCCGCGCAAACGGTAGAGCTCCATGAGGGGCGCCGCCGATATCCCGTGCACGACGATCGATGCAGCGATCACGGTGAACACGCTCGACAGCAGCTCCACCGCGTCCGGAAAAGCGATCTCATGACTCGCGATGAAAACGGCGTAATACACCGAGCCTATGCCGCGGATGCCGAACCAGCCGAGCAGGCGGCGCGGTGCCTGCGCCTTCGGCACGCCCAGCACACCTAACCACACCGCCAGTGGCCGGACCGCGAAGAACAGCAGCGCCGCGAGCACGAGCCCGTTCATGGACCAGTAGCCGGTCGAGATCATCGCGCCTACGAGCAGCACTACCGCCACTTCGACGATGCGCTCTATCTGCTCGTTGACGTTCAGCAGACTGGGCGTGATCGGCGGCCGGTCCGGCTGCTCTCCCGCATGCATATCGTCGGCGCGGCGCAGCGCCAGGCCGGCGGCGAATACCGCGAGGAAGCCCAGTCCATGCACCGCGAGCGCGATGCCGTAGCTCATCGCGATCACGCCGAGCAGCAGGAACTCATCGAGGATGAACACGTCGCGACGCCACGCGCGCAGGCGCCGCACGCCACGCGCCAGCACATCGCCGACTGCGAATCCGACTCCGAGCCCGGCGACTGTCCCCCACACCAGGTCCAGCGCCAGCCAGCGCATGCCCCAGTCGCCGAGCTCGCGCAAGCCGAGCAGGCCGAGGCCGAGCAGTACGAACGGAAACGCGGTGCCGTCGTTGAGTCCGCCCTCGCCCGTGAGCGCGAAGCGCAGGCCGTCGCGATCCTCCGGACCGCGCAATTGCACCTCCGAGGCGAGCACAGGATCGGTGGGCGCCAGGGTCGCGGCGATGAGCAGCGCGATCGGCAGGCTCAAGCCTAACAACCAAGTGCCGGCCGCGGTCATCGCGGCTATGGTGACCACCATCGAAACCGTGGCCAATCGCAGCGGCAGACTCCAACGCCAGTCGCCCCCCGTTTTTTCGAAGATGGGCACGCGCAGTTTGATGCCGACGGTGAACAGTGCGATCAACAGCGCGATCTCGGTGATCGATTCGAGCATCGGCAGATGCCGCATGGGATGCAGCTCGAGCGCATCGAACGCCGCCGGGCCCAGCAGGAATCCGACCAACAGGTAGATCATCGCGGGACTGACGGGCAGCCGGTCGAGGAACCGCCCGAGCAGCGCGATCGCCACCAGCAGCACGCCGACGAGCAGGAACCAGAACGCATTCACCCGGGCAAGACTCGGCGGTTCGCGCCGCCACTGAAGCAGGCGCCTTCCGACATTTGCGTCAGTGGACACTACGGCAGGTGTCGGCCCGCCGCGCCACCGCACACCGTGCCTTCGAATCGCCACCGCTCAGTGGCTCAATGGAACGTTCCGTAACTAGATAGGAAGTTCACCATGAAAACGCGACTGTCGATTGCCGCCGTGGCCGCCGTCCTGCCGCTGGCCGCGCTCGCCGCCGAAAGCGGCAAGACGATGCCCGCGACTCCTGCCGGAGAGAGCATCTCGTTCGATGCGCTCGACGCGAACAAGGATGGCCGCATCTCCATGCCCGAGGCATCGGCGGATCCCAGCCTGATCGAGAGCTTCTCGTCGGCGGACAAGGATGGCGACGGCTATCTCGACGACGCGGAATACAAACGCGCCGTGAACAAGCAGAAGCGCAACGACACCGGCATCGGTGGCGATCCGCAGCCGCAATAGGTCTTTCGCGACCAGACCAATCCCCGCGCGGCGTGGGCCGCGCGGGGTGTTTGCGTTTTCGCGTATATTCGCGGCAGGCCGAAGGAGCCGGCATCGAAGACCGTGGAGGACGTGGCGAGGAATGGACGAATCATTATCGAAGGCGCTTCTCGACATGGAAGCGCACGACCAGGCGGTGCGTGCCCAACTCACTGCCGCCGGCGAACTGGACCATCAATACCACTCCAGGCTCGAAGAGGTTCATCGCACCAACGCGAGCCGGCTGCGTCAGATCGTGGCCGTGTTCGGCTGGCCCGGGCACACACTGGTCGGTGAGCAGGGCGCAAAGGCCGCATGGCGCATCGCGCTGCATTCATACTCCGAACCGGTTTTCATGCGTCAGTGCCGCGATCACATCGACCGCGCCACGCAATCCAATGACCTGCCCCGCTGGCAGTTCGCGATCATCGACGACCGTATCCGGGTATACGAGGGCCGGCCGCAGCGCTACGGCACGCAACTGCGGCTGGGTCCCGACGGACTCGAGCCGCATCCGCTCGAAGACGAGGGCCGCGTGAATTCCATGCGCATGCAGGCGGGTCTGCCGCCGCTGGCACAAACACTGGCACAGGCGCGCCTGCAGCCACAGCCGTCCGCCGAGGTCGTGGCGGCGAGCGAAGCGCGCGAGCTCGAATTCCGCCGCAGCGTGGGCTGGATCAACTGAAGTCAGGCGCGCGCGGCGGACGCCCGCGACTGCCGGCGCCAGAACGTGCCCAGCACCTCGTTGTCGACGCCCTTCGTTTCGGGCACGAAGCGCAACACCACGAACCCCGCAATCAATGCGAAGCCGCCGTAGATCCAGAACGGCAGCGCTCCGTTCGAGTACGCGTTGACCGTGGAACCGAACAGCGCGGGAAACGACAAGGCCACGCACAGGTTGGCGCCCCACTGGGCCCACATGGCGATGGACGTGGCTTTCGCGCGGATCGGCGCTGGAAAGATCTCGGAAAGCATTATCCACACGATGGGCCCGAACGAGAGGCCGAGCCCGACCAGATAGCAGCAGATGGCGATGAGGCCGAACATCGGAGCGCTGCCGGTACGCAGCAGCCAACCCAGCGCGAGCATCGACAGGCCCATGACGATCGCGCCGACGACGAGCAGCGGTTTGCGTCCGACACGGTCGACGACCAGCACCACGCCCATGGTCGCGAGCACGTTGAGCGAGCGCGCCAGCAGCACGCCGAGGAATGCCTCGTCCAGGTGATAGCCCAGGCGCTGCAGGATCACCGGCCCGTAATACGAAATCGCCGTCAGGCCGACGAACTGCTGCAGGATGTTGATCGCGATGCCGACGTACAGCACGCGCGTGCCGAACGACAGCACCGGCGCCGTGACGGGCTTCTGCTCCGCTTCGGCCAGGAGGTCTTCCATGGCGGCGTGCATTTCCTCCGGCTCCGCGGAGTGCTCGAGCGCGCGACGCGCCTCTTCGGTGCGTCCGCGCCGCACCAGCCACGCCGGACTCTCGGGCACGGTGAAGCTCATGCAGAACAACGCCAGTGCCGGCACGGCGAGCGCGAGATTCATGTATCGCCAGCCCGACGACAGCATCCAGGCAGCGTCGCCCTGCAGCGAAATGCCCCAGTTCACGCACAACGCGATGCAGATGCCGCCGGCGATCGCGAACTGCTGATACGCGCCGATCTGCCCACGCACTGTGGTCGGCGCGAATTCGCTGACGTACATCGGCGCGACGAATGACGCCAGCGCCATGGCGAAGCCGCCGATCATGCGGTAGATGACGAAAGGCCAGAACGCGTCGGGCGTCGACGTCCCGAGCGGCGCGATGGCGATCTCCGGGAAGGCCGAACCCACAGCGCAGACCAGGAACAACACCGCCGCGATGATGATCGGCACCTTGCGACCGAGCCGCTCCGCGACGGGTCGCGCGAGCAGTGAGCCGATGATCGTGCCGAACAATACCGAGCAGACGGCGAAGCCCAGCAGTAGATGGGCGGCCGTCTCACCCAGTCCGCGCGGCGCGACGAAGTTGTGTTCGAGCGCCGGCACGATGCCCGCAACCAGGGCGTAGAGGTACCCGCCCAACAGCCAGCTCAGTGCCGACACGAAGGTGGTGCCGGTAACCGCCTTGACGTGACTGGTCGTGACTTTCGCGATTTTCATCGATGCAATCCTGTCAGGCGCGCGCTGCATCGGGCCGCGCCTGACGCCGCCAGAAGGCGCCGAGCACCTCGTGATCGAGCCCTTTCGTCTCGGGCACGTAGCGCAACACCGTGAAAGCCGCGAGCATCGCGAAGGCGCCGTAGACCCAGAACGGAAAGCCGTGGTGCGCCATGCGCGTGAGGAAGCTGCTGCCGAACAGGACCGGGAAGGTCGATGCGACGAGGAAATTCGCGCCCCACTGCGCGGCAATCGCGATCGACATCGCCTGCCCGCGAATCGGCGCGGGGAAGAGCTCCGACATCAGGATCCACACGATCGGCCCGAACGACATGCCGTATCCCACGAAGCAGCAGCAGATGGCGATCAGGCCATAGGGGCCGGTGAGGCCGGTCTGGAACAGCGTGCCGATGGCCATCATCGCAAATCCCATGCAGAGCGCGCCCGCGATGAGCAGCGGCTTGCGTCCGACGCGATCGACGATCAACACCACGATCATCGTCGCGAGCAGATTGAGACAGCGCGCGATGAGGACCCCGAGCAACGCAGCGTCCAGGTGATACCCCATCTTCATGAGGATCTGCGGGCCGTAGTAGGAAATCGCATTCAACCCGACCAGTTGCTGCAGCACGCTGAGCGCGACCCCCACGAGCACCACGCGCGCGCCGAACGCCAGCAACGGCTGCGGCTTCTCGGCTGTCTGGGACTGCTGCGCGAGATCCTCGAGCATCACGCGTACTTCCTCGGTATCCGTGGAGCGCGCCAGTGCACGCCGCGCCTGCTCGATGCGGCCGTGCCGCACCAGCCAGCGCGGGGATTCGGGCACGGTGAAGGACAGCCAGAAGAACGCCAGCGCGGGTACCGCCAGCGACACCATCATGTAGCGCCAGCCCACCTCGATCACCCAACGATCGTCGCCCTGCAGTGAGATGCCCCAGTTGACGAACAGCACCAGCGAGATGCCCCCGGCGATTGCGATCTGCTGATACGCGCCCAACTGGCCGCGCACCGCGCTCGGTGCGAACTCCGCGACGTACATCGGCGCGATGACCGATGCCAGGCCGACGGCCACGCCGCCAATGATGCGATAGACGATGAACGGCCAGACTGCGTCCGGGCCCATGGTGCCGACGCCGCCAAAGCCGACTTCGGGAAATGCCGATCCGAACGCCGACACCAGGAACAGCAGCGCCGCGATGATCATCGGCCGCCTGCGGCCTAACGACTCCGCCGAGCGGCGCGCCGTCAATGCACCGATGATGGTGCCGAGCAGTGCGGCGCACACGGTGAACCCCAGCAGGAAGTTCGCGGCGGTCTCGGGCAGGTGCCGCGGCGCGATGAAGTTGTGTTCGATCGAGCCGACCACGCCCGAGATCACGGCCGTGCAATAGCCGAACAGCAGCGACGACAGCGTCGATACGAACGTGGTGCCGGTGACCGCCTGGATGTGGCTGTTGGAGACCTTGGCGAGCTTCATAGTCGCCCTCAGGCCGCGGTCGACGAGGACGACGGCCCGTCGATGGGCAGCCGGATGTAGAACGTGGTGCCCACGCCGAGCTCGGTTTCGAAGTGCAGCGTACCGCCGTGCTTGTCGACCACCACCGTGCGGGCGATCGCCAGGCCCTGCCCCGTACCCCGGCCCACTTCCTTGGTCGTGAAGAACGGATCGAAGATGCGCGAGCGCACTTCGAGCGGAATGCCCTTGCCCGTGTCACCGATCGAGATCTCGATCTGGTGGTCGAGCACGCGCGTCGCCACACGGATCTTGCCCTTCTGGTCGGTGCCCTTCACCACGTCACCGATGGCATGGGCGGCATTGACGATGAGGTTCAGCACCACCTGGTTGATCTCGCCTGCATAGCAATTCACCAGCGGCAGATCGCCGAGCGCCATTTCCACGTCTGCGACGTATTTGTATTCGTTGGAGGCGATCACGAGCGTGCTCGAGATGGCCTGGTTCAAGTCGGACTGCGCCATTTCCTTGCGGTCCGGGTGCGCGAACTCCTTCATGGACCGCACGATCGCGGCGACCCGCCCGAGGCCGTCGCGCGCACGATCCAGCGCCACCGGCGCGTTCTCGAGGATGTAGTCGAGGTCGGCGTTGTCCTCGGCCTCTTCGGCGGCCTTGGCGGCGGCCGCGACCCCCGCGCCCTGCTCGGTGGCGATCCGCAGCTCGCGATATTTGTGGACGATCCCGGACAGGTCGTCCAAGGCCTCGCGCACGAAATGCACGCTGTCGGAAACGAACTGCACCGGTGTGTTGATCTCGTGCGCGACACCGGCGGCGAGCCGGCCGACGCTCTCGAGCTTCTGGGCCTGCGCCAGGTCGTTCTCGAGACGGCGTTGATCGGTGACGTCGAGCATCATGCCGCGCAGCACCTTGTGCTGGCCGGTGCTGTCGCTCTGCTCGCAGCTCGCGACCCAGCGCAGGTCGACGCGCTGTTCGTCCAGCGTGAGCACGGTGGTCTCCAGCTCGAAGTTGCCGCTCCTGCTGTCGTCGATGCGCGAACGCACCGCGCCGTTGCGATCGCGCGGCATGAGCTTGTCGAGGAAGCCGATCTGTTTCCACAGGTGCTCGCTGAAGCCCAGTCGCTGCGGACCTTGCGGGCCGATGTATTCGAAGTGCCCGTCGTCGACGTCGAGCGCGAACGGGATCGCATGCGTGCCCTCGACGACGAGTCGGTACTGCTCGCGACCGCGCTCCAGCTCATGCGTACGCTCGGAAACCAGCTTTTCGAGGCGTTGCTTCTCGGTGCGCTCCATCTGGCGGCGCTCTTCGAACATGCGCACGACCTCGGACATCATGACGCTGAACGAATGCGCCAGCGCCAGCAGGATGGCGAACAACAGCACCACGGCGGTGATCATCGCGGGGAACTGCGCCGCGCGGAAGCGCGCCGAAGCGATGTGCTCGGTAGATAGCGCAAGATAGAGACGACCCGATGCGCCCTCGCCCACGTACAGGTCGCGCAGCATGACCGTCACACGGTCGTCGCTGAGCCGCACGTCGTCGCCGTCGGCCAGCGTTCGGGGAGATTCGCCATGACCCGCGAGGCGCTTGCCGCCGGCCGCGTACACCGCCACACCGTACACGTTGCGGTCGGTGCGCAGCGGGCGGATGACTTCATCCGCCAGAACCGGATCGTTGAACGCCACGGCGCCGTAGAGCTGCTGCGTGAGGTTCGCGGTGTACATCGTCGCCTTGGCGCGCGCGCTCTCGTCGAGCGAGGTGGAGTCGAACGTCGCGTAGCCGACGACGCCCGCGATGGTGCTCAAGATGAACACGAGCGCAAAGCTGCCCATGAGCTGCGCCTGCAGCGGCAGATCCGTCGTGGTCGTTTCCGGGGCGGCCGGCTCGGGCCGACCGGCCGGTTCTTCGTTCTGGGCGCCGTTCATCCAATGCTCCGTCGGGACCCCAAACGGGCGAAAAGCCTGTCGGTCCAGCCGGTTTATCGGTAGAAAAGCGCGTTCTCTTGACCCCCGCAAGTTCGCACAGTCGTCAGAAATGCGCCCCGCAGACGGCAAAAAATGGCCGCACCGTCAGAAGCTCACGCCCCACTTGAGGAAGTGAGACCCGCGTCAGAGCTTTCGCAGCCAGATGTTGCGAAATCGCACCAGGTGACCGTGGTCCTGCAGGCGCAGCGGCAGGTTGCCGTGCGGGAAATAGCTAGGCGCGCCGATGTAGGTGGTGCCGCCCTTGAGCGACACGTTGTTCTGCACCAGCACGCCGTTGTGCAGCACCGTGAAACGCGTCGGCGAGGCCAGCGTGCCGTCGGCATTGAAGCGCGGCGCCGTGAACACGATGTCGTACACGTTCCAGGTCTCGGCCGGCAGCGTGGCGCTCACCAGCGGCGGGTGCTGCTTGTAGATGGAACCCACCATGCCGTTCACGTACGTCGGGTTCTTGAAGTTGTCGAGCACCTGCACTTCGTAGACATCCTGCAGGAACACGCCGCTGTTGCCGCGATCCTGGTTCACGTTCCTGGCGGGCAACTCCGGGCCGCACCACTCGACGTGGAGCTGCACGTCGCCGAACATCTCTTTCGTCTGGATGTCACCGGTTCCCGGCCCGACGACCATCTCGCCGTTCACGATCTTCCAACCCGCTTCGCCGCCACTACGCGCGCTCTTCCAGGAGTCGAGACTCTTGCCATCGAATAGCACCACCGCGTCGGAGGGCGGCGCGCCCGCAGAGGTACCGGGCGTCACTTTCCTCGGCACCGGGAACCACACTTCCGTGATCTCCGGCTTTGGCGGCAGGTCATCGCCGTCGTTGACCGGTCTGATCTGGATGTTGCGATAGAAGATCTCGGCGGCCTCGGCCTGAAGCGCGATCTTGCCGTGGTCGAGCTTCACCCAGTTCTTCGCGCTCTCGTCCCAGGACTTCAGATCGAAAACACGCATGTTCACGACGCCGTTGACGATGTGCGTGACGCGATCGCCGCGCACGATGACCTCGACGGTGTTCCAGCCCGGATATTCATTTCCGCGGCTGTGCCAGGTGCGCTCGAACTTGTCCTTGTCCCCGCGGACCGCGGGCACGCCACCGTTCTCGGGCAGCGTGTAGAAACCCGTTTTCGGATCGATGAACGTGGAGAGCTGAGTGAGGATGGCCCACGAATCGCCCGTGTCGCCTTCCTGGATCTGCGCTTCGGCGGACGCCGGCCAGTCGCCGGCCCGCTCGCGATGCACGTGATAAAGCAGGCCCGCATCGCGCACCTGCTCGAAGCGCGGCGCGTATTTCTTCTCGCCCCATTTGTATTCGAGGCTGAGCCGGTAATCTTTGTGAGCGGCGTCGGTGATGAGGTACGCGTTGGGCTGCACTTCACCCGCGGGCTGCGTGGGATAGGCGTGGATAGTGCCGTTCTCGACGCGGAACAACGTCGCGGGCGCGGGCGCGCCATCGGGAGTTTGTGAGGCGTAGCGTACGGACCAGCCCTTGAGGTCCTTGCCGTTGAACAGCGGCTTCCAGCCGTCGGCGCGGTCGGCCGCGCCCGCCAGGGCACCGGACAGCAGCGCGCACAACGCAGCCGCAGACATCGAAATCTTTCGCATGGAGGACCCCTCGTGTTACCGCTCGCATGATGCGGCGACGCTGCGGCGCACGCAAGCGGCACGCCGCACGCGGCGCTGGCGTCTAACTACTGCAGTGGCGCTGCCCGCGAAAATGAAAACGGCTCGCCCGGCAGGGGGACCACCGGGCGAGCCGCGAAGCTACTCCGTCGAAAACTCGAGCTGAGTAGTCAATTCAAAAACGAAAGAGAACCGAGGCGAGAGATCTCGAGAAGCCTCGTCACGGTACCCTCCCGCGCGGGGATGTCGATTTATTGTCCAAGTGCTCCCCTACGCCTGCGCGATGTTGCCCGTAAATACATTGATTTGCACGGGAGTCGCTCGAAATCAGTGCAGCCGGCGGCACGCGCCACGGGATCCAAGGTCAGCGCCAAATCACTGATCTTGCGCCGGTCAGGGCGCCGTCTGGGTCGGGGGACGTGGTGGGTCGGGTGGGACTCGAACCCACGACTAACGCCTTAAAAGGGCGCTGCTCTACCAACTGAGCTACCGACCCCTGAGGTCGAAGGGCGCGAAGTCTACACGATCTTTTCAGCCGAATATCTCGTTGGATCGGCGACACCCGCCGCGGCGAACCCCTCGCGTCGCAACCGGCAGGAATCGCAGCGATTGCAGGCCCCGCCCAGCGCGTCGGCCTGATAGCACGACACGGTGAGACCGTAGTCGACGCCGAGCCGCGCGCCCGTGCGGATGATGTCGCCCTTGTTCAGTTGCATCAGTGGCGCACGGATCGCGATGCGCCTGCCTTCCACGCCGACCTGGGTGGCGAGGACGGCAAGATTTTCGAATGCGGCGATGAATTCGGGCCGGCAATCCGGATAGCCCGAGTAGTCGACCGCGTTCACGCCGATGTGGACCTCGGCGGCGCCGAGCACTTCGGCCCAGGCGAGCGCGAGCGACAGCATGATGGTGTTGCGCGCGGGGACGTAGGTGATGGGGATGCCGGAGGACGGCACGCTCGGCACGGCGAGTGTGGGATCGGTGAGCGCCGAGCCGCCGATGCCGGCCAGATCCACCTGCATGACACGATGCTCGCGCGCGCCGAGCGCACGTGCGATGGCATGCGCGGCGTCGAGCTCGGCGCGATGACGCTGGCCGTAGGCGACCGACAACGCGTAACACTCGAGGCCCGCCGCGCGCGCCAGCGCGAGCACGGTGGCGGAATCGAGTCCGCCGGAGAGCAGCACCACCGCACGTGGGGTCATTTGCCCGGCACGTTGCCCCACAAAACCTTGTGGAGCTGCATTTGAAATCGCACCGGCAGGCGATCGGCGAGAAGCCAGTCCGCCAGCTCGCGCGCCGGCAACTCCTCGGCACTGGGACTGAACAGTACGGTGCAGCGCGCCGGCAGCCCGAGCGCGCGAATCTTCTCGCGGCTCCATTCGTAGTCCGCGCGACCGCAGATCACGAACTTGATCTGCTCTTCAGGCCGCAGCAGGGCGAGGTCGTCGTACCGATTACGGCCCTCCTCGCCCGAGCCCGGAGTCTTCACGTCGACGACTCGAATGACGCGCGGATCGACGTCCGCGAGTGGCATCGCGCCGCTGGTCTCGAGCGACACACGATGCCCGGCGTCGCAGAGCCCGGCGAGCAGAGGCAGGCAGTTCTTCTGCGCCAGCGGCTCGCCGCCGGTCACGCAGACGTGCCGCGCGCCCTCGCTCGGGCCGAAAAGCTCGCGCACGCGCGAAAAAATTTCCTCGAGCGAGCGCCATTCGCCGCCGTGGAACGCGTACGCCGTGTCGCAGAACTGGCAGCGCAGCGGACAGCCCGTGAGGCGCACGAAAACCGTGGGAAAGCCGACGGTGTCGGCCTCGCCCTGCAGCGAATAGAAAATCTCCGTGATCTTGAGGCGGGCGCCGGGGCTGGAGTCCGTGGCTTCCCCGGTCATCGGCCCGTAGACATGCGCTTCAGGCGGTCGGACGCGAGAGTAGCCGCGCTCGAGCCGGGGTAGCGTCGCACGACATCCTCGAGCGTCTCGCGCGCCTCGGCGGTGCGCTTGAGATCGGCGAGCGAGAAGCCGAGTTTGACCATGGCATCGGGTGCCTTGCGTGAGTCCGGCCAGTCCGCGAGCACCTTGCGGTAGGAGGCGATCGCGTTCTGCAGGTCGCCCTTCGTGAAATAGCTCTCGCCGATCCAGAACTGCGCGTTGCTCGCGAGATCGCCCTTCGGGTAGTTAGTGACCACTTCGCCGAACGAGGCGATGGCCTTGTCGTAGCTGCCCGAGCGCAGCGCGGCCATGGCCGCATCGTACGTGGCCTGCTCCGACCCGCCGCCGGCCGATGGCGCAAGCACGGTCCCGGGAGCCCCTGGCAGGGTGCCGGGCATGGCACCCGGCGCCGCGGGCCCGACCGCGCCGACACCGCCCAGCGTCTCGAGCGCGGCGAGCCGCTTCTCGAGATCCCCATACAAGCTGCGCGCCTGGGTCTTGCCGCCTTCGCTGGAGTTCTGCAGCAGCTCGACCTCGCCGCGGATCGTGCGCACGTCGGCCTGCAGCGCGTCGATGCGCTGCGCGAGATCGAGCAGGCTCTGATTGGTGAGGACGCGCTCGATGCGCTGCACGCGGTTGTCGAGATCCTTGAGACGGATCTGCACCGGGTCTTCCTCGGGAGCCACCGCACATGCCGCCAGCGTGACCGCGCCCGCGACCATTGTGAGCACAATGGCGAAGCGCACGACGAAAGGACGATGTTTCACCACGGCGAACCTCGCATGAATTCCGGGATGCGCCCGGTAACAAATCATCCGGCGCGCATGCGCCGGTGTTTACTTGACGTAGACGATCTCGACGCGGCGATTGAGCGAATATGCCTGCTCGTCGCTGCCCGCGGCGGCCGGCCGTTCCTCGCCGTAGCTCACCGTCGTCAACTGCACTTCCGCGACGCCTTGCAACAGCAGCGCCTGACGCACCGCCTGACCGCGGCGCTCGCCGAGACCGATGTTGTACTCGCGCGAGCCGCGCTCGTCGGCATGGCCTTCGAGCCGCACTTTCTGCCCAGGGTTGTTGGCGAGGTAGCGCGCGTGCGCGTCGACCACGGTGCGCGAGTCCGTGCGGACCGCGGCACTATCGAAGTCGAAGTACACGATGCGTTTCGAGAGCAGCTCACCCGAGGGACCGGCGGCATCGGTATCACTGACCGACGCGTTCGAATCCTCGGCACCGCTGGCGGCGGCCGGAGGCGCAGCCGGTTGTTCGGGCGCCGGCGGCGGGGTGGTCGGGCATCCCGAGAGCATCACCACCGCTGCGAGCAGAGCCACTGTCGATACGAAGTTCTTCATGAGCACACCTTTCTTCATTGAGTTCTGTTGTCCGGCAAATACGGTCCCCACACGGGTTCGCGTACTTCGCCCGCGTCCGCATTGAGCCGCGCGGACGATTGACCGTCCGCTGAAACGGTTTGTAGCACACCCTGTCCGCGTTCACGCCCGGCGAGGATCAGCATGGCGCCGTTCGGCGCGAAGCTGGGGCTTTCGTCCTGTCGGCCCGTCGAGATGATCTGCATCGAGCCGTTCATGAGGTCCTGGATGCCGATGCGATATGCACCGTTGTCGAGCGTCAGCAGTGCGAGCTTCTTGCCGTCAGGCGAGACGCGCGGCCGGGCATTGTACGAGCCGGAGAACGTGACGCGCTTCGGCCGTTCCGCGCCCCCGAGTCCCACGCGGTAGACCTGCGGGCTGCCGGCCCGGTCCGACGTGAAATACAGCGCGCTGCCGTCCGCCGTGAACACCGCCTCGGTGTCGATGGCCGGATCGTCGGTGATGCGCGTGAGCTTCTGCGTGGTCAGCTCGAGTAGATAGACGTCGAGATTGCCGTTGCTGCCCGACAGCGTCAGCGCGAGCTTCTTGCCGTCCGGCGACCAGGACGGCGCGCCGTTGATGCCGGCGCGCGCGGAGACGCGGCTGCGCTGCGAGGTCTGCACGTTCTGTACGTAGATGGACGAGACCTTGTGCTCGAACGACACGTACGCCAGCATGACCCCGTCCGGCGACCAGGACGGCGACATGATGGGCAGCGGCGAACGCAGCACGGTCTTGAAGTTCATGCCATCGGCGTCGGCGACCACCAGTTGATAGCTCTGCTTCGGCGGCCGGCCGTCGACCGACACGTAGGCGATGCGCGTCGAGAACGCGCCCGGGACGCCGAGGATCTTCTCGTGGATGGCGTCGGCGATGCGATGTGCGGCGAAGCGCAGCTTCGGGGCCGCGACAACGACGGTGCGATCGCCCATCGCCACGCCGGTGAGCACGTTGACCAGCTCGCCCTTCACTTCCAGGTCGCCGCCCGCGAGCTGGCGCACCCGACCCACTACCACGAAATCGTTGCGTTGCTGCTTCCACGCCGGACTGTCGATCTCGGACGCGGTCGACGGCTTGGTGATCATGTCGGTACGCGGCATCGCCTTGAAGCGGCCGGTGCTCTCGAGGTCGTTCTGGATGATCTCCGCGACGTCGGCGGCGCCGAGCGGCGCAGCGTTCGCGAACGGCACGACGGCGATCGGGATCGGATCGGTGACGCCATGCGTGATCGTGAGCCGAAGCTGCGCGAACGCAGGCGTGGCGGCGCCGAGGACGGCGAACAACAGGCAGGTCGTGAGTTTCTTCATGCTTAACAGGCCCTCTGCTAGCCGGGCTTGAACGTCAGGATGAGGCTACGTTCGAACAGCGCCGGATTCGGTGGGGATGGTAGCGGGGAAGCGCGGTAGACGGCAGCCTCCACGGATTGCGACATCGCCTCGCCCCCGCCGGTGCATTGATCGACGCGGACGGCAGTCACCTCGCCGCCCGGCACCTGGGTGACCGACACAATACACTCGATGCCCGCCTGTGCCGAGGGCGGCTTGATCCACGCGCGTTCGATGCGCGCGACGATCTGCGCGTACCAGAGCTGTGCCTCACCGCTGTTGCGCGCCGCCCTGCCTTGCTCCTCCGCCTCCAGCGCGCGGCGCAGATCCGCCTCGCGCGCCTGGCGCGCCTTCTCTTCGGCGTCCTTCTTCGCGGCAATGGCGTCTTCCGCGCGCTTTTTCTCGAGCGCCTTTTTCTCGGCGGCGAGCCGTTCCTGATTTTGTTTTGCGGCCGCGGCCTTCGCCGCCGCCTGCTTCTGCGCCTCGAGACGCTCCGTTTCCTTCTTATCGGCGTCGAGCCGCTCTTGCTGCTCGACCTTTTCTTGCTCGACCTTCTCGGCGGCGAGGCGATCTTCTTCGCGCTGGCGCTCGATCTCGGCGGGATCGGGCTTGGGCGGACCCTGTTCTTCCGCAGGCTCGACAGGCGTGGGCTCCGCTACCGGTTCAGGCGGCGGTGTCTCGGGGGTGGGCTCGGGCAGCGGCGGCACTTCGGGCGCTTTATCGACGCCCTTCAACGCGCGCTCGTCGATGACGGTGGCCTCGATGGCGAGGGTGGTCGGCGGTGCCTCGTGCTTCCACGTGAACCAGCCGAGCACGGCCGCGGCGACGATGCATGCGTGCACGAGCAGGGACAGCGCGACGGCGCGCCATCGGCCCCGGGTCAGCGATTTTGGGGTGGGCGGCATTCGTTCAGCGGGCGCGCTTTCGGTCGGCCGGTTGCGTGACGAAGCCGACCTTGTTTGCGCCGGCGCGCTGCAGGAGAGTCATCGCTCCAACTACTTCCCCATACGCCACGCGATAGTCGCCCTTTACCAACACCGCCGTCTCCGGCGCGCGCCGCAACACGGCGGCGGCCTGGGCTTCGACCTGCTCGGCGCTCAAGGGTTCGTCCTCGGGCTTGTTGTAGTTGAGGAAGAGCTGCCCCTTCTCGTCGATGCTCAGGATGATGGGCTTCACGTCCTTGAGCATCTCGGGCGACATGCCCCTGGCCGGCGCCTTCGGCAACTCGACCTTGATGCCCTCGGTGACCAGCGGTGCGGTGATCATGAAGATGATGAGCAGCACCAGCATCACGTCGATGTAGGGCACGACGTTGATCTCGGCCATGAGTCGACGACGTCTACCTTTGTGCGCAGCGGCCATGTGTACTCCAGCTCTTCGGTCTTCAGGCGCCGCGACCGGCGTAACGCTGCAGGATGGTGGAGAACTCTTCCATGAACGCGTCGTAGCGCAGCTCGAGACGGCTCACTTGATCGGCATAGCGGTTGTAGGCGATCACCGCGGGAATGGCGGCGAACAATCCGATGGCGGTGGCGATCAGCGCTTCGGCGATGCCGGGGGCGACCATTGCCAACGTGGCCTGCTGGACGCCCCCCAGCGCGACGAACGAGCTCATGATGCCCCACACCGTGCCGAACAACCCGACGTACGGGCTGGTCGAGCCGATGGTCGCGAGGTTCGCGAGGCTCTCCTCGAGACGCTCGAGTTCCTTGAGCTGGCCGACACGCATGGCGCGCCGCGCGCCGTCTAACAACTGGTCGGCCGGGATGCCACCGCCCTGCTTGAGGCGCGCGAACTCGCGGAAGCCGAACTCGAAGATGCTCGACATGCCGGTGGCGCCGCCGCGCCCTTCGATCTGCCGGTACAGCGCGGTGAGATCGCCGCCCTTCCAGAAGCTGTTCTCGAAGTTCTCGGCCTCGCCGTGCGCGCGCGACAGCAGCGCGCGCTTGCGGAAGATGATGGTCCACGACATCAGCGATGCAAACAGCAGCAGGCCCATGACGGCCTGCACCACCGGGCTCGCATTGATCACCAGCTTCACAATCGACAGTTCGTTTTCCATGAGTTACCTGCTTGAGCCTGTCTGCACGAAATCCGGCAGCGCCCGGGGCCGAAACGTTTTTGCATCGACGCAGGCGACACGCACCTCGCCATCGGCGAGAGTCGAATCACCTTGTTCGTTCGTCTTGATGATCGTCTGCCGGAAGCGGATCGATGCGCGCCCCTCCGGCACGGGCACGCATGAAATGGTCAGCTCGTCGTCGAGCCGCGCGGGCTTGCGATAGTTCACGCGCACCTCCACGACCGCGAACACGAAGCCGAACTGCTCCGCGAGCTCTGCCTGCGAATGTCCGAGCGAACGCAGCCACTCCGTACGGGCGCGTTCCATGAACTTGAGGTAGTTGGCGTAGTAGACGACGCCTCCGCCATCGGTGTCTTCCCAGTAGACGCGCGCGCGCCAGAGAAACTCCTTCAACGCACGGCCCTCACTTGTCAGCTTCGAAAAGCGGCAGGTTGGCAGCCCCGCGCTCGGGCATCTTGAGACCGAAGTGCAGATAGGCCGCGCGCGTGGCCATGCGGCCGCGCGCGGTGCGCATCAGGAAACCCTGTTGGATGAGGAACGGCTCGATGACGTCCTCGAGCGTGCCGCGCTCCTCGCCCACCGCGGCCGCGAGGCTCTCGATGCCCACTGGCCCGCCCTCGAACTTCTCGATGATGGTCGACAGCAGCTTGCGGTCGAGTGCATCGAACCCCTGCGGGTCCACCTCGAGCAGGTCGAGCGCGGCGCGCGCGACCGATTCGTCGATGCGGCCATCCGCCTTCACCTCGGCGTAGTCGCGCACGCGGCGCAACAGCCGGTTGGCGATGCGCGGCGTGCCGCGCGAACGCTGGGCGATGCGGCCCGCGCCGTCCGTGTCGATGGGCACACCGAGGATGCCCGCCGAGCGCGTGACGATGCGCTCGAGCTCGGGCGTCGTGTAGAACTCGAGCCGCTGCACGATGCCGAAGCGGTCGCGCAGCGGCGAGGTGAGCAGCCCGGCGCGCGTCGTCGCGCCGATCAACGTGAACGGCTGCAGCGATAGTTTGATGGACCGCGCCGCCGGACCCTCGCCGATCATGATGTCGAGCTGGAAATCCTCCATCGCGGGATAGAGCACTTCCTCGACGACGGGCGACAGTCGATGGATCTCGTCGATGAACAACACGTCGCGCGGCTGCAGGTTGGTCAGCAGCGCCGCGAGGTCGCCGGGCCGTTCCAAGACCGGCCCGGAAGTTTGCCGCAGATTCACCCCCAGTTCGCTTGCGAGGATGTTCGCCAACGTGGTCTTGCCGAGACCGGGCGGGCCGAAGATGAGCGCGTGGTCGAGCGCCTCGCCGCGCTTCACCGCGGCCTGTACGAATATCTCGAGCTGCGCCTTGACGTGCTCCTGTCCGACATAGTCGGCCAGGCGCTTCGGGCGGATTGCGCGGTCGACCGCTTCTTCTGCCACCGTACCTGCGGGCTGCACGATGCGCTCGCCCACTCTTTCGGAAGTGCCGGTCATGTGCGCCCCGCGCCCTGCAGCACCTGGCGGATCAGCTCTTCGGTGGAACCCCCCGAACCGGCGAAGGGCTTGAGCATGGCCGTGACTTCCGCGGGTTTGTAACCCAAGGCGACCAGCGCGCTCCACGCCTCGCCCTCGGTCTTGCTGCCGCCGTTCATGGGCGTCATGCCGCCGGGCGCCTCCGCGAGATTGTCGACGCGATCGCGCATCTCGACTAACAACCGCTCGGCGGTTTTGCGGCCCACGCCGGGAATCCTGGTGAGCGATGCCGCGTCCTGCATCTTCACGATGGTGGCGAAACCTGCCACGCTCGCGCCCGAGAGAATGGCCAGCGCCAGCTTGGGACCCACCTGCGACACCTTGAGCAGGTTGCGGAACAGCATGCGCTCCTCGATCGTGCCGAACCCGTAGAGGATGTGCGCGTCCTCGCGCACGACCAGATGCGTGAGCAGGCGTACGTCGCTGCCCAGCGCCGGCAGCGTATAGAACGTCGACATCGGCGCTTCGATGTCGTAACCCATGCCGCCCACGTCCACCGTGAGATGCGGCGGGGTCTTGACAACTAGTTTGCCGCGCACGAAACCGATCATGCGTATTCGAGCCTGCGGGTATGCGCATGGCAGATGGCAACCGCCAGCGCGTCCGCCGCGTCCGCGGGCAGGCGTATCTCGATGGCGAGCAGTCGTTTGACCATGTGCTGAACCTGGATCTTCTCCGCGCCGCCGACGCCGACCACCGCGAGCTTGATCGCGCGCGGCGCGTACTCGTGCACGCCGAGCGCCGCCGGCACTGCGGCCAACGCAGCGCCGCGCGCCTGGCCCAGCTTCAACGCACTGTCGGCATTCTTCGAGAGGAACACGCGCTCGACGGCGATCTCCTGCGGCCGATGCGTCGCGATCAACTCGACCACCTTCGCGTGGATGATGCGCAGACGGTCCGCGAGCGGGCCCGCACCGGTGGCGATGCAGCCCTGCACGACGATGCGCAACGTGCCGCGCTCACAGTCGATGATGCCAAAGCCGGTGCGCAGACTGCCCGGATCCAGACCCAGAATGCGCGACGAACCGACGGGCACCATCCGCGCGACACCGGGCCCAGCGGACGCAGCGGCGTTCGGCTGGTAAGCGCGCCAGGATGATCGCATCGGGTATCGCGCCAAGTCTCTGCGCCCCTTGGGAAAAACTGCGCGTATGATAGCCGCAAATCCGCCGCGCCTCACGCGCGCGTCGCGTCGCTTCCGTGCACAACCTCCACTCCTGCTCCGACGAACTCCGCGCCGCGATCGAACGCGATGGCGCCCGGCTCGAAGCCTGGGGCACACCGCGCGCCGCGCTCGACCGCGCCATCGAATCGGCCGTCATCGTCGCGTCACTGACCGAAGACCCGGGCCTCGCGGCTGCGTTGCTCGCCCAAACAGCGCTCGAGTCGATCGACAAATCCCAGCGCGATGCGGCATCCACCGAGCGCGAGATCGAGCAGCATTTCGGCCCGTCGACGGCGCTCGCGCGCGAGCTCGCACAGTTCGGTGACCTCCGGCTGACGGCGAAATCGGCCGCCACACATCGCCTCGAGCCCGCGCAGGCGGAAGCGTTGCGCAAGATGCTGCTGTCGGTGGTCAGCGATCCCCGCCTGGTCATCGCGCGGCTCGCTCGCCAGCTCGTCGAGCTCGCGGCCGCGAAGGATGGCCCCTCCGCCACGCGCGAGCGGCTGGCCCTCGAGACGCGCGAGGTGTTTGCGCCGCTCGCGAATCGTCTCGGGCTCTGGCAGCTCAAGTGGGAGCTCGAAGATCTCGCGCTGCGCTTCCTGCAGCCGGACGACTATCGTCGTATCGCGTCGGCACTCGCGGAAAAGCGTACGGACCGCGAGCGCTACATCACCGAGCTGTGCCGCTCGCTCGAAGCGATGATGAACGCCGCGGGCATACACGGCGAGGTGTATGGCCGTCCGAAGCACATCTACAGCATCCACCGGAAGATGGAGCGCAAGCAGTTGTCGTTCGAGCAGGTGTTCGACCTGCGCGCGGTGCGCATCGTCACGGCCACGGTCGCCGATTGCTACGCCGTGCTCGGGCTGGTGCATGGCCGCTTCCCATACATCCCGGGCGAGTTCGACGATTACATCGCGACGCCGAAGGACAACTTCTACCGCTCCATCCACACCGCGGTGTTCGGTCCGGAGTCGAAGGCCGTGGAGATCCAGATCCGCACGCGCGAGATGCACGACCTTGCGGAGCTCGGAGTCGCCGCTCATTGGATATACAAAGAGGGGCGCCACAAAGAATCACGCGCGCACGATGTCTCGTACGACCGCAAGATCGAATGGATTCGCACGCTGCTCGATGTTGATCAGGAGCGTCGAAGCGAACGGCAGGATGACGTCGGCCAGCGGGACTTCCTCGACGAAGTGCGCGCCGAGCTGTTCGAGGATCGCGTCTACGCGCTCACGCCCAAGGGCGAAGTGGTCGATCTGCCGCCCGGCGCGACGCCGCTCGACTTCGCCTATCACGTGCATACCGATCTCGGGCATCGCACGCGCGGCGCGCGCGTCAATGGCCGCATCGTGCCGCTCACGCGCGCGCTGACCAATGGAGAGATCGTCGAGATCCTGACTCAGAAACTGCCGGCGCCGAGTCGCGACTGGCTGTCGGAGACACAGGGGTTCATGAAGAGCCCGCGCGCCCGCTCCAAGGTGCGCGCCTGGTTCCGGAAGTTAGACGAGGACACCGGCAAGCTACCGACGCCCGAGTCCGGGTCCGTGCCAGCCGCCGCGACCGCGCCGGGAACAGCGCCAGAGCGGCGCCGGCGCAACACGCCCCGCAAGACGGCCCGCTCGCCCGTGGTGCTGGGCGGGGTCCAGGATCTCCCGATCAGTTTTGCGCGCTGCTGCGCGCCCGTGAAACCCGAGCCGATCGCGGGCTACGCCACCCTTGCGCGTGGAGTGACCGTCCACCGCGCGGACTGCCCCGGACTGCGGCGCATGAGCGCCACCCGACCCGACCGACTCATCGCCGCGGCCTGGGCCGATGTCTCGCAGACACAGGCCGTGACGCTCAACATTGTCGCTATCGACCGACAGGGACTGGTTCGGGACATCGGCGATCTGCTCGCCAGCGAAAAAATATCCATCGAGATGATGCACACCACTACCGATCGCACGCAGTCGACGGCTACCATCGACGTCCGCTTGGGCGTGGCCGATGTGCAGCATCTGGCGCGCCTGTTGCAGCGAATTCGGAAGGTGGGAAGCGTCCTCTCGGTCCGCCGCTCGGCTTAACTTAAGCCCTCCACGGCGGCCTGCGGCAGGGACGGGAAACGTGACGCGCTGCGACGCCTGTTTGGGTCGAATCGCGTTTACTCAGAACGAAATTGTATTTATTACGGGGTACTGGACGCACATGCGTGTCCTGCTGGTCGATCATGACTCAGAGGGTCTCGAGAACATCGCGCGCGCGATTCGCGGCGTACTCGAGCTCGACTGCGTCACCAGCAAGGGCGATGCCCTGCTGCTGCTGCGGCAGAACCAGTATGACGTGCTCATCGCCTGCGAACGCGCCGTCGATGGCTCGGGCCTCGACCTGCTCGGCCGCACCACCCGCACCGCCGTTCCGCTCAAGCGCATCTTCGCCGCCGCCCCCGAACGCCTGCAGTTGTTAGGCCCGCGCCTCGCGCCGTTCAAGGTCCAGCGCACGATCAACTACCCGATCGATCTCGAGGAATTGTGGCTCGCCATCGCGCAGGTCACGGGGGGTCCGAACGACGAGACCGACGGCACCGTCGAACGCGTGGTGCTCGATGAGCGCGGCATTCCGGCCGCCGGCACGACACCGCGCTCGCCCATTCCACAACGTCCGCCCGCGCCGCTGTCGGCGACACCGCCGCCGGCCGCCACGGCCATTGCGAGCGCAGCCGCACACGGCCGCGCCGCGACGGCGCGCGCCGTGCAACCCCAACCCGCTCCCGAGCCGCCGCTGCGCGCACCGGCCGCGCGCGTCACGGGTCCGGTGGCGCGCGTACCGACACAGATGCGCGCCACAGCGCCGGCGATGAAGGCGATCCCGCCGATGCCCTTGCAGCCGGCCAGCGCTGCCGCCTCGCGCGGTGGTCTTCCGGGCTGGACGCCGGAGACGCAGCCCGCCGAAGACGATTTCGCGGACATCGCTGCACAGGCGCGACTCGGCGTGCAGCAGCGCGTGGTCGATGACGCCGCACGCCGCAAGAAGATCCGTCTCGCCACCGCCTGCGGCATCGCCGTAGCGGTCGCGGGAGCCATCGTGTTCGTGATCGAAAAGGTCTACGACCCCGAGGCGCGCGCGCGCGAGGCCGCCATCGCGGCCACGGTGCAGCGCATGACCGAACAGCAGAAGGTGACGGACGATCTCACGCTGATCGAGATCGATATCGAAAACGCGATCATGAAGAACGAGATCGCTACCGCGCGGCGCGAGCTCGCGACGCTGGTTGAGAGATCCCCGTTGCATCCGCGCCGCGATTTCCTCAAGGACGCGATCGATCGCGCCGAGGAGCTCTCGAAGCTCTCATCGGCGCAGACGCCGACGTCGCGGGGGCCAGTGCAGGCCGCGGTGGTTCCAACTTCTTCGCAGCGCGCATCGAATCAGAATCAGCGGCCACGCCCCAGCCAACAACGTCGTCCGGAGCGAGTGCCGGCGCGCGTCGCCACCCGCACGCCGGACCGCACCGGCCCATCACGCTCAGCGCGCGAGACTCCGGCTATTTCGTCGGGCACGCCGCGCACGTACGGCGCGCCCATCGGTGACGTGCCGCGCGAGTCGCTCGCGCTGGACGCGCCAATCAATGCGATTTCGACGACGACGATGACGATGAATCGCGCCGAGAGCTCATTCCCGGGGCGCACGCTCGAGGCGGGAGACTCCGCGCGCATGCCGACTCCGACAGCCGAGGCTCCCACGCCGGCCATCGCTTCGCCCGTCACCGCCGGCACGGCGTCCGTGGAGATGCCGCCGACGGCCGCGCCGCAGCCGACGCCGCCCGCGCCGGTCGACGTGGTGCCCGCGAAGCTCGTCAAACGCGTCACTCCGACCTTACCGTCCGGAGTTTCGAAGAAGACCAGCGGCTACGTCGTCGTGAAGATTTCGGTGACCGAGACCGGCAAGGTTGCCGCGGTGGAAGTGCTGGAGTCGACGCCACCGGGCGTGTTCGACGATTCGGCGCAGAACGCGGTGCGCAAGTGGTCCTACGAGCCGCGCCGCGAGAACGGCGTCGCCGTGCCGACGACGGCGCGCGCGCGCCTGGTGTTCGAGGCGGCTAACTAGCTATCGCATCCGACGACGCGCGCCACTGCTAGTCGGCCAGCTTGAAGACGATCCGCGCGCGGTAGCGCGCGTCGGCGCAGTGATGGGTCGCCTGTGACTCATACGCGACCTTGATCGCCGCGGAATCGAGAGCCGTGAATCCGCTGCTCTGGACCACGCGTACGTCTTTCAGACGCGTGGCTCCCTTGACCATGCCGTATTCGATGACGACGCCGCCCTCTTCCTGGTTGCGCTTCGAGAGCGGTGGATAGAAGCGGCCCGGCGACGCCGCGCGGAAATCACCCTTGCATTCCTTGCGATCCTTGAAGGCCGGTAGTTCGTCCGGGATGAGGAAGCACTTGCTGCCGGCTGCGCGCGGCGCCTGCGACGCGAGCGCGAACAATTCGAACGCGGCATCCGTCGCCTCTGCGTCCAGGACCACGCCGCTCTCGACCGGCAGCGGCTGCTTGCGGCCGGCGGCCGGCAGCTCGATCTGTACCTGGCACTGGATCCGATTCGGCGTGTCGTTGCGCACCAGCAGCCTGAAGCACGAGAAGACGCTGATGTCGTTGGCGATCTGCGCCTCGAACTGCGGCTCGCGCTCCTGCGCCTCCAGGATCGCCGCACCGCTGCAATCCGCCACGTACGTCGCCGCGATGAGGTGACCCCACTTCAGCGCACCCTCCTGCTGGAAAACCCATGCGGGTCCGCTTTCGGCCGCAGCGGCGTCCTGCGCCAGCGTCCCAGCGACCGGCAATGTGCACAACAGGATGCGAAACAGCAGGGACATCGGCCTCACGCCTGCGGCAGATCGAACACGGTCTGATAGCGAAACACGACTCCGGGACAGTTCGTACGGATCTTCGAGCGCTTCAGCGCCTTCAGTGCTTCGGTGTCGAGCTCATCGAACCCGCTCGAGTCTTCCACGAGGGCGGCGCGCGGCGCGGACCATCTCGTGCGCGCCGTGAATCGCACCACCACGATTCCCTGATGTCTGCGCTCCAGCGCGACTCTTGGGTAGATAGCCGGCGCCGGCTCCCGGCTCTCGAACCAGCACTCCGGTTTCTGGAGGGAATGCTCGCGCACCACATCGGGCGGCGGCTTCGGGCCGGCCTCCGCACCAGACGCGGCACAGACCGCGGCCATGACGATGCCCGCGAACAGGATGAGGGCGCGCATGACGTCAGCGATTCACGTTGTCGATGGCGCGCTTGTCGGCGGCCAGCGCCGCTTCGTGCAGAGCCTCGGACAATGTCGGGTGCGCATGGATCGTACGCTGCAGGTCTTCACTGCTCGCGGAGTATTCCATCGCGAGCACGGCCTCGGCGATGAGCTCGCCGGCCAGCGGTCCGATGATGTGCACGCCCAAGATCTCGTCGTCGTCCTGCGCGGCGATCAGTTTGACGAAGCCCGCGGTGGCCTCCATGGCGCGCGCGCGCCCGCTGGCGGCGAACGGGAACTGGCCCACTTTGTAGGCGCGTCCGCTCTGCTTCACCTGCTCTTCGGTCTGCCCGACCCAGGCTATCTCGGGATGGGTGTAGATCACCGACGGTACGGTGTCGTAATTCATGTGGCCATACTTGCCGGCGATCAGGTCGCCGACCATGACGCCTTCGTCCTTGCCCTTGTGCGCGAGCATCGGGCCGCGTACGCAGTCACCGACCGCCCAGACATTCTCGGCGGCCTTGCAATGCTCGTCGACTTTGATGAAACCGCGTTCGTCGAGCTGCACGCCCGTGCCCTCGCCTAACAAGCCGTTCGTGAACGGCCGGCGGCCGATGCACACGATGACCTTGTCGACGGTGATGGACTGCGCGCCGCTGGCGTCGCTGTAGCTCAACTCGACGCCCTTCGCGCCGGAAGTGGCGCTCGATACCTTCGCGCCGAGCTTGACGTCCAGGCCCTGCTTCTTGAAGTGTCGCGCGGCTTCCTTCGCCAGACCCTGATCGGCAATCGCGAGGAACGTGTCGAGTGCTTCGAGCACCACGACTTCCGCGCCGAGACGACGCCATACGCTGCCGAGCTCGAGGCCGATGACGCCCGCGCCGACGACGGCGAGCTTCCTGGGCACCGCATCCAACTCGAGCGCGCCCCAGGAATCCACGATGTTCTTGCCGTCGAACGGCATGCTTTTGAGCTCGGTCGGCGCCGAACCCGACGCCAGCACGACGTGCCTGGCCGAGAGCGTCTGCATCTTGCCGTCGTGCGCGGTGTATTCCACCTTGCGCCCCGCCAGCAGTTTGCCGTGGCCCTGCAACGCGGTGACGCCCGCGCTCTTGAGCAGCAGTGCGATGCCGTTGGTGCTGGCCTTGACGATGCCCGCGCGCCGCTTCTGCATCTGCGCAAGATCGAGGTCCACGCTGCCGACCTTGATGCCGTGCACGCCGAGCTCTTCCTTGGTCTTGTGATACAGCTCCGAGGACTCGAGCAGCGCCTTCGAGGGAATGCAGCCGGCGTTCGTGCAGGTGCCGCCGAACACGGCCGTGCCGTCCTTGTTCTTCCACTCGTCGATGCAGGCCACCTTGAGCTTGTTCTGCGCCGCGCGAATGGCCGCGGGATAGCCCGCCGGACCGCCGCCGATGACGATCACATCGTATTCACTCACGGTTCATTCCTTTATCTAACTATTTTTATCTGGCTTGAAACGACAAAAACCGGCCTCGGAGGCGACGGCCCACACGATCGGCTCGGCGCCGTGGAAATTGCCCACTCGCAGGTTCACGGCGATGAACTCGTCGCGCTCGTCCGTCAACGGAGTGACGTTGAACCCGAATACATGCTTACCGCCCGCGGCAAGTTGTGCGCGCAGGACTACCAGCGCGCGATCGAATTCTTCCTGCGTTCCGAGATAAATCTGCTTCGCGCGGATGCAGCGCGGATCGCGGCGGACGTACACGGTGGCGGGCCGCGGAGGGCTCTCGACCGGCCCACCATTGTTCCAACGGTGGATCTCGAGCTTGAGCACCCAGTGGTCCGCAGCGCGATCCAGCGCGACGAATCTCGCGTCGATGAACTCGATGTGCGCGTTCGCAGACGTGGCGAACACTCCGAGCAGGAGCGTTACCGCGAGCTTCTCGAACATACGCATGGATCGATCAGACGCCCAACAGCAGACGCGCCGGATCTTCGAGGCAATCCTTGATGGTGACGAGGAACTGAACGGCCTCGCGGCCATCGATGATGCGATGGTCGTAGCTCAGCGCCACGTACATCATCGGGCGGATCTCGATCTTGCCGTCGACCACCATGGGTCGCTCCTTCGTCGCGTGCATGCCGAGAATCGCGCTCTGCGGCATGTTGACGATCGGAGTGGAGAGCAGCGAGCCGAAGGTGCCGCCGTTGGTGATGGAAAACGTGCCGCCCGTGAGCTCATCGATGGTGATCTTGCCTTCGCGCGCCTTCAGGGCGTACGCGCCGATGTTCTTCTCGACGTCGGCGTAGCTCTGCAGATCGACGTCGCGCAACACCGGGACCATCAAACCCTTCTCGGTCGAAACCGCGACTCCGATGTCGTAGTACTCGTGGTACACGATGTCGCTGCCTTCCACCGAGGCATTGACCGTGGGGAATTTCTTGAGCGCCTCGACGGCGGCCTTCACGAAGAACGACATGAAGCCGAGCTTCACGCCGTGCTTCTTCTCGAAGGATTCTTTGTACTTCGCGCGAATGTCCATCACGGCCTTGAGGTCGACCTCGTTGAACGTGGTGAGCTGCGCCTGGGTTTGCTGCGCCTGCAGCAGACGCTCGGCGATGCGCGCGCGCAGGCGCGTCATCGGCACGCGCTGATCCTGTCTGCCTGCGGCGCCGACCGATGCCGACACCGGGGCGGCAGGCTGGTCTAGATAGCCTACGACGTCGCTCTTGGTGATGCGTCCATCCTTGCCCGATGCGGGAATCTTGGCCGGGTCGAGCTGCTTCTCCTCGACCATGCGGCGCACCGACGGCGCGAGCTTCTCGTTGCCTCCCGACGCGGCGGGTTTCGCGGCAGCCGGTGCCGCCGCAGTGGCGGCGGCGGGCTTCGTGGCCGACACACTCGCCGCAGCACCTTCCTCGATGACCGCCAGCACCTGGCCGCTGGTCACCGAAGTGCCGGCAACGATGCGCAGTTCCTTGAGCACGCCGTTGACGGGCGCCGGCACTTCGAGCACGACCTTGTCGGTCTCGAGGTCCGCGAGATTCTCGTCGCGGCTCACGGCCTGACCGGCCTGCTTGTGCCAGGTGACCAGCGTGGCGTCGGCGACGGACTCGGGCAGCTGTGGAACCTTGATTTCGATGGCCATCGTTCTTCTTCCTTAACGCAACGTCGCGGCCGCAGCCGGGTTCGGCGGAGCATTGGGCATGAGCCGCTTGGTCTCGCGCGCGCCGTCTTCTTTGTTGGTCGCGGTCAGCGCGGCTTCGATGAGCCCGCGCTGTTCCGAGTCGTGAATCTTCGAGATGCCCGTGGCGGGCGCGGCCGCCGGCGCGCGTCCTGCATACAGCAGCTCGCGCTTGCCGCACAAAGTAGCCAGGCGGTGCCGGATTTGATACCAGGCGCCCTGGTTCTGCGGCTCTTCCTGGCACCACACCACTTCGCGCGCGTTGGCGTACTTCGCGAGCACGGCCTCCGTCTCCTGCACGGGGAATGGATAGAGCTGCTCGATACGCACGACGGCAACTTCGTTGTTGTTTTCTTTCTGGGCACGGCGCGTCTTCAACAGCTCGAAGTACACTTTGCCCGAGCACATGACCACGCGCTTCACGTTGGCGGCAGTCAGTTTGTCGACATCGTCGATGACGGTCGCGAATTCGCCGTTTGCCAGGTCCTCGAGCGACGACACCGACAGCTCGTGGCGCAACAAACTCTTGGGCGTCATGACGATGAGCGGCTTGCGCAGGCTGCGCAGTATCTGCCGGCGGATCATGTGATACATCTGCGCGGGCGTCGACGGCACGCACACCTGCATGTTGTTCTCGGCGCACAGCTGCAGGAAGCGCTCGAGACGCGCGGAGGAATGCTCCGGGCCCTGTCCTTCGTAGCCGTGCGGCAGGAACAACGCGAGACCGCAGAGCCGGCCCCACTTCGCCTCACCCGAGCTGATGAATTGATCGATGATGACCTGCGCGCCGTTCACGAAGTCGCCGAACTGGCCTTCCCAGATCACGAGCGCGGAGGGATCCGTGGTCGAGTATCCGTATTCGAAGCCGAGCACGGCCTCTTCCGACAGCACCGAGTCGATGATGTGGAATGCAGGCTGGCGCTCGGCCAGGTGCTGCAGCGGAATGTACGTCTCGCCGGTAGTTTGCTCGTGCAGCACCGCGTGGCGGTGGAAGAAAGTGCCTCGGCCGGCATCCTGTCCAGTGAAGCGGATTGCATTGCCTTCCTCGAGGATGCTGGCATACGCCAGCGTCTCGGCCGCGCCCCAGTCGAGCGGCAGCTCGCCGCGGAACATCCTGGCGCGGTTCAGCATCACCTGCGCGACGCGCGGGTGCAGCGCGAAGCCTTCGGGGAAACGCACGGCGCGTTCTCCCAAGGCTTTCAAACGCTCGAGGTCGCCACCGCCCTTCACGCGCTCGGACCAGTCGTTCGCGGCATACTTGGTCCAGTCGACCGTGTACTTGTTGCCGATCATGCCGAGCGACGCGCGCGCCTGCTGCTTGCCGGCGTCGAGACCCTGCCGATATTGCTCGGCGATGGCGCTCGCTTGTTCTTCCGTCAGCACGCCCTGCGCGACTAGTTTGTCCGCGTAGATCTTGCGCGTGGTCGGATGCCGGCGAATGGTCTGGTACATCACGGGTTGCGTGGCTGCCGGCTCGTCCGCCTCGTTGTGGCCGTGACGGCGATAGCACACGAGATCGATGACGACGTCCTTGTGGAAGCGCTGGCGATACGCGAGCGCAAGCCGCGTGACGAACACCACCGCCTCCGGGTCGTCGGCGTTCACGTGGAAGATCGGCGTCTCCAGCATCTTCGCGACGTCGGAGCAATACATGGTCGAGCGCGTATCGTCCGGACGCGAGGTGGTGAAACCCACCTGGTTGTTGACGATGATGTGGACGCTGCCGCCCGTGAAGAACGCGCGCGCCTGCGACAGCTGCAGCGTTTCCATGACGACGCCCTGGCCCGCGAAGGCCGAGTCGCCGTGAATGAGGATGGGCAGCACGCGCGCGCCGGTGGCATCGCCGCGACGCTCCTGGCGGGCGCGCACCGAGCCTTCGACCACCGGGTTCACCACCTCCAGATGCGAGGGATTGAACGCCAGCGCGACGTGCACGTTGCCGCCCGGGGTGCGCAGATCCGACGAGAAGCCCTTGTGGTACTTCACGTCGCCCGAGCCTTGCATGTGCGCGGTGTCGTACTTGCCCTCGAACTCGTTGAACAGCACCGACGGCGATTTGCCGAGTACGTTCACCAGGACGTTCAACCTCCCGCGATGCGCCATGCCGATGACGCCCTCTTCGATGCCCTGCAATCCGCCGCGCTGGATGAGATCGTCGAGCAGCGGGATCAGCGAGTCACCGCCTTCGAGCGAGAAGCGCTTCTGGCCCACGTACTTGGTGTGCAGATAGCGTTCGAGACCTTCGGCCGCGGACAACTGCCAGAGCAGATTTTTCTGTTCTTCCGCGGTGAACTTGCCCCTCAGGCGCCCGACCAGGAATTGATCCTGCAGCCACAGGCGCTCTTCGGTGTCCGAGACGTGCGCGAACTCGGCGCCGATCGAGCCGCAGAAAGTGTGCTCGAGCTGCGCGATGATCTCGCGCAGTTTCAGCTTCGGCTCGAGCTCGCTGGGGCGCGAGCCGGTGAGGAATTCGGTGTCGAGATCGGCCTCGGTCAGCCCGAAATAGCTGAGCTCGAGTACGCGCGGCCGCGGCCGCTTCGTGAGACCCAGCGGATCGAGGTTGGCGACGAGGTGACCGCGGTTGGCGTAGATCTGAACCAGGCGCGATACGGAACCCTGTTTGGCGGCGCCATCGTTGGTGGAGGCCGCAGTGGCGGCCATGCGCGGCTTGGTGGCGCGCTGGGCAATGGCCGTCTGCACGGCCGAGTGAATCTGCTCACCGGCACTGCCGTCCCGAAGTTTCTGGAAGTATTCCCTCCAGCGGGCGTCGACACTCTGCGGATCTGCGAGGAACTGTTCGTAGAGTGTTTCGACGTAGGGAGCGTTGCCGCCAGACAGCGGCGTGGATGCCGTGAGCTCGCGAAGGCTTGGAGCCATACGAGAAAAAATCCTGTGGACTCAAGGTCCTGGAGCGGGAAAGGGCCGGTATGTTAGCGGAGCGGGCGGCCTATAGAAAGGCGACCAGTACCTAATCTAGGGGGATGTTACGTAAAAGAAAGAGCTCGTATCCGATCAGGATCACGTACAGGCCCAGAACCATATAAAGAATGACGCCCACCGCCCGGCCCATGACCCTCAATCGTGCAAGCAGGGTCAGCGTCACGACCCCCATGGCCGTCATGCCGAACTTCCAGAATGCGAAGCTGTAGCCGCTGCCCACCACGTGCGGAGCCATCAATGGGTTCACTTCCCTCGCGCCGTGGGAGATCAGGGTGAGGGTAAGAAAGGCGTCGGCTCCGCACAGCACCAGGATGAGGATGGCGACTGCCAGCCATTGCGGGTGGAACCAATCCGTGACGACGACGTGACGCTCGGTGACCCGACGAGGCGCGATGCGCCGGCGCGCGAAGTTCCCTCTCCACAACGCTCTCAAAACGGACCGGCGGCGCTCGATGGGATGGCGGCGGTCGGTCGATGTTGCTGACATGTGCGGCCATTCTATGGGCCGAACCTGGTCGCGGAACCTCAATGCGTCGCAAGTGCGTGTGAGCCAAGTCCCATTTCGCTTCAGTAGCTGAAGCGCAGCTCCGCGAGCACGCTGCGGCGGATCAGATGCCCTTCCGGCTCCGCGTACTGACGACGTGTTTCGTTAAGTAGATTGAAACCCTTGACGGCGATTTCCAAGCGGTCGTTCACACGCCATGCGAAGCGCGCGGCGAGCTCGGTGTACTCGGGCGCAATCGGATCGGGCATCTCGCTCACCTTGCGCAGCGTCGCGTCGATGCTCATGCGTCCGAAGTCCATCGAAGACTTGAGCACATAACTGGACGACGGATCGTTGCCAGCCTGCCCTACATCCACCAGAGCGGACGCGCCCGCGCTGAAACGAAGCCGCTTGTGCAAGGTGCGAAAGCCTGGAGACACGCGCCACCGCGGCGTCACCTGGATGTCGAGCCATCCTTCGAACCCATACGTGCTGCCTTCCATGAGATTGGCCCAAACCAGTGGAAATAAGGTGATGGGAGAAAGCTCGATCGTGCGCAGGTCGTCGTACTCGTTGTAGAAGGTGCTCAGCGACAGATTCACGTTCGCATCGGGATTTCCGCGAAAGCCGATTTCGTACGCCGTGACCTTCTCGGCCTTGAAGTCCGGATCGCCGCGCACGAAAAGCAGAGTGCCCACGAACTCCTGCACGTCTGTGTCGAAGGGCGTGGGCGAGCGGATCGCCTTCGACGCCGCGACCCAGAACAGCGAGTTATCACTCGGAGTCCACGACAGCCGCAGGTCGGGCAACACGCTCCACTTGGAGTAGCTGTTGTCTTCGAGCTTGACGCCGGCGGTGAGCTCGAACTCGTCGCTCAGCGCGATGTTGTCCTGCACGAAGACGTTCGTGAGCTCGAGCGAGCGGTGGTCAGGCACGAATGCGAGATTGTTGTTGACCGTCTCGTAGTCGCTGTAACGCCGCCCGGCGCCCCAGATGAGCCGATGGCGCCGCCCGACCGACGCGCTCTGCTGCAATTCGAAGTCGAAGGTGTCGATGTCGTACTCGATTCCGGCCGGAGGCCGGTCGCGGTCCACGCGGTCGTAAAACACCTGCAGCTTCGTCGTGACGAGCGCGCCCGAATGCTGCCAACGCCCCAGCACGTTGGCGCCGCTGAACGCCACATCTCGAGTAGCGGGGAAACTCTGCCGCGCGTGCTGATAGTCGCCCTGCACCGTGAACGCATTCGTATCGCCGCCGAAGTCCGCACGGAACCCGGCCTGCACTTTGTTCCAGTCGTCCTGCGCGCCGCCGCTCTCGAGCTCGGTTTCCCCGCGCTCGAACGCCTTGGCGTAAACGCGAAACGCACCGTCGGCGAGCGCACCTCCGTAACGCAGGCCGAGCGCCTGCTCTTCGGGGCCCGCATCCGCGCGCAGCAGCCCACCCTGCGAATCGCGCGCCGAGCGCGTGATGATGTTGATGACGCCGTTCATCGCGTTCGCGCCCCACAGTGTGGCGCCTGGACCGGAGATGACTTCGATGCGGTCGATGTCGTCCATGAGGACGTCCTGCATGTCGTACTCGATGCCGGAAAACAGCGGCGAATAGACACTGCGTCCATCGATGAGGATCAGGATCTTGTTCGAGAAATTCTGTATCTGGGGCGCACCCGCAAAACCGCGCGCGCCGTTCGAGTAGCGGCTCGAGGTGAGTTGCGTCACTTGCATGTTGGGCGCGAGACGCAGCGCTTCGGGGATGCTGAGCACGCCGGTACGCAGGATTTCCTCGCGTGTGATCACGTAGATGGACGCCGGCGCCGTCGACAGACTCTGAGCGGATTTCGACACCGAGGTCACTTCGACATTGGCGAGCTGATCGAGCGACATGCGGCTGAGCTGCGTCAGCATGTCGTTGCCATGGTTGCCGTCCTCGCCTTCCTGCGCACGGACCGGCGCGCAGACATACAGCAACGCTGCGGTGATGACACCGCCGACAGCAGCGACGCGCGGCGCAGTTGAGCCTCGCTTCGCGAACCTCACGGTGCCGGCTCCGGGACCAGCCGCTCGACGCGTGCCGCCACGGCGAGCAGCGCCGAATCGATACGCAGACGCGCGCGCTGCGCACCGGCCAGCGACACCTCGAAACGCACGTTGCGGTTCTGCTCGACGAAATTGATGATGCCGCCGGCGTCGAAGCCCTTCGGATCTTCAGTCACCATGAGAATGGGCAGCTTGATCGCCGCCTGGCGCAGCGCACGCGTGTGCGACAGCGACTGCGGCCCGATGTACAGGATGTGCACGCCGCCGAGATCCGATGGCCGTGCGACGCGCCGCAGCTTCGCGGGTTTGCCATGCACGGTGATTCCAGGCAACAGTTGCTCCAGTTGATCCGCCACGCCGTCCGCGCCCGAGACGGCGACGACGAATTCGTTGCTTTGAGCGATGTCGGGCCACTCGATGTAGGAAGCAAAGCGATAAAGGAAAGCGGCTTTCACGGCGTCGGCGGAGAATACCGCCGCGAGTGCCGTGCCGCCGCACGACACGGCTAACAAAATGAGCAAAATACCGCGAGCGAAAATCCTTTCCGCGCGCGACTGGGTCAGCAATGGCAACTTGGTAATCCTTCCGGTTGCTCTTGTAGGACGAGTCTGATTGCAGTGGACCGTATTTCCCAAACTTAGGCAAGATGAGGGCGCTTGGCTCCAAACTCGAAAACCTCCCGCATGCACGCATTGGCACGCTCGTGGCGCGTGCTCGCGTCGATGGCGAACGCCCGCCGCTCGCTGAGCGGCAAGCTCATGGTCACCATGGTCGCCACCACGGCGATCGCGCTCATCGCTGCCGGCGCCGCGCTGTTGTTCACTGATCTGCGCGACAGCCGCGCCGCCTGGGTCGACAACATCACGACCGAGGCGGCAATCCTGTCGCTCTCGGTGCAGCCGGCGCTGGCGTTCAACAATCTGGAACATGCGCAGCGTAACCTGAACGCACTACAGGCGCGCAATTCGATTCAGGCGGCTGCGCTGTACCTGGCCGACGGCGCGCTTTTCGCCCAGTACCTCCGGCCCGGGCAGGCGGCGGTGCCGCGCACCGTGCCGGCGCTCACCGTCGGCGTGCACGTAGACGGCGGCATCGGCCGGCTCGTGGCGCCCGTCGAGCAGGCCGGCGAGACGCTGGGCTCTATCTACCTGCGGGCGCAGTTCGACTCCTACGGACGCGTGCGCGCCTACCTATCTGTGCTCGGCGTCGTCATGCTCATCGGCCTCATCGCCGCGTTGCTGGCGTCGATGTGGCTGCAGCGCGTGGTCAGCCGGCCCATGGAGAGCATGGCGAACGTGGCGCGCAACATCGTCGAGAAACGCGACTATTCCTACCGCGCGTCGGCGCGCACCGACGACGAGATCGGCGTCGTCATCGACGCGTTCAACAACATGCTCGACGAGGTGCAGGCGCACGCGCGCGCGCTCGAGTCCAGCGAGAAGCTGTATCGCGCCATCGGCGAGTCCATCAACTACGGCGTGTGGGTGTGCAACGCCGAAGGACGCAACATCTACACCAGCGATTCGTTCCTGCGACTGGTCGGCATGACGCAGGAGCAGTGCTCGAATTTCGGCTGGCAGGACATCCTGCATCCGGACGACATCGAGGAAACGATGGCCGCCTGGAAGGAATGCGCGCGCTCCGGAAATTCCTGGTATCGCGAGCACCGCATGAAGGGCGTGGATGGCCAGTACCACGCCATCCTCGCGCAGGGCGTGCCGATCCGCGACGTGACCGGCAAGATCCAGCGCTGGGCCGGCATCAATCTCGACATCAGCCGCCTGAAGAACACCGAGTTCGCGCTGCTCGAAGCCGATCGGCGCAAGGACGAGTTCCTCGCGACACTGGCGCACGAACTGCGCAATCCGCTCGCACCCATCCGCAATGCCGGTCGTATCCTCGATTCGGACGCCGCCGATGAGCGCCAGCGCAAGTGGGGCCGCGAGGTCATCGCGCGGCAGGTGCATCGCATGTCGCTGCTGCTCGACGACCTGCTCGATGTGTCGCGCATCACGCGCAATCAGCTCGAACTCAAGATGGACTACGTCGACCTCAAGTCTGTCATCGGTGTCGCCGTCGAGACCGCGCGTCCGTTGCTCGACTCCAAACACCATGCGCTGACCGTAGCGCTGCCGCCCGAGAACGTGCGGCTGGAGGCCGATCCGCTGCGCCTGTCGCAGGTGATCGGCAATTTGCTCACGAACGCCGCGAAGTACACCGATCCGAACGGCCAGATCGCGCTCACCGCGAAGCTGGAAAGCGGCGCGCTCGTCATCAACATCAAGGACAACGGCATCGGGTTGAGCGAGCAGGTGATCCCCGGATTGTTCACGATGTTCTCGCAGGTGAATTCCGCCATCGATCGCGCCGAAGGCGGACTGGGGATCGGCTTGGCCTTGGTGAAAGGCCTGGTCGCGCTGCACGGCGGCCGTGTCGAGGTGAAGAGCGAGGGACTCGGACGCGGCAGCGAGTTCATCGTCTATCTACCGCACAAGATGCTCGCGCCCGCGCGTTCCGCCGGCGAAGAGACACCCACCGAGGCCGCGAACCTCAGCGAGGTACGGCGCGCGCGCGTGCTGGTGGCCGACGACAACCGCGACGCCGCGGAATCGCTGTCATTGGTGCTCGGGTTCTCGGGGTATGAAGTGTTCACCGCATTCAACGGCGCGGAGGCGTTGGAGGTCGGCGCGCGCGCGCGACCTCAGGCCGCGCTCATCGACATCGGCATGCCCGGCATGAGCGGACACGAAGTGGCGCGGCGCATCCGGCTCGAGGCGTGGGGGCGCCATGCCGTGCTCATCGCGCTCACGGGCTGGGGTCAGGAGCAGGACAAACAAGCGGCCAAGGCAGCCGGGTTCGATGAACATCTGACCAAGCCAGTCGATCCTGCGCTGGTCGAGCAGAAGTTGAACGAGATGCTGCAGGCGAATGGATCGCCGCGCACCTCCGGCCCGCAGGGATTCATCGGCAATGCCTGAGGGCGCAATCGAGGTGCCCGCGGGCGTCACGGCCATCCGCGGACCGGCGCTCACCTTCACGGGGGACGCGTTCGCGCTCGGCGTCGAAGCGACCATGCGCTACGAGAGCGATGCAGTGATTGCGTTTGCGGGCGGGAAGATCACGCATTTCGGCCCGGCTTCCACGGTGAGCCAACTGCCTCCTGGCACCCATATAAAAGAGTACGGCCCGGACAGCCTGAT